>NZ_VOQB01000018.1:0-141589 GCF_009377275.1 Shewanella sp. YLB-07 | reverse complement strand
TATCTTAATATCGCGCATGGTGTTGTTATCTGGTTTGTTTTTGGCGAAATTGATTAGATCAAATTGCACCATGTGTGTCTAGCTTTTGAAAACAAAAGAAATTATCTGGGGATTCCCTAGATTAGGGCGTTATGTGCAAAATCAAATCAGGTTGCGTGACCAATTGAAAAATTTAATTATTAGAAAAGCATCATCGAAAGATCAATTAGCTTTACTTAACTTAGAACAAAAAGTAATTGAAGCAGAGCGACCTTTTAACAATACAATAAAGCCTGAAAATGCAATTTATTATGATCTAAAAAATTTAGTTACAGATGATGCTTCCCACTTAGTGGTCGCTGAACTTAAGGGAAAAATTATTGGATCTGGTTACGCTCAAATTAGAGAGTCTAAGAAATCACTTAAACATACCAAACATGCTTATCTTGGCTTTATGTATGTCGAACCAGATTACAGAGGATTAGGTATAAATAAGCTGATTATGGAAAGTCTTATTGATTGGAGTAAACAACAGGATATATTTGACTTGTATTTAGATGTTTATGATGGAAATGATGCCGCCATAAGAGCTTATGAAAAAGTTGGTTTTGTTAAGTCTTTAGTTGAAATGAAAATAAATCTCGGTGTGTAATTTAGCACATAATGTATACGCTGATTACATATGAAGAGTAAACCTCAACATATCGTAATGCTGTAATCCATTTTCGTAAATAGGCTCATCATAATTATCAACGAAGAAGTTTTTAAAAACCTCTTCGGCTCTAAAGCCAAGCCTTTGGTAAAAAGCTAACTGATGCCCAAATGTACCAGTGCCTACTAGGCTCCGGCTCACACGATAATTCTGGTGCTGGTCTTGTATGTTGCGTCTCACATTAGCTTTACTTGTGCTACTTAACTCTTCTATCAGTGAAACTGATTTTGGGGCATAAATGGTTTACTCAAGATCCCTGCAGAATATGATTCTTTAGCAAATCCCAATATAACTGATAGGCAATGATCTGCTCGTCATACCAATCATGCTTATTGTAAATAGCCATGATCCCACCCAACTCGTGGCCCAACATTTTTTCGGTTACATGCGGCATTATTTTTTGCTCACTTAATCGAGTTGATATTGTTCGCCTGAAATCATGCGGTACAAAGTGAGGATAATCGAGTTGCTCATTAAGACGTTGCACATAACGATTTAGCGCATGCGTAGAAAGCGCTTTACCCTGGCTTAAGCCCTCGATCAAGAAATGCCGGTCTTGCCCATAAATAAAATCTAACGACTCAATGATACTGATGCTTTGGTTGCTTAATGGCCGCCGAATCATTTTGCCCGTTTTAGAGCGTTCTTTAGGCAATATCCATATCGCTTTATCAAGATTGAACTCGCAGCGTTCAGCGCCTCTTATCTCAGCATTACGAGCACCTGTTAGAATAAGTAGCTTTACACAAGCTTTGGTTTTCGGTGTGGCTCTACTCGCCTCAACTTGACGCCATAACCCTGCCATCTCACTCCACTCTAATACGCGCTCTCTGCGCGACTGGTGAGCACCTATTGCCTTAATGGGTATATCTAAGCATGCTGATGATTTAATTTCGCCACGGACTTTTGACCAGCGTATCACCGTTTTTAAACGCTTAAGAATACTGCCGGCGTTTGCGGCTGTCGTATCATCTCTTACGCCATCGAGTAATTTAATCCATTCTGTGTATCGGTACCGCTCAACATCGATATTGAAATTTGGCACTATGTACTTGGAGATAAAGCTTTCATACAGAACAACAGTCGTTGGCGATAGCTGAGGGTGAGCGTATGCTTTCATAAAGTCATTGCAGATATCACCAAGCAGCCGGGCAGCACCTCTATTAACGCCATGGCAACGAGGGTCCAAGTTGTCAACTAACAGCTGCCTATACTCCAGCCCAGTTACACGAGCCTCGGCAAGTTTGATATCCGGGTACCGACCAATTTTGATTCGCTGTTGCTTAGCTTGCCAACGAAAGCGATAATAAAAGGCAATGACAGCATTCTTTGTAATTCGTACACTTAAACCATCACGATCAGCAATCTCAATGGGGCCGTGGTAAGGTGCTTTTATATTCCTTAATTTACTATCAGATAATGCCATTTGCTCAACCTTCGCGTGATGCACATTGTTAACAATTGTGATGCACATTATGATGCACAATTTTATTTTAACACTGTAATTCAAGGTTGAACAGAAACGAACCTAACTTACCCTTAAGTACTGATATTCAAATGAAATATTCGTATTTTCGATACATAAGCGAACTATGAATAACACTAAGAAACAAGATACAATTTTCTGGCACGATTACGAGACTTTCGGTGCAAACCCGTCAAAAGACAGACCATCACAGTTTGCCGGGATCAGAACAGATATGGATCTCAATATCGTCTCTGAACCTGTGACCTTTTACTGCAAGGTGGCAAACGATTACCTGCCCTCACCAGAGGCCATACTAATCACGGGTATCACCCCACAACTTGCCAACCTTAAGGGCATGCCAGAAACGGAATTTATGGCTAAGGTTAATGAGCAGTTCAGTCAGCCAAATACCTGTGTGGCTGGATATAACTCCATCCGCTTCGATGATGAAGTCACCCGCTATGGTTTCTATCGTAACTTCATCGATCCCTATGCACGTGAGTGGCAAAAAGGAAATTCGCGCTGGGATATTATCGATCTGGTCAGAGCCTGCTACGCTTTCAGACCCGAAGGCATTGAATGGCCACTAAAAGAAGATGGTACGCCAAGTTTTAAGTTAGAGCACCTCACCAAAGCGAATGGCCTGAGCCATGAGAAAGCCCACGATGCCATGTCAGATGTGTATGCCACCATAGATATGGCAAAACTCATTAAGCAGAAGCAACCTAAGCTGTTTGACTATTATTTTCAGCTGAGACGCAAGCAGGAAGTCAGCAAACAGCTTGATGTCCTCAACATGCAGCCCTTGGTCCATGTGAGTTCTAAAATCAGTGCCGAACATGGCTGCACCACGCTTATCGCACCTGTGGCGCATCACTCCAGCAATAAGAATGCCATTATCTGTGTCAATCTGGCCATGGACATCTCGCCTCTTATCGAATTGGATGCAGAGCAGATCAGGGAGCGCATGTATACCCGCAGGGACGATCTCGCCGCCGATGAACTGCCTATCAGCGTGAAACAGATACATATCAATAAATGTCCCTTTGTGACATCACCTAAGATACTCACGGATGAGCTTGCTCAGCGACTCGATATTGATAAAGCCTTCGCCAGAGAGCAATACAAGTTATTGAAACAGCATCCGGAGTTAAGAGAGAAGTTGGTCGCCGTCTTCGACGTAGAACATGACAATGGCAGCCAAGATCCCGATCTTCAACTCTATAGCGGTGGCTTCTTCAGCTCGGCAGATAAAGAGAAAATGGAGATTATCCGTCATACCTTGCCACAAAACCTGGCGGCCCTTGAGCTCAATTTCGATGATCAGAGGCTCAAGGAGATGTTGTTTAGATACCGGGCCAGAAACTACCCGGCAACGTTAGATGAGTCTGAGTCGATGAAGTGGAGAGACTTCTGTCAATCCAGGCTGAACGATCCAGAATATATGATGCGTTTAGAAAACCTGGTCAATGACACTGCAAACGATGAAGAGAAACAGAAGTTACTAACAGCTTTATGTCATTATCTTAGCAATTTATAGGCTTGAGTCGGGTAAGTGCGACTTAGATCTCATTATCTTTGAAATGCACTTACTAATATGATCTTCATGAATTTAACAAAAGTAGGACATGGCAGATGCAAGATAGATTTATAAACTGTATTTCTCAGTTACCGAAACCACTCTCAGATGCACTCATTCCTTTATTACACGAGGATTTTGCCGGCCATATCGATGCCCAGCAATTAGCTGAATTAGTTAAAGCCAGTGGCTTAACCGAAGAAAAATTACTACTGGCCCTTTTACCCGTAGCGGCGGCGCTTGCCAGACCCCCTATCAGTGATTTCCATGTCGGCGCCATTGCTAAAGGGAAAAGCGGCGATATCTACATGGGTGGAAATATGGAGTTGCCCGGTGAAGCCCTGTTTCACTCGGTCCATGCGGAGCAGAGTGCGATAAGTCACGCTTGGCTCAGCGGAGAGACTCAGATAGTCGATATCGTGGTGAATTTTTCTCCCTGCGGCCATTGCCGTCAATTTATGAATGAATTAGTCGAAGGCGCTCAGGTTAGAATCCACCTACCTGAGCAAAAAGCGCAACCACTCACACACTACTTGCCTTATGCGTTTGGCCCGTCGGATCTCAATGTCACAGCACCACTGCTATCCAAGCAAGTCCATGAGCTAAGTTTAGACAGTTCAGATCCCATGATCATCGAAGCCTTAGACCATGCAAGCCTGAGTTACGCTCCCTATACCAGTAGTTTTGCCGCAGTGGTATTAGAAACGAAAGACGGTGCCACCTATTGTGGACGCTATGCCGAGAATGCGGCATTTAATCCCTCTATGTTACCTATGCAGATGGCGCTATCGACCATGGCTCGCCACAACAGACTCTTTAGCGAGATAGCCCGGGCTGTGCTGATCGAATCCGCCCAAGGCAAGATATCCCTAGTCGGTGCAACTATGGATGCGCTACATGCCGTCGCCGCAGTAGAGCTCGAGCATATCGTGCTAGACCCGGAATAAACCTTTCTTTATCCCATTAAAAAGGACTGATATTTCAGTCCTTTTTGTTATACACAGATCAGCTCGTGAGCTATTTACGATTCCTTTCCAACTTAGCCAACAGACTCGAGGTATCCCATCTGTTGCCACCGATTGCCTGAACCTCTGAGTAAAATTGATCCACCAAGGCCGTCAAGGGTAAGTGAGAGCCATTTGTTCTCGCTTCATTCAGGGCAATATTGAGATCTTTTCTCATCCAGTCGACGGCAAACCCCAGGTTATACTCGCCTTGCCACATGGTTTGATAACGATTTTCCATTTGCCAGGATTGTGCCGCCCCCTTGCTGATCACCTCGATGACTTTCTCACCATCGAGTCCGGCGCTGCGAGCAAAGTGCAAACCTTCCGCCAAGCCTTGTACCACACCCGCGATACATATTTGATTGACCATTTTAGTCAACTGACCCGCACCCACTTCACCTAAACGTTCTACACAACGAGAATATGCCTTGATAACCGACACAGCCTCGCCAAAAACCGTTTCATCACCACCGACCATCACAGTCAGCACGCCATTTTCGGCACCCGCCTGTCCGCCTGACACGGGAGCATCGAGGAAACCTATGCCAGCTTTGGCCGCAATGGCGCCAATTTCTCTGGCAATATCGGCGGATGCTGTTGTATGATCAACCAAAATTGTGCCTGAGTTCATGCCTGCAAGCACCCCGTCGTCGCCTAATGTAACCTGCCTTAGGTCGTCATCATTGCCGACACAGATAAACACCATATCTTGTCCCTGGGCGGCGAGTTTAGGTGTTAGATGACACTTACCGCCAAATTCAGCGACCCAATCTTGGGCTTTTGATTCTGTGCGGTTGTAGACGCTAACCTCATGCCCCGACTTAACCAAGTGACCCGCCATGGGATAACCCATCACGCCTAATCCGATAAATGCTAGTTTCGCCATCTCACTTCCTAATTATTATTTTAAAGACAGGTATAAAAAAGGCACCCCAAGGTGCTCTGTTACAAAGATCGTCGAATCAGCTAAGCTCCTTTTTTATTCTAGACTGAATAGTTTACTGTTCCGTTGCACCATATACCCCAAATACAGTGTGCTATCGTCGATGATATCAGGTATGTACAAAAAAATACTCAGGATACGAGCGTGTTGTTCGAGTTAATAGCTCACCGAAATGAACGACACAGCCTGATAATCACCTCAAATCAATCATTTGAAGAGTAGCATAAACGGTTTAATGATACGGCGATGACCGTAGCCATAAACAGGCTTGTTCATCTATTAAAGTTTGAGCGATTCAACAAAGCCAAAGCGAGACGTTACAACTACACCCTTCCAAAAAATTGGTAACTGTCAGATCAAGTCTGAGCCACTACACCTTAAAGAAAGACAATACTTGATTCTGTCTTTCAGCCAGTGTAGCAAGTTCTTGTGAAGCTTGCAGTGTCTGATCTACAGCTGCAACGTTTTCATTCACCAAATCAAACGTTCTTGTTGTGTTTTTCGCTATGTCTTCTGTCACGCTGTATTGCTCTTGTGAAGCAGCAGCAACTAAAGCGTTAATGTCTGATATGGCTTGAACGGAATGAGAAATGTCGTCAAAGGATGCTTTTACATTTTCAGATAATTTAACCGACTCTCGAATAGAAATCACATTCGCAATCATATTGTCATTCGATTTTTCCGATTGAGCTTGAAGCTTTGAAATAATCCCTTGAATGTTTTCTGTTGATTTCTGTGTTTTCCCTGCTAAATCACGCACTTCATCCGCAACTACAGCAAACCCCCGTCCTTGCTCACCAGCACGAGCCGCTTCAATCGTTGCGTTTAAGGCTAATAAATTGGTTTGCTCAGAAATAGCACTAATTATATTGGTGACGTCACTAATTATATTAGTGCTATTTTTTAGCTCTTCAATCATATTAGCTGTTTCTTGCACCGAAGTATTGATACTTTGTGTCAATACAATCAACTGCATTAAGACTTTATTCCCTTTCTGAACATTATCAATGGCTTCTCTTGTTTCATCTTCGGCCTGAACCGCATTCCACGATACCTCTTTTGAAGTACTGGATAACTCACTGATAGCGGTTGATATCTCTTCTATCTGTGATAATTCACTTTGTGTATTTTTAGCTGTATTTGTCATTACAGTTGTAAGTTCTTCAGAAGAGGACATGACATTATCAGATATAAAAAGTGAAGTGTTAATCACACCTAACAGTTTTTCATTTAATTTAATAACCGAAGCATAAATACCAGTTTCTTTACCTGTCACTGTAAATATTTGAGATAAGTTACCGTTAGCAAGTTCGGAAACCATCCCCTCAATATTTACAGGCTCTCCACCAACAGAGTTAAGCAAATACTTATAAATAAATACAAAATAAAATAAAGTAACGATTATTAAGACTGAGGAAGAAGTAATTATTATTTTGGTATAGTTGGATAAATCTTCCTTAACGTAATTCTTGGAACTCTTAAGCCTAGCATCAACTAATTTTAACAGTTGCTGAACAGGGTGGTGTATTTTATACAGCTCATCTTTATATTGTTTAGAGTATAATAAATCTAGAGCGCCACTTACATTTCCAGACTTCATCATATTTGCACTTTTAGTTTCGAGAACGACTAATTGATTAGATAAAGAAAAACTCTTATCATAATACTTCATTTCTTCTCCAATAAACCCTAAACCTATGAGTATATCCCTTTGTGACACTATTTCGCCTCCTTTAATTGATAAATTAGGTCGTGGGATCTCACCTCCTCTCCATTTAACGATATTTTCATAACGCTTTAAAAACAGTTCATCTTTTGATGATGCATACATTCTAATATTGCTAGTTAAATCCGCGCTTGTTTGAAGAAACTCTGTGAGCATCATCACGCTACTTAATGATGCCTCTGTAAATTTTTCTGACCTTGCACTAGATAATGAATATAAATAAAAAATAAACAGAAAAAATGAGATCGATATAATAATAAAACTACCGAAACAATATAAATGACGCTTTAACATAATTCAAATCTCTCCTCTTTTTGTAGTAAGACGTTATTCTATGTCTCTCCGCCAGCCAATAAACACCTCGGCTTCAACACATTCATATTCACACTACTTACTTTTATGTGGTTAACAATAATAGCTAACATATCCATCAGTAACACGGGTTATCCTAGATACTACTATTCATGGAGAAGCTAAGTACTTAGTCAGATATTTGAGTAACCCTCGATAATACTTCGTCGGGAATTTTTTACCATTTACAATATGTGCGTAGAATCCCTTAGGGTGTTTAACCCAGAGTCCCCTAATTATTTAATCTGATTCACTATTAAAATATCAGCCTGTTGCACACACCATAAATACTTAAGGTTAAGTATAACAAATACCGATTACGCTCTAGTCCGATAATATAAACACACGCAAATTAAATCATAAGTTAAAGTGTCTTATTAGCTGCCTTGTCAGACAGCTAATATTAACTTTTAACTCAGTTATAATCGATGTTAGTTTTAGTTTCATACTAATAATACTTATCCCTAAACAGATAGTGTAATTAAAGCGAATTTGGTTTTGGAACGGCTATTTTATGAACGACCTTTTAAATATTAAGTTATGTTTGTTCATCATGTTATTGTTGAACCAATGCTTATCATGCTACTTCAAAACTTTAAACTACAAAAGTTAACTCACCTTCTACAGTATTCAATGCGACTCTCTATGAGCCGTGATTAATAAAGAAGATAAAAGGAACACAAAGTGCACATTGTCATAAAAACCACAGTAATAGCTATTGGCTTATCTTTACTTAGCGCATGTGGTGGTTCAAGTTCTGATGAGGGGGATAAAACCGTCCCCTCTGAATCAAAAGTAACCCCAGCTTACTTTGAAAACGGTATTCAAAATTTGAAAAAAGATTACTTACCTTTACATCTAAATATTATCAGTATGAGAAGTGAGGCCATTAATTTTTCGATTGGATTACCTAAAGGTAATGGATATTCAGGTTTGGTTTTTTCAAATCTAAATAAAACTCATTCTAATATGACTCAACAAGTGTGGCGTAGTGGTAATGACCAAAGTGTTCAAATTCACATGAGTCAAGTGAATAAAAAATTAAAGCTGAAAGTGAATAACAGTGATGGTAATAAACCGTGGAAGTTAGAAAGAGATATTAATGTCGCCAAGGACGCTGGCTATTTGATTGTGACTCCCCAAGAAGCAGATATTGAAGGTGTAGATCCAGTTGCGTTTATAGAGGAACTAGATAGTAATGCAGAAATAGGCGATTATTTTAGCATTATCAATCGGTTTTCAGATCCGACTTTAGGCTCTACTGATTCCGATATCTGCCTAGTGGCTGTTAGTCAGAGCAGTGATGCCGTTTACCCAATTAGCGCATCGTTGAAACAAGAGAAGGCGACAGAATTACACGATCTTTCAATGTTAAATCAAATTTGGCGTTTAGCTGTGGTGACAAAAGCTAAGTTGAATGTTCTAGACGTATCAATCCTACCTACTGATGAACAATTAACCAGGATCCAAACAATATGCTCTGACTTTACTGTGGGGAATGGTGAAACACTCAGGCTACTAAATTCTAAAGTGACCCTATCTTCAATGACTGCAAACATCATCTACAGTCCTGCACCTGGAGAAGTCGCATTTACTGATACCAGCGTAGGTTTAACAAGCTTGGCTTGGGAAAGCGAATAAGAAAATTTGCTGTGATCTTTCTGATGTGAAAGATCCGCAAAGTCGTCGCTTCAGTTACTCAAGCCTTTTAAGGCCTTACTTTTTCTTGCTCAGCTCTATTGATGACTTGCATCGCTAAGTGATGGTTAGATTAGCTTATTAACACCCATCCAACAAGACCACCTTAACCGGTGGTTTTTTATGGGATGAATGATATATATATCTGTTGAAATCAACCTTGAGATTGCTATATCACTCAAGCGCTATGCTAAAAGCGAACCGGATAAAAAACAACCTGGTCATAATTATAGTTTGTGATGAACGCTCATTTGAGCTTGGTTACGGCAAGGAGCTGTTGTGCTGAGAAAACTTTCAAATTCCTTACCGTCAAGATGCAACAGGACCACTACAAGTCACTGACAAGATAGAATGTGGAGCCTCGGGATTTTGATTCATACATTGCTTTATCTGTGAGTGCAACCAAATCTGCTAGCTTATCAGTGTCATTTGGGTATATTCCGATGCCTATACTGGCACTGACGTTTAAAAATAAATTATGCTCAGGTAGAGATATTGTTGTTGAGATGATTTCACTAATTTTTATGGCAAAAGACTTCAGCTCACTTTGATATTTATCATGATTAAAGATGTTGAACAAAATAACAAATTCATCCCCACCCGTTCGAAATAATAAATCATCCGATCTCAATTCAGAATTCAGCCGTTCAGTTATTTTTTGTAAGATATAATTACCTGTTTCATGACCATAAGTGTCATTTATGGGCTTAAATTTATTTAGGTCAAAAAATATCATACCAACTGATTTAGATAACGATATAGATCGATAAAGTCCATTGACGACCTCATGTAAATACCTTTGGTTGTATGTGCCAGTTAGGTTGTCAGTGTTAGCAGCGTTCTTTAACTCTTCAATCGTATTGTGCACAAATGAATAATCTTGGATAATGGCTAAACCATATGTGTCATTATTAACTTCCATGGTAGCGATGGATATTCTTGCGTGAAACGCCTCACCATTTGAATTAAGGCAAGGCATCACTCCCCGTGACATCATGACTTTAGCGGGTGATTTATTACTGATGTAAGATTTCATCTTCTCATAATGCGATTCTTTTACATTAGAGCTGACTAAATCGTTAACGCGCATGGTTGAAAATTGAGATTGAGTGTACCCAAACAACGCTAAACAGGGGGTATTAGCAAATATAATATTAGTATTCTTATCAGTGACCAGTATAGCGTCGCCTAGAAATTCAAGAAAAGTCTTAATATCACTTAATTCTCTCATTTAGTACCTCATTTATTACGTTTAACGACATAACCACTCAATTTTTGTGTAAACGTTTCGAATACTAAAATCTGTGCCTATGATCAAATTGTCTATTCATTTACCGCCATTCGAGTGTATTGATACTACCTATACACTTACCGTGAACTGCGGTTCTATTGCACATTCTAAAACAGTTGCTCTACACACTATTGAATAGTTAAGGATGCAACTGTGCCAACATCATTGTTAATCTGTTATTTAGTGCGCTACTTTATCGATAAAGGCGGCTCTACGATATGATTAAGCTTTGTAATTTTAATAGTTCAACAACAAAGTAAACCAGTACTAGCTATGTAGCGAACGTATGTCGCGACATTACTGTTATTCTTATCTATTACAATCTTTTCAGATCCATACGGCGATTTACTGTCTTAAATTAAAACGGCCGCACAGGATCATCTCGCGGTTAGGACTAGAGGAAGGCTATGATCTGACTAAACAATCAACAACCCAAACAGGAACGTTAAGGAAACAGAATAGAGTCTATTAGCACGAATCCGTTCATTCATCGTCACTAAGTGCTCTAAGATGGAGAACATCTTAGAGCCAGCCCGTAAGTAGGTAGGTTTCTTCATGTATGAATTTTTCATTACATCATCAATGGTTCGATTTTAAAGTCAAATTATAATAATTCAACCTACTCAACCGGACAGGTATCTTTCAGGTTCTCTTGCAAAGTTCGTCGAATCAGCTAAGTTCTAATTTTATAAAAAACCACTTCTAACACTCTTTAAGTCTCGACGTATTTCTTACTGTATGTTGATATTGTAAATATGAGTTCCGCAATCGCGATTAGACCATCTTAAACATCACAAAAACTGATAGCCATGGCCAAATAAAACAAGCTAAATATCACACTGTACCTGTACAATTTGTTCTTGACCAACTAGTTCTGCTGTTTGTTTTTCTAAGTGAAACTGATTTCATGGAGTTAAAAAGACAATAAAGCTACTGAGGTTTATTACAAGGTTAGAGTAAGAAAACAGCATACTTAGATGATGACTGTTCAGGTAATGATCATTACTTTACATCTGGATAGAATTAAACAGATACATTGTTCATCTTAAGCATAAATTAAAAAGTATTGAGTTAAAAAACACTATACTTTAAATTTGATCGTATGACTGCTGAATTTACAGACTGTTTTTATGTAGGCATATCTCTTCATTAAGCTGGATGTTTGGGAATAAACCGCTGATTTGTAAAATAGGGACAATTTATCTTTATGGATAATCAAGGAACGATTCTTATAGTTGATGATACCAGTACTAATATTGCCGTGTTGGCTGCGTGTTTACAACACCATTATCACTTGAAATTCGCCATGAACGGCCAGCGTTGTTTAGAATTAGCCGAAACAAAGCCGATACCCGATTTGATCCTGCTGGATGTCGTTATGCCAGATATGGATGGTTATGATGTTTGTCGACACTTAAAAGAAAATCCAGTTACCCAGAATATTCCAATTATCTTCGTGACGGGAAAAAGTAGTGAGCAGGAGGAATTGGGTCTACAACTCGGTGCCGTTGATTATATCACTAAACCTATACGCCCCGGGATAGTGCTTGCTAGAGTCAGGACACAAATAATCTTGAAACGGCAACGTGATAAGCTAAGGTGCATGGCTTTACATGATCAACTTACTGGATTATTTAATCGACATTTTCTTATTGAAGTAGCCAATAAGAAGATAGCACAAGTTTCTCGCCATAATGGCATCTTGTCGTTGATGATGATAGATATTGATCACTTTAAAAAAGTGAATGACCGGTTTGGGCATCAATCTGGAGACGCGGTACTTAAGAGTGTTGCCAAAGTTTTGTCTGCTATCAATCGAAAAGAAGATATTGTGGCCCGCTATGGTGGAGAAGAGTTTGTGGTATTACTCGATAACTGCGCCAAAGATAAAGCAGAACAAGTTAGGCAGCAGATTGAAGCATCAGTTCCTGAAGGTATCTTTATTACAGCCAGTTTTGGTATTGCAGAATATCAAATGATATGAAAGTTTCGAACAACTCCTTGCTCGTGCTGATGAGGCTTTATACTTTGCTAAAGAAGAGGGAAGGAATTGTATTGTAACAGCTAAGAATAAATATTATTGACCCATCGCTGCATTGAATGACACTTGCGTAATGACAATAGGTTCACGATATATAGATATTGACAAATGTGATCAATAGTAATCCCTTTCCTGATATGACTGAATCCCTGTACCCATATGCTACAGGGTCGGCATTGACCGTGCTTTTTTAGTTTAAAAACTACAATCATTGCTATCTCTATTCCGCTAAGTTGCTCACCCAGCTTAGTGTTTTTTTTCGTAAGCTCTTAATTACAAACTCTCTGCTGCTCCTCCGCCATCAATATTGAAAAGGCTCATCAACTCCAGTACGAGTATTCAAAGAGATAGAGACAACTTAATGCCAATATTAAAAATATTATGCACATGTTTTTACACTTCAAAGCCTGTTTATGCTCAAAGAATAGGAGGAAGAGCCGCCTAGTGACTCGCTCACTGGTAACTTATTAATAACTAGCCAGGTCACCGGAGTACTTTCGGGTTAGGACCAACCTTTGCAACAGAGCCAGCGCAAGGCTGTAAGACCTTAGCCGCAATTTAACCAAGCTTAAGAGTGAACCCAGAAAGTGATGGAGACAAATGAGATCATCCGTTTACGCATGTTCTAATGGTTGACCTGAAACAATTAAAAAGCCGCATTCAATGCGGCTTTTTAATTTTCTAACGGTTAGGTGTGATCTTTTCGTGGTCAACAAATTTAAAAATCAACTAAATATCAAATGGTTACAATCACATTCAATGCACCCCAAGGTGCCTGTTTTAATCAAATATTCTATGTCGTCACGTGCGCTTCCATCTCGGCGCCAATTTTCTTGCGCATCTCCATCAAACGAATGGCAGAGTCACGTAACTTGATGTCCTGCTCGCTCTCTGGCACCCATTCAGGGACTTCTGTCGGATTGCCTGAATCATCCACTGCCACCATGATCACGATACAATGTGTGGTCAAGTGCCGCTCAGGGTTCTTAGGATCGCCCGCTCTGACGTCTATGCCTAAATGCATGGATGAGCGTCCGGTGTAGATCACTTTAGCGCTGGTTTCTACAATATTACCAACCTGGATAGGTTTCACGAAGCGGATCCCGCCAGCGTAAGCCGTGATGCAATATTTACCACTCCAACCGGCAGCACAAGCGTAAGCGGCCAGATCGATCCATTTCATTACGGCCCCACCATGGACTTTACCACCAAAGTTTACATCTGCAGGCTCTGCAAGAAACCTTAAGGTTATCTCTCTCTCTTTACCAGCCATAGCTTTCTCGAATCAATTTTCTTTAAAATAAGTGTACGTCAAAAAGTCTGCTTAGAGTACTAGTAAAGTCTATGATTTGAGCTTAAATCAAACAGATAAGGAAATTATCCAAGTTTAGTCACTAATACACAAGCCGCGAGAATCAAAGGAATAGCCAGACGATAGGTCCAAAGCTGAACCCCAGAACTGAACACCCGCGAACCCTTGAGCCATGAGTGTAAACCAAAACCTGCCAGGAATAGCATCAGCACTTCGACACCCGCAATAGTATCGGTATCTCCACCGGTAAAAATAGCCGTCACTAATAAGGCAAACCAGACGACGGTGAAGCCAGCGGCGGCTAAAGAAAAGGTCTTAATGCCAACATCCAGATTTGGTAAGAATGACTTATTCTCACCACGAATAAGTTCGCTGAGGTTAGCGGTTAATGCGCCAACGAGTGGCATCAGGGGTACGACGACAAGATTTAACATGGTATGTCCTACAAACTAGTTTACAGAAACCAAGTATCTGCCCATTCACCTTAGCTTCCAAGTGATGTTTACCATGATTAACTAAGCTTAATCCTGCGGAAATTTAAGCTTAACCTCTGTCAACATCTTTCATACTAATCCCGATTGAAAGCACAAAATAAAAAAGCGCCATCAGGCGCTTTTAAATAGTGTTATCAATCCTATAAAGGATCAATTCATGTGACTGAATTAGCTTCTCTTGAATAGCAAAGAGCCGTTGGTACCGCCAAAGCCAAATGAATTACATAATGCATACTCAAACTTCTGATCCCTCGCGGTGTGCGGCACGAAATCGAGATCGCAACCTTCATCAGGATTGTCTAAGTTCAATGTCGGTGGCACTACTTGATCTCTCAGCGCCAACAAGGTGATGATGGCTTCAACTGAACCCGCGGCACCAAGCAGGTGCCCGGTCATCGACTTAGTCGAGCTGACGGTGAGATCGTAAGCATGGGCACCAAATGCAGCCTTAACCGCTGCCGCCTCTGCTTTATCCCCTGCGGGTGTCGATGTGCCGTGAGCATTGATATAACCAACCAACTCTTTGGCTATTTTGGCATCATTCATGGCGTTAACCATGGCAGCTGCTGCGCCAGAACCATCTGCTGGCGGTGATGTCATATGAAAAGCATCTCCACTCATGCCAAAACCGACCAGCTCGCCATAGATGGTCGCACCGCGAGCCTTAGCGTGCTCATACTCTTCCATGACCATGATGCCGGCACCGTCACCTATGACGAAGCCATCTCTGTCTTTATCCCAAGGGCGGCTCGCTGCTTGGGGGTCATCGTTGCGTGTCGACAATGCCTTGGCTGAAGCGAAGCCGCCAACTCCTAACGGACAAGTGACATCTTCGGCGCCACCGGCAACCATTATATCGGCATCACCATAGGCAATAGTACGAGCCGCGAAACCTATGTTATGTACACCGGTCGTACAGGCTGTGGTCACAGCAAAGTTAGGCCCTTTCAAGCCATACTTGATTGATAGGTGACCCGCAATCATGTTGATGATGGTGCTGGGTACGAAAAAAGGTGAGATCTTACGCGGTCCACCTTTAGTTAAGGCTGCGTGGCCTTGCTCTATGAGTCTCAGTCCGCCCATGCCGGCGCCGATAGCAGTACCGACGCGAGCAGGATCGAGTTTATCCATATCTAATCCTGCATCTTCAACGGCTTGAATACCCGCGGCCATACCGTACTGGATAAACAGATCCATCTTTCGAGCGTCTTTCTTTGTCAAATATTGCTCAACATCGAAATCTTTGACTGAGCCACTGAAACGAGTGGTAAATTCACTCGCATCAAATTTAGTGATTGGGGCTATTCCGCTTTGGCCTGAAACTAATGCCTTCCAGGATGAATCTACGGTATTGCCTACAGGACTGACTAAACCTAGACCGGTTACGACTACACGACGTTTAGACACGTTGTCACCTTTTTACTGAGTTAAATAGAAATGAAGCATGGATACATGCATCTTATTTTAGTTCTGAACTGTTAGAAATTAAAAGTAGTAGTAGTGATGGGAACACGCGATTTCCAATAGCCAGAAACAAAAACAGGCAGCATAAATGCTGCCTGTTTTCTAGAATTCAGGATTACTGATTCTTTGAAACGTAATCAATTGCTGATTGAACAGTAGTGATTTTTTCAGCTTCTTCATCAGGGATCTCGGTGTCAAACTCTTCTTCCAGAGCCATAACCAACTCAACCGTGTCCAGAGAATCTGCACCCAGGTCGTCAACGAAAGATGCTGCAGACTTAACGTCTTCTTCTTTAACACCTAGTTGCTCAATAATGATTTTCTTTACACGTTCTTCGATGTTGCTCATTAGTTTTCTTTCCTATTAAATTACGCACTTGCGCAAGATTGCGAGTAGTTTATTCAATTTGGCTAACAATGCAAGCTTAACTTCTGTGGTCTAACCACGAAAGTATGCATATCTTGATGCCGATCATCAATAGTTGGCTGAAAAAACTGCCAATACCCTAAAATTTATACATCATCACACAGTAACAATTAACGACTGAAACTCTGTGATCTTATTTGAGACTCATTAAAACGCACAAGATACTGCACATTTTAATGTGTCTCAACAGCCTTAGGCCATGTACATGCCACCATTCACATGGAGAGTCTCACCTGTGATATAAGCAGCAGAGTCAGATGCTAGGAAAAGCACGGCATTCGCTATCTCTTGTGCTTGTCCGAGTCGCGCCATAGGCACCTGCGACATAATACCTTGTTGCTGCTCTTCAGTCAGCTCATCGGTCATATCAGTCTGGATAAATCCAGGAGCAATAGCATTCACTGTTATTTGACGAGATGCAACCTCCTTTGCAAGAGATTTTGTAAATCCAAGTAAACCCGCTTTCGCAGCGCAATAGTTTGTTTGACCTGGGTTGCCCATGGAGCCTACGACAGAGCCGATATTGATGATACGCCCATTACGCTTTTTCATCATGGATCGCATCACTGCTTTAGACGTTCTGAATATCGAAGTCAGGTTAGTATCTATGATATCTCCCCACTCATCTTCCTTCATACGCATCAGCAGGTTGTCACGGGTGATACCGGCGTTATTGACCAGAATATTGACATCACCAACTTTCTCTTTAATGGTAGAGAATAATTCAGCGACAGAATCTTTGTCCGTGACATTAAGTACCAAACCAAAACCATTGTCACCCAGATACTCTTGAATTGCCGCAGCACCACGCTCGCTGGTCGCGGTACCGATAACGGTTGCACCAGCAGATATCAACGTTTCAGCAACGGCGCGGCCAATACCACGACTCGCGCCAGTAACCAAGGCAACTTTTCCAGATAAATCTATTGTTACACTCATTACAATCTCCTATTCGGTCAGTGCAGCAAGTGATGCCACATCGTTGACCACTTTCGCAGTTAGCGAACGATCGATACGCTTCGCTAAACCGGTTAATACTTTGCCGGGCCCCATTTCAAACAAACTTGTTACGCCTTGCTCCGAGATGGCTTTCACCGTATCAGACCAAAGTACAGGGCAATAGAGCTGACGGACCAAGGCATCCTTGATCTCTGCAGCAGACTCAGGGCTTGCTACATCAACATTATTAATGACGGTTATTTGTGGTGTTTTAAACTCTATGCTCTCAAGCGCTACAGCCAATTTTTCAGCAGCAGGACGCATCAATTCGCAATGTGACGGTACACTGACAGGCAGTGCAATAACCATCTTAGCCCCCGCCTCCTTACATAAGGCGGCGGCGCGTTCAACCGCGGCCTTGCTGCCGGCGATGACGACCTGACCCGGGCTGTTATAATTGACCGGACTGACGACTTCACCTTCGGCTCCCTCTTCACACGCCTTAGCGATGGCATCATTATCCAGACCGATAATGGCAAACATTGCACCAGTACCTGCTGGAACCGCTTGCTGCATGAGTTGTCCACGAAGTTCGACCAGCTTTACTGCATCGATAAAATCCATCACGCCTGCGCACACCAAGGCCGAATATTCACCTAAGCTGTGACCCGCCATTATCTTAGGCAGAGTCTTGCCACTGGCTTGATAAACACGCCAAATAGCCACGCTTGCGGTCAACAGTGCAGGCTGAGTCTTATCCGTTTGATTAAGCGTTTCAACTGGGCCTTGCTGCACCAGCTCCCACAGATCATAACCTAGTGCATCACTTGCCTGAGAAAAAGTTTGAGCGATGATATCGTGCTCGACAGCAAGTTCGGCCAACATGCCAATGGCCTGAGAGCCTTGACCAGGAAAAACGAAAGCAGAATTTTCCATAATATTTACCTATGACAATTCATAAAACATCTTGATGTTTAAAACAGGCTTTACCCGCCTGCTTAAACAAGATTAAAAACGGACCAGTGCACTGCCCCACGCAAAGCCAGCACCAAATGCTTCGAGCAAGATAAGCTGACCGCGCTCGATTCGACCATCACGAACGGCTTCATCCAACGCGATAGGAACGGAGGCTGCTGACGTATTACCATGCTTTGCTAAGGTCAATACCACTTTATCCAAACTCATATTGAGCTTCTTCGCCGTGGCCTTGATGATCCTGAAGTTTGCTTGATGAGGAACCAACCAGTCAATTTCAGACTTATCAATCTGATTAATCCTTAAGGTTTCTGTGACCACATGGGCAAGCTTAGTCACTGCGACCTTAAAAACATCATTGCCTTTCATGGTCATATATCCCATGGCTGCAGAAGATTCACCCGGGCGCGGCGGAAAAGAGCATTTAAGTAGATCGCCTTGACTGCCATCGGCATAGATATGAGTAGAAATGATACCCGGCTCGTTCGAAGCACCTATCACGGCGGCCCCTGCACCATCACCGAATAAGATAATAGTGCTGCGGTCATCGGGTTCACACAGACGTGATAACACGTCCGCACCGATAACTAAGACTTTCTTAGCGGCACCGGATTTAACATATTGGTCGGCAATAGAAAGCGCATAAACGAAGCCTGAACATGCGGCGGCAATATCGAATGCTGGAATAGTATTAACCCCCAGCATAGCCTGAATTTCACAGGCCGCTGCGGGAAATGCGTTACTGGCACTCGTCGTACCACACACGATCATATCGAGTTCAGATGCGTCTACCCCAGCCATTTCCAGGGCTTTAAGTGCAGCTTGGTAGCCCATAGTAGACACAGTCTCGTTTGGGGCGGCGATTCTACGCTCTGAAATACCTGTGCGTTCAACAATCCACTGATCTGTGGTTTCAACCATTTTTTCCAGATCAGAATTGCTACGCACCTGTTCTGGTAGATAACTACCAGTTCCAAGAATTTTTGTATGCATAAAGGAGATATCAGCTATTAATGTCTAAAAGAATCGACTCTAGACGTTCTTCAATCATCTGAGGGAGTCGACGTTGTGCCTCGGTCACTGCCAGATTAATCGCTTGTAAATAAGCAGACTCATCAGCGCTTCCATGACTTTTTACTACGATTCCGCGCAATCCTATCAAACTTGCACCATTGTAGTGGTCGGGGTTCATCTGATTCAGTACAGAATTGATACGAGGCGTGATTAATTTGGCCATTAATCGAACAAAGAAGCCTTGTTTCAGGCCTTTTTTTAATTGGTCTACCAGTAACCTGGCAATACCTTCTGAAGTTTTTAGAGTGATATTTCCTACGAAACCATCGCAAACGATGACATCGACATTCCCCGAAAAGAGGTCATTACCTTCGATAAAGCCGACATAATTGAGTTGAGGGCTCTGCTGTAAAAGTCGGCCTGCCTGCTGAACCTGATCATTACCTTTGATCTCTTCGATACCAACATTGAGTAATGCCACCTTAGGTGAAGGATTCTTATCTACGGCTTCGCATAATACCGAGCCCATTACAGCGAATTGAAACAAGGTTTCCGAGCAGCATGAGACATTGGCACCGAGATCGAGTAAGTAGACTGGGGTCTCATTCACGGCAGGAAGACAACTCACAAGCGCTGGTCTGTCTATTCCAGGTAGCGTTTTTAGCAGAACCTTAGACATAGCCATCAAAGCACCGGTATTACCCGCACTCAAACAGGCGTCAGCCTTGCCATCACGAACCAGCTCTATGGCTAACCTCATCGAACTTTGTTTGCGGTTTCTCAGCGCATGAACGGGTCTGTCTGACATGCTAACGACTTCGGTCGTATGCAAGATCTCTATTCGCGATCGAACACTGTGCTTTGCTTGAGAAAGATAAGGCGTGATTTCGGCTTCATTACCCACGAGGATAATACGAAGAAAGGAAGATAAACGAAGCGCCTGCAGGGTTGCAGGCACTGTGATGTGGGGGCCATGATCGCCCCCCATCGCATCTAACGCGAGCGTCAGATTAGTCATTTAGTAAGCAACAAATTACTTGTTGATAACCTTCTGACCACGGTAAAAACCATCCGCAGTCACGTTGTGACGTAGGTGTAGTTCACCACTCGTTGAGTCTACTGATAATTGAGGAGTGCTCAATGAATCATGTGAACGACGCATTCCGCGCTTTGAACGAGATTTTTTGTTCTTTTGTACAGCCATTTGACCTGTCTCCTGGGTTACTTGCTCTTCAGTTTTTCTAACACTGCAAACGGATTTGGACGCTCCTCTTGAGAAGGTTCAATCTCGCCTACTACTATATCTTGATCTCCCTGACCGCAACTTTCGCTGACATGCATAGGGATTAAAGGCATAGCGACTATCAATTCATCTTCAATCAATTGATGCAGACGAACCTCGCCTATTTCATTACTCTCAATAGGGTCATACGCATCCGGGAGCTCATCGATTTCGGCTTCATTCCCGCAGGGACTGAAGCTAAAGTCGACCGTAACCTCTGTGGTAAATAGCGTCATGCAGCGTTGACATATCAGAGTGAGCTCCGTCACAGCCTTCCCGTTAAGGTAGACTATCCCCTGTAAATCTTCACCACATTGTAACGACACTGTCACATCGGAACAGTCGCCGGCACTTAACTCATTCAACCGTTTTAATTGCTTACCCGGGATCAGGCCTTCAAAAGAAAGCTGACTCGAGGCCGCACGTATTGGATCGATTGAAACCGGTATCTTTACTGTTTGCATAAGGCGCGCATACTATAGTTTGAAATCCTCAGAGTCAAAGGAAATTTCCCATCTTAATAAAGAAGAGGGAAATCATTTACTCGTTTTAACTCTGAAAACAAAAATTGATGGATTAGAAATTTTACCCAAGCTGCCCAATTTACTCAAGTGTTTCATGCTCAAAATAGCAACGTTCACACCCATTTTAGTGAAGAAACTATCAAAGTGCGTGTAACCTGGACAATAACAAGGCTAAACTCCGGAGCATAACCACTGATAACGAACTTACACAACTTATAATAACGTTTCAGTGAAATCATCTTCAGCCCCCTCGAGGACATTCATATCATGTCGACACCCATCATCTTAGCATCAACCTCTCAATACAGAAAACAGATCTTAGCCAAGCTCGACTTGCCCTTTTCTTGTTGTGACCCACGAGTCGATGAAACCCACTTAGCCGATGAGTCGCCTGCAGATCTGGTAGTAAGGTTAGCCGAAGCTAAGGCTAAAGCCGGTGCGCAGCAATATCCTGAAGGCCTGGTCATTGGCTCAGATCAAGTCGCGGTCATCGATGGTAAGATAATAGGCAAGCCTTTAAACCACGAGACCGCAGTGAAACAGCTGACGGCTTCATCGGGTAAAATCATCACCTTTTACACTGGCATTTCACTGCATAATATTGCTTCGGGTCAAAACGAAAGCCTGTGTGAAACCTTCAACGTCCACTTCAAACACTTATCTCAACTGCAGATCGAACATTACCTATCGAGAGAGCAGCCATATTACTGTGCAGGTAGTTTCAAATGTGAAGGGCTGGGCATTGCCCTGTTTGAGCGATTAGAGGGAAAAGATCCCAACACTTTAATCGGGCTCCCCTTGATCGCACTCACCGAGATGCTTGCCAGGCAAGGCTACGACGTTTTAGCCCTGAGATAGTTCCAAATGAATACCAAGGCATGAACTTATCATGTAAAACTTAGTTATTTAGTATTAATCATCTTCTCTGTGGTTAAGAAAAGCATGATAACTGGCCGGAAACTGATATTAAAGTAGTGAACACTCGCCCAATTTTGCCCTGGAAGTATGAAATACGGTCAGTTTACTCACGCTCAACCAGATAGCCACTACACTTAACCTCTATTAATAATGAGAATCAGTATCGAGTACCTTGACGTACTCGGACATTTGACTTTGAGTCGACAAGGAGGTCTGACTTACTGGTTATATTTTGTGGGAATCGCTAATGACTGATATTGAAGAAGCGCTCGCGCTATTAGCCGCGCCGTGCACGGATGAACGTTTTTTCCAACGCGCCCTCAAGGCTCTCGCGCTCGTCACTCAATGTCGCTGGGCCGCATTTGGACGGCCTTCACATAAAGACGGCATCATGGAGATCGTGGCTTTTTGTGATTTAAAACATAATGTCCCGGGATTCGAGTTTGATCTCAAAGGTTCTCCCTGTGAGTCCATCTACCAGCTCAAGTATCCCAATTGCCACATACTTTACCCTTCAGAGCTACAAAAAACATTCCCAAACTTCTCCTTAATAAAGAATCTCGGAGCCAACAGTTATCAAGCCGAATTAATCCTCAACGACGATGGCTCTCCGATTGGCCATATACTCGTTATGGACACGTTGCCACAAACAGAGACGATGAAATCCAGAGAGTTTTTCAGGTTACTCGCCCAAAGGATTGGCATCGAATATAAAAGATTGCTCATTTCCCGTGAGCTGGACCTGCACAAACAGATGATTGCCCACACAGAACAGTTGATGTCATTCGTGGATCGAAACTATCAATATCGAGTCATTTCGAAAGGGTATGAAAAAGTCTTTAACCAAACAGCCAAGTCTCTCATAGGAAAATCTGTTGCAGAGGTCCACGGAGAAGCGATATTTAACGATCATTTAAAGCCCTTATTGGATAGGACACTTAAAGGTGAAACCATAACGGCACAGAGCTGGATCCATCCCCCTCACCTCTCAGAGCCCATTTATCTCAATATTCACCATAATCCCTATTTTAATGAGAAAGGTGAGGTCCTCGGCGTTATCGTCTCGGCACATAACATCACAGATCTTCACCATGCCAATGAAAAGATAGCACATTACGCCAATCACGACCCCTTAACTGGTTTACTCAATCGCAGAGCCCTGTTTGAGCAGATGGAACAGAAATTACTGGCGCAACAGAAGGGTCAGCTACAGCTGGCGGTGATCTATCTCGATCTGGATGGCTTCAGGCAGATAAACGATACCTATGGTCACCACCTGGGTGATAGAATTCTTAATGACGTCGCGAAACGCATTAAACAGGCCGCAAGTACACAGGAGTTGGTCGCAAGAATTGGAGGTGATGAGTTTATAGTCCTGACCAGTCTGGACTATGGCGCTAGCAAGGCTAACTATAGGGACAAGTTAGAATCTCGTTGTAAACAGTTTTTGAGTGATTTGAAAATGACGATAGATATCGAGGGCCATAGCTTACCCATATCGGCCAATGTAGGACACTATGTGGTTGAAGAGTTCAATATGGACTTGTCCTCTATCATATCTCAGGCCGATAAAGATATGTACGATAATAAGAAGATCCAATGACTCCGCAATTTCGTCTCATAAAATAACGGAGCTGTCTGCTAACAGACTCCCGGAGGCCAGACTTAGATGTAAATCACTATGAGGTCAGGTGTTCGAGCAACTCCATCGGTGAACTGATCACAACCTTAGGCTTGGCTTGGCTCAATTTATCTTTATCATGGGCACCATAGTCCACGCCTATGGCATGGATCCCCGCATTATTTGCCATATTAAGATCATGAATTGAATCGCCAATCATCACAGCCTTATCCGGTGAGACATCGAGTTCATTCAATAACTGCAAGATCATCTCGGGGCTAGGCTTACTTGCGGCTTCGTCTGCACACCGACTTGCCACAAAATATCCACCAAGCTCCGTTGCGATTAACACTCGGTTGAGTCCAGCTCGCGCCTTTCCTGTGGCCACGGCCAATTTATAGCCTCGGCCATTCAAAGTCGTGAGCAAGTCTTCGACACCATCAAACAAAGGGCTCGGAGTCTGATTCAGCTGTAAATATTGCTGACGATAGACCTCTTTCATTTCGCCTTGTAACAGGGCGCTGGCATCGGGATGAAGAATACTGAGTGCTTCATCCATAGATAAGCCGATAATATCGCGTACCGCTTGCTCCGTTGGCATAAGCATATTCAAGGTCAGAGCAGATTCCTGCATACAGGCCACAATCTTGCCGACTGAGTCCATCAGGGTGCCATCCCAGTCAAAGATCACCAGTTCATACTGCTTCATGCTTTCACCAACTTATCTAACGTTTGAGTCAATACCGGATCCAGAGGCGCTTGGACTATCATGATCTCCTCTGTGCCAGGATGAGTAAACCTGAGCTGAGCTGCATGTAGGAATAAACGATTCAAGCCGTGGACACGCATGGTGTCATCAAATCTTTGCTCACTGTATTTGTCATCACAGGCGATGGGATGGCCAGCATACTGACAATGCACGCGGATTTGATGCGTTCTGCCTGTTACCGGACTGGCTTGAACGAGTGTCGCACCTTGATAACGTTGTAAGATTTTGAAGCGAGTCTCACACTCCTTTCCCTCTTGATTAACCCGAACAATTCGCTCACCTGATTTCAGAGTTAACTTGAGTAACGGCGCTTTAATCACCTTATCACGCGCTTGCCAAGTGCCTTTGACTAAGGCCTGGTAGTCCTTTTGCATCTTTTTAAATCTGAGTTGATCATGCAGGTGTCTTAACGCACTGCGTTTCTTGGCAATCAGCAATACCCCAGATGTATCTTTATCGAGACGATGCACCAATTCGAGAAACTTCTGAGTCGGTCTCAAAGCGCGCATGGCTTCTATCACACCAAAATCGACACCACTACCACCATGGACCGCGATGCCGGAAGGTTTATTGAGCACTATAATTGATTTATCTTCGAATACGATCCGATCTTCGAGTTGCGACACCTTAGTTAATTTGGCAGAAGGTCCCGGACGTTCAGATTTATCGGACACTCTTACCGGTGGGATGCGCACGATATCACCGTCTTGTAACTTGTACTCAGGCTTGATGCGCTTCTTGTTTACCCTGACCTCCCCCTTTCGCACGATCCGATAGATCATACTCTTAGGGACACCTTTTAATTTTGTCATTAAATAATTATCAATTCTCTGCCCAAGATGGTCTTCATCGATAGTGACTAATTGAACTTTTGGTTTAGGTGCTTCGGTATTCATGGTGGGCCTTATCTACATCTGGGAGCGCATTGTACATCAAGTAACAAGAATTTTATGCCTTTCCATTTGCTGAATTTATTGATTGTTGCTATATTTCATCGGCGGTTGGGGATAATCAGTGAATAAAGTGTTCATAAAACCCCCAGCCCTTACGCAAGAAGCAGAGACTAAAATAATTTTCCATCTGTCGTAAATAGCTAATTTGCAAGTCGTTTTATTAATATAATACCGAAAATGTATGTTAACGACTAAACGGATAGGAAAACCCACATTACAAGGTGGTTTCTCTAAGAAATGCGTCCCAAATTCGAAGATTAATTTTAACTTATCATCAAACGATCTCAATTCGATTTTGGCATTACCGGAAAGAACCGAATAATTTATGGGGTTAGTTGTCGTTTTACAACGAATTCCTTGTTTTTGTAGATATTAAAAAATAAGCCATAAATGGATGCGACACGCAGAGATTGCGTCTAACAGAGATGCGCACCTTGCCTAGACACCAGCCGTGAGGCTCTATTATGTGCTAGGCCCGTAATGCAACGAAAATAATCGTTTGATGACCTTATTTTAGAAGAAACACGTCATCATGAAACGGATGTTAATTAATGCGACTCAATCTGAAGAGTTGCGCGTAGCCCTAGTTGATGGGCAACAGCTATATGATCTAGATATTGAAAGTCCAGGTCACGAGCAAAAGAAAGCTAATATCTACAAGGGTAAAATCACCCGTGTAGAGCCCTCTCTCGAAGCGGCATTTGTCGATTATGGAGCAGACCGTCATGGATTCCTGCCCCTCAAAGAGATCGCCAGAGAATACTTCCCTAAAGGTTACTCTTTCCAAGGTCGCCCCAATATTAAAGAGGTGATTAAAGAGGGCCAAGAGGTCATAGTTCAAATTGATAAAGAGGAGCGTGGCAATAAAGGCGCCGCACTCACGACTTTTATCAGTTTAGCGGGTTCATACCTTGTCTTAATGCCAAATAACCCTCGCGCCGGTGGCATCTCTCGCCGTATCGAAGGTGATGAACGCACTGAGCTAAAGGCGGCCTTGTCTGAATTAGACGTGCCTAATGGCATGGGCTTAATTGTACGCACAGCCGGTGTTGGTAAAGACTCTGCAGAACTTGCATGGGATCTAAAAGTACTTGAGCATCATTGGACTGCGATTAAAGAAGCGTCTGTTGGTCGCCCCGCGCCTTTCCTCATTCACCAAGAAAGTAACGTCATCGTTCGTGCTATTCGTGACTATTTACGTCGTGATGTGGGTGAAGTACTTATCGATCATCCTCGCATCTTCGAAGAAGCAAAACAGCATGTTGCTTTGGTACGCCCCGATTTTGCAGACAGAATCAAACACTATGATGCAGAAGTGCCTCTGTTCACTCATTTCCAGATTGAGACACAGATCGAATCGGCATTCCAACGTGAAGTGCGTTTACCCTCTGGCGGATCGATTGTTATCGACCCCACTGAGGCATTAACATCAATCGATATCAACTCAGCCCGCGCCACTAAGGGCAGCGATATCGAAGAGACTGCGTTAAACACCAACCTGGAAGCTGCAGATGAAATTGCCCGTCAATTACGTCTTCGCGACTTGGGCGGACTCGTGGTTATTGACTTCATCGACATGACTCCCGTACGTCATCAGCGTGAAGTAGAGAACAGAATGCGTGATGCTGTTCACTTAGATAGAGCCCGTGTTCAACTCGGACGCATCTCTCGCTTCGGTCTGATGGAAATGTCACGACAACGCCTTAGACCCTCTCTGGAAGAGTCTGCTGCACATCTATGTCCTCGTTGTCACGGCCAAGGCACCATTCGTGGCACTGAGTCATTAGCACTGTCAATTCTGCGTCTGATGGAAGAGGAAGCGATAAAAGAGAATACCTCTCAAATCGAAGCCGTTGTGCCAGTCGATGTCGCCGCTTTCCTACTCAACGAGAAACGAAAAGCCATTCGCATCACTGAGCAACGTCATGATGTAGAAGTCTATGTGATCCCAGATCCAAATATGTCTACGCCAGATTACCGAGTCTCACGTCATCGCAAAGACGATCAGATAAGCGAAGCCAGTTATAAACTGCTGGAGCAGCCTGTATCCAATTTGTATGAGCCCCGTAAGCTTGAGCGTGCAGCGACTCCTGAGCCCGCAATAAAAGGATTCACTGCGCCAGTAAAAGCGCCTGAACCTAAAGCCAAGGCAGCAACAGCCCCTAAGGCAACTGAAGAACCTGGTCTAATCGCTAAGTTTTTCACCGCTATTGGTGGACTGTTCAAAGCTGAACCAAAGGCTGAAGAGCCCAAGAAGCAAAGCGAATCACCCAGCCAGAACCGTAACAATCGTCGTCCTGCTCGCAAGAATGATTCACGTCGTAACGACAGTCGTCGTAATCGTGATGATAAGGAGCAATCAGGCGATAAGAATGAGCGTACTTCACGTCACAGCCGTAATAAGCGTGCTGATTCAAATGAAGAGCGCTCAAGCAGAGATAAAGGCGATCAGGGCGAGCAAGGCAAGCGTCAATCTCGTCATGACAGCAAGCCGACTCGAACTCGTCAACAAGCAGATGTTACTGATACTACTGATGCAGCTGATGCGGCTGATGCGACTCCTAAACAGGAAGTTGCCAGAGAGCGTCGTCAACGTAGAAATATGCGTAGGAAAGTACGTATAGAAACTGAAAAGTCACAGCAGCTTGATGAGCAACACACAGAAGCAGTTTCTGCTGAAGTGGTTGTAGAAACAGCTCCGATTTCGGTTAAAGAAGATAAACAGGCTCGTCCTAAGCGTCAGCCTCGTAAGGCTAAGCCTAAGACTGATATAAAAGCTAAGGATGACGTTCAAGTTACTAAAGCAGCTGAAAACACTACGGCAGAAGTAGAGACTACAACGCCAGAAACTCAGCAAGACGACAAACTTGATACTGTTTCTCAAGATAGCGTGACAGTTGAAACAAGCTCAGTCGAAGCCAGTGCTACTGAAACTAGTGCTGTTGAAGTTGAAGCTAACGCTGATGCCACTGATGATAAGCCACGTGAAGGTCAGCGTCGCAGTCGTCGTAGCCCACGTCATCTTCGCGCTGCGGGTCAGCGTCGTCGCCGTGATGAAGATGACGGTGAGACTAATGCTGATGCAACTCCAGCCTTCATCCCTAATGAAACTGAAGTTGAATTTCAAGCGAATCAAGCAGCAGTCTCTGCAGCTAGCGCCCAGTCTACAACTGAAGCGCCTGTTACAGCACCGACTAAGCCAGTAGCGCCAGTTCAAGCTGAAGCTCCAGTACACGTCGAAGCTAAAGCTGAAGCTCAATCGGCACCGGCAGCTCCGATTAAGCCTGTAGCGCCAGTTCAAGCCGAGACTCCAGTGAAGGTCGAAGTTAAAGCTGAAGCTCAATCGGCATCGGCAGCTCCAACTAAGCCTGCGGCTCCGGTTCAAGCTGAGACTCAAGTGAAAGTCGAAGTTAAGGCTGAAGCTCAATCGGCATCGGCAGTGCCAACTAAGCCTGCGGCTCCGGTTAAAGCTGAGACTCCAGTGGAAGTCGAAGTTAAAGCTGAAGCTCAATCGGCATCAGCAGTGCCAACTAAGCCTGCGGCTCCGGTTAAAGTCGAAGTCAAGGTAGAAGCTCTGGCTGCATCGGCACCGACTAAACCAGAAGCTCCTGTACAAGCCGTAGCCAAGCCTGAAGTTAACACGGTAACCGCTGCAGCAGCCAGACCTGCGACACCGGTTAAAGTAGAGACTCAGCAGATAGCCCCAGAAGCAACAGCCGAAGTCAAAGCTAAAGTGGAAACACCAGTGAAGACTCTAGCTAAGCCTAGAGGTGCTAGTCGCTTTGGCACTATGGTGAGTTCAGACATGATCGCACCTGTGGTGGAAACGAGAGAAAACGTAGATGTCCCTAAAGGGCGTCAATACGAAGCATCTGAATCTTCACCAGCCGATGCTAAGCCGAAAACGGCAAATTCAGCTAATTCGGACATGGCCAGACCATAAGCTATAATTAGTCGATAAAAGAAAAGCCATGCCTTCGAGCATGGCTTTTTTATTCTCTTAAGGCGGAATATTTGTTAGTATTCGCGACCGAAATTCAATCTAAAACAACATAATTACAACAGAGGCTAAATGTTCGATCTTATTCGTCACAAAACTGCCAGTCATAGGGCCGATCTATTATCGGGCATAACTGTCGCACTCGCACTGGTCCCTGAAGCTGTCGCATTTGCTTTTGTCGCCGGTGTTGAGCCTATGGTGGGCCTCTATGCCGCTTTCATCATGGGTCTGATCACCGCACTCATAGGTGGACGTCCGGGCATGATCTCAGGTGCTACCGGCGCTATGGCCGTCGTCATGGTCGCCTTGGTCGCCGAGCACGGAGTAGCCTACCTCTTCGCCGCGGTGGTGTTAGCCGGTATTATCCAGGTCTCGTTTGGCCTGCTCAAGCTAGGTAAATTTATCCGCATCGTGCCCTATCCTGTGATGATAGGTTTCGTCAATGGCTTAGCCATCGTCATCTTCTTAGCCCAATTGGGTCAGTTTAAATCGCCGGATATTAATGGTGTTATGGCTTGGTTACCCCAAGACCAACTGGCTCTGATGATTGGACTGGTGGCACTCACCATGGGCATCATACATTTCTTGCCTAAGCTAACCACAGCCATCCCCTCCTCTCTCGTTGCTATCGTCACTGTTACCCTGATGGTGGTTTTCTTAGAGCTAGATACCCGCACCGTATTAGATTTCTTAAAATCCATGAGTGGTGATGAGAATGCAACCATAGCCGGAAGTTTACCAAGCTTCTCTATCCCTGCTGTAGCATTCAATTTAGAGACCCTGTATATCATTCTGCCCTACTCTCTCATTCTTGCCGCCGTCGGCTTAATCGAGTCTCTGCTGACACTCACGGTGATCGATGAGATGACCAACACCCGCGGTAAAGGTAACAAGGAATGTATCGGCCAAGGCGTTGGTAACATCACCAGTGGCTTCTTCGGCGCCATGGGTGGTTGTGCCATGATTGGTCAGTCTATGATCAACATCAACTCAGGTGGACGCGGTCGCCTATCGGGTGTTACTGCGGCCCTGACGTTGCTTGGTTTCATCCTGTTCGGTTCGGCTATGATAGAGATTATCCCACTGGCAGCTCTAGTTGGTGTGATGTTTATGGTTGTGCTGGGTACCTTCGAATGGGCCAGCTTTAAGGTGATGGGTAAAGTCCCTAAACATGATGCCTTCGTCATCATCTTGGTGACTGTTGTCACTGTGTTTACCGACTTGGCATTTGCCGTGTTCGTTGGTGTCATAGTCTCTGCACTGGTCTTTGCCTGGGAACACGCTAAGCATATCAATGTTGAGATAACTGAAGATGCTAATGGTTGGAAAGTTTATAAACTTAACGGTCCTCTGTTCTTCGGTTCTGTGGCTGATTTCTTAGAGCTATTCCACAACAATACCGATCCTGATGACGTGATAGTCGACTTCCAAAATTCACGCGTATGTGATCACTCGGCGCTAGATGCCATAGATACTCTGGCAGATAGATATGTAGCTTCGGGTAAGAAATTACACCTACGTCACTTGAGTAATGACTGTAAACAGTTATTGCATAAGGCGGGAGATCTTGTCGAAGTTAATCTCATCGAAGATCCTCACTACAAGATTGGCGACGATAAGCTAGATTAATTTTCGTCAGCCAAGTCTGAACTCCAGACATGAAAAAGGCGAGCTTAGCTCGCCTTTTTCATGTCTGGAGCAATGTCATTTCAACTTATCAGCAAAAGCAGCCCTAAATTTCTCTACTTTAGGCCTCACAACCATCTGACAATATGCTTGCTCACCGTTTTGCTCGAAATAATCATTATGGATATTCTCTGCACTATAGAAGGTATTAAAACCAGAGATCTCTGTGACTATCGGCTTAGACCAGACTTTAGCTTGAGTTAGCTCTTCTATCATCTGATTAGCAAGCTGACTCTGCACTTCATCATGGGCGAAAACAACCGAGCGATATTGTGGACCCACATCATGACCTTGTTGATTCAAGGTAGTTGGATCATGACCCTGCCAAAACACAGCGAGCAATTCCTTAAAGCTGATGACTCTTGGGTCAAACTCGATATGAACGACTTCTGCATGGGTTGTCATACCCGAGCAGACGGCTTTATAATTTGCGCTCGCCTCATCACCGCCGCAATATCCAGACTGAACTGAGATAACCCCTCGAAGTTGGGTGAACATAGCTTCGAAGCACCAGAAGCATCCCCCTCCAAGCGTCGCAAACTGATATTTGTTTAGCTCATCGGCTGCAGAATGAGCCTTGAACACCATAGAAACGGAATTAACGCAGTGACGAATATTGTTCTCGGTTAAATACTCCCCTTCAAACACATGGCCCAGATGGGCATCACACTGAGCGCAGACTATTTCGACTCTCTGACCATCGGCATCGGCAATTCGTTTGACGGCCCCTTGGATCTCGTCATCGAAGGCGGGCCAGCCACAATGGGCATTAAACTTATGTTCAGATAAATACAGGGGCGCTTCACAACGTTTGCACACATAACTCCCCTGAACATCATGCAGGTGGTACTCCCCGCTAAAAGGCCGTTCGGTGCCCTTTTCTTCAATCACATGTCGTTCAAAATCGGTGAGTTCACGCATACTTGTTACTCTTAATTCGCTGTGTAGATTAGACCTGAGATCTTCATCTTCTCTTTCAAATATAAACGACGCAAGACAAACCGCAATTTATTGTCTGTTCTGCGAATTTTTTGAAACTATTTTTATCTTAGCTGTTCTTGCTTATGCCTTTATTCTTAAATTATTATTTCCTATAATGTTCGGTGCTTATCTCTTTAAAAAACAATGATGAGGTGATTTCCATCACACTTAATTGCCCCTTAGCCCTAGCCTAGATAAACTAGGCTTGGGTTTATCAATTATAAAAAGTTAAGAAGACTGAGATGAAATTAGAAACAATCGATTATCAAGCACCCGATAGTGCAGTAAAGTTCGTCCAATCATTAAGAGATACTGGCTTTGGCGTACTGGCTAATCATCCAATTGATAAGGCCTTAGTAGAAAAAATATACACAGAGTGGCAAACCTTCTTCAACAGTGAAGAGAAACATGACTTTCTGTTTAAACCTGAAACCCAAGATGGCTTCTTTCCAGCTGAAGTATCCGAAACGGCTAAGGGCCACACGGTTAAAGATATCAAGGAGTATTACCATGTCTATCCTTGGGGACGTATTCCTGAATCCTTGAAAGAGAACATCTTAGCTTACTATCAGCTCGCCAATGAGCTTGCTGAAGAGTTGCTTCAGTGGATAGAAGAGCATTCACCTGCAGATGTTGCGGTAAACTACTCCATTGCCTTACCTAAGATGATTGAAGGCAGTCATAAGACCTTGCTACGCATATTACATTACCCGGGAATGACAGGTGATGAAGAAGTTGGGGCTATCCGCGCCGCGGCTCATGAAGACATAAACCTAATCACCCTGCTACCCGCGGCGAATGAACCAGGTCTTCAGGTGAAAGGCCAAGACGGCGAATGGATTGACGTACCTTGTGATTTTGGCAGCCTAATCATCAATATCGGTGACATGTTGCAAGAAGCTTCCGGCGGTTACTTCCCATCTACCACTCATAGGGTGATCAATCCAGTGGGCACAGATATGTCCAAGCCTAGGGTATCATTGCCGTTATTCTTGCATCCTAACCCAGAGGTTGTGCTCTCTAGCCGTTACACGGCAGACAGTTATCTTATGGAGCGATTGAGAGAATTAGGTGTGATCTAAGCGCTACTCCAGTGACTTTCCATAAAAAAGCGCCTAAGGGCGCTTTTTTAATGAAATTTTCCCCTAACAAGGTAAAATCCCTACATCAAAACTAATACAGAGCAATAAAATGGCTATTCAGTGGTATCCCGGACATATGCATAAGGCGCGTAAAGAGATCGAAGAGGTCATGCCTCAGGTCGATCTTGTGATCGAGGTGCTCGATGCGAGGATCCCATACAGCAGTGAGAATCCTGTCGTTTCAACACTTCGTGGTGACAAGCCCTGTATTAAGCTATTAAACAAGTCAGACTTGGCCGATCCTGAAACCACTCAAAGATGGATAGAGTATCTTGAGCGGGAGCAAGGCGTTAAAGCCATGGCTATCACTACTTTGCAAGCCGCTCAAGTGAAGAAAATCCCCGACCTATGCCGTAAATTTGTCCCTAGTCGGGATAAACTCGAAAAAGATATTCGTACCATGATCATGGGGATCCCAAATGTGGGTAAATCCACCATCATCAATACTCTCGCAGGCCGTATGATTGCCAAGACAGGCAACGAACCCGCAGTGACAAAAGTTCAGCAGCGTATCAATTTAAGAAATGGCATCGTCTTGTCTGACACACCCGGCATTCTCTGGCCTAAAGTCGACAATGAAAAGAGCAGTTATCGTCTGGCCATCACAGGTGCAATTAAAGATACCGCCATGGAATATGAAGATGTCGCCATGTTTGCTGCCGAGTACTTTTTAAAGGCCTACCCTGAAGCGATTGCCGAGCGTTATAAACTTAAAGAGCTACCCGATACCGACATCGAGTTATTAGAGGCCATAGGCCGAAAAAGAGGGGCACTGCGCCCAGGTGGACGTATCGACTTGCATAAGGTATCTGAATTAGTCCTTCATGAATTCCGTTCAGGAAAAATTGGCCAACTTTCATTAGAAACCCCCGAAATGGCTGAACAAGAAAAAGCTGAAGTCGCGGTGATAATGGCAGAAAAAGCCGCTAAAGATGAAAAGAGGAAAGAAAAGGAAAGACTTAAGCTTGCAGGAAAGCGTCATAGATAATCCATAACAGCCTCCTCTTTGATGTGCTTGGGAACAGCCTCCCAAGCACATATATCTTGTATCAAGCCAACAAACACGGCTTCGGCACTGGGCGAGCGACATATGCTATACCAACCCGATTAAATATGTGATCGTTCAGCGGGAGTTCAAAGTGCTGTAGGCAAGGCGGATGTTTGAAGCTAATAGTTATTCTATATCGAGAACATGTAACGCAGCATAAAGTGCTTTGAAACCCGCACTACGTGAGCCACTCAGACATTCCACTTCTGTGTTGCACTGACTTAAAAGGGAATAACCATTTCTACATCAATGCGCCTTGAATTGAAAAGCCTGAGTGGCTCTGAAATGAGTAAATATTTAATGAGGTTGGTATTACCCATACAGACAAACAAGACACTTTCAATATTCATTTAATGTAAATGGCCTTTTAGTTATATTTATTCAATGGACCTTACCCTAAGAAATCGAGCAAACCTAGGCGTTCCTTTCTGGGTAAACCCAGAGTACTGATAGGTGACAGTCGAGCCAATCTCAGGTGGATATCTTCTCTCTTTCATACTAAAGCCTGTACCGAGTTTGAATCTGACTCCTTGCTGATTTTCAACAAGCAAAGACCCCATCACACCTTGCAGCTTCCCCTTACCCGCCTGATAAGCAATGACTCTTGCTTCTGCATCATAATAAGGTTTAAGTTTAATCAGGTTCAAGTTCCGACCGGCGACATACAATGAACTAAGCTTATGCAACATCAAGCCTTCGCCGCCGTCGGCTACTACTTCAGTGAACCAGGTATCAAGCTGATGCTGATTATCAAATCTCTTCTGCTCTATCAGCTCTAGATACTCAGTTCCAAAGTTCAAATCTTTGTTTGCCGTGGCATATCTTTCGACAAAAGACCCCGAATGAGATGGCAGATCGAACACCATAAACTTAACCATTCGCCACTGTGCATCGATAGGCTCTTTTCTTCTCGCCAGAGATGACATCTGCTCGAAGGTTCCTCTTCCCATCCACAGTTCACCGTCTAAAGGGTAAGTAGGAAAACCGTCGACAAACCAGTCAGGTACAGCAATTAATCGACCGGATCTAGAGTTCATCTGACGTCCATTCCAATAGCCTCTGACCCCATCAAGTTTTTCACTGACCAGATAACCTGATACGGGACCTTCCATATCTGTGTGTACTGCCAGTTGGATATTAGCAGGCATGGGGTTGGATAGGCTAAGTGGTGGGTATATAGCAGTGCCACAGAGGATAAAAATCAGTACTGAATACGTTAAAATGTGTCTATACATGGAGCGCTCCTTCGTCTGGTTTGAGCAGGTTAAATCCTTTAACCTGTGGTAACGACTTTATTTATACAGATTGGTATTACAATAAATATCAGTGTAGAACATGAACCAATTTAATTGAAATAGGTCTCAAATATTCCAAGTGATATACTCTGCGCAAATTTAGCTAACATCTTTAGCAATCAGTTTATCAATTTGATAACAATACAGACTTTTACCTCTACAAGAGCGGGTAAAGTCTTAGACGGAAAATTATGAAACCAGAAAACAATCATGGTATAAAGCGAATTATTAGGGCTACAGGCTTCTCAATGAAGGGGCTTAGGGCTGCCTGGGTTCACGAAGCAGCATTCAGGCAAGAACTCATGTTAGCCATCGTCATGTTGCCAATCGCAGTATTAGTGGATATCGCGACTCTTGAGAAGCTATTGCTTATCTTTAGCCTCTTTATCGTACTTATCGTTGAATTGTTAAATTCTGCCATCGAAGCGGTCGTCGATAGAATAGGCGATGAGATCCATACCTTAAGCGGACAAGCCAAAGATATCGCCTCTGCGGCGGTATTTATGAGCCTGGCTCTGTGTGGAATCACTTGGGCGGTAATATTGGGCAGCAGATACCTTTAATTATCAGCTATCTCAGTAACAAGTTTCACTCCAACAGTTCTATTGCAATATGTAGCCAGTTGGAGTGCAGACTTACCTTCAGCATCTGTCAGACACTCCCAATCTATACACTTAATATTGCAGAATATAGTCTTCTGTATCTGTCAGACACTTCCAGTCTAAGCCTTAATATTACAGAAAATACCGCCTTTCTCTTACACGAGAAATAGCAATGACTCCAAGGATATAGAAGATTTAGCTGAATCTGAACAGGGGTAAATCCCACATAAAGAAAACAGAATCCACACTCTTTTTAGACATTTATTGATACAAGTCATTCACAAATAGACGCAATCTGCTACTATAGTATTACTAAATGATTCGAATCCAATAGAATCAAGTACTTGTAGTTATAATAAATTTTGACGGAGTCGCCTTTGCTCAAAAGATTAGGCATCTCATTTTCATGTCTTTTGGCCGCTTGCCAAACATACGCAGCTGATAATGATCAGGCTTTGCAAGATTTTGCATCTATAAATGATCTAGATAACCAAGTTGTGCTCAGAATAGGTGGATTTTACTCCAACTCCAATTCAAGCATGGATGTAACGAATCCCATATTAGGTCAGGACTTTAAGATCGATTTCGAAGAAGATCTTAAGCTTGAAGAATCTCAATTTTTACCTTTCTTTGAAATGTTTTACCACTTCAATGAGCGACACAGCCTGTATATCGACTGGAAGCAGTTGCATCGAACAGCTGAAATTCAGGCGATCACCACACCATTCCAGGTAAACTTCGAAGATAAAGTCTACGACATAAAAGCGGGCGCTAAGCTTAAAACCACCTTAAATATGGATATCGCCAGATTAGGTTACGGCTATAACTTCTACCAAGGGAATAACTACAATCTAGGCCTGTCTGTGGGCTTACATACCATGTTTATCAAAACGGGGTTTGAGGGTGATATTGGTGCCTGCATCGAACAAGACCTTGTGCTCAAATGTGATCAACAACCTCTCGACAGAGCCATTGATGAGAGTGTCACCGCTCCCCTTCCCGATATTGGCCTTTACGGTGACTATGAATTTAGCCCGGGATTCAGATTCACTGCTCACGTGCAATATTTTTATATCAAGCTTGATGATCTCAAGGGTAGCCTAGTAGACATACGTGCAGGTGTAGAAGCCGAGATCACAGAAAACTGGCACATGACAGCGGCATTTAATTATTATGAAGTTGATGTCGATTATACGCAAAGGACAAATGTCGGTGATATTCATGTGGCCGATTACAACCTCTACTATAGCTTCATAGGGCCTATGCTATCTGTTAGCTATCGTTTCTAAATAATACATCGGAGTGAATCGAGAAACGACTCACTCCGACTCAAGCTCCCCTCGTCAGCCCTTAACCATAAAACTGATAACACACCAGAATCGCCGCGATAATCCCCGCCAAATCGGCCGTTAAACCACAGAACAAGGCATGGCGTCCATTGCGTATGCCTACGGCACCAAAATACACGGCCAATACATAAAAGGTGGTTTCGGTGCTGCCTTGAAATACTGCCGCCAAACGGCCAGCGAAGGAATCTGCGCCATGATGTTCCATGGTTTCTAACATCATGGCCCTTGCACCTGAGCCACTAAAAGGCTTCATTATCGCGGTAGGCAAGGCATCGACAAAACGTGTGTCTCCGCCTACCACAGAGACGATGACGGAGATGAGGTGTAGCAGGTAATCCAAGGCTCCAGAGGCGCGAAGTAGGCCAATCGCCAATAACATGGCCAACAGGTAAGGAATGAGTTTTATCGATTGAGCAAAGCCTTCTTTGGCGCCTTCGATAAATTCATCATAAACCGCGACCTTACGCATGCCTGCGACCAAGATAAAACTAAACACCAATATCAATAAGATACCATTGCCCATGGCCGTGGATAAGGTGCCTATCGCCGTTGTCGTCAAGGTGCCTAAATAGAACACCAGTGCCGTGATTGAGCCAAAAATCAAGGCTCCATAGCCCATAACAACGGCATTGAGTAAGGATAAGCGCTGAAACAGCGCCACCACAAGCACTCCGACAATCGTGGAAGCCGATGTCGCCAGTAAGATTGGCAAAAAGATATCGGCTGGCGCCTCAGCCCCTTGCTGGGCTCGATAGAGAAAAACGGTAACAGGCACTAAGGTCACTGACGAGGTATTCAATACCAAAAACAAGATCTGGGCGTTTGTCGCCACCGTTTTATTCGGGTTTAAGGTTTGTAAATCCTGCATCGCCTTCAAGCCCAGGGGCGTTGCCGCATTATCTAACCCGAGCACATTGGCGGTGAGATTCATGGTCACACTCCCATAGGCGGGATGGCCCCTCGGCACTTCTGGCATCAACCTAGATAGAAGAGGTTCAAATATCCTGGAAAACACACTGACAACCCCGGCTTTCTCCCCCACACGCATCAGCCCCATCCATAAAGAGAGTACGCCGATGAGACCAAGCGCAATTTCAGCCGCTAGTTTAGCGCTGCTAAATAACGCCGTCACCGATGCCGATAACACCTCAAGATTACCATTGAATAACTGAATACAGATGGCAAACAAGGCGGTGACAAAAAAGAAATACCAAATTCGATTTAACACAGAACTTCCTTAATAGGGCGAAACAAAATAACCAAACATCATCTACAGGGCTCACTGAATAATCGAGATTATTAAGCTACAGATCCTGAAATCTTGAGCTTAACCCGGACTCAAGCTAGGCTGCTCTATGGTATAATCACGCAAATTTCAGCTCGTCACCATGCTTTTTATTAGCATCTGGCTCAGTACATGGTTCAAAAGATGGCCCTTATAAATCAAGATTTTATCGATAGCATAACTCAAGACATGCCTGCTCATCTCTCTATGGATGACTTTGTTCAATACAGTAGCCGTCCATTGAGAGCCTCGATCCGCGTTAACACGCTAAAAATATCGTCGGCCAATTTTATCGAACTCATGCAGCCTAAGGGCTGGACACTCGAACCAATTCCATGGTGCTCGGATGGCTTCTGGATATCCCTCGACAGAGAAGTCCAATTAGGCAACACCATAGAACATCTTCAGGGTCTATTTTACATTCAAGAAGCCAGCTCAATGTTGCCACCAACGGCACTATTTTCCCAGCTAAATGAAACAGATAATGCCACAATTCTCGATATGGCTTCGGCCCCTGGGTCCAAAACAACACAGATAGCTGCCTTAATGAACAACTCTGGCTTGCTTATCGCCAACGAATATTCTTCGAGCCGGGTAAAAGTGTTACATGCTAACGTTCAGCGCATGGGGGTCAGTAATACCGCCCTCACCCATTTCGATGCTCGGGTCTTCGGTGAATATCTCTATGCCACATTCGATGCTATCTTGCTCGACGCCCCCTGTAGCGGTGAAGGCACCATACGAAAAGACCCTTCAGCGTTAAAAAATTGGAGCCTGGAGTCGAGCCAGTCGATTGTTGCGACGCAGAAGGCCTTGATCGAATCTGCTTTTCTGGCCTTAAAAACCGGTGGAATTCTGGTGTATTCGACCTGTGCACTCAGTCGATTTGAAAACCAGGAAGTGTGTCAACATTTAAAGGCTATGTACCCCGATGCAGTCGAGTTTGAATCCCTCAGTGATCTGTTTATCGATGCAGATAAGGCCTGCACGGAAGAAGGTTTCTTGCATGTCTGGCCACAGATCTATGACAGTGAAGGCTTCTTCGTCGCAAAAATAAGAAAAACAGCAGACATTAACAGGCAAGTTGCCGAGCCAAGAAAACAGAAAAACTTCCCCTTCACTCAGATATCCACTAAAACAGACACTGAGTTAAGGGCATATTTTCAGGATACCTTCGCCATTAAACTGCCAAGCCAGAGCCAGATAATGGTGAGGGAGCAAGAATTTTGGTTGTTTCCTGAAAAAATGCAGAACTTGATTGGTCGGATGCGATTTCAGCGTATAGGCATGAAAATCGCCGACGCCCTTAAGCATGGTCTTAAGGCACAACACCAGGCAATACTGGCATTTGGTGCGGGAGCCAGCATGGTTGAGCTGTCACAAGCTCAGGCAAAAGAATATCTAATGGGACGGGATATTCCCTTGGAAGCAGGCCTTAAGCCACGCGGAGAAGTGATTGTTAGCTACCATAACAGTCCGTTAGGCCTGGCGAAACATCTTGGTAAACGATTGAAGAACAGCTTACCCAGAGAGTTAGTCAGAGACAAGATCGTCAATTCTGATGCAAGCAAAGCTCAATGACATATTTACTTACAAACATGCATTAATAATATTGCATATAAGCGCTGCAAGCCGGTTATGTCGACTACACTATTAGCCAGAGAGTTAATTCCTAATGAGGATCTCAACAGTAGCGCACGGCTCTTTAGTTAGAGCCATTCCCCTGGACCCAGAACAATCGGAATAGTTTTGGGTCTTTTTTTGCCTAAAATTCGAACTTATCTCGGCTAATACCAATCGGTATAATATTAACGTCCGGCTAACTTAGCCGCATCGGTGAACAAGTTGAAGAAGTTATCTGTAGTATATTGGGCCAACTCTTCATAAGACTCCCCTCTCAGCTCTGCGATAAACTCGGCGACATCACGGACAAACGCTGGTTGATTCTCTTTACCTCTATGCGGCACAGGAGCTAGATACGGAGAATCAGTTTCAACCAACAACCTATCTTTAGGTACCTTTCTCATCACAGTGCGTAAATCGCCCGCATTCTTGAAGGTTGCAATGCCAGAGACTGAAATATAAAAACCCAGATCAATCGCCGCTTTGGCCATCTCCCAGTTTTCAGTGAAGCAATGCAACACGCCGCCGACCTTATCGGCATGACCGTTTCTTAAGAAATTTAGCGTGTCTTCCCTGGCATCTCGGGTATGTATGATTAGCGGTTTATTAACTTGCACCGCGAGTTCGATCTGCTGCTCGAAACATTGCTGTTGCAGTGCTTTGGTTTCATTGGCATAAAAGTAATCCAGACCAGTCTCTCCGATAGCGACAACCTTAGGCTCTTTAACAAACACATTGAGCTCAGTGGTATCCAGCCCCTCCTGCACATCCAAGGGATGTACGCCGGCAGAGAGGAACACTTGATCAAACTCCGCCATCTTATCTCGCATGGAAATAAAACCTTGTTGACGCACATTCACGCACAGGAAATAGTCAACATCCCTGGCTTTTGCATCACTGATGATCTGTTTGAGTGATTGGTGATCGGGCGCGGCTTTTAAACGGTCGAGATGACAATGAGAATCAATGAGCACGTGAATTTCCAGCAGAGTGATAGATCTAAAAAGGAGTCAAAGAATACAGAGCTATAAGGCAAGGGTCAAATTAAGATGCCAGTTCTAATACCAATCGGTATAAAGAGGCTTTAGGGAGGAATTCTGGAGATTTAAAGGTAAAGACGAAGAGATCACATGGTACAGGTCAAGTCTCCGGAGGCAAGTTCACGGGCTAAGAGGGTTTCTATATGCTGCTTATGTAATTCTGCATCGGACAGGATCTTGATACCAATTCCCGCCGGGCGGCCGCCAGATGCACCTAGAGGATTAATCCAAACCACCATGCCCTGAAACTCATGTCTGTTGAGCGAGCCAGGAAGTTGGTAAGCTATAGTTAACTCTTGGCCCAGATAGTGGCTTTCACTGGTCGCAATGAATAGACCCGCCGGCTGAATAAACGGCATATATGCGCGATAAAGCTGATGTAAGGTATCAAAATTAACAACTAGGTCTATCATAAAACGGCTATCTCGTTAACTTATTATATTCTAAGATAAAACCATTAAAAAGAGCTAAGTAGTTTACATTCGGCATGACACTCAACTTATGGTAGGTATCCATGACCTTCATTCCAAATTCGGTTACTTTGACTCTCAACAATGCGTCTAAATCTGCCTGTCTTATCAATTTCTGCCTCAAGATTAAATACAAAACCTTAAGTGCATCAGATGCTTGCTTTTCATTAACACTAATTAAACTAGCACAGAGGTGACCGGAGGACAAACTTTGAGCCCAGCCTTTCCTAAATTGTAGCAGTTGCGCGTATCGTTCGCTTTCTAGCGCGAGAGCCAGCTCCAGCGGGCCTCCCATCACTGGCAAACACCAAGTCACATCAGTTGCAGACCCGGACTCTGTCGATAACCAGAGCTTGATCTCCTCCATGGAAGGCGGCTCGAAGTGAACCTGCTGACAACGGCTCTTAATCGTTGCCATCAGTCTGCTTGGGGTATCAGACTGCAACAGGAGTAAGGTATCTTTCCCAGGTTCTTCCAATGTTTTCAATAATGCATTGGCCGATGCCTGATTGAGCTGTTCACTATGGTAGATCACAGCGACTCTGCGTCCACCTTGCTGCGATGTCATCGTCAGCTTTTGACACAGTTCGCGTATCTGATCGACCTTAATCTGATTACCGTCAGCAGTGATTCGATAGAGATCCGGGTGCGTGTTGCCATCCAGTAACTGACAGGCCTTGCAAAAACCACAGGCTCCCAGCTCACCCGGACTCTGGCACAGGGCAGCTTTCGCTATTTCAAGTGTTAACTCCTCCCCGCCATAACCTTTATGCACGCCCACTAAGTAGGCATGGCCTAACAACCCGTTCTTTATCTGTTGAGTAAAGTCACTTATCGGGGCCGCGAGCCAGGAGATATTTTGCATTACCAATCCTGAGTCTGTAACAAGGCTAGAATATCTTTATGCACTTCGGCCATAGTCTGCCCGGCATCGATGACGGCTATAGTGTCGTCTTCTGCGGCAAAAGATAAGAAAGTTGCCCGTGCACGTTCGAAGAAATCCAGCGCCTGCTTCTCTATCCGATCTAACTCGCCCCGTTTAGCCGCACGCTGCAATCCTTGCGCCGGATCGATATCTAGATAGATGGTTAAATCTGGTTTAAAATCGCCTAATGTCGCCTTACTCACGACTTGAACTAAGGGCATGAGTCCACGGCCTCCACCTTGGTAGGCCAGCGATGAAAGGTTGTGTCTGTCACCCAACACCCAGGCTCCACGATGTAATGCAGGCTTTATCACATTAGCAACCAATTGTGCTCTGGCAGCATAGAGCAAGAGGCACTCGGCTTCATCACACAAGGGATCGGTTTCATCGGCAATCTTGACCAAATCTCTCATGCGCTCGGCCAGCGGCGTTCCACCCGGTTCACGGGTACATACAGGCACTTGACCCGTGTGCTTCTCGATAAAATCACGAACAAGAGATATCGCGCTAGATTTACCCGCGCCTTCTAATCCTTCGATAACAATAAATTTGCTGTTGTTCTCTCTGTTCATCGGTTTCTCTGATATTTATTTACGGCACGATTGTGCTCAGATAGTGTTTTGGAAAACACATGACTGCCATCATTTTTAGACACAAAATAAAGGTAATTAACGTCGGCAGGCTGCGCCGCAGCAATAAGAGATGCCCCACTAGGCGCGGCTATGGGAGTCGGCGTCAAACCTTTAATTCTGTAAGTGTTGAAAGGCGTCTGCTCTCGTAATGCTTTACGGGTGATATCTCCCTGATAACTGTCCCCCATGCCATATATCACAGTAGGATCCGTTTGTAGCCGCATGCCCTTGTTGAGTCGATTGGCAAACACGGCGGAGATCCATGGGCGCTCACTGGCTTTACCCGTTTCTTTTTCTATGATTGACGCCATGATCAAGAGTTCATATGATGATTTGAGTGGCAAGTCTTCGGCCCGCTGAGCCCAAGCTTTATCTAGCTCCTGCTGCATTTTGTGATAACTTTGCAGCACAATTGAGTTTATATTGTCACCCGCAACATAATGATAGGTATCGGGATAAAATTTACCTTCTGGTAAACCTGATTCATCGCCGTTGTCACTCAAGACCTGGGTAAAAACACCCTCATCATATTGGCTGTGAGGTAAGGCTTGGAGTATTTGGGTCCACTCCTTGATATTTTGCCCTTCAATCAAGGTAACGCTAAATACCTTCTCTTCGCCTTTGACTAATTTGGTCAACAAGTCAGCAACTGATTCACCAGGCTGCAGCTCATAGAAGCCAGAGCGGATCTTGGCTAGCTCAGGTTTTAACTTAACCAGTGCCTTTAATTTCCAACCTTCGGCAATGAACTCTCTTTGCTCTAATGTTGAGACTAAGTGTGAGAAGGAGGTTCCCCTCTTCAACACTAGCTCTTGTGGCTCAGTCACATTTAAGGGAGAAAGGCTATAATCCATGATCGTTTTATAACCCCAAACACCCAAGCCAGCGGCGAGAGTGAGCAAGGCAAAACAGCTAACAGTCAGTGTAATTATTATTTTTTTCATAATGTAAGTTGCAGTATTTGCCTTAGCTGGTGAGTAAAGTCGGCATGAGTGAAGTGAACATCATCGACGTTATTGATATCAAGTATACCGACTAAGCTGTTAGTCATAAATACATGTTGATAATGGCGCAAGTGTAAATAGGGGATAGGACGAGCTTCAACATCATACCCAGCCTCGAGCAACGCATAGATGATTTGCTCACGCATCACACCGGCAACACCTGAGCGTGATATTGAAGGGGTCACAATATGCTTACCCGTGACAAAAAACAGGTTGGCCATCGAAGACTCGACGATATTATCCAAGCCATCGAGCACTAACCAATCTTGATAACCAGCAGGTAAGGTTTCCGACTTGATCAACACTTGCTCGAGACGGTTGAGATGCTTTATACCCGCGAGTCTCGGCTGCTGAGACAGTTTAATCGGTGAACGGGTTAAGGATATCCCGGTTTTTTGCCAGCTTGCATAGTGAGTGGGAATAGCATGGAGCGAAATAACCTCAGTTATCTCACATGTTACGGGAGCCCCATAGCCTCGGCCTCCGGCGCCGCGGCTCAATAACAGCTTTAAGCAGCCAGTCACTTGGCTTTTGGCCAGGTGCTTAACCTGTGTCACTAACGCCAAAGAAGGAGACCAAGAGAAACCTAAGCGTGTCGCACCTTGAGTTAGTCTGTCGAGGTGCGCCGATAAGAAAGCAAGCTGACCTTGTACTATTCGCATGGTCGCGAAGAGTCCATCACCATAAGCCAGGCCGCGATCCAGTGGTTCTATATGACCATTAAGCTCGCCATTAACCCAAACTTTTGTCACTTGCTCAGTCATCGTTTTTCATCAGTTAACTATCCAGCCCGCAGTGGTTATTTATCTTGGCTAATAAGACTGGCAACGGCGGCTTGCTGATTCTTATATTTAGCATTTTTACGCTTATTATAAGGACGGGAAACAGGCTGATTTAAGCGCTCGAAATTGAGTGCTCCTATGGTCATTTCTGGGCGTAAGGCCAAGGGTAATTTACCGCTATTAAAAAATTCCAGCACTATCTTGCCATGCCAACCGGGATCGATACGATGAGCCGTGGCATGAACCATTAAGCCCAGACGCGCGAGGGACGAACGACCGTCGAGCCAGCCCACGATATCAGCAGGCAAGGTGACATATTCATGAGTCACAGCTAGGGCAAGCTCCCCGGGGTGCAGGAAGAAGGCTTCCCCAGGAGGTATGACTATCATGTCACTCATGACGCGATCCAGAGATTCCTGTACGTCTGCCGTAGGACCACTGAGATCGATAAAAGGCGCGGTATGGCCCTTAAATACGCGGAACTGATCGCCAAGTTTAACGTCGATACTAACACCACTTATCGCCTCTTCCGATGGGCGGGGTTCAATCATAATCGTGCCGTCATCTAAACAAGCTTCAATCTCTGAATCGGTTAAACGCATTTCGATCTTACTCCTGACTATTGTCTGTTATGCATGACCTCTGACGTTTACATATTTAAACTTAGTAGAGGTAAACAAGATGTAGGGCAACTCTTTTAATCGAGTTAAATATCTAAAAGGTGCTGAATTCTGGTCTTCAAAATATCGGTCGCGATACGATTCTTACCGCCACGAGGCACGATAATATCGGCATATTGTTTAGACGGCTCAATAAACTGCAGAAACATAGGACGAACGGTTTCAGTATATTGTGACATCACAGATTCCATGGTGCGACCACGCTCGGCAACGTCACGTTTCAAACGACGCATAAAACAGATGTCCAGCGGCGTATCCATAAACACGCTGGCATCCATCAAGTCGCGCAAATTAGGATCGGTCAGTAGTAAGATCCCCTCTAAGATGATCACCTTCTTCGGTGTCATCTTAATCGTTTCAGCCATACGCGTGTGCTCGCTATAGCTGTACTTAGGGATCTCAACCGCTTCACCCGACTTCAATGCTATGAGATGACGACACAAATGCTCATGATCTAACGCTTTGGGATGATCGTAATTGGTCTTTACCCGCTCATCCATGGATAAGTGACTCTGATCGTTATAGTAAGCATCTTCGGCGATGACTCCAATCTGATCTGTGCCTAGATCCCGGCACAGCTCCTCATAGATAGTTTTAGCAATTAAACTTTTACCCGAGGCCGAAGCCCCCGCGATAGCTATGATGACACACTGAGAATTCATGCTAAAACCTTATTCGTCTTCTGAAATACTGATTGATAAACTAGATGTAGCTTTGGTGAGCGCCAGTTGCGCGCCTACTTTACGAGCAACCTCACGATAGATTGCCGACACATCACTGTCGGGATCGGCAACGACCGTTGGCACGCCCTTATCAACATCTTCACGTATGTTGAGCTTAAGTGGCAATTCACCTAATAGGGGGACATGGTAACGCTCGGCCATCTTGCTGCCGCCATGGCTGCCAAATGGATGTTCTTTATGGCCACACTCACTGCAGACATGAAAGCTCATGTTCTCGACGATACCCAGTACAGGAATATTCACCTTCTGAAACATGTTGATGCCTTTCTTAGCATCGGCTAAGGCAATATCCTGGGGAGTCGTCACTATGATGGCCCCTGTGACGGGCACCTTCTGTGACAAGGTGAGCTGAATATCGCCGGTTCCCGGTGGCATATCGATAATTAAATAATCGAGTTCAGGCCACTGTGTCTCATTGAGAAGTTGAGCGAGTGCGCCTGCCGCCATAGGACCACGCCACACAGCGGCCTCTTCTTGACCAAGCATAAATCCAATCGATTGCGCCACAAGGCCGTGAGCCTCTGCAGCAGTCATCATCTTGCCATCGGGAGACACAGGTTTAAAATCGCTAACTCCCAACATCAAGGGAATAGAAGGCCCATAGATGTCGGCATCTAAGATGCCCACCTTGGCGCCTTCGGCGACTAGCGCTAAGGCTAAGTTAACCGCTGTGGTCGATTTACCCACCCCACCTTTACCCGACGCTACCGCAATCACTTGCTTCACATTAGCAAGAGGTTCGACGGCGCCGATGGCAGAGATAGCAGCCGGTTGAAAATCGATTTCACATTCGACTTCATCGATAGCATCTAACACGGCCAACTTCTTGGTGATGGCCATCACAGTGTCGCGGTATTGAGTCATACATGGGTAAGGGTAGACAAGCCCGAGAAGCAATCGCTTCCCCTCGATGTCGAGTTTGTGAACACATCCGGCACTGACTAAACCTTGTGCTAAATATGGATCTTGATAAGCGTCTAAGATGGCCAAAACAGGCCCAAGAAGATCGTCACTGAGACGATAGTGCTGAGAAGCTGAAGACAAAAGTGCTACCCCCTATAAATAATTTGCCCAAGTGTACCAGAAATCGGGGTAAATATTCGGGTAGTTTTAACCCACTTAAACTCACTTTTGATGAAACTCTCAGAAGGATCGGTTAGTATCTATGCCATTCTTTATGGGCCCCTAACTGATTTTGAGACAAGATGGCAAATTCACAACGTAAAATCCTAGTCACCAGTGCACTTCCCTACGCCAATGGACCTATTCATTTAGGCCATATGCTCGAATATATCCAGACTGATATCTGGTCACGATTCCAAAAACTTCGTGGCCACGAATGTCACTATATATGTGCAGATGATGCCCATGGCACACCAATTATGCTTAAGGCTCAACAGCTAGGCATAGAGCCGGAAGAGATGATTGCTCAGGTGAATAAAGAGCATCAACAGGATTTTGCTGACTTCAATATTCAGTTCGACAACTTCCACAGTACCCACAGCGTTGAGAACCGTGAATTAGCCAGTGAGATATACCTCAAACTGCGCGACTCAGGTTACATTGAGACGCGCACTATCTCTCAGTTATTCGACCCTGAAAAGTCTATGTTCTTGCCAGACCGTTTCGTAAAAGGCACTTGCCCTAAGTGTAAGAGCGAAGACCAGTACGGTGATAACTGCGACAACTGCGGCGCAACCTACAGCCCAACAGACATGATTAATCCCAAGTCTGCCGTCTCAGGTGCTACCCCAATCATGAAAGACTCGGAGCATTTCTTCTTCGACCTGCCGGCTTTTGAAGGCATGCTCAAGGAGTGGACCCGTTCTGGAGCCTTGCAAGATGAAGTGGCCAATAAGCTAAACGAATGGTTCGAACAAGGCCTGCAACAGTGGGATATCAGCCGGGATGCGCCTTATTTCGGTTTCGAAATACCCGATGCTCCAGGTAAGTATTTTTACGTCTGGCTAGATGCACCTATCGGCTACATGGGCTCATTTAAAAATCTGTGTGATAGACGTGAAGACTTAAACTTCGATGATTTCTGGGCGAAGGACTCAACCGCCGAAGTTTATCACTTCATAGGTAAAGATATCATCAACTTCCACAGCTTATTCTGGCCAGCCATGCTTGAAGGCGCAGGCTACCGTAAGCCGACCCATGTTTATGCTCATGGTTATGTGACGGTCAATGGCGCTAAGATGTCAAAGTCGAAAGGCACCTTCATCAAGGCCCGTACCTATCTGGATAACTTAGACCCTGAATACTTGCGTTACTACTACGCCGCTAAGCTGAGCCACCGCATCGACGATCTCGATCTTAACCTCGAAGATTTCGCGCAGCGAGTCAACTCAGATCTCGTGGGTAAACTGGTCAACTTAGCATCACGTACCGCTGGTTTTATCACTAAACGCTTCGATGGCAAGCTGGCGAACGTTGCCGACACCACGCTAGAGCAAGTGTTTCTAAGTAAACAAGACGTCATAGCCGACCTCTATGAGGGCCGTGAATTCGGTAAGGCCATGCGTGAAATCATGGCACTGGCCGATTTGGCTAATGCTTACGTTGCCGATGCAGCGCCTTGGCAGTTGATCAAGCAAGAAGATAAGCAAGAGGAAGCCCATCAGGTTTGTTCTAACGCACTTAACTTGTTCCGCATCCTGGTGACTTACCTCAAACCTGTACTGCCAAAATTGGCAGACGATGTTGAAGCCTTCCTGCAATTCCCTATCACTTGGGATAACTTGAATGCCGACCTGGCAGGACATGAGATAGCTAAATTTAAGGCCCTAATGCAAAGGGTAGAGATGAAAAGCATCGAAGCTATCATAGAAGCCTCGAAAGAGAATTTGCTCGTGACTACCGATACGCCAAAAACAGCGGATAGTGCAGCAACAGCAAGTAAAGCAGACTCTAATGATGCTCCAGCGAGTGGCAACCACTTAGAAGACGATCCTATCTCGGCAGAGATAAGCTTCGAAGACTTCGCCAAAATCGACCTGCGTATCGCCCGTATCGCAAAAGCCGAGCACGTCCCCGAAGCGAACAAGCTGTTGAAGCTGCAGCTAGACCTTGGCGGCGAGACTAAACAAGTGTTTGCTGGTATAAAGTCGGCCTACTCTCCTGAAGAGCTCGAAGGCAAGCTTACTGTGATGGTAGCCAACCTTGCACCACGTAAGATGCGTTTTGGCATCTCGGAAGGCATGGTAGTTGCGGCGGGGCCAGGTGGTAAAGACTTGTGGATCTTAGAGCCTCATGAAGGCGCACAACCGGGTATGCGCGTTAAGTAAACTTAACGCTATGTCTCAAAAATCAGGCCGCACTCAGTGCGGCCTTTTTTTATTTCTGCGTTAGAGACTTATATGGATAGATCTTACTCTATCGGCAGTTTATGATCCCTGCCCCACTGTGCCCAAGAACCATCGTAAAGGACATTGTGATGATAACCCGCCTCTACCGATGCCAAGATCAAAATGCAGGCGGTGATCCCTGATCCGCAGCTGAAAACACGCTGAGTGTCTTGCTCATTTGCAAGTCCAGCAAAAATCTGTTGTAGTTCTTCTGCGGTTTTTAGACCATGGCCAGCTAAGACTTGAGAGAAAGGAAGATTGACAGAGTTTGGGATATGACCGCTGCGTACGCCTTCTCTGGGCTCCGGTGCCTGGCCTGAAAAACGCCCCGCTCCGCGTGCATCGAAAATACTCGTCTCTTTATCCGACAGCTTATCCAGCAGGTAAGTTGAATCGCATACCCAAGCATCCTGCACATTCACCTTAAGCTCACAGCCACTCTTTATAATTGAATCGACTGACGCTGAATCGACTAGCGTTGAAGATGAAAAACGTTCAGCAGTCACTCTGTTATCGGCTAACCATTGAGGTAAGCCGCCATCGAGCACATAAACATGATCAAACCCCATCACCTTGAAGATCCACCAGGCCCTGGGAGATGAGTAAATACCTTGATTGTCATAAATCACCACCTGACTAGTCTGAGTAATTCCTAGTTCAGAGGTAATTTCAATAAACTGCGCTGTCGTTGGAAATGCATGAGTCTGGTTTGATGTCAGATCGCAAAGTTCATTTTCGAGATCGAGTTTCTTGGTACCAGGAATACAGCTGAATGTATCATAGAGGATCGGTGATTTTCCTACGACCTTTTCCATGCTCGCATCCAGCACGATGAGATTATCATTATCCAAGTGTTGTTCGAGCCACTGCGCCGTGACCAGAGGAGACGTTATCGTTTGTTTCATTCAATTCTTCTTTTATCTAATCTAATGAGTAAACAGATACTTAAGTGGAATATCTGAGCGATAATGTGCGCCTTTAGATAAACGCATCGACTTGAGCAAGGGCCATATGCAACAGGGGGAACGGCTTACCTTGGCTATCCGTTGGTGAACGTCCCACAAGTTTAAACCCAACATGCTCATAAAACCCTAAGGCTTGAGGGTTTTGCTCGTTTACATCCACCTTAGTTGCGCCCTGATATTTAACCGCATAAGTCACTAATGCTGCGCCTATGCCACAGCCCATACTTTGAGGCGCAATAAACAGCATCTCAATATTACCATCAGCAACACCACAAAATCCCAGGATGTTCCCGGCTGTATCCTTGACGCATCGCAAATCGACAGCATCGAAGTAGTGAGCCAAAATTAATGGCTTCAAAGCAGCAATATCTTGCTCACTCAAGAAGTCATGACTCTGGCGCACTGAAGTCTCCCAGACCTTAAGGAGAACTTCATGGTCTGTTTTTATGGCTGGTTCAATTTTCATATCGTGATTGGACTCATTAGGCATTCAAATAATTCGTATCATTACATCTTCATCTGCACCAGTTCCGATACTTCCAGGGAACCACCAATATCAAGGAAGGGACAAGCTTTCGCATGGCCCAGCGCCTCTTCCATGGACTCAACCTGGATAAGGGTAAATCCAGACATATTTGTCGTACCACCACTGGTCACCGAACCATCAGAATTAACGGTATGAAACTGTTTCAAAGGATTGGCAGGACTCAGCGCCGCACTTCCCAGTGAGGCTAACCAAGTCTTATATTTTGCAAAGTGCTGCTTGCCCTCTTCAGGGGTCGAAGGTGGATTACCACCAAGGTAGGTGATCATATATTGAGGCATAAGGGGATCCTTCCTTGAGCGTTAACTATCCACTCTAGTATAAAAAGCATCAAATCAAAAGCTTGCCATCACCACTCATTTCACAATCTAAAAGCACTTAAATACACCGAGGCCAAACACAAGTCTTCAAACTGGTTCTTCGATTGATAGTGGTTGCAAAATGTATAGGGCTCCACCAAAGCATCAGTAAATAATCAGTCAGACCGATGAAAAAGAGAGCGACCAAGTAAGCAGCTCCCTTCATGGAGTCTACGAAGGGGAACCCTAAAAATATCGGTGAATAGAAAGACAACCACTGCAGAAAGCTGTACAGATTTGACACTCTAAACTAAAAAAACATGACGCCAAAACCTGTCACAGCGTTAATTCCCTATTGAACAGGTACTCCGGAGGCCTGCCATGCACCTGTGTTATAAAGCGGCACGGTCGATAAGGCGTGTTTATGGCTACCTTGAGTCTCTTTGGTAGAATATGAAAGATACAGTAGTGTTTGGTTTTCTGCATCATAGATGCGGCGCACTTTCAGCGATTTAAACAAGATACTCAATGATTGCTTAAAGATGACTTCACCATTCTTACTCTTATCGATAGCCGCAATTTCTTGCGCCGATATCGGACCGGTCTGACGACACGAGATGCTCATATCCGATGGATCGGCTAGACTCAGGTTCGCTTCTATACGGCTAATATGACAAGTGACGCCCGGGAGTTTTGGATCATGACGTGCATCTATTATCACATCTTTAGTGGTAAACAAGCCCAGGCTAACCTTGGCCACATCGTCGCCGCCACAGGCTGTGAGGCAAAACAAGATAAACCCTGCTGCGATGACTTTCCCAGACATTATTCCAGGCATAGCTCCAAACTGGTTTCCAATTTTCATTTTTTCTCCTCTTTAAATACTCTCTGTGCCCAGCGGGTTAAGCCTGCCGTGACACTGCCGAAATGGTCGCCGACAACAATCGGGATATCCGGATGTAAACCGGCAATTTTATCGTAGATAGCCGGACTTCTTGCAGTACCGCCTGTCACATAGATTACATCCGGCGACACACCTGCCACGTTAAGTGCTTGCTGCATCAAGGACTGTATTTTGGCGCTGGGTACGGCAATGGCCTCACTAAACAATTTTCGGCTCACCTCGGCGTTAAGCTGTGGGCAGATATAATCTAATTTAGATGTGACCGAATCTGCATCTGTTAACCCTATCTTAGCCTGCTCAGCACTGCGAACGATACGGTAACCTAACTGCTCTTGCTGAACCTTGAGTAACCTTTTAAGTAACTCAGGTTTTTCGGCATCATGAATCAAGTCTTCTATCAATTTACGTGAACTCAGTGACACGAAGTCTCGTTGTGCACTGATATCATTAACTGCAACGGCATTCCAAAATGGCTTGCTCGGCACAGGCAGGCCGTTAACCATGTGGCAGCCCAATCCGAGATGGCTCATAAAGGCTTTCATCGATAGGGCAATATCCAAATCATTGCCGCCCACTCGTTGCCCGCTATGACCTAAGAAGTCCTGACTGCGTTGACTGGTATTTATATGTGACGGTCCCATTCGCACCACTGAGCAATCTGTGGTACCGCCGCCAACATCGACCACCAGCACCACCTTATCTTCAGTCAGGCTCGCCTCATAATCCATGCCCGCTGCTAGGGGTTCAAACAGAAAGTCTACATCGGTAAATCCGGCTCGTTTCGCCGCTAACCTCAATATCGACTCGGCCTGTTGATTACTTTCTTCACCACCTATGGCCTGAAAATTAACGGGTCTGCCAATAACTGCATGGGTTATCACGCCTTTATTATTGAGCCCGGAATCAGACTCGGCAATCGACTTTACATGTAGCATCATCATGGTGACGATATCTTCAAATAAGGCGATTTGATCGACTCTGAGTCCACTGGCACCCAGAAACGATTTTGGCGAGCGGACATAAAATCCCTCTTCGGGCATATCTAAGTAGGCCTTGACTGCTTGTTCGCCGACAAATACCGCTTGTTCATCACTATCGAGATCTAGTTCACGACGTGCTTGCTGTGCTCGGCTAAGTTGAGCACCACGTAATTTAGCGAAGTTGGCTCTTAAATGCTGCGGCATCTGTTGGTACACAGCTTCGGCTATAAGCTCCCTGTCTAGGGCATAAAGCGTCGAGGTCAGATATTTCGAATCCGCCGACAAGGGTAATAATCGTACATCGTTCTCATCCATGACACCTATGGCACAGTTGGCACTACCATAATCAAAACCAACAAACATTCACTCGCCCCAAAAATTTAAATAATCGGTTAAACAGAAAAAATTAACAGATAAAGATAAAAAGCCGTGAAAAATACCACAGATTGTGAGGAGTAAAAAGCGGAATCATACCAATCGGTATAAGAAAGTGGCCAACTCAGAGTTATTTTTGGCTGTATAATTCAAGGCGGATGAGTGAGGGAATGGTATCCCTTTTGAACTCATTCAACACAGAAGTAGGCTGCCAAAAACACTCCTGAAAGGCGAGTTTTAGCACTTCCGATCGGCGTTAACGAGCTTAAACGTAGAATAACTATGTTCCTCACTCGTTGCCTTGCTTCTGAAGCGCTAAACTCTCGCTGAGTGACCACACCTTTATACCGATTGGTATTATATCTATAGACTCGTTTGCTGACACACTTCTGTATTCCTTAACAGCTGATGTCAGCAAAGATGGACACTTAGGGTATCATCCACATGTGATCTAAAAGTGACTGAGGTAACTTTTGTCATAACAGTTATCATAATCGCCAAACTTAGGTGTCCCTATAGGCTCACCGATAAGATCGGCCAGTAGCGTCCCCGAGAGTAAGGGCGTATATTGCAGATGATTAATCTTAATCAGGTGGCAGTGATCGCCGGCTTCGATATAGACCATATCTTCATCAATTAAACGTTTATCCAGCATCATCTTGATGCCATATGCCTCGGCCAATCCTGGAATGGCCCCCTCATCACAGTCATGAAATAATGCCTGTAGATCTTGCTCATTGGCTAATTGATACACTTCACCCATCACTTCACTCACCTTCAATATCGATAACCTATGTCCCGAGCCAATACCGGCCAACATATAATCGCCCTCACCATTGACCAACAACACAGCTTTTATGACCTGGGCACTAGGAAGATGAGCCGATGCAGAAGAGTCCAGAGAAGAGAGAGTCTTACGATGCTTGACGATGGAATAGTCGACCCTATTGTGGTTAAGAAATGATGCCAAAGTGATCGCGATACCCATATATACCTCCTTGACCGAGTCGAAACGCTAAGCCGCTGATATGCACTTAAGACAACATCTGTTAGCGTTACTTCCGGATCAAAATAGAAGATGAATCCATTCTTTTAGTATAGTTAAGTCAGCGTCGGTTCACTCAAACCAATTTCATTAAGCAGACACGAATTATTTTGGCTAGACTTTACAATAATGGCTGTGAAGTTCTCCTATGATGATTCGCTTTCGAACGATAACAGATCCTTTCAATGCAATGCTCTCTATTGCATTGTTTCTTCTATTATTTTTTTCAACTTCATCCCTCGCCAGCATCGAGGCTTCATCACAGACACAAACCGGCAACTCAACTGAAATCCCGGTACTCACCATTAAAGGCGCCATAGGTCCCGCCATAAGCGACTACTTAACCAGTGAGATGACTATAGCCAATCAGGATGGTGCACCTCTGGTGATCATCATCATAGATACTCCAGGAGGCTTAGTCTCTAGTCTACGTGACATCAATCAGGCCATACTCAACTCTCAAGTACCCATCGCCTGCCTCGTTCATCCCGCAGGGGCCAGAGCCGCCAGTGCGGGTACCTATATCTTGTACGCTTGTCATATTGCAGCCATGGCACAGGCAACCACCTTAGGGGCGGCAACTCCCGTCAGTATTGGGGGCTCTCCCAAAGCCCCTCAAGACAAGGATGATAATAAGACAAGTTCGCCCTCAGCCATGGAAAAGAAGATCCTCAATGACTCCATCGCCTATATTCGCTCTCTCGCCCAATTGCGTGGCCGCAACGAGGAGTGGGCCGAACTAGCAGTCAAAGAGGCCGCAACCTTAACCGCACAAGAAGCGTTAGAGAAAAATGTCATCGATCTTATGTCAAACTCTACAGCAGACTTAATCAAGCAGCTCGATGGATGGGAGGTGAGCATCAATCAGGAGCCTTATTTACTTGATCTCTCACAGGCCAAATTGACTCCAATAAAGCCGGACTGGCGCAACCAATTTATAGCGACTATCACTAACCCTAATATCGCCTACATACTCATGTTAATTGGTGTCTACGGCCTCATTCTGGAGTTTTACAGCCCAGGCATAGGCGTGGCAGGTGTCACAGGTGCCATCGCTCTGGTTATCGCCATGTACGCCTTTCAGATGTTACCGGTTAATTATGCGGGCTTACTCCTGCTGATGTTAGGCATAGGCTTGATGATCGCCGAAGCCATGGTGCCTAGTTTTGGCATCTTCGGCATAGGCGGCGTAATCGCGTTTGCACTGGGCTCTGTGTTTCTTATCGATACCAAACATGCCCAATTTCAAGTTTCCTTGCCCGTTATCGCCGCCGTCACAGCGGTGAGTGCGGCATTTATGATCTTCTGCTTAGGGTACCTCTGGCGCTCACGGCATAACAAAATTGTCAGTGGCCAGGAAGCCATCGTGGGCGCCGAAGCCAAGGTGCTGGAAGACTTTATCGATCACGGTTTTGTATTACTCGGCGGTGAACGTTGGGCGGCCATATCTGATACCCCCTTACAAAAAGATCAACTGGTTCAAGTCGAGCAGGTCGACGACTTGACCCTAATTCTAGGGCAAGCCATCGACAAAAAAACTGACCTTAATCCAGGTCCTAATAACAATATCGAAGCAGAAGGAGAAAAATAATGGATCCCATCTTGCCCAGCGGCGCCATGTTTGGCCTAGCCGTACTGGTGTTGATATTAGCAATAATACTCAGCGCCTTTCGAATTCTAAGGGAATATGAACGCGGGGTTATCTTCCTGCTCGGACGATTCTATCGGGTCAAGGGCCCAGGGCTAATCATAGTCATTCCCATCATCCAACAGATGGTCAGAGTCGATCTGAGAACCATAGTGATGGATGTACCCACCCAAGATGTGATCAGCAGAGATAATGTCTCTGTTAGAGTCAACGCCGTTATCTATTTTCGAGTACTGGACTCCCAAAAAGCCATTATCAATGTTGAAGACTATCTACAAGCTACGTCTCAACTGGCTCAAACTACGCTTAGATCTGTACTTGGACAACACGAGCTCGATGAGATGTTAGCCAATAGAGATATGCTCAATACCGACATTCAGAGCATTCTAGACTCCCGTACCGATGGCTGGGGGATCAAGGTGTCTAATGTTGAGATAAAGCATGTTGATCTTAATGAAACCATGGTCAGGGCCATAGCCAAACAGGCAGAGGCCGAGCGTACCCGACGAGCTAAGGTGATTCATGCCTCGGGTGAGATGGAAGCCTCAGCCAAGCTAGTTGAAGCAGCCGCTAAACTGGCACAAGAACCTAACGCCATCTTACTCAGGTACCTGCAAACGCTAACAGAAATAGCCAGCGAAAAAAATTCAACCATACTGTTTCCCCTGCCCATGGAGCTATTGCAGGGAGTACTGAACAAAAATAGCAAAGAGGTCAAAAAGAAAACCGATAAGAGCAGCGATTGATAATATCAAGCCTTATAAAAAAACCAGCCAATAAAAAAGCCGTCTGAGACGGCTTTTTGCAGCATATACAGAGGTATTAGTCGCCCGATACAGGGTTAATAATCTCATAATGCTAATTAACTATAGCAAGTAATTTATACTCTGCAGTGTTAACCGATTTATTTTTTATTCAGTTCCAGCTGAGCTTGCTTCAAGCTCTCTTTCTCACTGCGGCGAGACTGGATAACGGCTTTTACATCACTGCCTATATGGGCTTCACCGCGCTTTTCGGCGAGCTGCATCTGACGTTCTCGCTCTTCGAAGCGCTGACGTTGCTTGTCTGAGATTGACGCTATGCAATGTGGACAACTCACCCCCTGAACATAAGCCTCACTGGCTTTCTCACTGGCTGTAATTGGCATGCGACAAGCATTACACTGGTCGTACTGACCTTTCTCTAAGTCATGGTTAACCGCGACTCGATTATCGAACACGAAGCACTCACCTTGCCAAAGACTCTCTTCTGGCTCAACTTCTTCCAGGTATTTAAGCACACCGCCTTCTAGGTGATATACCTCATCGAAGCCTTGCTCCTTGAGGTAAGCCGTCGACTTCTCACAACGGATCCCGCCGGTACAGAACATGGCGACTTTCTTATGTTTGGCCGGATCTAAATTCTCTTTTACGTACGCAGGAAATTCTCTGAATGTATTTGTCTTCGGATCGACCGCATTCTTGAAGGTGCCAATCTGCACCTCATACTCGTTGCGGGTATCGACTAAAATAACGTCGGGATCTGAGATCAACTTGTTCCAGTCTTGAGGCTTCACATAAGTGCCAACCACTTTGAGGGGATCTATGCCCTCGACGCCCATGGTCACTATCTCTTTCTTTAATTTGACTTTGGTGCGGTAAAACGGCATATCATCATCGAAAGACAGCTTATGCACAATATTGTCTAAGCCCGGCTGAATATTCAACCAACTGAGCAGATTATCGATAGCGTCTTGGGAACCGGCAACCGTGCCATTGATGCCTTCACTGGCGAGTAACAAGGTGCCCTTGATACCTGTATCAATCATGGCATTAAGCAATGGCTTCTGAATAGATTCAAAATGTGGCAGAGAAACAAACTTATATAGGGCACAAACGACAACTTGGGACATATCAACCTCAATGCTGGCAGGAGCTTAATCTCCAGCGCATCTTAAAAAATAGTAACAATCCGGCCCACATTTGAGCCAGGTAACAAAATCGCGAGGAATTTTACCTGAGTCACACCCCAATAAACAGATAAAAAGTAAGCTTACTCATAAAATGCTAATTTTCGTCCACTCTCCCGGTTTTTATTCGTTGTCATTTTTCTTCAGTCGGTTAAGAATAACGACCATAATCATGTATAAATGAAATCACACCTATGTCCTTACCCACCCTCTATTCCTTCAGACGTTGCCCTTATGCGATGCGCGCTCGTTTAGGTATTTTACTTTCGGGGACTTCTGTCTCTTTACGTGAAATACTCCTTAAACATAAACCCGAGCCCATGTTAGCGGCTTCACCTAAAGGCACGGTTCCCGTACTTATCTTACAAGATGGTAGCATCATAGATGAGAGCCTGGACATCATGGGCTGGGCGCTGGGGCTGAACGACCCTCACAACCTCTTACTTACCAATAATCCTCAGCGACAAGAACAAGCTAAAACCTTAATTGACAACAATGACAATGAGTTCAAATCTTGGCTGGATAAGTATAAATATGCCGACAGACACCCTGAGCAGAGTGAAATTTTTTACCGCGCAGAAGGTGAAAAGTTTATCGCCCAACTTGAACATTTGTTGGGGAAACATCAGCAGCTGTTAAGTGATTCTGCCAGTATCGCCGATTTTGCCATCTTCCCTTTTATTCGCCAATTTGCCGGGGTCGACAGAACTTGGTTCAACCAGGCTCCCTACCCAAACGTGCAGCGCTGGTTAGCCTGTCACCTCGAGAGCCCAATATTTGCCAGTATTATGGAAAAATACCCAACCTGGCTCGACAGCAATGAAGAATTTATCTTTGGCGATTAATAAGGCAATAAGTTAAAGTTAAAATAATATCAATATAACAAGGAGATACACATGACATGGACAACCCGAGGGATTTCTATCGAGCAATTGGACGACTTAGTCCATTTATTCGATCAATACATGGTATTTTACGGCAAAGAGTCACAGCCGCAGAAGTATCGTGATTACCTGCAGCAGAGGTTGAGTCAAAATGAAGCCCATGTCTATATCGCTTATGACCCAGACAATCGCCCCCTGGGTTTCGTGTTAAATTATCTTTCCTTCTCCTCTGTGTCTCTAGGAAAAGTAGTGATACTCAACGACCTATTCGTCATAGAGAGTCATAGAAAGAAGGGCATTGCCAATCAACTAATCCATTGCTCCATAGGTTTAGCCCTGGAAATAAACGCTATAAAGGTGGATCTGGGCACAGCTCAAGATAACTATAGTGCCCAAGCCTTATATAAAAAATTGGGGTTTATCAGGGACACGCAATTCTTCTCCTATAGTTTAAGCACCTAATGCCGATTGGCATAAATACGCCATTAGTGTGATTTTCTGCGTTTATTTCTGACACTCCATGTAGGACATCGAGACACCAGTTCTGCCAGTGTCCCTCTTTGGTCTCTGTCCCATCGAGACTAGTGCACCACCATAGGGATCGAGGCGATCAATAAAAAGCCCATTCCCCAATTGAAATGCATCCGACGCTTGGCGGTATTGAGTTTATTTCGTATAGCGGCACCGATAAACACCCAGGTAAAGGAAGCCGGGAAACCAACCAGATTAAACACCAGCATGCCCAATATGGCACTCAACCAGTATCCCTCCCCCGTAACGGTAAATGCACTGCACAAGGTGATGGTCGCCATCCATGATTTAGGATTGACCCATTGAAACAGTGCCGCCTCTTTGAGGCTCATGGGTCGGGAATCTTTTTTGTCCTCATCACCTGCCACCGATGAGCTTGCGACTCGATAGGCCAGATACAGCAGATAAGCGATGGACAGGTATTTCAATATTTGATGCAGCACGGGCCAACTTTCAAATAATGCGCCTAAACCTAAGAGTATCGAGAGATGCAATATGCTCTGGCCCATACGTATGCCTAAGATATGGGGGAGTGTCGCTCTCACACCAAAGTTCGCTCCCGATTGAGCCAGCAAAATATTATTAGGTCCGGGTGTCATCGTCATGGTGGCACAGAAAAACGCCGCCGATATCATTAATGCCCACAAAGATTGATCCATATACCTCTCCTATAAGACTCAGATAACTCACCGTTCAGGTAAGTCATCTGAGTCAATTACGATTCATTTAGAAAATAACTATTTTCCCCAAACCGATTGTACACATACAATAGTTGACACAATCAGCTTAGGAACGCATAATAACCACAACTAAAAATGGATCAATGGTTTTATTGTCATGGGTACAATGTGGAATCCAGACTTAGATGCCTACACCGGACCTAAGTATTTAAGGTTGTTCGAAGCGATCGAAGCGGCGATTAATCGAGGTGAACTCGAATCGGGAGTAAAGCTTCCCCCTCAGCGAAGGCTGGCGGATAATGTGGGGTTTACCATAGGCACAGTGACACGCGCCTATGCCCTGGCTGAGCAGAAGGGATTGGTCGAAGCCAGAGTCGGCGCTGGCACCTATGTTAAACCACAATTTAAGCCACAAAGGTCACAGCAACAGGCTAACTTCGCCACCTGTCAGCAACCTTTGACCAATCAGATCTCCGCCCTCAGTGACGCCCTGTCTCAGCTTGCCAAAGACCCACACAAGCTCAGTGTCTTATTGGGCTATCACCCCAATCCACTACCTGAGCAGCAGTTTGCATTCCATCAATGGTTATCTACACGCGGGATAATTCAATCCAGCGAAGATCTACTCTTTACCCATGGCGCGCAGCAAGGCATATATGTCACTCTTAACGGCTTACTTAAACCCGGTGATACTCTGCTTCACGAAGCGAACTGTTATCCGGGAATCAAACTCGCCGCTCAGCAACTAGGGCTTAATAGCTTAGGTGTGCCCTTAACTCATGATGGGCTGGATCTGGATGCTCTGACTCAGTTAGTGCTCGAACACAAGCCTAAGATGTTATACCTGACGCTAAACAATCAAAACCCGACCTGCATTCAATACAGCGATGCCCAGAGAGAAACCCTACTCGATCTGGCTCAGCAACATGATTTTTATATTATCGAAGATGATGTGAATTACTGTTTACCTGAGGAGTGGAAGGCGCCTCTCTGGAACCTTGCTCTGAGCAGAAAGAGCAAGGATTCCCCCCTGAGGGTGATCTACCTCTCCAGCCTGTCTAAATTATTCTCTGGAGGATTGAGACAAGGTTTCTTGTTGCTCCCTGAGCCCCTCAGGCCACAAATAAAGCGTGCACTCCATAGTCAATGTTGGATGATCTCACCACTCAACATAGAGTTGGCGACTCGGCTTATCTCATCCAAATCTCTGATGGGTGACAGAGAAAATCTCATCGCTCATAGGCAAAAAATGGGTATCGAGATGAGTGAAAGACTGGGACTTAAGCACAGATGGCGAGGACTCACAGGCTGGTTACAGCTCAAGTCACCGGTCAAGGCCCACCATGTAGTGACCTCCTTAGCGTCCAGTGGGATCTTGATCCGCAACGGCGACGATTTTGACAATCATGATAACTACATTCGATTGAGTATTGGCGGAGCCAGTAGCAGCGCCGAATTCGAAGCCTCCTTACTCGAAATTGAGTCTTGTATCGTAAACTTGACTCAAAATGCCTACTCCGTCATGTGAAGCCCTCTTTCAATGGAAACAATGAGAGATACTAGATAGATACAAATGCCAGACTGCATTTAGTTACAATTATCTATGCTTAAAATAAACTTAAACTTAGGTTAGTCGTGGCTAATTTTAGCAATTAGTCGTACAATAATTCTTCTCTCAGATAGCGGTTATCAAACTCGTTATCGATATCAAGAATATCCAACTAAATCTATGCAGTTAACGTTCTGATAAACAGTCTCTACACTGAACTGTTTCATCATACTTTTTCAAAGCATTTTGCTATAGCAGTAGGCTCACCGATGGATTGCCGTCGAGTAACTTGCTGTTATTGTGCAAAATTCGCAAGAAGAGTAACCCGATTTCGTCGTCTACATTTAGCCATCTAACTTGATAGTAATCATCTGTGCCTATTTAGGGCTCATTCTCACTGAATAAAGAGGTATTAGTGAAAACGGCATCCAATCAAGCAAGCCCGACAACAAATCCTGCAGCCAATTTAAACCTTGTCATCTTGATCCCCATGTTGTCAGCGATAATCGCAATCACACCGTTAGCTATTGATCTTTATCTGCCCGCCATGGCAACAATTGCCGCGAGTTTCCATACCGATATCACTATGGTACAGCAATCACTCAGTATCTATTTAGCAGGATACGCATTAGGCATGCTCTGTTTTGGTCCTCTGGCCGATCGAGTTGGCCGCCGACCCCTGGTCATTGTAGGCCTCACAGGCTTTGCCTTAATGAGCTTTCTACTTGCCTTTGTCACCAGTATCGAGTCATTTTTAGCCCTCAGATTCGGTCAGGCGTTCATCGGCGCTGCCGCTACTGTCGTCGTTCCGGGTTATATCAAAGAGGTATATGGGAAAAATACGGCTAAGGGTATGTCTTATGTCAGCCTTATCATGATGTTGGCTCCATTAATTGCCCCTAGCATAGGCAGCTTGATTTTGGAGTTTGGTGAATGGCATCTCATCTTTTTCATCTTAGGTTTCTATGCAATGATCATGCTGATTTTGGTATTTTGGAAGTTGAAAATGCCCAGCGATACAGATTTAAGCCAGCGTAGCCAAAAATCTTTTTTCGGGGCCTATGCCGTGGTCTTTACTAAACCGGGAGTCAAACTTCACATCGCCAGTGGCGTACTGACTTCCTTTGCATTCTTCTGTTACCTGACGGCTTCTCCATTTGTCTATATGGAGGTCTTCGGCTTAGATAAATCCCTGTTTGCCATCTTGTTTAGCACCAATGTCGGCGCTCTGATGCTGGCCAATATCGTCAATAGCCGCATTGTCGTTCGTTATGGTTCACGCAGAATGCTCAAGGTGGCCACCTTGCTGGCTATCTTCGCTGGCTCAGCCCTCTTCACGGTGAATTGGCTGGGAATGAGTTATCACTTTACCGTGATCACTCTACTGCCATTTATGGCATGCCTCGGAGTAATGTCTGTCAATGCAGATGCTATTGTCTTGATGCAGTTCCAACAAGAGACGGGGACGGCCACCGCAGTCGTTGGCACCTTGAGGTTTGGTTTCGGCGCGGTAGCTGGTCCTCTATTAGCCCTGTTTTACACAGGTACTGCAGTGCCTTTCTCCGCCTTAATGCTAAGTGCGGTTATCTTGGTCGCTATTTGTCAGTTCTTTGCTCACCGGCGCTGCCTGAGCGATTTAACACCTGAGAGTTAATCTTGGTTATACTGTAGAAATAGGCTTCTTATGCTCAACCTCAGCATAAGGGGCCATTTTTATCATTTATTTATATGCAAGCACCTGAAAATACAACCAATCCCATATGCACAATAATCAAGCTTGCTCACTCCATTCGATAATTACTCATCAAGATACTCTTGATTTACTCACTAAAATTCACTTTATTAGCATTATCTGCATCTTTAACGCTATTTTTTCTCATAAACGACGTTATTTAAAAATAATACTTGAATAGATCTGCTTTTTTTATATGATGAAATTCTGTTCATTTGAAACAGGTGTCGCGCCTTACAGGGTGAAATCAACTTTAAACCAAAAGTTATTCGACATTTCGAGAGTGAGGATCACCATCCACGCTCATATTATTCAAGCGATTACCGTCGCTGTTGCAAGATACTGCATACCGTAGCGGTAACTTATGAGGGTTTACAAATGGAGAAGTTATCCGGCGCCAGCATGGTCGTTCGATCTCTTATCGACGAAGGCGTAAAACATATATTTGGCTATCCTGGCGGATCTGTGCTGGATATCTATGATGCCCTTCACGAAAAATCAAAAATTGAACATATTCTTGTCCGTCACGAGCAAGCTGCCGTGCATATGGCCGATGGTTACGCTCGTTCAACCGGCGAAGTTGGTGTAGTACTAGTGACATCAGGTCCAGGTGCAACCAACACCATCACAGGTATCGCCACCGCCTATACAGATTCTATCCCACTGGTGATTATATCGGGTCAGGTTCCCAGTAACTTGATTGGTAATGACGCATTCCAGGAATGCGACATGATCGGCATCTCACGCCCTGTGGTTAAACACAGCTTCCTGGTGACCGATGCCAAAGACATTCCGACTATCATCAAGAAGGCTTTCTTTATCGCGGCCAGTGGTCGTCCGGGGCCAGTTGTCGTCGATGTGCCTAAAGACTGTATGAACCCCGAGATCTTGTATGATTATGAATATCCTAAAGATATCAGCATGCGCTCTTATAACCCAACGACTTCGGGTCATAAGGGACAAATCCGTCGCGGTTTACAAGCCCTTCTAAAAGCCAAGAAGCCCGTACTCTATGTCGGTGGCGGCGCCATCATCTCAGAGTGTGACAAGCAAATTCTAGCACTCTCAGAAAAGCTCAATATACCGGTAGTCAGTACCCTGATGGGACTCGGTGCCTTCCCGGCCAGCCACGATAACAGCTTGGGCATGCTAGGCATGCATGGCTGTTATGAAGCCAATATGGCGATGCACAATACCGATCTTATCTTCGGTATCGGCGTGAGGTTCGATGACCGCACCACCAACAATGTCGAAAAATATTGTCCTAACGCCACCATCTTACACATAGATATCGATCCATCATCTATCTCTAAGACAATCAGAGTCGATATCCCCATCGTAGGTTCAGCCGATAGCATACTCGATGAGATGTTAGCGCAACTCGCGACCAGTGGTGATACCAATGCCGATGAAGGCGCCATCGATTTTTGGTGGAGCGAGATAAATCAATGGCGTTCGCGTAAGAGTCTGGCCTATGACACCAGCTCAGATAAGATTAAACCCCAGCAAGTGATCGAAACACTGCATAAGCTCACCAATGGCGATGCCTATGTGGCATCAGATGTGGGTCAGCACCAGATGTTTGCCGCTCTCTATTACCCATTTGACAAGCCACGTCGTTGGATAAACTCCGGCGGACTGGGCACTATGGGCTTTGGACTCCCCGCCGCTATGGGCGTTAAATTTGCCCACCCCGATGCTACCGTGCTGTGCGTCACAGGTGACGGTTCCATCCAGATGAATATTCAAGAGCTATCGACGGCACTACAATACGGTATCCCGGTCAAGATCATCAACCTGAACAACCGCTTCCTCGGCATGGTGAAACAGTGGCAAGATATGATCTATTCCGGTCGTCACTCGCACTCCTATATGGATTCGGTGCCCGACTTTGCCAAAATTGCGGAAGCTTATGGCCATGTAGGCATCAGCATCAGCGATCCAGCTGAGCTCGAATCAGGACTGAAGAAGGCACTGGCGATGACAGACAAGCTGGTATTTGTCGACATACATATCGATCAGACCGAGCATGTATATCCCATGTTGATCCGCGGCGGCGCGATGAACGAGATGTGGCTGAGCAAAACGGAGAAAAGCTAATGCGTCGTATTATATCTGTATTACTGGAAAACCAACCCGGCGCTCTGTCTCGCGTCGTCGGCCTATTCTCTCAACGCGGCTACAACATCGAGAGCTTAACCGTAGCGCCCACCGATGATATTACCCTGTCTCGTCTTAACATCTGTGTGGTGGCCGATGAGGCCGTTCTGGAACAGATAGAGAAGCAATTACATAAGCTTATCGATGTTCTTAAAGTCTCAAATGTGACCGAGTCTGATCATATTGAACGTGAGATAGCCTTGATAAAAGTAAAAGCCAAAGGGAATATTCGTGATGAAATAAAGCGTACTTCTGACATTTTCCGCGGTCAGATTGTCGATATCACGGCCGAGCTTTATACCATTCAATTAACGGGTACATCCGACAAGCTGGATGCCTTTATCTGCGCAGTAGGTGAAGTAACTAAGGTCGTTGAAGTGTCTCGCTCCGGTGTTGTTGGCTTGTCACGCGGTGAGAAGGCGATGCGAGCCTAATAAGAAACATAATAGACTTGGTTTAAAAGTCAGACACTAAAAAGGGAGCATCTGCTCCCTTTTATTATGGTGATTGCGTCGAGCGATAAACGAGTACTGAGTCCAGGCAGTTGATCAATGAAAGAGCATTAAACACGCTTAACTCTGCTGCTCACCTTAAATAAAATAAGCTTGAGTCAGTTATTCAGATTCCAGAATGCGTGACGTACCTATCTCGATTTTCCTCGGCTTTAATGCTTCGGGAATCTCTCTTTGCAACTCGATATTGAGCAGGCCGTTCTCAAGCTCTGCACCTGTCACAGTGACATAATCGGCCAGCTGAAAAGTACGCTCGAATCCACGTTCGGCAATCCCTTGATAGAGATATTTTCGACTCTTATCTTCAGCCGCTTTCGTTCCCTTCACTAATAACTTCTCACCTTCGCTGGTAATATCGAGTTCATCCATAGTAAAACCTGCAACAGCCATGGTGATACGATAACGGTTTTCTTTAAGCGATTCGATATTATAGGGAGGATAACCTGAATTGCCTTTGTTCGAAGCCGCATGCTCTGCAAGCTGGGCTAAACGGTCGAAACCAATGGCACTGCGGTATAGGGGAGTAAGATCATAATTTCGCATAGTTATATCCTTGTCTTAAGCAATATATTTAATTTAAATTGGCCGACTCGACTGCTTCTGCAGTAACTTGTCGCACCTATTTGTTAATCGTTAACTTTATGACCCCGAAGGCATCACGATTTACGTTAACTCAGGAACCTCATCGAGCGTTCCTTAAACTATATATGTAGGCGTATTTTGAGTTTTCAAGGCAATATTTTAAATTTATTAAAATATATATTTATATTGAAAGGTCTTTGAAAGTAAGAATAAACATAAAAAAGCAGCCCGAAGGCTGCTTTCTAAAGAAGTGAAATACTAAATTATCGCTGACAAGCCAAAGTACTATTACTGTTCAAGAACTGGATGTCACTGGCTACTGGAGCGAAATCAGCAACCAGTATATCGCCAATGTCTTTGATGAAGGTGTACATAACCTCTGCATCAACATAGCCCGTCATAACCGGAGTCAGTACTGGGTAGCCATCACCACCTGCCGCATTGAAGCTAGGAACTGTGAAGCTGTAACTTGCGTCAGCAGCATAGCCTTTGCCATTAATGTCGTTGATAGCAACTGTTTTTGCTTCACAATCAACATCCATCTTAATCCCTACAAGCTGAGGGTATGCGCCAGAACCCGTTTCACCGATATCTACAGTTGCAACTGTATTTAAGTACTCAGTGATTTCGGCGCCAGTCATTGTGCTCTTAGTAATTGAGTTGCCAAAGGGCTGCACAGTCAAAACATCTTTGTATGTGATTTCACCGGCTTCGATAGAAGCACGTACACCACCTGAGTTCATTACCGCAAAGTCGGCACCCACTTTAGTACGCTGGGCTTCAGCAATCAGACGACCTAAATTAGTCTGTTGTGTACGAACAACGGCACGTTCACCCTCCAGTTTGCCATCGGTAGTACCGATAACTTCAAGAAGCTCTTCCTGACCCGAATTTTGGTACTGCTGCATAATTTCAAGCACGGTAGCATCGGGCGTGATAGCTTCACCGATAAGGACACGCTCGCCCTCTTCGTTCTTCTTCTTCAAGTTAACAGGGATCAACTTGTAGCTGGCCAAATGTAGCTCATCATTGAAGTATTCAAAATTGGCTTGACCAACATACTTGCCCCACTCGTGAGCTTGCATGATGAACGTACCGTTCTGCACGTCTGGCTTACATTCGCCACCAGCGGTGAACTCAGGATCATATGCATCACCTTCCATACAAACTGGGTTCTGAGAGTGTCCACCGATAACAGCCTGTAGATCGCCTTCAGTCATAGCACGAGCCAGAGCAACATCACCTGGCGCGTTGCTACCGCTGGCACCATCGGCATAATGACCCATATGAGTGGTGGCAAAAATCAAGTCAGCCGCATCGGCATCTTTGATGTCCTTGATGACTTTCTTAAGCTCTTCTTGTGGGTCGGTAAACTCAAGACCACTGATGAATTCAGGGTTACCAATTTTGGCCGTATCTTCAGTTGTCAGACCGACAACGGCAATACGAAGACCGTTAACATCGAATACCTTGTACGGTTCAAAATAACGAGCACCAGAAACTTTGTCATAAATGTTAGCCGCTAACATCGGGAAATTAGCCAGTTCACGTTGCATATCAACAACTGACAATGGGTTATCAAACTCGTGATTACCGACTGCCATAGCGTCATAACCAATCAGGTTCATACCGACGAAATCCGGACGTGCATCTTGCAAGTCTGACTCAGGTACACCCGTGTTGATGTCACCACCGGAAAGTAAGATGGTTTCGCCACCGTTTGACTCAACTTCGGCACGGATCTGGTCGATCAGCGTCTTACGAGCCGCCATACCATACTCGCCGTATTTGTTTTCGAAGAAACGACCATGGTTATCATTAGTGTGAAGTACAGTGAAAATTGTACAAGCTTCGCCAGCTTCAGCACATGTAGCAGGCAGAACAACTTCTTTGTTGTCATCATTATCACTTCCACAACCCGCTAATGCCGCCAGCACTGCAGTTGCAACTAAACCTTTAATTAGCTTATTTGTCATTACTATCAACCCCATTTTTTATTAGATATCTATTTGTTACCATCATTCTTACAATGTGAGACTCTCTGGACTCGTTGGCAACATCATAGCAAAGAATATTTGGCTAATGTGTCACTTTAATGAATTTATGTGACATTAATGTTCTTAAATACAGTGATTTACTTTGAAGATTGTCCATAAATAAGAACAAACATAAATCAATATTAAGGCAGCTAATATCAAATTATTTTTCAGATAACCAGAGGAACGTCTTGCACCTTAATTTTTCAAAGAGTTAGCCAGACAAGACAAAATCAGCTAACCAAACAAAAATAAGAACAGTGGTAATACGCAACAATGATGTTTTTCGAAAAATAAATATGTGTATTTACATCAATGTTACGTTCAAGATCGTTAACGATGAATGTTTTTTGTGCTGTGGATGATAAACATTCACTTTAAACAGGGGGCAGGTGCCGCTTGTTAAATTAGTCTTTAGTAATTTAACAAAGAGAAATGGGTTTACTGCACATAAAAGCTATACAATCGCTAGATACAAAAAAGCAGCCACTAGGCTGCTTTTCTCTAATTGATTTTAGTGGTTTAGAAGCCGTTTATTTAGCGCAGCTCTTAACTATATCGCCACCACGCATAAAGACCGGATGTCCACCATTAGCAGGAGCATAATCGGCAACCTTAATACTTGGGTTTTTTTCAAAGTATTCGCGAAGGACAGATGCATCGCTGCGTTGAGTATCGATATAATTATCATGTCCAGTGATCACCGGGTAATCATCGCCACCTGAAGCACTGAAGTTGATTAAAGAGAAAGTGTATTCACTTTCCAAGTTAAACTGACGATCACCAAGTGAAGTGATCTGAACTATATCAGCAGGTGTTGCTTCTGGGTTTATTTCAACTGCATCACACCGCACCGTCATATCCATAGGATAAAGCTGTGGCATGCCACCGCCAGTCTTCTGAGCTACGTTCGCAAGATATGCTTGTACTTCTGTACCAGACATAGTCACATAAGCAACATCGTTACCAAATGGCTGCACAGTTAGTACGTCGCGGTAAGAAACATCACCTGGCGCGATAGAAGCACGAATACCCCCTGAGTTCATCACACCGAAGTCGACTGTTGGCTCGAAATTAGCTGTCACCCAGTCGCCATAAGCACGGGTTAACAATTGACCCAAGTTTGTCTGCTCTGAACGTACCATATCACGGTCACCTTCTAGCTTACCGTCTGTACTGGAGATAACCACGTCCAGTAATTCTTGGCCAGCTTCCTGATAATGCTGCAATGCATCGATAACAATTTGGTCCTGCTCAACTTCTTGAGTATAGAAGTTACCCTCATCATCTTTAAGATTAATAGGGATCAAGCTATAGCTAACGAGTGTTAACTCACCATCCATATATTCAAAATCGGCGCGACCCACATACTTGCCCCACTCGTGAGCTTGCATGATAAAGGTGCCGTTTTGAATGTCAGGCTTACACGCATCACCGGGGGCAAAGTCGGCGTACTCATCACCTTCCATACACACAGGATTCTGTGAATGACCGCCGATAATGGCCTGCAGCTGACCTTGATCTAATGAACGCGCTAACTTCACATCACCAGGGGCTTCAGTGCCGTGCTTACCATCGGCGTAATGCCCCATATGGGTCAAAGCAAACACCATATCGACAGTTTCATTTGCTTCAATCTCAACAAGCACTTTCTGGATCTCATCTTGAGGGTCGGTGAAATGCAGGCTGGCAACATTATCCGGGCTAACCACTTTAGGTGTATCGACGGTAGTGAAGCCGATGATAGCCACTTTCAAGCCATTGATATCAAATACACGATAAGGCTCAAAATAACGATCTTCACTGCCCTTATGGTAAATGTTAGCCGCTAACATAGGGAACTGAGCAATATTGGCCTGCATATCGAGTACTGTTAACTCGTTATCAAACTCATGATTACCCACCGCCATGGCGTCGTAACGTAAAATGTTCATTCCCAAAAAGTCAGGTACAGCATTCTGCATATCTGATTCCGGCACACCAGTGTTGATATCACCACCAGATAACAGAATCGTTTCACCACCACTTCGCTCAACTTCAGAGCGGATCTGATCGATCACTGTCTTACGCGCCGCCATACCATACTCGCCGTCACTGTTTTGCCAGAAACGACCATGGTTATCATTGGTATGGATCACTGTGAATGTGGTACAGGCATCACCGGCTGCTTCGCATGCCGTCAGTGGTGTATCGTCATCACTGGAATTACAACCTGCCAATGCCGCTAAAACTGCTGTTGCGACAAGACCTTTTATTAGCTTATTTGTCATTACATCAACCCCTAGGTGTTAGTTATTAATACTCGGACTCTTTGGTCCAGAGGCTGCAATGATACCAAAGCGGGAGTGATACATGTGTTAGCCTTACAGCCAAATTGTTGGCAATCGTCAGCACTTACAGTGACTTATTGATCAATTCTGTTCGCTATGAAGGAAAGATAAACGACTGGTAGGGGAGGAATCGAACCAGCATTTCATTTATAGACTTAAGGGGTGGGTGTATAAACTTATTTTTCAACAGCTTAAGCTTACTCGCTGCAACCTCTGATCTTGCGAAATACAAAACAAACCTCAGAGGTTACAACTTGTATTTTTGTGAATTAATTCACAAAAAATTCATCTAGATCAATCTGCTGACTAGCCATTTCCCTATATCTTGCAGTTGATGTGGTAACACACTGTGTCCCATGGCATAAGTTTTCCATTCGGTTTGATAATCGGCTTGATTCAACAGATCATTAGCCATCTTGCCCGCGAAGAGTGGCACCACATCATCTTGCTCACCGTGATGCTGAAGTATGCTCGTCAGCTTATTTGCTGCACTTAGTTGAACCGGTAATTCATCGGCCGTGGGTAAGTAACAAGACAGCGCCATTATGCCGGCTAACGTTTGTGGATATCTTAATCCGCTAAACAGGCTCATCACACCACCTTGGCTAAAACCTGCCAGTACGATTTTATCCGCAGGTATTCCGACATCGATCTGCTCCTGTATCAGTGCTATCACAAATTGCTCTGAGTCCAGGACCCCGGGCATATCGGCGCGATTATGCAGATCCATGCTCTTAATGTCATACCAGCTTCGCATCACATAACCTTGGTTGATCGTCACCGCCTGCTCGGGAGCGTGAGGGAATATAAAACGAATGCTGTGATCATCTGGCAAACCCAGTACCGGTACTACGGGGGCAAAGCCGGCACCTGAATCACCTAAGCCGTGTAACCAGATCACGCATGCTTTTGCGCTGGTGTTTGGCTCTATGGTTATCCGCTCTAATGCTGTTACTGACATCTATTTCCCTTTATTTTTAATGAAACTTTATCGCCGATATCATATCAGGATCACCATAACCTAAGCTACCAGGCATATATACGAGTAAAACATTCGATAAAATCGGACGTTAAGGGCAAAATTATGGTCTTTTAATCCATTTAATTGAGAGTTAAATTGGATCATAGACATTCATAGTACAAAAACAGTGCAGAGGAATAACATGGGCTTACTTCAAGATGGAAAATGGGTCGACCAATGGTACTCGACTAAAGAGAATGGCGGAAAATTTGTACGTGAGGATGCACGTTTCAGAAATTGGATCACCACCGATGGGCAAGCTCACTCCGAAATGCCGAATACACAGGGCTTCAAGGCCGAAGCGAACAGGTATCATCTTTACGTCTCCCTTGCCTGCCCTTGGGCACACAGGACTTTAATTTTTCGCGAGCTTAAGTCATTGCAAAATATCATAAATATCACAGTCGTCGAGCCTCACATGTTGCAAAACGGCTGGGAGTTTGCGGGAGCCAGCCAAAGCCAAGATGCTGTCCATATAACAGGTGCTGATGAAGACGCACTCAACAATAAGGCATTCCTGTATCAGATATATCAGCTGGCAGCGCCCGACTACAGCGGACGCGTCACAGTACCTGTGTTATGGGATAAACACACTCAAACCATAGTCAGTAATGAATCTGCTGAAATAATTCGTATGTTTAACTCAGCCTTCAATCACCTGACCGATAATCAGCTGGACTTTTATCCAGAAGCCTTACGAGAAGAGATCGATACGCTCAATGAATATATCTATTCGAGCATAAATAATGGTGTCTATCGCGCTGGATTCGCCACTTCCCAAGCCGCCTATAATGAAGCCTTTGATGAAATTTTTACGGCATTAGATAAGCTGGAGTCGACACTAAGCCAGAAGCGATATCTCACGGGAAGCAAGATAACAGAAGCCGATTGGAGGCTGTTTACCACCTTAATTCGTTTCGATGCCGTCTATGTCGGCCATTTCAAGACCAATAAGCAACGTATCCAAGACTACCCGGCAATATCAGGCTATCTAAGAGAGCTGTATCAGGTCGAAGGTATTGCATCCACGGTGAATTTTGACCACATTAAGCAGCACTATTACTTTAGCCATGCCAATATCAATCCAAGCAGGATTGTACCCGATGGCCCAGAGCTGGATTATTTAGCGCCCCATAACAGAGAAGGCTTATAATACCAATTGGTAGTAAGTCAGTAGAGGCGTCTTCTAGACGCCTAACTCTTCTCGAATCATAGCTATTTGTTCCGAAGAATCTAATTTTAGGCTCCACCTTACGGCCCCAGCGTCGGCGTGCATGATGAGTGCATCATCGATGAACTTAATATCTTCAACCATGGCATACATGGTGATACCAGAGGTATTGAATCGCACTTGCACCTCAAACTGAGACAGGATCACCTTCCCCTGTGAAAAATTGATAACCATATGATTGCTAACTATTCCTAATATCAATTCAATTAAATTTGGCGGAAGCCAGATAAGAGATAAAAATAAAAAAACCAGCAACGATGCTGGTTTTGATATGCCTGTCGCTAATACTGTATAGCGATTAGTGGTGATGACCACCTTTACCGTGGGCATGTCCGTGGGCAACTTCTTCATCGGTCGCATCACGCGCTTCAACAATCTCGATATCGAATGTGAGCTCACGACCCGCCAATGGATGATTAACATCAACCGTTGCCATAAACTTACCCATCTTGACTATTGTCACCTGACGTTGGCCTTGATCCGTATCGATCAATGCGCGCATGCCAGCTTTCCATTTTTTAGCGCCTTGTAGATGCTTAACAGAGACACGTTGAATCGCATCTTCATTTCTAACACCATAGGTGGTTTCCGGCGCCAGTGTGACAGAGAAGCTTTCGCCAACCTCTTTACCTTCAATTGAATCTTCAACACCAGGCATCATGTTGTTATGGCCGTGCAGATACGCGATAGGATCCAGATCTTTATTCGTCTCTAAAACTTCACCCTTTTCATCGCGCAGTGTGTATTTAAACTGAACAACCATATCATTTTTAATGCTCATTAAATGTCCTTAACTCTATACCTGACTCTATTTTGGTGACGAAGTTTAACAAAAGTCCCCTACGCACTCTAGTGTTAAATATCAACGGCTCGCACCACCAGGGATAATAGCGAGTTGTTCTATATGTTTGAGTATCTCATGATTGGCTAAGGCTAGCTGACACACACCTGTGGTGATCCTGTGCTTCGCAGAACAATCGACACTCCACTGTCTTAACAGATATCCGGCTAAGGCGGCTCGGGTTTGAATCTCTATTTTATTGTCCAGCATCTGGTAATCCAGAGCGATAGCCTCAGGGTGTTTAAGACTAGGGTGTGGGATTAAGCATAAGGTGATCATTTGATCCCAGTGGCTGTCTTTAGCCTGTGTCTCATTAAACGTCGGCCCGCTACTGGCACCTGAGATCATCTTAATTCGGGTGACGACAAAATCGGTAAACACTTGATGAGCACGATCGAAGGCTCGCACATGCCAACGCTGGCCGTTATTGACCAAGGCATGGGGCACGATTTCACGCTCCTTCTCTCCGGATGAAACAGACACATATTTTATGTTAATCGCCTGCTTGTTTTGTATTGCACGCATCAAAGCGGCAATGATCTCTGTATCCGGATGAATGAGCTGCACCGCATCGATACAAATTTCACTCGGTGAGATGGGATGAGACAACCCATCACCGAAGCCTTTCGCTAGGCCGTGTAATATTCCTTCCGGCTCGTGCTGGAACAGGGCTCTGAATTCGGGGTTTCTATGATAACTCTTAGTCTGATGCACCAGTGTCATGTTATCTGGTGCTAAACCACGGTAACTGGCGAAATCACGGGTCGCAGCCGCTAAGCCAGTAGCAAATTTCTTAATTAGATCCTGACGAGATATCTGGCCAAAATATTGTAGGCTGAAATCGATAAAAGCGAGTCGCTGCTTTTGAGCATGTGAAAGGTTATCCATAATATTCATACACTTTTATCTCTTTTTATTAATGCAGCATGTAGAAACTATCGGACTCACACCGAGTTTCAGGAATAGGTAATCTAATATAAGGTAAAGGATAAAAACAAAAGGTGCAATCAATGTGATTACACCTTATAAAGGGAAATGAATGAGGCTGAGCAGTGTTAAGGGTCATCTTGAATGACCCTTAACTTGATGAGCAAACTGACTAGTTGACTCCGATGGCCTTAAACGTCGCCTCATCGGGGAATCCATCGGCAACTAGGCCAGCACTTTGCTGATAGGCACGTAAACCGGCCTTAGAATTTCTTCCCATCACACCGTCGGGTTTACCCACATCGAAGCCCTTATCATTTAGCTTAGCTTGCAACGCCTTAACACGAGCACGGCTTAAATTATCTTGCTTAGGCGGCGCTATGACTAATCCCACTCCCCCGTTAATTCTATCGGCTAAATGGCCAACTGCAATGGCATAAAATTCAGAACGGTTCCAGCGCATGATCACATCAAAATTCTTATACCCTAAGAACGCCGGACCCGTATGCCCGGCAGGAAGGTAAAGCTTGGCAGTCATGTCGGGGGTCGACAAGGCTGCTCCATTACTCTGGGTCAGTCCCAGCTTTTTCCACTCGGCCAAATCTTGAGCCTGAGAATTACCAAGATAATCATAATTGAAATTAGCAGGTAATCTCACTTCCCTGCCCCAACGCTCGTCTCGCTGCCAACCGAGTTGATTGAGAAAGTTCGCTGCAGATGCCAATGCGTCGGCAGTGCTATTCCATAGGTCGGCTTTGCCATCACCGTCACCATCGACGGCGTAGTGAGTGTAAGCGCTCGGCATAAATTGAGTATGTCCCATGGCACCGGCCCAAGACCCCACCATGGTAGAGGCATCAAAATTATACTTCTCTTTAAGCTTTAGTGCTTTCATCAACTCGCCGGTAAAATACTTACTACGACGAGGGTCACAGGCCAAGGTCGCCAGTGAATCTAACACCGGCATTTTACCCTTATATGAACCAAAGTTGGTTTCGAGCCCCCAAAATGCCATCAGGTATTGCGGTGGAATACCATAGGTTTCTTGTAATTTCTCTAATAACACCTTGTGCTCACGCAACATCTTCCGACCTTGGTTTACGCGCCAGTCTGTCACCCGTTTACTAAAATAATTATCGAAGGTCTGACTAAACTCTGGCTGTTTCTTATCGAGTTCAATCACTCTGGGGACATATTTAACATTGGCTAACGCGTTATCGATTGTCTCCTTCGAAAGACCCTCTTGCTGGGCTTTCTCCTGCAGATTAACGACACAAGCTGCGAAATCATCGGCGCTAGCCGGCAACGCCCAGAGGGAGGATACGAAGAGTACTGATGCTAATGGGACATTTTTAATCAAAATGACAACTCCAAGAATGCAAAAAAATATTTTGACCAGAATGATAAAAAGAAAATTCTCAAGGTCGCAAAACGACATAGATCTGAGCCATAATAACTATAGGAACAAGATAGTTTAAGTATTAATCTCATTTTTCGACAGAAATAAGGTTATTTTTACTTAATGTTTTATCTAACAGGCGTTAATCAGCAAGATTCCCTTGGAGAATACGCCGCCTGGCGTATAATGACACGGTTTTAATTACACACTTAAGAGATCTATCATGAGCGAAATTACCACTGAACTAGCCAGCTTTATCGAGAATGTAAAACAACATCAAGTTGTCTGGGGACTACAAGATGAAACCGGTGAAGGTTGGGTTGTATGCGATTCATCGGAATACGAACATACTGACGTAATGCCGCTTTGGTCTTCTGAAGCAAATGCCAAGGTTCACTGCAGCGAAGAGTGGTCAGACTATCAACCTGTGTCGATCACCTTAGTCGAGTTCCTTGAGTTTTGGGTATCGGACCTAAACGACGATGGCGTACTTGTTGGTACCGATTGGCTAGCCGATCAAGAATGTTTAGAAACCGACCCTATCGAACTGGCTAAATCATTAGTACAGGTTGAAGAAGAGTAATTGAGCCTTTCAGCATACTCTTATACTGAAATTAAAGGCTTTGTTAGATTTCAGTCATCACTATTGCGTCATATCTGTCTTGGATAGATTATGACGCAATCTGTTCCCCTCATCGATGTCCCCTTCGAATTTCGCCATATTTGTTGGTTCTGTAATGAGCCTTCCAACTGCGTATTTGAATATCATGCAAGCGTGCATACGCCTCATTCCAGTTTAGCTGTTCCGGCATGTAAAGAGTGTCTCAAACTGGCTAAAAAAAGTCCGCTAACGTCTATTTGGGATTGCCAGCTAGCAGTCAAAGATGGATTAATGCGTATCTATGCCAAACACCTTGCCATAGGGGTTAATTGGACTGAGCAGGAATTAATCGACTCTGAGTTTTCCTGTAAAGTGTTTGAGGGCTTCAAGAAAAGCGCCTGGATGATGTACCTAATTGCCAGAGACAGAGTCAATGCCACTGGTTGGCCTCTGAGTTTAGATGGCGTCGACATAGATGATAGCGATTTTGTCGTGGGGTTTGAATTTGACGGGGTGAAATATAGCTCATTGTCGAAAGCTGTGTCTCATTACAGTCAAACCTTGGGCTTAGATAGACTTTTTTTCGAAGCTATTTTATCCCAGGTTGGACGCCAAAGATTTAGTTATGCCGTCAGAATAGCCCGTATCAACATAGCCTCCCCAAAAAGGGTGAAACAAGAGGTGGTAAAAGACATAGCCATTGAGCAAGGCACGCCTTTAGCCGAAAAAACTTGGTTCTAAGCCCACTAGTTACCCTATCTAACTATCTAACTATCTAACTATCTCTCTTAGCCTTTGCTGCACTACATCGACTAATAAGTCCGGCTGAAACTTAGAGATGAAACGATCACAGCCTACCTTCTCCACCATGGCCTTATTAAAGTTACCACTTAATGAGGTGTTCAATGTGATATAGAGGTCATTCATGCGCTTATCGCTGCGGATTTCGCGGGTTAACTTATAACCATCCATCTCGGGCATTTCAGCGTCGGTGATCAACATTAAGATCTCATCCTGCACAGACTTACCTTCATCACACCAACGCTGTAGCGTCCTTAGAGCCTGTAAACCGTCTGAGACTTCGAGGATCTCTATGCCTAATGGCTCGAGTGTCTCCTTTATCTGTCTTCGCGCCGTCGAGGAGTCATCGGCGATTAAAATCTTACGGCCCTGCATCTCGCCAACCAAGTCCTCATCGAGTACCCCTTCAGACAAGGTGATGTCATAATGAATGATCTCCGCCAACACCTTTTCCACGTCGATAATAGAAACGATTTGACTAACACCATCAATTTCGATGCGAGTGATCGCCGTTAAATAATTATGCCTGCCAGCCGTTTTGGGGGGAGGTAAGATATCTCCCCAGGTCATATTGACAATATGCTCGACTTTACCCACCTTAAAACCCTGAACACTGCGATTATACTCAGTGATGATCATGTTGGCATCATGCTCGCCTGTGATAGGTTTATAGCCGATGGCGCTACGAAGATCGATAACCGGGATGGAGGTTCCACGAATATTAGCCACACCGCTGATATGTGGATGGCTACCAGGAACGGCACTCAATTGAGGCAATTTAACCACCTCTTTTACTTTAAATACATTGATTGCAAAAAGCTGAGTGGCATTGATTCGAAACAGTAAGAGTTCAAGCCGGTTTTCTCCTACAAGCTTGGTTCGTTGGTCAACCGAGTCGAGTACTTTTGCCATTATGTTGCTCTCAAAATAAAAGGTCTAAAAATAAGGGGACAAACATAAAGGCTATCCCGATAAAGCTCTTAGTGATTATAGACTTTATCACTAGCATTGAGCTGATAGAAATCAAGTTAATCTCAAAATGATAACTAATGTTCAAGATTTTAAATGCCTATATTCTTGCCGCTATGGGTGCCACTGGAATGATACGAGAACCATGACTCACTACAATATCCATGATGCCAAGATGTAGCGCTTCGGCCACCAACTGATAAGTCGGAAAACTAGTAGTTCCAACATAAGCGAATACGTTAACCTGCAAGCCGTGCAAGCCAAATCCTTGAAAAGTGACCCGTAGAGGGCTCTCATCCACCTCTTTATGCTGCTCAAGCATTGCCGTTATATCGGCAATAATGCCCTTCAATTGCTCGGAAGAGGTCTCATAATCGAGCCTGATATCGGCCTTGAAACGGATTTTCTCACGCTCTGAGATATTCTCTATCTCCATCTCAGCTAATTTTGCATTGGGCACATGGATCAAGGTTCTGTCTAAGGTTCTTATTTGAGTACACCTTAAACCAATCTGCTCGACTGTCCCCCTAATAGCACCAAACTGACAAAGCTGACCCACCTTAATCGGAGCCGCTGAATATAAGGTAATAGTACCGATAAAGTTTTCTATCGATTGTTTAGAAGCCAAGGCTATGGCAACTCCACCTATTCCCATCCCCGCCAAAATAGCACTGGCACTGAATCCCAGATGTTCCAGCCATACAAGGCCAGCAAGGGCAACAAAAATAACCCGAACAAAATTAGTCAAGGGTCCTAACAGAGAAGCCCCCTGTTGGTTGTTTTGTGCAAGCCAACGCCGTTTAAGACCCGCTTGAAAAATACCTAAAGAAGACCAGACCAACCATACGACAGCGATAAACAACAAAAAACCTGTGTTAACCATCTCCAATGCCATGGCCGAAATGCTACTGTGAGCCATCCAGGCTCTGTCTAATACCACGGCGATAAAGAAACGTAATGGCCCGGCAACGATATAGCCCAACTCCTCTTTAAGCGCATAATTACTTTTCAAAATGATGAATTTAATGACCCAGGTTATTGGGATCACAACTAAAAAAGCGGCAGCCAGATACACTACGAGTAAAGTTAACTCCCAAAGATTCACTTTGAACAAACGACCTTCAGGTATGTTGTCAACAAACCACTCCACCACAGGCCCGTAGCCTAGCTGATCATAGAGCGTTGGGATTTTGGCTACGGTAGCATTAGATATCTTCCAAATCGATCCCTGTTTACCTGGAACACGCTGCAGTAGTAATGAAACTTCACTGCTTTCCAGCTTTATTCGCCCAAAAGCATCCCTATAGGCCGGCAACATATCGTTATCTTTGCCCCGGGGAGAGTCATTGATCTGATCCAGATCAACCCAGATATTTCTGTCGATAATCGCTTGAAGTTTTGAGGCGTATTCTGCTCCCTTACCTTTAGCCATCCCATCTGGAAGATAACGCAGGTCTAAGTATTTAGCCGCCAAGACATAATCTTGTTCATAGGCCGCTTGGGTAAACCCTTCCAGTGTCCCCCTGGGAGTATCGCGTTTGAATTCATCCTTATACTCATACTTTTGATGCACAGAGAGTTCAGTCGTGACTGATTGCTCATTTGACGCACCTTTGAGCACTCCCACCATGTTCGGCACGACTGCGGCACTGGCATGTGAGAATAAAAGGAGTGAACACCAGAAAAGAGGGAGAAACCAATGATTCAAACGCATACTTATCGACCGCCAATTAACAAAACACCCACAAATTCTATCATTTATTACCATAAACGACAGTTTTACAGCTTAATTATATTGGCAACGAAAAAGCGCATAATAATGCTACAAGGGTATTGACAAGCCCATTCTCGTCGATATAATAACCACTAGTTTTGAGACACCTTTATTTAATTTTCTTTGTTAGTCCGACTCCATATCGTCACTGCCTCGCAAAAATATTATAACTCCGGTTCAACTACTCAACTTTAGTCATCTAGCTGTCATACATCTGTGTTTAACTCGAATCCAATCGGTTTAGTGGTTATCTCACAAATTACAAATATTAACATTTATTGATAACTAGTTTACTTGATTAAACCGTCGAAGATGGGTAGCCTCAAAACGAACTTAATGCTCATCTTTTGCTAATAGCTAAGGATTTTATTATTAAATACAAACTGCTATTGATTAATACTAGCAGTAACACATAAGGAGTATGACCTATGTCGTACAATGTAAATGGTCACCAGATCACAGTTAATTTTCCAGTAGATTCTATTTCAGTAAATAAATCTTCTATCGCTTTCACCGATAGCCAAGGAAAAAACCGACAGACTTTCTCAAAGCGCACCGAAGCGTTGAAATTTATGAACTGGCTATTATCTGGCAGTAAATAAGTTTAAGTTAGTTCTTGTCAAACCTCTCACTAGGCTGCTAGTTAGAGTTAGTTAACACAATCAACAGATGCTAATCGATACACTCCTCTCACTGGTATCGAATGTTTCCCCGCTAATAGACAGGAAACAGATAGGACCGGCACCATAAGTCGGCTATTAAGCAATAAAGCAACTCCTACCTTTGGTTCAGGCTGTATCACTTTCACAGATACTTAGCCTGACCAAACGGTAAATACTCCCCAGAACGCATCTCATACATCCAAACGTCACTCTTGGTTCGAACAAATACTACCGATTAACATCATAATTTCAATCACCGTACTTCCTCATGTATCTCGGCAGCATGGTTTCATTACCCAATAATCCCCCTTGGTGAAGATACAAGATAGGCACATCTTCTGAGCTCGTGTTTAGATAGTATTCCAGTGCCAGCCAGCCCAGAGGGTCATAAAGTAACTCGAAAGCGATGCCACTGAGTGAGAGCGTTTTCCACATCTCATAAAACTCAGGATACAATTTCCCGAAATGATACTTTTTTGCCAGAGTCACAATCTCGGGGTGATGTTTTGGATTGTCAGACAGCTCGGTAAATTGCTGAGTTAAGTAAGCACTCCCCCCAACCGCGGCGCAGGTAAGCACGCGAATGTTTATCCCCTGTTCAACAAAATACTTATTAACATACAGAGCGGTAGTACCTGTACCGGACGGCAAAAAAACGACAAGATTATGTAATTCATTCTCATCAGCCCACTGCACGATCTCTTCAGCCAGTTTAGACACTCCAAACTCGGCATACTCGCAGCGACCTCCTTCAGGAACAAAAACAGCATTTTCCTCAAGCGGCAGTACAACCTCTTGTATATAAGTGTGAGTGTCCCGACCACCTCTGTCATCCAGAGTATCGAGTGATATGATATGGGCGCCATTAGCTAATGCCGCACCATAGTTACCACTTGGCTTGAGTTTGATGTGAGAGGCAATGTGATCCACATAGAAATCTAAACTCCACCCCTTAATTTTTGCTAGCGCCGACATAGAATAGAGGGAATTAGCCTGGGGGGAGCCATAGCCGATGAGCTTAATCACTCCTGGAAAATCATGCTCGATGAAATAGGCAAATTTTCGTGCCTTGTTACCCGAGAATTCAGGGTGGAGCAGATCATCTCTCTTGACAAAAATGTCTCTGTTAAACATCTCTATGGTATCGACTGGGGTGCGGCTTAACTTCATTTCAAGGCATTATAGCTGGGATAGACAAGGAGTGATTTTACCACTGGGTACGCCTTACAATCGACTAAAAGTACTAAAAGCTGATAAATCTCACTAGTACCCTTCCCAATAAGAACAATAAGCAATTGAAACTAAACAATTTAAATACTTGGCACGTCTTCTGCTTAATAAGATTAAGAATGAAAATAAGAAACGATGTTTCACTGGAGGCCTAAATGGCAGTATTACGGTTAGTTTTTAACATAGCTTGGTTTGTCCTTGGCGGCTTCATCATGGGATTAGCATGGTGGCTAGCTGGCCTACTTTGCTTTATCAGTATCATAGGTATCCCATTCGGACGCGCCTGTTTTGTCATAGGTGAAATGACATTTTGGCCCTTCGGTCAAGAACAGATGAATAGAAAACATCTAACGGGACAAGAAGATTTGGGTACTGGCGCTTTTGGCACAGTAGGGAATATTATCTGGTTTCTGTTATTTGGGATCTGGCTCGCAATCGGACATATCACACATGCCTTGGCTTGTTTTGTAACCATTATAGGCATACCTTTTGGTATTCAACATCTCAAACTTGCCATGTTAAGCCTAACGCCAATCGGCCAAACTGTGGTGGCGAAAGCCTAAAATAACGGCTAACGGTGGCCTAATCAAACCTATGGGCCACCGCTAGCAGTTTTCCAATTATTTATCAGACGCCGTAACAGAAGCCATATAATCATCCAAAATAGATTTAGCATCTATTCTAGTGAGTCCATGATTAACAATACTCCGCCACTTATGGCCATCAGGACTGTTTTTAAAGGCAACGTATAATTGTTTTTCTTCGAGCAACTTTTGATTCATCTGTAACTTATCGGCTAATGGCTTCAAGTCATCTCTTGTCAATATAAACCTAAGTACATGTACATCGATCACGGCGCCATCCACACGACCAGTCGCCACCTTCTTGATATTATGTTCATCAGAGCTGACAACTTCAACAGGCTGAGTCCCCTGCTTAATCATGATATCGAGATCGGCAGTATTCACATAGTCTCTAACTACGCCTAATGTATAATCATTCAGATCGATAAGTTTTGGCCAACGGATAGGATTAATTTGTCTCTCTACAAGACCCAATGGGCTTACGCCGAGAGATTCAGAAAAAATAAAGGCCTGTGTCGGATACGAGTATTCGGGTAGATATCCCAGATACATAGAATCATCCCGGCTAGCCAATCTCACCGCCCGGCTCCAGGGATAAAAGTCGACCGAGAGCTCATGACCCATGGCATTGAGAGCGGCGCGGGTGATAGCAATCAATGCGCCTTGATCCACCAGTTTTTTTCCGGAATAAGGTGGCCAGTGTAACGAAGTCAACTTGAGGGTATCCGATTTAGCAGGCCCTATTAGCAATAGGGCTAAAACTAGTACAAGCCTAAGTCCGCACTTCCCTGATGAAGTACTGAACCCAGTAAACGCAAAAATAATTCTTATTCGGTTAATGGAAATATCCTACTTGGCATCGATTTTACATAAGTATAGACAGTTTATACTTAACGGTTATCCGCATAGTAATTAACCTTTGTTACAATTGTCGACTGGCATAAGAGGCCTTTATAATGAGACATTGTCTAAAATAGACATGATTAGACAGGAGCAGGTATGATTCGTAAGGCGCTTATCTCCATTATCGGTGGATTACTGACACTCGCCGGAATCGCTCTGTTGGCCCTGCCCGGACCAGCTTGGCTTCTATTGCCAATAGGGCTTGCCATATTAAGTCTTGAATACTCTTGGGCAAAGATCTGGCTTCGTAAGAGCCAGCGCCAGTTTTATGCTTCCGCCGCTTGGCTAGATAGAAAAATTCTATTGTGGAAAATGAACCGCTAATAGCCGTGCTTAACCTCCCAAAGCCTCAGAGACAAGACCCTCTAGATCACAAACATGTTCAGATAGTGATCTGCATGTCTCTTCCTGCCTTAATCCCCACATAGAGTCTGAGATCTGCTTCACGATTACTTAATCCAAACATACGATAGCCCCTATCTAAACAAAGCGTTACCACCTTTAATTGTGAAGGAATAAGATAGCCTTATAAAATACCCACACAAAAAACAAGTATTAAATGAGGTCTAGTATGAAGCGACTTACTTCAGTTTCTCTCGCCATTCTCGCGGCTATCAGCACTGCCGCCATGGCTCAGGAACCTATCGAGATAATTGAACCGGCAAAAATCACTGCACCAGAAAAGGTCGAATTAGGTAAGATGCTCTTTTTCGAACCAAGGCTCTCAAAATCGGGCTTCATTTCATGTAACTCATGCCACAACCTGTCATTAGGTGGCGTCGATGCACTGCCCACATCCATAGGTCACAACTGGCAACAAGGCCCCATAAATTCCCCAACCGTGCTCAACGCCGAATACGGTTTAGCCCAATTCTGGGATGGACGAGCCAAAGATCTGCAAGAGCAAGCAGGTGGCCCTATCGCTAACCCCGGTGAGATGGGCTATACCCATGAGCTCGCAGTATCAACGGTGAAGTCTATGCCAGCATATCAGCTAAGATTTGAGGCGATATATGGTAAAGACGCTGTCAGTATTGACAACATTACCGATGCAATTGCTGAATTTGAAAAGACCTTAGTGACGCCAAATAGCCCATTCGATCTATATCTTAAAGGCGATATGTCAGCAATCAGTGCAGAAGCGAAATCTGGTTATCAACTGTTTAAAGATAAAGGCTGTACTAGTTGTCACAACGGACCAGCTGTTGGTGGCACCATGTATATGAAGATGGGGCTAGTCAAACCTTTCCATACTACAAATCCCGCTGAAGGGCGTATTGCAGTAACCGGCAAAGAAGCCGATAAATTCGTATTTAAGGTACCAACACTCAGAAATATCGAGTTGACCTATCCCTACTTCCACGACGGTGCGACTTGGACACTGGAAGAAGCGGTGAATACCATGGCAGAGATCCAATTAGGACAGGAGTTAACTGAGGTAGAAACCAAAGAGATGGTGACTTTCCTTAAGTCTCTAACCGGTGAGCAGCCGCAGATAGTGTTACCTATCCTACCGCCATCGAATGCTAACACACCAAGACCAGTGCCATTTGGTGACTAGACCAATCTGTATAAGCTATAGATACGCAAACGCCAGCTAAATGCTGGCGTTTTTATGTCTGGCTTCTCTTAAATAGAGAGTATGTACTCTTTACTATAAGGAGGTCATGGATAGATAAAACCTAGCCTATAACCTAACTCTTTTAGCCTTCTAGCAAGCAAGTTTCATTGAAAAATTATTATAGCGTTCAAGGATTGCAATCAAGACACCTTGACGCCTCATATTATCTATCACACCCGGACTAAAGCGTTCGAGACGCGTCATGGCGGTTAGCAATAGTTGGCAATCATGCAGGCTGGCATCGGCAATGTACTCAGGCCTGTCAACTAAATGGCTATTTTGATACCAATCATCCCATTTAAAATCGTTCAGTAGCAAATGGCTCTTGGCCAAGTCTTCGGTAAACTCATGCAGCTTACAAACCGAAATGGGTTTGTCTCCGCAGGCTAATATATTCACATACTTAGCATAAAGGTTCGATGTATGATTCGATACTAATGGCTTCATCTTATACCTCCTATCAACGAGAATGGCCTGTATAAATACTCAATACACATGCTCGTTGAACACTTTTACTCAGCTTTCAACATTCAAGGTTCTTATATAACCTTCTACAACTAAAATATCTGCATATGTCGTACCACTGACCATATGTCGCCAATATACTCGATGGGAACTGAACCTAGGCTTAACGGTACGGTATATTATAAATATCGGCCGTTAAGCCTATTTGCTTTAACCTTAGTGCTACTAAGCCGCTTGCATAACGCCGCTACTGGATGTGCTATAACTGAGTAAAATTTCAATTGAAACTAGACAGATAAAATACTCGATATCATCACAGACTAATCTGCTAGAGAGCAGAGAGTCGCTCCCACCAGTCTAGAGCTCTGCACGATCGAACTCTTCCATAATAAGCTCAGTAAACAGACGCCCCGCCTTACCCAATGGCCGCTCCATGGTCGACACTAGTTTAGGAGTGAAACTGTGGCGGCTGCCGCCACTAAAATCCACCTCAATCAGCTCCCCACGTTTGAGCTCATCATGGATGAGGAAGTCTGGCATCCAGCCAAAACCCAACCCCATCTCCAATGCATTCTTCTTCATGATGAAACCAGACAGATAAAACACCTTATCCCCACCGAATTGAAGCTCATCTTGATAGCTTATTTCGGGGGATGAATCTTCGATGGTGAGCTCAACATGCCTTTGCAGCTCAAATAACGAGATATTCTCTTCCACAGCCAACGGATGGCTTGCCGCCACGACGAGTATGCTGGTAATATCCGGCAGAGACTGAGGTCGATAATTGGGACCGGTACGATAGTCTTTCACTAACATCAGATCGGCATTATCCCGCTCAAACCTGTCTTGTACTCCACCGAGAAACTCCATATTCAATTGAATTTTTGTCGGGATCTGGTGGGCAGCCATACGTTTCAATGCCTTCATGATTGGCTCCATCGGCAAGGCTCCGTCGATAACTAGTTCCAATTTAGGCTCCCACCCCTCACTGAATCTGCTCGCTAAATGTTCAATGTTTGCAAGGTACTGCAACAGTCTCTGGCCTTCGGCGAGTATAACTTTACCTTCCGGCGTTAATTCGGCTCGGTACTGATCCCGACAAAAAAGATTTACACCTAAGTGTTGCTCTAGCTTCTTAATCTGATAACTCACCGCAGACTGAGCCTTATGCAAACGCTCTGCAGCCTTAGCAAAGCTGCCTTCTTCGACCAAAACCTCAAGTACTTTAAATGCATCAACATCTATACGCATACACGCCTCATTAGTGTAAACCTAAACATACCATCTACTTTATAGATTAACTCACGCCAATTATTATTCTTTTTTTTGTTCATCTGAGCAACTAAATTGATATTAAGATCACAATTTAGGTGAAACTGGCGTCTGCCTCAAACTGAAAGACATCATTTAGCCCAACATAAAACATAAAAAGCACGCATCAAGGTGCATGAAAAATTGAACGAGGATAGAACAATGGCAAGCGAAAAAAATCCACTGGGCTTATTGGGCATAGAATTCACTGAATTTTCCACCCCAGATCTTGAATTCATGCATAAAGTATTTATCGATTTCGGTTTCTCTAAACTGAAAAAGAGCAAGAACAAAGATATCAGTTACTACAAGCAAAATGACATCCATTTCCTGCTCAACAACGAGCGAAGCGGTTTCTCGGCCGAGTTCGCTAAGAGTCACGGTCCTGCGATCTGTTCTATGGGCTGGCGCGTAGAAGATGCACAATTCGCCTTCGAAGGTGCGGTAGCACGCGGTGCTAAGCCTGCCGATGATGCTAACAAAGATCATCCTTATCCGGCTATTTATGGCATAGGTGACAGCTTAATTTACTTTATCGACATCTTTGGTGAAGAGAAGAATATCTACCAAAATGATTTCGTCGATCTCGAAGAGCAAGTCATCACTCAAGAAAAAGGCTTTATCGAAGTCGATCATCTCACCAACAATGTCTACCAGGGCACCATGGAGTTTTGGTCTAACTTCTATAAAGATATCTTCGGTTTCACCGAAGTACGTTATTTCGATATTAAGGGGGCTAAAACCGCTTTGATCTCTTACGCCCTGCGCTCACCAGATGGCAGCTTCTGTATTCCAATCAACGAAGGTAAAGGCAGCGAGAAGAACCAGATCGATGAATATCTGAAAGAGTATGATGGCCCTGGCGTACAGCATCTGGCCTTTAGAAGTCGTGATATCGTCGCCTCTCTCGATGCGATGGAAGGCTCATCAATTCAGACGTTAGATATTATCCCTGAATATTACGAGACCATCTTCGATAAGCTGCCTCAGGTCACTGAAGACAGAGATCGCATCAAGCATCATCAGATATTGATCGACGGCGATGACGATGGTTATCTGCTGCAGATCTTCACTAAGAATCTGTTCGGCCCTATATTCATCGAGATCATCCAGCGCAAGAACAATCAGGGATTCGGCGAAGGTAACTTTACCGCCCTGTTTGAGTCAATAGAGCGTGATCAACAACGTCGTGGCGTGCTCTAAATAAGCTAAATTCAGTCATATGAACAAGCTGTGAGTTAATACTAGTTAGCACGATACGTTACACATAGTGCAAATTTAGGTTATCCAGATGTAAAACCAGCCTTAGTGGCTGGTTTTTTGTTTTCAGTGAGCAAAATATTCTCTAGACTGAGTCTCTTATAACAAAAACAAAGAAGCTTATTACAGATGCCAGATATCGCCCTACTCGCTGTTTTTCTACCGACCTTTTTCTTCGTATCAATCACACCCGGCATGTGTATGACACTCGCCATGACCTTAGGCATGAGTATCGGTGTGCGTCGAACCCTGTGGATGATGGGTGGTGAGTTGATTGGTGTGGCTATCGTTGCTATAGCAGCTGTCATGGGCGTCGCAAGTATCATGCTTAACTACCCTCAAGCCTTCTCAATCATCAAGTATGCCGGCGGTGCTTACCTCGCCTATATTGGTATCCAGATGTGGTTATCTAAAGGCAAGATGACCATAACCAATGAGCAGCAAACAGAAGTGAGCCGCACAACTCTATTCAATCAAGGGCTGATGACTGCGATTTCAAACCCTAAGGGGTGGGCCTTTATGGTATCCCTGCTACCGCCTTTCATCAGCGCAGATAAAGCAGTGGCTCCTCAGCTTTTCTGGCTATTGTCTATCATCTTAGTCTCTGAGGCAGTTGCTATGCTCGCCTATGCCTCTGGTGGTAAGAGCTTAAGAGTGTTTTTATCTAAGGGTGATAATATCAAGCTGATGAATCGTATCGCTGGCTCTTTGATGATAGGTGTCGGTTTCTGGTTGGCGTTAGGTTAAAGCCGATAAGAACAGGCTACAGCTTAGAGCCTGTAGCCTTATTTATTCCTTACTCTTTATTCTTGAACGGCAGTGACTTAGCAGCCTCTATCATGTAACGTCTATTTTGTTCGGCTTCCTGTAGAGTAAAACTCTCGATGGCGTCTCTGAAACCTGGGTGAGCAATCTCATGGTTTGAGTAGGTCTCCATTGGCTCAAACCCTCTAGAAATCTTATGCTCTCCCTGAGCCCCCGCATCTAAGGCCTGCAAACCATGTTTGATGCAGTATTCGATCCCCTGGTAATAACACGCCTCGAAATGTAAGGCATCGGCCTCTTCCAGACAGCCCCAATACCGACCATAGAGATGCGTATCACTGGTGAAATAGAGCGCCGCAGCGACGATACAGGCATCGCCAAGTTCCTCTGGTGAGCCGATATGCTCATCTAAGCCCTCAGGAGTATCCGAACTATCTGATCCATAGAATTGCGGCAATGGCTTCTCGACAACAAGCAATTGCACTTGCTCCGGCATCGTTGCTCCAATTAGCTTGAAAAAGTCTAGATTGAGATAGCCGTAATGGCCGGAGCGTTTCGCATAGGTTATCTGGTAACAGTAATAGAAGGATTGCCACTGAGCCTCAGTCACCTCAATACCCGGAATAAACCTGAATGTATAACCTTGTCCTTGGGCCTTATTTCTCTCTTTGATGATGTTTTTTCGTTTGCGTGAACTCATGGCAGACAAGAAATCATCAAATACCCGGTAACCTTGGTTACGCCAATGAAACTGAGTGCCCCTACGCTTAAGGGGCGTTAAGGGTGAAGCTGAAGGTGAAGATAAACCTGACTCTAGCTCTGGTTCTAACTGGGACATTGGTTGTGATTGTGAGAGTGAGATAAGCTTATGTTGCGCCTCAGGCATAAACAGGCAATGCCAGCTTGAATAGCTTCCGCGTCTCATCTCATGGCTGAGCGCTTGAATCATCAAGGAGACAACAGACTGAGACTCTTGCTCACTTAATTGCTTGCCTATGCCTAACCTGTTGCCCGTGACTGGCGTAAAAGGAACCGCGCTCAATAGCTTAGGGTAATAGTCGATGTGATTCCTTTCATAGGCCTCGGCCCAGGCCCAATCGAACACGTATTCTCCATAGGAATGACTCTTACTGTAAAGGGGCATCACAGCAATTCGCTTACCTTGGCTCAGCACAGACAAATGCATGGGAGTCCAACCGGATTTCGGGCACACACAGCGACTGTCTTCCAACGCCAGAAGATAGGCATGACAAGTAAAGGGGTTAACTCCCTTACCGCTCTCCTCAACATCTCCCTGCATCAAGGCATTCCATTCATCGGCAGGAATAGTGGAGATTGACTCCGAGAACTCAAGCTTCAAGTCTGATCCGAACAAGTACTTCTCCTACTTTTTTTGTCTTGCTATTTTGTATGATTAACGTCACATTGCTGAAATAACTATAACTTTCTAATATAAAAAGGGATCTCAATGCGCTCGCTAACACGATTATTCGTTGCCATATCTGTGGCCGTGCCTTTACTGGGCTTATCCTCGGCATTTCATGTCGCCCCCGTACAAGCCGCAGAATCTTCAATATACAGCCACATGGCAACCGCGCAACCCGTTTGGGCTAAGCATGGCATGGTATCGACTCAAGAGACATTAGCGACTCGAGCAGGCGTAGAGATTTTAAAGCAAGGCGGTAATGCCGTCGATGCTGCCGTGGCGGTTGGCTTTGCACTGGCCGTGACTTTGCCTCGTGCTGGCAACATAGGTGGCGGTGGCTTCATGTTGGTTCATCTCGCCGAGCCCAACAAAACTATCGCTATCGATTACCGTGAAATGGCGCCATCGAAAGCCCACAGAGACATGTACCTCAATGAGCATGGCGACGCCGTTGCTAAGCTGAGCCGCGAACACGGCCTGGCCGTCGGCGTACCGGGTACCGTGATGGGCATGGAACTGGCCTTAGAGAAATACGGCACCATGACCATGAAGCAAGTGATGGCTGCGGCGATAAAAATGGCGGGTGAAGGCATTACTGTTACACCAGATCTCTCTACCTCTTTAATTGGGCTAAAAAGACGTATCGCCCAATGGCCAAGCTCTGCCGAAATATTTTATAAAGCAGACGGCAGTAATTATCAGGTCGGTGACGTGCTTAAGCAACCTGAACTGGCCCACTCTTTATCCTTAATCGCCAAGCAAGGCAGTAAGGGCTTCTATCAAGGGGAAACGGCTCAAAAATTAGTTGCAGCCATTCAAGACGCTGGTGGGATCATGACACTCGATGATCTAAAGCAGTATAAAGTCGTCGAGCGAAAACCGGTGACAGGCGACTATCGTGGCTATAAAGTCGTGTCTATGCCGCCACCTTCATCCGGCGGTGTCCACATCGTCGAAATGCTCAACATATTAGAGACTTTCCCCATCGATAAACTGGGTCATAATACCGCCGCAACTCTTCACCTGATGACAGAAGCCATGAGACGCGCTTATGCCGATCGCAGTGAATACCTTGGCGATCCAGACTTCTATAAGGTGCCCGTAGAGGCCTTGACCAGTAAAGACTACGCCAAGAAGTTAGCCAGTCAAATCGCTATCAATAAGGCCACACCGAGCAGCGAAATCAAACCCGGTAAACTCGCGCCCTATGAGAGTAATCAAACCACACACTATTCTGTGGTCGACAAATGGGGCAACGCAGTATCCAATACCTACACCCTAAACTTCAGCTATGGCTCAGGATTAGTGGCTAAAGGCACAGGCATCTTACTCAACAATGAGATGGATGATTTTTCCGCAAAACCCGGCACTCCAAATGGTTATGGCCTGGTCGGCGGTGAAGCAAACTCAGTCGAAGGCAACAAACGGCCGCTAAGCTCGATGAGCCCAACCATAGTGATGAAAGATGGTAAACCCTTTATCATCACCGGCAGCCCTGGAGGTTCACGCATCATCACTACAACGATGCAGATCATCATGAATGTCATCGACCATGACCTTAATATCGCCGAAGCCACTGCCGCCCCTCGCATACACCATCAGTGGTTGCCCGATGTGCTACGTGTCGAACAGAGTCTCAATAGTGACACCATTGAGCTACTCGAAGCTAAGGGCCATAAGGTCAGTGTGGGTAATGCCATCGGCTCGACTCAATCGATAATGGTCACAGAGCAAGGCGTATTTGGCTCATCAGACCCTCGCCGCGCCGGATCGCTGACCTTAGGGTATTAATCCAGATAAAATCCACTTTGCACAGTTAAAAAGGGAAGCCATTGGCTTCCCTTTTTAAATATCTATAAAGCTCAGACAAACTGCTCTTATCCCAGCTCAAACCTACCCGAAAGATGCTAAAATCCGCCCCAAAAAAAATTTAACAAACTTTCAACAACTTAAGCTCTACAGGTACCATTGCGGCCTATATGTGAACTCACTTATGATCAAGTTTGTGGTTAATAATTTATCAAAAAGTGCCAGATAATGTATAAAAACAAGGCATTCAAAACATTTGTTACAAACAAAACATTATTTTGATAGCTTTAACACCTTTAACCATGATATTTAAAAGCTCTTAACGTCAGTTTAAGCCTTTTGACGTATAAATTGTCATGATGATTTTTTGTCTAGCTTAAACTGCACGCTTTTGCCCGCTATGGGCTTGGCGATAATATTTCAACACAAGCAAATAAAAACAAATCGGGGATATAAATAATGAAGGGATTAACCCTCAAACCACTGGTAACCGCTATGGCACTCACCTTTGCATTAGGTGCATGTAGCTCATCAACGACAGGAAGCGGCGACACCAATCTGGCACCTAACGTCGTAGCGCAGCAGATAATCGAAAACAATGCGGGTAACCCTTTTTTTAAGCCATACGATACTTACCTTGGTATTCCTGATTTCGATAAGATCAAACCAGAACACTACCTACCGGCATTCAAAGCGGGAATTGCTCAGCATCAAGCCGAAATGCAAGCCATCATAGATAACCCGGAAGCACCCAACTTCGCTAATACAATAGAAGCGATGGAATTTTCAGGTGAGCTAACCTCAAAAGTCGCCAGCGTGTTCTACAACCTAACGGGTGCCGACACTAATGATGCGCTGCAGACTATCTCAAAAGAGGTCTCGCCTATGCTTTCATCGGCCAGCGATGATGTATTGCTAAACGACAAATTGTTCCAAAAAGTAAAAGCGGTTTATGACTCACGAGATACTCTGGGCCTGAATACCGCTCAGTCTAAGCTACTCGATGACACTTATAAGTCTTTCACTCGTGGCGGCGCTAACCTAAACGAAACAGACAAGACCAAGCTTCGTGGTCTTAATGATCAGATTGGCAAACTCAGCCTGGAGTTTGGTGACAACCTACTGGCCGAAACTAACGCATTTGAGCTCGTTATCGATAACAAGGCCGATCTTTCTGGTCTACCAAAAGATGTGATTAACACAGCAGCGGATACCGCGGCAAAGCGTGGCCACGAAGGTAAGTGGGTGTTCACCACCTCACGCCCCTCTATCACACCATTTTTGACCTATGCCGACAGTCGCGAGCTACGCGAAAAGATCTACAACGGCTATATCATGCGCGGTAATAACGACAACGCTAATGATAACAAGCAGATCTTGGCTAAGATGGCTGCCCTACGTGCAGAGCGTGCGCAGCTGATGGGTTACAAGACCCATGCGCATTTCGTACTAGAAGAACGCACCGCTAAGACACCTGAAAATGTCTATGAGTTACTTAATAAGGTTTGGCCTGCAGCCCTTGCCCAGGCAGAAGCTGAAGTTGATGTTATGCAAGAGCTTATCGACTCTGAAGGCGGTAATTTCAAACTTGCAGGTTGGGATTGGTGGTATTACTCAGACAAGATCCGTGTGGCTAAGTACAGCTTTAACGAGCAACAGACTCGCCCCTACTTCTCACTGGAAAATACCCTTAAAGGTGTGTTCTATACGGCTAACCGTTTATTTGGCATCACAGTCAAGGAACGTACCGACTTACCTAAGTACAACGATGAAGTTCGTACCTGGGAAGTGTATGACAAAGACGGCTCTTTGATGGCCATCTTCATGGGTGACTACTATGTACGCGACAGCAAGCGTGGTGGTGCATGGATGAACTCTTACCGTCAGCAGTACAATATGAATGGCGTCGACTCTAAGCCTATCATAGTCAACGTACTTAACTACCCTCGCCCTGCAGCAGGTGAGCCTTCACTACTGACGTTTGATGAAGCCAGTACCCTGTTCCATGAATTTGGTCACGCCCTTCATGGCATGCTGTCAGATGTTCAGTATCGCTCTCAAGCAGGAACTTCTGTTCCACGTGATTACGTCGAGTTCCCATCACAGGTGATGGAAAACTGGATGACTCAACCCGAAGTATTGGCTCAGTTCGCTAAGCATTATAAGACCGGTGAAGTGATCCCTCAGGAGCTAGTGAAGAAGATACAGGCTGCGAGCAAGTTCAACCAAGGTTTTGCCACCGTTGAATATATGGCCGCGACTAAGTTAGATCTTGATTGGCACACAGTGACCGACTTTACCCCGAAAGATGCGGCAAAATTTGAAGCTGAGTCACTCAACAAGATGGGGCTTATCAATGAGATCACTCCAAGATACCGCAGTACTTACTTCTCGCACATTTTCTCGGGTGGATATTCTGCAGGTTACTACAGCTACCTTTGGTCTGATATCTTAGGTGCCGATGCATTCGAAGCCTTCAAAGAGAACGGTATCTTCGACCAAACAACAGCTGAAGCCTTCAGAAACAACATCTTGTCTCAAGGTGGCAGTGAAGATCCTATGCAACTTTACAAGCAGTTCCGTGGCAAAGAAGCGGGCATAGACCCACTACTTCGCAGCCGGGGTCTACTTGCAAAATAACACAGGGTCACAAACATAAAGTTTGTCCATGCATAGATTAAAATAATAAGAGCCCTTTTTAGGGCTCTTATTTATTGTTCTTCGTCAGTAATGCAGCCCCGGAATAATACTTTTCGCTTGCGACTCTCTTAAACGCTCTTAGTCCTCTTTTAAATACTTATTCTTGTTTCTATGCAGCCTTACTTCAATGCATACGTATTCAACTATCCCTGCAATGACCCAGTATTATTTTTAAGCAATGATGACTCAGTTCTCGAGGTGTAAATATAAAAATCAGAAATGGAATTTAAAATGAACAATAAAAAAAATCATAATTTAATCGCAAAAAGTTTAGCCATGACTTTATCTCTACTGAGTACAACGCAAATTCAAGCCCAAACTCAGCCAACCACCTTCGTTCATTTATTTGAATGGAGTTGGCAAGATGTCGCACAAGAATGTGAAGACTATTTAGGCCCTAAAGGCTATCGGGCTGTACAAGTATCGCCGCCCAATGAGCATATTCAAGGTTCACCGTGGTGGACACGCTACCAACCAGTGAGTTATCAATTAGAAAGTCGCAGTGGAACACGTGAACAGTTCATTGATATGGTTAACCGCTGTAAAAATGTTGGTGTAGATATTTACGTAGATGCCGTCATCAATCATATGGCTCATGGCAGTGGTACAGGCTCTGCTGGCAGTGTTTATGGGAATAAACACTATCCAATGTATGACCCTCAAGATTTTCATAACACCTGCGCTATTAATGATTATGGTGATCGTTGGCAAGTTCAAAACTGTGAGCTAGTCGGTTTGCCTGATTTAAATACTGGTTCAGCTTATGTGCAAGCTACATTAGCGGGTTATTTAAATGATTTAATCAGTATTGGTGTCACAGGTTTTCGTTTCGATGCTTCCAAACACATGTCAATTGAAGACATTCAGGGAGTATTATCGAACGTGAATGGCACGCCCTTAATCTTTCAGGAAGTGATCGATCAAGGGGGGGAAGCCATCGGCTCCTCTGAATATACAAGTGCTGGCTTAGTGACTGAATTTAAATACACCACCAAATTAGGTGACACTTTTAGAAACGGTAAACTCGCTTGGCTAAATAATTTCGGCGAAGCTTGGGGTTTTATGCCCAGCAACTCAGCCGTCGTCTTTGTCGATAATCATGACAATCAACGTGGTCATGGTGGAGGCGGGAATGTTATCACCTTTGAAGATGGGCGCTTATACGATTTAGCCAATGTATTTATGTTAGCTTACCCCTATGGCTACCCAAAAGTAATGTCGAGCTACGAGTATCATGGTGATTTTGATGCAGGAAAGCCGCATATTCCCGTTCATAACCAAGGCAACTTAGAATGTTTTGCCAGTAACTGGAAGTGTGAGCACAGATGGTCTTATATCTCTGGCGCTGTCGATTTCAGAAACAATACCGCTGACAACCTCAGCATGACTAATTGGTGGGATAATGACAATAACCAAATAGCTTTTGGCCGTGGTAGCTCAGGATTTGTTGCTATCAATAAAGAAGACATTAATTTAACCTCTATCCTAAATACGGACATGACAGCAGGTACTTACTGCAACGTGCTCAAAGGTCAATTGTCAGCCGATGGATTATCTTGTAGTGGTGAAACAATTAGGGTCAATACCGATGGCAGTATCAATGCAAATATCGGCTCTTGGGACGCCTTTGCCATTCACCGTGGTGCCAAAGTCACCGGCGTTACGATTCCACCGGAAAGTGATTGGCAACGTACCCTGATATTCATTCGAGCTCAAACTCTGAGCGGTCAAAATATGTTTATTCGCGGTGGTATCGACCATAATTATGCTAACAATATTTTAGGAAGAAACTGTCAAACGACTAACTTAGATTGTGCTATGCCCATCAAGCATAACAACATGCTTAATGTCACCACAACGCAGTGGAAAGCCAATGAAAGCTATCTAGACTGGTACGGAAGTGAAGCTAGCCAAAGCATGGAATCTGAAGGAACACCACTGGATTGGACAACCAATATCTGGCCAAATAGCTGGGGCACCAAACGAACCACTGCAGTCGATGGATATGGTGAAGATCCATTCAACATTTGGGGCCAACATTACTGGATGCTGGATGTCGATATGGACTGTAGTAAAGCCGTCAACGGACAATTTGAAATAAAGGCTTTCATTAAAAATGGTCAAGGCTGGGAGTCTAACATCTCACAAGTTGATGCGCCTTATGGCTCTAATAACCATTTTGCCCAATGTGGAAAAATCAACAAATTTGACTTCAACGCTAATAGTGTTGACGTTCGTGACTTTTAACCCCTTCCAACCGAGCTAATTCATTGTAGCTTAGCGGTTTCCAGCATTGCATAAGAGCCCTTTAGAGGGCTCTTTCCCTCCCTAGATAAACGTTTATCTAGGGCCCTGACCATCAACGAAATATACACATCAAATACATTAAACTACCAAGGTATCAAGCGAACGATACACTTCTGCTCAAATTTAAACCAAACGACATCTAAGTCTCATATAAAGCGTTAAACCCTTACTCTAAATCACATTATTGAAACTTATCCAGCATATAATAACCTCACGCCCTCAGTGATATCACAAGAAATATCACGTTGGTTACATGAGGCATAACTTAACAACAAGAGTCATGCCTCGGGGTCTTAAATAAATGAGAATGATGGATATGTTTAATAAAAAAGTTTTAGCAGTAGTTATCGCTTCAACACTTGGCCTTGCGGCTTGTGGATCTGATGATAATGATGTCGCGGCCATTCAAGTGGATCTTCGTATTCTTGAAACCAGTGATCTTCATACCAACATCATGGATTATGATTATTACAAAACCAAGTATGACCCGAGCATAGGCCTTGCACGAACGGCTAGCCTGATTAAACAGCGAGGCGCTGAAGTCAGCAACTTCGTATTAGTCGACAACGGTGACTTATTGCAAGGCAGCCCAATGGGCGACTACGTTGCCGATAACTTTAAACGCGACAGCACCATAGGCGGCACTCATCCAGCATATAAGGCCATGAATACACTCGGCTACTCTGTGGGCAACTTAGGCAACCATGAGTTTAACTATGGCCTGGATTTCTTAAGCGAAGCCATAGCAGGCGCAAACTTCCCTTACATCAATGCTAACGTCTTATGTGAAGCCGATTGCTGGGAAGGCAAAGAAAAGGGTGATAACTTATTCACCCCTTACATCATCGAAGAAAAAACGGTCATCGACAGCAAGGGTGATCAGCAAACGGTTAAAATTGGCTATATCGGCTTCGTGCCCCCTCAGATATTACTCTGGGATAAGCAAAACCTATCCGGCAAAGTTTCAGTTATGGGTATTGTCGAAGCTGCTGAAAAATTCGTTCCATTAATGAAAGCTGAGGGCGCCGATGTTATCGTCGCAATCCCACACTCAGGCGTGGGCACACCTTCAAATCCAATCGATGTCAACGACGAAAATGCCACTTACGCGCTATCTCTGGTAGAAGGTATCGATGTGATAACCTTTGGTCACAGCCATTCAGTATTTCCGTCGGCAACATTTGAAGGTCTGGAAAATGCCGATCTGGAGAAAGGGACTATCAATGGTGTGGCTGCCGTCATGCCTGGCCGTTGGGGTGATAACTTAGGTATTGTCGATCTAAAACTTGAGATGCAAGACGGTAATTGGGTCATTATCGATCGCACTGCAAAAGCTGCTCCTATCTATGACAAAAATGCTGATGAACCTGAATTAGTCAGTGCAGATAATGGTATTCGAGACGCCGTTGCAATCGAACACCAAGGTACACTTAACTATGTCAACCAGCCGATTGGTAAAGCATCCGCCGACATGTACAGCTTCCTTACCTTAGTGCAAGATGATCCATCGGTGCAGATTGTCTCCGATGCCCAGATAGCCAAAGTAAAGGCTAACCTTACTGACGCGTTAAAAGATATTCCGGTATTGTCTGCCGCAGCACCTTTTAAAGCAGGTGGACGTCACAGCACTACCGCCGATGCAGACTCTTATGTGCAAGTTCCAGCCGGCGACTTGACCTACAAAAATGCAGCAGATCTTTATCTATATCCAAATACCATGGTTGTAGTAAAAGTCACAGGTGCAGAAGTGAAAGATTGGCTAGAGTGCAGTGCAAACCAATTTAACCAAATATCAGCAACCTCAACAGAGCCGCAGTATTTAATCAATTGGGACACACACAGAACCTACAACTTCGATGTCATCGATGGTGTCACCTACAAGATTGATGTGACTCAACCGACTAAGTTTGATGGTGATTGTAAACTGCTTGATGCCGATGCCAACCGTATCGTCGATCTAGCTTATACCGAGGACGGAATATTAATCACTGGCGATGAATTTGCTAACAAAGAGTTCATTATAGCGACAAACAACTACCGCGCATTCGGTGGTAAATTTGCGGGTACAGGTTCAGATTACGTCATCATGGAGCTACCGGATAGCAACCGTGAAGCTCTCGCTCAGTACATCACTGAAGAGACTGAGGCGAATGGTGAAGTAAATCCAAGCGCTGATAATAACTGGGACTTCGTGACGATCAACACAAGTACTAATTTGGATATTCGCTTCGAAACTCAAGATAGTGAGCTCGCTGACAAGTTTATTCTTGAGAATCAAGTACGTCCGTTAACCAAACGTGCTGACTTAACTGATGAGTTTGGTTTCGCCATTTACAATATAGACTTAACAACCGAAGCTACCGCTAAGTAAGACTTAAGCTGTTCTTAACTAACCAAAGGCTCCCAACGGAGCCTTTTCAATTTAACCTTAATGACAACCCAAATTTTATCAGGCTCTTATCTCATTCACCCGCCAGGTTTCAGTGATTTTAGGGTCCAGGTAATTGGTGCACAATTTAGGGATAACCAACAATAAGACGAGTAAGCTGACAATATAACGAATAACAATAATATCAACAGCCATTGCTAATAAGCCGAGGCCAATAAACACGGCAAGAAAGGGAAACGTTGCTTTGAACCTAGTCCGTTCATTCCTATGATATTCCAACTCTTCTGGCAATAACAGTTGCACCAACTCCAACGCATGAGCTTTAACCGTCTGGTTAATGAAAACCACCCTATGTCGTTTATCTTTATGCTTTACATAGAAAATATCAGAATTGTGATCACTCACCAGCTCAGAGATCTCATCAAAGGGAATTCGCCGCACTTTTTGGGGTTCGGCTAACGCAATGAGCTCATCAACTGACGCATCATGCTGATATTTGATTTGTAACCGTTTAGCCATCCGACGTTCAAACTCGAAAAAAACCAGCTCGTCGGCTTGTATTAGCACTAAGTATTTATCATCGATATCTAACCAAGAGTTTTGCGTGTAAAACCCCTCTGGTAGACTCCCTTGTGAGACTTTAATACTCAGATATTTTAGTAAAAGATAGGCAATAACACTCACAAACACGCTGAATAACACGGCATTAAAGAAGTGCTCTACCACCCCTTCGGCAGCCAAATTAGTATCTACAAATGCGGCTTGATCTAACTGTTGCCACAAATAGGACCCAGGGTCAAAGTATTCAACAATCAATACCGACCAAAAAGTAGTAAAAATGAAAATCGCGAAGGTGAGAGCCCAAATAACATGTTGGCTTTGTTGGCTTGGAGAACGATATTTAATCATGCTACTTCCCTGTATATTACGACATAAACTTTACTGAATTACATTCACCAATTTAGCTGATATAACACTGTAAACTTATAACGTCTGCCCGCTCCCTTCCTGGAGCGAAAACTCACAATTAATAATTTATCTGTCACTAACAATATAGCAGTAAAAACCAATATAGCACCGTAAATTGAAGTTTTTCACTCATTCATATTAAGGGATACGGCGCTGAAACTATTCTATCTTTTGCCTCTTTGAGCCCTGCTTAATCTCCCTGCACCCCAGGATTATCCAGATAGGCTTACTCTATTAGGTTATGCATTTTCCAGCTAAGGGCTATAAGCTCATCTTTTTCAAAAACAGTCATTGTCACTTCCATGCCCTTCTATATAACTTACAGCTAGGCTCGAAACCATCATATCTGGGTAGCGCGACATCTAGCTCTTTCCAGCTCGATTTCGATGACACAAAATTATGCTTAAAGTTAATCAATGATTATTAATGTCAGTCCAGATATATCTCGCCTTTACTCACCAGCACACTGTTACCGCCAATCCAGGTATCAATAACTTGCCCTGCCTTTTTAAGCGCTCTAGCCTTAAGCACGCTAGGACGGTCCATTTCGACGCCTTGGGCTATGGTCCAACACAGCATGCCCTCTTGCAAACTAGAATAATGTGCTAGCAAGCCGGCTAATGCACAATTTGCACTGCCGGTAGCCGGATCTTCTGGTACACCATCGAATGGGGCAAACATACGAGCCTGAATATCAAACTGCTGCTCTGCTTTTGACGATTCTTCTCGTTTTACATAGAGATGAATATCCGGGGTTACGCCTATGGCTTGTATCTTCTCGAACGCGTCCAACTTAGCTCTCGCGCTTGCTAATGCATCTAAACTCATAAGCTCAACCATGAGGAATGGCAACCCAACCGAAGCCACAATAGGCTGATGAGTGCTAAGCTGGATATCATCAAGATTGAGCGACAGAGCCTCGGCAACGAGAGACGCATCGATACTTTGCCCCAAGGAGACAACCTCTGGCGCTTTGAGTTCACAGAAGATAGCGCCATCGTCTTGCTGTGCTATGGAGATGGGCACCAGCCCAGCCTTCTCCTCGAAGATGATTGTTTGCAGCTCTTGCCTATCGAGCAAACCGGTCTTAGCCAATAAAAATGCGGTACCCACATTGGGATGTCCGGCAAAGGGCACCTCTATAGATGGGGTGAAAATGCGCACTTTCCTCGTATTTCCTTGCTCAGCAGGAAACACGAAGGTGCTCTCAGGAAAGTTAAACTCACGAGCGATCTGTTGCATCTGCTCAGAGGTTAACCCTTGTGCATCCGGCAATACGGCTAATTGGTTACCACCAAAGCGTTTATCGGTAAATACATCACAAATATAATAGGGGTAAGACTTCATCGAACACTTTTCCTTAGTTATTCATTGACTTATCTAAGGCTAACAATAAGCCGCCATTACTCTTTTCATTATCTAAAGACTCACGAGATCTAACGCTTGCTAGAACCTCTCATCACTACTTATGTAAGCACTATCTCAGTGTCTTGCAAAATATTCAGACATCTTGTTCCTCTTTATTTAGCGACTCTTTATTTAACCAGATAGAGGCAATCTTCCAGCCCTATCGACTCTGGATATTGCGTTTCCTCAAAGCCAAGGCTCAGATAAAGGTTTAGAGCAGGTAAGTTATGACTTAGGACAAACAAGGATAGGTTGCCGGGCTTAGCTGCAATCCCTAAGTGCTGGCAAGCTAACTCACTCAAGAGCGCTATTAAGATATGGCTGATTTTCTGATTTTCAAACCTTCCCGACAAACATCTCTTACCGCGAAAGGCTGGCGCTATGACCAGGCGGCCCAGATGACATTTGTCATTACGGCGGTAACACTGGCCAAACCCGGCTAACTGACCATCATGAGTGATTAGAGAATATGAGATTAAATCGTCTAGCTTAAGATCTTCGATAAAGCTTGCATCGGTGAAAGGAAAACGAAAACCAGGTCCAGCCCAATTTTTCAGTGCTGCCTCATCGGTAAACCAGGTCATCATCTGCTGCACCTGATCTCTGTCAACATTGAACAGCTTCATCTTTAATCCCTTTAACCCATTTGGACACTTCTTTGACACCTTTATACCGATTGGTATTAATGCCAAAACGTAAACCACTATCACAAAATAACAGACACAAAAGTGTTTGCGAAACTAGCATTCCAAGATACAGTATTCTCTAATATTTAAGTAAACTATTTCTCTGTTTACATTTCATTTATTTACGAATTAGTTGTAACTAAATACTCTATCTGTGTAAGGTTTATATCTATGTCTTTAGTACCATTTTCTCAAGCATGCGAAAATAACAAGGCCCCGATACTCGAAGTCATAAGTCAAGTTTTCTCAACATCTAAGTGCGTACTAGAGATAGGCACAGGTACCGGCCAGCATGCTGTGCATTTTGCTCAAGCTCTGCCCCATCTGACTTGGCAAACCAGCGATCAGGTTTGCTATCTCGACGGCATTAACGCACAACTTAAGCAGGCACGCTCGCTAGGCGATCAAAACACAGATCCCATCGCAAATATCCAAAGTCCGTTAATACTTGACGTGACTCAGCCCTGGCCACTTGCGAGTCATCAAACAGAAATTGATGGTATTTTTACCGCTAACACCTTGCATATCATGGCAAAGGATATGGTCGAAGCCTTCTTTATTGGCGTAGGTAAACATCTGCGTACCCAAGGTAATCTGTGTATTTATGGCCCGTTCAATTACGCCGATAACTACACCAGCGAGAGTAATGCCAGATTCGATACCTGGCTAGCGCAGCAGGATCCGAGAAGCGCCATACGAGACATTGAATGGATAGTTCAACTTGCAGAAACTCAAGGACTACGCTTAATTGAAGATCATACAATGCCTGCTAATAATCGATTACTGCATTTTGAAAAAAATAAATGACTAATAGCTTATCTCTAGGTTCATTTCAGAGGTATTTATTTTTACATTAAAGATAATTTCCATTCAATCGAAATTTAAATTAGCAGTTTTTTAACGACAGTTTAAAAATAAAATATTTTTAATATTATAAGGTTACCTTACAAAGAACGACATCCTTTACTTAAATACCACGATGTGTATAATTAATGACCACCCGAATCATTTGGAGAGGATAATATGACAATACTCAATTCACCATTATTCACTCCTCAAGATTTAAATATATTCGTTCCCATCTCTGCGGCCATTCTATTCTGTTGGTTTACCCAAGATCCAAAGATAAAACTTAACTTTGTCAGCAGCCCACACACTCTCTGATTTTTAAAAAATATTTTCCATATATTTACTTTATTAAATTAGAGAGTTAATACTATGTTTAATTTACCCCAACCTTATAAAATTAAGGCTGTAGAGCCTATTCGTTTGCTCACTGAAAAAGAGCGATTTCAAGCACTGACTGATATAGGTTTTAACCCTTTTCTATTGAGAAGCGAGCAGGTTTTTATCGATCTGCTAACTGACTCCGGCACAGGCTCCATGAGCAACCAGCAATGGGCAGCCATCATGCGTGGAGATGAATCCTATGCTGGCAGCTCAAGTTATTATGCATTGGAAGCAGCTGTCACGGATATTTTTGACTATCAATATACTATTCCAACGCACCAGGGACGAGGCGCCGAACAAATACTTTTTCCGGTTTTAATCAAAGAAATGAAAGAAAAACGAGGCGGTAAAGAGCCAGTGTTTATCTCTAATTACCACTTTGATACCACCGCGGCCCATGTTGAACTTAATGGAGCAAAAGCCATCAATGTCGTCATCGAAGATGCGTACAACGCCAGTGCTTTTCACCGATGGAAAGGCAACTTTGATGTCGATTTATTACAGAATAATATTGAACATTATGGGGCCGAAAACATAGCGGCGATCATCATGACAATCACTTGCAATAGTATGGGTGGACAACCAGTCTCTATGGATAATATGGCCGAAGTCTATGCCATAGCCAAATTAAACAACATTCCGGTTGTTATTGATGCTGCACGCTTTGCTGAAAATGCATGGTTTATCAAAGAACGTGATCCAGAATATTTTAATATCGATATCGATGAGATTGTTAAAACCATGTTCCGCTACGGAGACATGTTTACCATGTCTGCCAAGAAAGATGCCATGGTCAACATTGGCGGGCTATGCTGCTTCAAAAATAGTATAGATCTCTACCAGCAAACTCAGGTGCTTTGTATTCCGATGGAAGGATTTGCCACTTATGGTGGTTTAGCAGGCAGAGACATGGAAGCCATGGCGGTAGGACTCTATGAAGCAATAGATTATTCCTACCTAACAGCGCGGATAAGTCAGGTCTCCTTACTCAGTGAAAGACTAGCTGAAGCGGGCATCCCAGTTCAAAGCCCCAATGGCGGGCATGCTGTGTTCATTGATGCCAAAGCCTTCCTGCCTCACATTCCCGCTCATCAGTTTCCTGGGCACGCACTCGCTATTGCCCTATATCTGGAAGGGGGTATCCGCAGCGCTGAAATCGGCTCCTTACTACTTGGAAGAGATCCTGAAACTGGTAAGCAAAAAGACTCACCAACCGAACTTCTCAGACTCGCTATCCCTAGGCGAGTTTACACCAATGAACACATAGAGTATGTGGTCAATGTCTTCGCTAAGTTGATAGAGAAAAAATCAGAGATCTCAGGCTATACATTCACTGTTGAGCCGCCTGTTCTGAGGCACTTCCTCGCACAATTCACTCCCGTTTAAACATTATCAAGACCAGCCATGCCATTCATTAAATAATGAATGGCATGGCTATTTAATTGATGATGTTTACCCGGGTCTATCTCGGCGCAATATGAGGTCATCATCATAAACTAATTAATATAGGTTACTTAGTTATGGAATATTCTAATAATAAACTCTCGCTTATATACGGTGCAGCCGTAGTCGTCAGCACAGCTGTCGGTGTAGGTATGATGAGCCTACCAATTGTCAGTATCGGCATGTGGTTTCTCCTCAGTGTCGCGGTCGTGGTGCTGACTGCAATATATATGCTCGCCGCTGGCTCATTGTTACTAGAAGTGAATATGAACTACCCCGTTGGGACTGGGTTTCATTCAATGATAAAAGATTGCATGGGGAACAAACCCACATATTTCAATGATGCCATGATGATATTTAATGGCTTCATTTTATTATATGCTTATATTACCGCCGGAACAGACACAATCAAAGTTTACAGTGAAACTCTAGTTGGGTTTGAAATAAACTCAACATTATCAGCCTTGTTATTCACTGCTGTTTTAGGCGTTATAATCTGTTGCAAACCCATTATTATCAGCAAGATTTCATGTTCATTAATATTTATTATGTTATGTACTTTTGCTTATCTTCTTATAGACCTTGGTAATACAGTAGAATTAAGCAATATTATCGATAAGGAGCAATCACTATTCGATAGCACTATCCCACTCTTGCCCTATGTCATATTAACCCTCCCCTTCTTTATGGCGGCAGCAGGTTACCAACAAATAATCCCCATGCTAAGAAACTTATATAAAAACAAGCCAGAACGTGTCATGAAAAGCATTTTTCTTGGACTATCAATTGTGAGTGTTTTCTATATTTTATGGATGTTCGTCATTATGGGAAACCAAAGCCAAAATGACATGATTGCTAAAGTGAATGCTGGTAATACCAATATTGAAGGCATTGTTTCGCTGATAGGTCATAACAGTGGTGAGCTTAATGCCCTGCTGTTTTTCTTTGTACAAGTGGCGGTGATCACCTCTTTTATCGGTGTGGCAAAAGGCTTACTTGATTACCTGTCAGACATCATGATTAATCAATGGGGCTTATCCGATCGCTATCCACGATTATTAGTGCTGGCGCCCCCACTTTTATGTTCATTAATGTTCCCTAACGGATTTCTTATCGCCATCGGCTTTGCCGGATTAGCTGGGGCGATTTGGGGAGGGATCTTTCCAGCAATACTCGCGCAGATCAGTCGAAAAAAACACGCTAGCAATGGATATGTCACCTTCGGCGGCAAGATGACCCCTTGGTTCACATTGGCCTACAGCATGTTAATCATCTGCTCTATGCTGCTGTCCTCTTTTGAGCTGTTACCCACCATGCCACAACTTCAAGAATCGATGACATTAAAGGATTAATATCATGAAGCGTACTAATATCCCCGTACATTTTTGTTTTGCTTGGCTGACCATACTTGTCGCCATTATTCCTCCAACAAGTCAGCCTATTGCAAAAGAATATCCTGACATTGAGTTGCCCATTACACCTGTAACGCCACAAGCTAATTCTGTCGTCGATATCGATGCCGATTACCTGACTTATGTCACTGGAGCAACCGAAACCCAATCAAATAAAAATTCCAATGCTGCCGGAGGCATCATAAGGCTGATGGTTGACTGGACGCTGATTGAAAACAAGCAAAACGACACTGGTAAATATGTCTTAAAAGTAGAACATCGTCATAGATACACAGACACTAGCCCTAAAGCATTTGTCATCGACAATGTCGGAGCCGTTGGACTCATACAGCCCATCCTTAGTGATCAAGGCTTGCGTTTAACCAACCTGTATTGGAAGCAGCAGTTTAACCAGAATGATACCGAGTTATTAATCGGTTTTCTTGATACCACCGACTACATTGACACCTATGCATTAGGCAACCCCTGGAATGGATTTTCCAATTTCATCTTCAGCACAGGTGCAGGCACGATTGCAATGCCCGATGAAGCTACATTTGGGATATCGGTTAGGCACATGTTTAACGAGGAATTATATGGCTTAGCCAGTCTCTCCGATGGTAATGCCGATTCCAGTCACCCTTTTGAAGCTTTTAGCAAAATTTTTGATGAGCAGGCGCTTTTTAGTTCACTGGAACTGGGTTGGATTGAATCATTAGATCAATTTTATACCCGTAATCTTCATCTTATTGCTTGGCAACTCGATGGCGGCACCCGCCACAGCACACAGGACAGTCAAGGCATCAATTTATCAGCCACCTATATGATTGAACGATGGATCCCTTTCTTACGCGCAGGCTACGCTGAGGGAGATGCCAGTTTGCTCTCAAGCTCTGTAACCGCTGGGGTAGGTTTCGTTGGATTAGGCACAGGACAAGACTCCCTTAATCTTGCCCTTGGTTGGGGCAAGCCCAATAAAGCCTTGTTCGGTACGCAATTTGATGACCAATACACGGGCGAACTTTTTTACAAATACCGCCTTAATGCTCACCTCAAGTTCAGCCCTAATATTCAATACCTCCATACTTTACCGTTGACCCCTGAGGCAGATAATTCATGGGTATGGGGGTTAAGAGTTCATTTCACGTTATAAAAACAGGTATTATTTTACAGCCCCTCATTGTTATTCTGCCCTTTAAAATGGCAGAGTAACAATGAGATCAATGGAGCACTACCACAGAGATCACAGCCATACAATTAATCAATAAATTTGGATACATTTTCAATATTTAGCCTAACTTGATAATAAAATCAGCGCCACCGATCACCGCATCCTCGACCGAAATACTGCCCTTATGTTTATGGATAATCGACTGCACTATGGCAAGACCTAGCCCATATCCTCCGGAATCTCTGGAGCGACTCGGGTCTAAACGGGTAAAAGGCTCAAATATTTGATTTTTCTTACCCGGAGCTAGCCCGGTTCCGTCATCTTGAATGCTTATCAGAAGATAAGTATTGTCGCTTTTGACTGAAATGAGGCACTTAGAGTAAGCGAAGCGTCCCGCATTTCTCAGAATATTGGATAGCGCGATAACCATTAATTTTATGTCACATTTAACAGGGTAATGGGTTTCATCATCGAAGATAAACTGAATGTTGGGATAGAAACTCTGTACTTTATCGATTGAAATTTCCACTAACTCTTTAACACTCGTTAGGCTCAATTCAATTTCGGCCCCATCATGCTGAAGCCGAGAATATCTCAGTACCTGTTTGACCAGCTCATCGAGCTCTTTAATCGAACGCTCAAGTTGTCCATTTAGTTGCAAGCGCTTATCCACATCAGCCTCTTCGAGCAACTCTAAGGCGAACTCCATTCGAGCTAGCGGGCTTCTGAATTCATGGGCTATCCCATGGAGGAGATCTCTTTGTGTGATAAGCAGCTGATCGAGTTCATTGGATTTTTGCCGATTAGTTCTCGACATCAATTCAGCTTGAGAGATCAATGAGTCGATATTAATCGGCTCATTGGAAGGGCAAGTATCTCCAAAGAGTGATTCACTGAGACGTCTCAGTGCCTTGATATCTTGATAATGAAGTAAACTGACGGTAATGATGGCCATAAATAAGGCAAATAACCAGGTGAATATCTCTGGTGCATAGGCCAGAGTCACGTCATAAAATGGACCCGCTGTTATCCCATATTGTTTCGACACAGGGTAATAGACAAGCCCCATCTCAAGATCGATAATGCCGTTAGTGCCTATAGGAGAAACAAGTTGCTCTAAGGTTTCTTCGTTGAAATTATCTGCATTTAGTTTATCAATAAATACCGGAACACCAAGATCATCAGAAAGAGACGCCACTTGGTGATGCCATAGTTTAGGCTTGGTATTATCGACACTGTTTTTGATCTGAGTCCGATATTGCAACAGATCATTATTAAATGTTCTCAGGGCTAGTCTATCTACTGCATCATAAATAAAAGCCTGACTCAGCAAGGCAGCAATAATGAAACTGATGAATAAAGCTGTCGCCGATCGCAGTATTCTAGTCATTTTTATCTCGCAAGTAAGTACCCTTTATTTCTAATCGTCTGGATAATATTTCCGGCTCCACTATGTAGTTTTAACTTATTTCTCAACCTGGAGATGCGTAGATCGATAGAGCGCTCAATACCGTCATATTCAAAATTAAAAATGGTCTTATGTAAGGCTTCTCGACTGACGATCTCTCCGCAATGAATCGCAAGCTGCAGCAAGACATCGTATTCGGCGCCAGTAAGCTCGATCACTTGATTATCAACCATGAGTGTTCTGTGGCCGGGGTTGAGCACAAAACTTTGATTACCAAACGGGATACTTTCTAATTCCTGCCGTTTCTTATGCTTCTCAAGATGCCTGAGTTGAGCTCTAATATGTGCCAGCAAGACTCTAGGTTTAACCGGTTTTGCCAGATAGTCATCTGCCCCGACTTCGAGACCTGTCACTTCATCGATATCATCATCCAGTGCAGTCAACATGATAATCGAGCCATGGTAGTCATCTCTTATCTGTTTACATATGGTGAGTCCATCAACATGAGGAAGCATAAGATCCAGTATGACTATATGAGGCGCTTGTTCGAGTATCTGCGCGGCGGCGTTGAGGCCGTCATTAAGGACATTGACTCTATATCCATTTTGAACAAGATAATCACGGATAAGGTTGCATAGTTCGATATCATCGTCGATAACGAGTACGGATAGTTTTTGTTTCATTTCAGAACTTTGTCTCATATTGACATAAGTCCTATACGGCTACGGGACTTATGCCATTGGCTAATATACCAAGCTTAATACTTGTTATTGATTATGGTCTTGTTCAATCAGTAACTTTTTACACTTTTCGAATATAACCTGATTATAAGATGTCATAAAGTCTATGAGATATTTACGTTTATCCCTCTGCTCCTCAGTGGAAATAACGTCTCCGGTTTCGATCATATACTGAACTCCACATAATGCCTTAGCCTGCTGATTATCATTCATTGAAATCCCAGGCAGAGTCATTCTTCTCCCTGTCGTCGCATAGAGTCTATAGTCACCGAGAAGCTCAGCTTCCTTGACAGCCTCAGCCACCTTAATCTGCACTGGGTCCATCTCCAACTGAGACTGGTTCTCACAACCACAGAGTTGAATCATGGCCATCAAAGATATCACCATAGACATAAGAGGCTTTATCTTATTCATCCAAGCCACCTTTTCATTCTACGCCCTGCCAATAAGGGCATTAATATCAATAACCAGAAGTCCAGGCTGCCACCAGATGATTTCTTATCACTCTCGCCTCCGATGGCCTTTACTGTGATTGTCACAATCCCATCGGCGGAAGCTTTCTCCGAGTCTTGCACTGTATAGGTTATGGTGTCGCTCCCAGAGAATCCGGCGGCAGGCGTGTAACTTAACTTGTTGTTGATAATAGTGACGCTTCCCTTGCCGGTATAATTAACGCTGACAAGACTCAGTTGCTTGTTTTTATCTACATCTAAATCATTACTCAAAGGGTCGATAATATTTTTGCTCGAATCTTGCGCTACACTGGCTACATCGTTCACGGCTTCGGGGGCATCATTTACAGCTGTGACACTGATGATGACAGAGAAGGCCTCGCTCTTAATATCACCTTTATGACCAGTCACAAGTACAGATATCTCACCATTAAAATCAGCCTTAGGCGTGATAGTATCGCCGTTAACCTGATAGTTACTCCCCGTTTGCAAGCTAATGCTACTTGCTACAAGCCCTTGGTAATTGAACATATCCGCCGTTACCTTCAATTTTTCATCTTCATCGATAGAAAGCGGCGCTTTCAGTCCAGAGATGGTAATTTTTTCATCGGCTGCACCTGAGGAAATTGAAAAATTTCCGCTGTTAATAGCAAAGAAGATGTTATCTGCACAACTCAGTCTTATGCGGGCTTTATCCGAACTGATTTGTGACAGCTTGACCTCATAACTACCGTTATTATCGACCCCAAGCGCCAGGTCGGTCTCGAAACTGATACCCGCATCGGTCGACAACTGGATATTCACTTTAGTACAGGAAATTGGCGCAACCTGAGTGTTAGCAACATTCCAAGTGACTACTTGGGTATTATTAGACCAAGAGGATCCTGACGCGGGCTCAATAACAGAAAATGCCTGATTGGTATCGATAACGCTGACTTTCATCGAGTCTCGCGATAAACCTTTTTTGCCATCTCTCACGACTAAACGAAAATTAAGTTCACGAGTGGTCTTGGGATACGTTTCACCTATGGTGAGTTTATTGAGCAATATATCTTCGAGTCTTGGAAACGTGCGACTCGGCTGGCTACTTGGACTCCATACCCTAAATAGTGGGCGCTTACCGTCATCGATTTGCTCTGAAAGACTGGCACTAGCTGGGCCTAAGTCATACTGTTGCCAGTCATAAGATAAGTTGTCACCATCGACATCGCTTGCACTACCAGTCAACACAAAGGGGGTACTGGCCGGAATGACATAATCTTTACCCGCATCCACTGTGGGGCTTGAGTTGGTTATGCTAGTGATCTGGCCACAACTTCCTCCACTCCCTGTCGTGATATGAGTTTTGATGACATCGATTGAATGTGAATGGAAATAAGCATTAGAGTTATTCTGTAAGTTCTGTTGCCCGCAAATACCGGCATAACCCATCACAGTCGATCCACTGCCAGGTTCATAGGCGCTGGTATCGGCACGATTGCCATCGCAAGAGTCCGATAAGCCATTAAACGTATGATCGGCGCCAAATTGATGCCCTAACTCATGGGCAACATAATCGATATTAAATGCATCACCTGTCGGACTACCACTACCTGTTACCCCATCTCCTTTTGAATTCACATCACAGATCACGCCAAAACCAGCTAAACCACCTCCCCCGGTATTAACAACGTGGCCGACATCATAACTGCCACTGCCTATGGCTTGATCTATGATCCCCGTATTCGCTTCACCGTCTGCATCTGTATTAGCGAAGGGATCGGTCTCAGGATCAACGAAAATAAGTGCGTCATTATTAGCGACTAGCTCTAACTTCACCGCTAGATCGGCTTGATAAACATCGTTGACTCGATTGAGCATGGTGATAACAGCGGCAAGGCCTTGCTCTTTCGTTCCGCCATGAAATTGGGTGTACTCACCCGTAGCCGAGATGGCAATACGATAGGTTTTTAATTGAGTCGCCTGACCTTGGCTATTATTGGTCACCTCCCTTCTAACATGATTCAATAATGTATCTTGTCCCTTACCTCTATGTTTAGGCGCTTGTCTTCTTGGCATATTGCTAAGATCTAAAGGGATAGCATCTTTTCTAAAGTAACTGATATAGCGGGCATCATTACCTCGATATTGAGGGTCGATATAGACAGTTTCGTCTCCGAATCGAAACAGGCCATGAAATCCCTGAGGAGTAATATCGAAACGACCATGATTATCCGGATTTCCGAGTTCAAAACCACTGAAGGTTTTTATATTGGGGTATTTCTCACTAAGCTCGCTAGCAACTATGTCTGCAGGCTTTAACTTAAAGTCTGCAAAACTACCATCGGGCAGAGGTAATGTCACAACAACACTCTCATCCACTGACAGCAAAATCTGATTTAATGCAGCAATATTCGTTGTTAGCTGATGACTCGAGCGTGCCTGGCTATTGATCTTTCCTCCATCACTCTTAGCTGCTACCTTGTGCCAATCATTAAACTGGCTCGATGATAGTCCTTGTGCAATCACAGATTGTGAAGCTAGAGCACATAGACTCAAAATCGATATTATTTTTTTCATAGGGACCCCCTTTAACAATGAGAGCCACCACCTTAATGTAAGACACTTGTTAACTTCCTTGGCAAATTGTAGCGTTTACCCCCAAATAGATACAAACGGATACAAAGCATGTTTGCCGTCTAATTCGGTTTGTTTAAAATCATCCCCTGAGTCTGCAACACCTCATCTTTATCAATATAGTCCTGCATAAAATCACGTAAACACTTGGCTTTGGCACTCAAGAGTCTGCCACTAGGCCAGACGGCGTATAGCTCTCGCTTAGGACCTGACCAATCTATGAGTACCTGCACTAAATTGCCATCATGCAAATCTTGGTACACTTCGCTGATAGGCAACAAGGCAATACCTATCCCATCACAAGCCCACTGACTGGCCATCTTAATATCATTAACAAAAGTATTGATACTAGGTGTGAGCTCCACCTCATTGCCGGTGACTCTATGGGTCAGTGTCCATACGGGAATACTATTTACCCCTATGATCCTATGCTTGAAAAGTTCGTCCAATTGAGCTGGCGCCGCATGATTGTTCAGATAGTCTGTCGAAGCGACAAGAACAGTTGGAATGAAACCCAATCCCTTCTGATACAACTGAGAATCTTTTTGCGGTCCGATCCTCAGAGCGATGTCGGCCTGAACCACCAAAATATCTTGATTGGCATTATTCAAACTGAGATCCAGCTGAATATCGGGATAGGACTTGATAAACGATGACCACATGGGCTGCAGTAATCCGGTGGATATATTGGTCGGTGCCAGCACTTTCAACTTGCCACTGAGCAAGTGTAGGTCTGCTGAGAGGCTACGTTGTGTGGCTTCAAATGTCTGTACTAACTCATAGAATGCCTGGTAATACACCTCACCTTCCGCCGTCAGAGAAAACTGACGGGCGGATCTATGTATCAACTTACATCCAATAGAAGTTTCGAGTTTTTGCAGGCGACGGGTCACTGTGGCGGCGGGCAGTCGTAACTGCTTCGCCGCGATAGCTAAGCCTCGCGACTGAACGATATGGATATAGAGCACTATGTCATCTAACATGATTTCATAAATGGAATTTATAATTGAATTGTTACGTATATTTATAATAAACGAAACCATATAAGCTCGTCTAACTTTCTCAATAAACATCTACTCATCACATAAGCGTCATTAGTTCATAATCAAAAATGAGTAGTCAATCTGGAGGCAACATGGGTCAATTATGGATAAATGCGGGTCTGGTTACAGAAGCTGGCTTAGATACAGATCAAGTCAAGCAGGCACTGCACGCATTGTCAGAAGCGACAGCAAAAGAAGTTGGTTGTTTAAAATTTGAAGTGCTGCAGCATCAAGACAATCCGTCTCACTTTACCCTTTGGGAACACTGGGTAAACAGTGATGCACTGAGCGCACACTTTGAGGCCGAACATACGCTGGCTTATCTTGCTCGTAATCTGACTAAAGTGACCTATATCGAAAACTAACCATGGTCACTGACAAGGAGGCACGATGAAACAACGCATCGTATTTTCACTATTAATGTCCTTTGTATTGTCCCTGCTGATGACCCTCTGGATAACCTGGATTAACTTAGGATTAGCGCCAAACTTTCTCTGGTTATGGGCAAAGGCCTTCATATTGGCATGGCCCGCAGCCGCGACCATCTCCTTCCTATTTGCCCCTAAGGTGCATAATTTATCTGAAAAAATAGTCAGAAAATAGTTAAAACCGGCCGGATAAACGGCTGTAAATACAGAATCGAACATCTGTATTTACAGCACAAAAAGGAATTTATATGAATGTTCAACGCATCAAGTATTCCTAGTCTGACGGCCTAGTTTGTATTGCAGACTAGCAGGCCAAATATAAGGGTTCTTTTGGTTACCAAGCATATAAATATTCACATGTCTTGAACATTAAAAAACATGATCGTATACTTTATCCATAAAGGGATTTAATTTGGTAAGAACATGAAAAAAATAAAGTATCTGCTAATCACTCTCGCATGCGCGCTAAATCTTAATACTATTGCAATGGCCGCTTCTATACCGATAGAGTCATTTAGCTCCCTCCCCTTGCTAGAGTCACCTCAGATCTCCCCGGATGGTAAATCTATGGTGTCAATATACAACACGGCTAAGGGGCCTATGGTGGTGCAATCTCAGTTCCCAAGCAATAAGCTCACCGCGTTGGCGCAACTGAAAAAAGCAAAAGATAGAGTCGACTTTGTACGTTGGTCCGGTAATAAACATGTCATTATTGGCACCAGTTACCCGGATAACTATCGCGGAAGCTATAGCAGGGTCTCTAGGATCTACTCCATAGACACAGAAACCAAGAAAGCCAGGGAATTAACCCACAGGCGACTCAGAAAAGATCCCTGGCATAAACTGCAATCATATTCTTTAGTTTCGACTTTAAAGAATGATCACCAACACATCCTTATCAGCACATACGATACCAGAGACAAGGGGTATAGCCTCTTTAAGGTAGATCTGACCGATGGTAGTTTCGACAAATACTTGGCAAATACCTACGACATTGACTCCTGGTTTGCCGATCACGACGGCACTGTTCGCTTGGGTATTGGCATAAAAAAACAAGAAGGACTCTTTGATGACAAGGGTCACTTTATTACCATCTGGTATAGAAAAACTGCCGATGATAAGTTTAAAAAACTACATCATAAACAGTACGGTAAAGGCGATACATTTACCGTATTGGGACTAACAAAAAATGCCACTAAAGCCTACGTACTCAGTGACCGTGAGACCAGACGTCAAAGTCTGTGGCTATTCGATATTGCATCGGGTAAATTTGAAAAGAAAATATTTGGCCATGAAAAATACGATTTAGATAGCGGGATCAGCGACTCAGATGGCGAGCTTATCGGCGTCACTTGGTCAGATGATTTTCAGCAACGCTACTACTTCAAAGATAAAGATAGGCAAGTATTCGACACGGTGAAGGCATCACTGGAGGATTATCAGGTGTTTATTGCCAGTAAGAGCCGTGACAATACCAAGGTATTAGCTTACGCCATCCAAGATAACTCACCGGGTAAATACTTCTGGTTCGATCTCAGTACTAATAAGGGCGGCATCTGGTTCTCGCAATACCCTAAATTGGAAAATAAGCCACTGGCCTCGGTTCAAGCCATAGAATTTTTGGCATCCGATGGGAAAAAAATTCCTGGATACCTAACCATGCCCATTAATTTGCAGCCCAATAGCAAGCCTCCTTTGGTGGTATTACCCCATGGCGGCCCCCATAGCCGTGACTACCGATATTTCGATCCTCTGGTACAACTTATCGCCCATGAAGGTTACGCAGTACTGCAGATCAATTTTCGAGGCTCGAGCGGTTTCGGTACAGACTTTGAAACCTCCGGCTATTATCAATGGGGCCGGCGCATGCAGCAAGATGTTATGGATGGCGTAGACTGGCTTAACAAACAAAACCTGGTTAATGGAGATGCCTGTATCGTCGGAGGGAGTTATGGGGGCTATGTGGCCCTCACCGCCGCCGTTCAAACCAATCAGGCCTTTAAGTGCTTCGTCAGCATAGCCGGGATAAGCGACCTCGAAGAGATGATCGATGATGAAGAAAGAGCTGACACTTATGTTGCCAATATTGTCGACCCGGCTGACAGCGACGCTAAGAAAGCCCTCGCCGACGTATCCGCCATCAACCATCTAGATAAGATAAAAGCCCCTATTTTACTTATTCATGGTACTAAGGACACACGAGTCAACTTTCAACAATCCAGTGATTTTTACAGCAAGGCAAAGAGTAAGGGATTGAATGTTAGATATATCGAGTTAAAAAATGGTACCCATTTTCTGGATAATCCAGATAACAGGAAGGTCGCCTACGGTGAAATTAGTGCATTCTTGAATAAGTATTTATGACGTTAGCATCGCCAAGCTGACTTATTCAAAATCACTAGCTAAGAGTAAAGAGTATTATACGCTGGGCTTGATGACACTAATTTCTAGAGCCATCAAGCCCAACTATTTTCCCAGCTAAAATGACGAGCTGTCTCATAAATAGAGTTAACGAAGAAATACAAATCATATTAACTTATCACCATTTCAAAGCTTAAACCCCTCTATCTGCGCGGCTAGCTTTCTGGCATCTTCTGCCAGACTGATACAGATCTCAGATGCGCCTTGAGCCGATGTGAGTGCCTCGTCTGCGCCTTGGCCGATAGCGAGAGTCTTGGTGTCTATTTGTATGGTGGCGATGCGCTGCTCGGCGACGGCATGGGCGATCTCTTGAGTGACCCCGACAATTTCCTCCATATTCGTGGTGAGCTGAGCCATGCTTTGACTCACTTCCTTGGCCAGTAATACGCCTTTATCAGCCTGGCTGGTGCCTGACTCCATGGCGCTGACCGCTTGCTTTACCCCGGCTTGTACTTGCTCAATCATGGATTGGATCTCTTGGGTCGATGTTTGAGTGCGACTGGCTAAAGTTCGCACCTCATCGGCCACCACGGCAAAGCCCCTGCCCTGCTCTCCGGCTCTGGCTGCTTCAATCGCAGCATTGAGTGCCAGCAAGTTAGTTTGATCGGCAATTGAACGGATCACATCCACCACATTACCTATTTCACTGGTATGTTCGGCCAACAGATTGATCACCTCAGATCCAGTGGTAACTTCTTTGGCGATATGATCTATTCCTTCGACGGTGTCTAAGATGACAACTTGCCCTTGTGTCACCGCCTGCTGAGCATTCGCGGTGATATTGGTCGCCTCCCCCATGCTTGCTTCGACGCTGTTTACCGACACTAATACCTGACCAATTGCGCTAGCAACATGGTGGGTTTCTTCCTGCTGCGCGGCTAACGTAGCCTCCATACTTTTAGTCACCTCAAGCATGGTACCACTGGCAACAACCACCTGCTCACTCAAGGTTTGTACCTCAGTGATCAAACTGCGGATACTGACAAGCATACGATTAAATGCGCTGGCGATATGAGAAAACTCATCTCCGCCTTTGCCGGATATGCTGGTATGTGAAAGCCTGACCTCTTTGCTAAGATCACCTTTCGAAACCAGATCAACGATAGATTCTATCTCCCGCACATTAACCACGATAGCTTGGTAAATAACGAGAAGCGCATACAGGCTGCCGATCACCACTAAGCCTACTATGGCTATCAACCAAAACATCACCAGCGTTTTATCACTTTCACGACTCGTTAAGGTGTCTGCTAGCGCTCGGTGGCTTTGCACCAACACTAAGGTAATTCGTTGTGCTTGTTCCTGAGTTTGCTGTTTAAATGCCGGCTCAGTTATCTCTAAGTTATCCGGAATAATCAGCTTGTCGTTCACCAATTGAATAAATTCTTCTATCCCTAGGTGCATCTCCTCAATATTCCTGATAAGCGAGCCGATACTGTCATCATTTTCCTGCATGGCTAATCTGCCCAGGGTCTTCTCACTGCTCTGTAACAACTCTGACAAGCGGTTATTGAGCGCCACCAGCCGAGTATAAGTATCTTGAGTAAAGCCAGCAGAAGCTAATACCTGCTTTGATACGCTTGCGACTCTGGCGCTGAAATCACTTAACTCTGAGAGTCGTGAAAGATATATCTCAGCAAGATAGAAACCCCTTGGGTCTACGTCCAATGACAGACCCGTTTCTGCGCCTATACTCTCTTTGAGATCTTGTAGCTGATCGGCAATAAAATCAATATCAGTAGAAGAAACACGTTGCTTATCAGACTCCCCAGCGGCTTGACCCATAGCGAGTATATTTTGTGATAAAAGACCCACAGACTGAGGGGCCACAGAGGCATAGATATCACTCTGACGGGACACTTGCTCGAGGCCTTCGGCTAAGCTAGTTAGCCCACTTATCTGTCCACGACCTCCGGCTCTAAGATGGCTAAGCTTTTCATCCACACTCGCCAGCCCTTGAACAAAGGCCAGGCCAGTGAGCTCACGCTCTACCCTCTTTACCTCTTGAAACTGAAGTTGAACAATATAGGCGGCACCTATGGAGAGAGGTAACAGGGTTGCGATGGCTAATAGAGTAAATTTCTTTTTAAAACTCAGTTTATTGGCCAAGCTCATCCCGAAAGAAAGGAGTGCAGACATTGGGAAGAATCCATTCAAAAAGTGATAGTATATTTTAGACCAGAACAGGGAAGATTTTATTACAAAGAAGTAACACTCAACTTAACTCAGCTCAACTCAGGCGACGAAGACCAAACGGTATTCGTTACCTTAGCAACGGCCTAAGCATGGTAATTAAAGCACGACAATGTCATGAAGCAGGAACAGGGCTATCCCCTAACCGTCTTCATATAGTGTTTTGGGCTAACACCAAATTGTTGGCGAAAGCGTTGGGAGAAACGCGACTCCGACTGATAACCACAGAGCAGGGCTAAGTCGACCTGTCGGTAATTTTTCTTCTGCATCAAACTCAAACCATGGAGCATACGCACTTCGGCCAGCACCTCCCTGAACGAAGTGCCCTCCAGTGCCAGATGACGCGTCAGTGTCGACTTACTCATGGAAAAAAGCTTACAGACTTGCTCAATGTGATGTTCGGCTCCAGGACTCTGGGCCAGATAACGGCTAAGTCTCTGCCGCAATGATTGCGGATCGCCGGGAAACAGCTTGTCCAAGCAGCCCGCTTCCATGAGTTGCTGATAGAAGCCATTTAGGTAGTAACTTTGTACCTGAGTGCTTAAATCCTGCCCCTGCATGCTCAATAACAGCTCTAAGGCAAAGCAGAGTTGACTATTCGCGCTTAACTTAGGCGACTGAGCCTGAGAAAATTCATGATATGCCGATGACAGGACCGCTCTCGCCTCCCCCTTGTTTCCTCTGTGCTTATTTTCTTTCCTGTTTCCTTTGCTATATCCAACTTCAATCTCATCCATCAACTCTTGGCTTGGTGGCTGTAAAAATGATACCTGCACCGAGCTGAACTGCTGATGATGGGGCTCATTGATAAAAGTGAGCTGACTACCCGCCGCGGCGATCAACCAGTCGCCGCCACCAAAATGAAGTGACTCTTCATGCCAGCTCATGAGTTTACGGCCTTGTTTGATCGCAAAAATACTCGGGCTATGCACAGGTACATTACGCAGTGCCTGTGGTGCTATGCCCTGATAATGACTCACCAAGATCACTTTTTTCATCACATCAGCCCTCGAGTATAAATACAGGCGTTAACAACAAACACCGCAACTAGCGCACATAAGTGGCCGTCAACACAGCTTTCTCAATCACCATACTATTGAGGGTGAAACCCACTACCGCGGGCGAAATGTCAGCAGGCAGATCTATCTTAGCTTTCGGCAACGCCCACACGGTGAACTGATATCTGTGCATGCCATCACCCTTAGGCGGACATGCACCGCCAAAGCCGGGTTTACCAAAATCAGTGCGAGTCTCTAATCCCACTGATGCCTTACCCGATGCGCCCCGTGGCAAGCTGAGTGTGGACACGGGAATATTTAATACCGTCCAGTGCCACCAACCACTTTCAGTTGGTGCATCAGGATCATAAGCCGTGATAGCGAAGCTCTTAGTACCGGGCGGCACCTTAGTCCAGGAAAGCTGGGGAGAGAGATTACCGCCATTACAGCCCATACCGGAAAATTCAAACGTCTTGCCCATAAGCTGGCCTTCTTTGATATCTTGACTCGATATCTCCATGGCCGAGGCGGATATGCCGATAAATGCGGCCATGATGGGTAATAGATTGATGACTTTCATAACTGATCCCTTAAGTAAATAGAAGCTATAGAATAGCCCTTACCCGGGAAAATACTTAACCATAAAGTTCATTTATTACCATAATTATCGACAACATGACACTTTGAGTCATAAAATAACAAAAGTAGATTTTCGCCCATAAAAAAAGCATAAACGCCTCAGCATTTATGCTTTTATTTCTCCCATCGGCGTTCAAGTGCTAAGTCTCAAAACCAAGAAACTGACTCAAGGCTCATACCCAAACTAAACCTGACAGATTAGAGGTCGAAATCGGCCTCTTCAAGTTGAGTCAAAAGTTCACTGCTGGACTCAATCTGCTTACGCAGGCTGCGGGTCTGCACTGTCCAATAACTCATATAAAACTGAGCCGTTTTAAGCTTACCCTCATAGAAAGCCTTATCTTCAGTACCAGACTCAAGCGCCGCGAGCGCCGTCACTGCGCTGCGGGTCCACATCCAGGCCAGTACTGTGATCCCAAGGATCTGCATATATGGCATTGAGCCCGCCCCCAGGATATCAGGGTTCTTAGGAGCATTAGCAGCCAAAAACTGAGTCGCCTTCTCCAGATCCCCTGACGCATCCATCAGCCCGGCAAGATAAGGTTTCATGGCATCATTAGCCATGTTTTCACCGATAAGGGTTTTAACCATCTCTGACCAAACCATCAAGGTGGCGCCCTTGTCCCCCATCAGCTTACGGCCGACAAGATCTAATGCCTGCACGCCATTGGTGCCTTCATATAACATGGCAATACGTATGTCGCGCACGAACTGCTCCATGCCCCACTCGTGAATATAGCCATGGCCACCGAAAACTTGCTGAGCATCGACACAGGCATTGAAGCCACGGTCGGTGATAAATCCTTTGACGATCGGGGTAAATAGCGCCGCGAGCTTATTAGCCGCTTTTGCCTTATCCGCATCAGGGTGACGCTCGGCTTCGTCGAGCCACAAGGCTTGCTGGCCAATTAAGGCTCTGGCTCCCTCGTTGAAGGATTTCTGCGCCATCAGCATACGTCGTACATCGCCATGAACCAAGATAGGGTCGGCGGCCTGTGACGCATCTTTTACGCCACTTAAGCCTCGGCCCTGAATTCTGTCTTTGGCATAAGCCAAGGCATTTTGGTAGGCAATTTCTGATACCCCTAAACCTTGAACGCCCACACCGAGTCTGGCTTGGTTCATCATGGTAAACATGGCTCTCAGGCCCTGATGTGGCTCACCGATAAGCTCGCCTATGGCAGCATCGAAATTCATCACACAAGTTGAGTTACCGTGAATGCCCATCTTATGCTCAAGCGCCGCGGCACATAAGCTGTTTGCTTCGCCTAAGCTGCCATCGGCATTAACCATAATCTTAGGCACGGCAAACAGTGATATGCCCTTCACGCCTTCCGGTGCATCGGGTAGTCTGGCAAGCACCAGGTGAATGATATTCTCCGCCAAGTCATGATCTCCCGACGAGATGAAAATCTTCTCGCCCGAAATAGCAAACAGTCCCTCGCCAGCCTCAACGGCTTTGGTTCGCAATAGTGCCAGATCTGTTCCCGCATGGGACTCGGTAAGGTTCATGGTGCCGGTCCATTCACCGGAAACCAATTTCTCTAAATATTTCTGTTTCAGTGCATCGCTACCATGGGCATGAATTGCCGCATAAGCGCCATGTGTCAGACCCGGATACATGGCAAACGCCATATTAGTGGCCGTTTTCATCTCGGTAGCAAACACACCGATACACTCAGGAAGCCCTTGACCACCGTACTCAGGATCGCAGGTCAGCGTCGCCCAACCATTGTCGACATATTGCTTATACGCATCAGCAAAGCCTTTGGGGGCGATAACCTTGCCATCGACCAACTTACAGCCTTCAACATCGCCACTGCCATTGAGGGGCAACATGACCTCTGTGGTAAAGTCCGCCACTCCTTGCAAGATTGCATCACCTAAGTCGGCATCGATTTCATCGAAGCCTTTAAGCTCAGTGCGCTGATATATATTGAGAAGTTCGTTAAGTACGAACTGATAGTCACGAAGTGGCGCTTGATATATTGGCATTCCTGTTCCCTTTATTTTTATGCTAAATGGTAAAGCTCAGGTGTTATTTATCAGGTCTTCTATCTTATGTATCTTGTGCATAGATTCTATAGTGTCATTAGAATGAACTTTTCATACACAAGTTTCAATCATGCGTTTAATTTAATCATTTTACAAGTACAGAGATCCGACCACTTTACTTAATTTGGTTTGAAAAATCAGCATTAGTTCAAGTTTGTTCCACAGCTAGAACAGCGTTACCATAAATTCAGCATAACGACCCCTTATGAAGGGCGGGGAAACAGGGTAAGCTAATTGTCAGTTTTTAAAATAAATTCCGCTGCTTGAACATAAAAAGACAAATATGCTTTCTTAAATGTACGGCACGAATTGATGGAATGAGGAAGCAGTAATGGGCTCAGTCACCACAAAAAAGCACAGCAATGGCTTAGAATATGTCGATGTCGATACGCCATTATGTAAGGCGAGAATTTTCCTGCAAGGCGCACAGATAGACCTGTTTCAACCAGTCGGTAAAGCGCCGTTACTTTGGGTCTCATCCGCCGATGATTATCAGCCAGGTAGTGGCATCCGAGGCGGTATACCTGTGTGTTGGCCCTGGTTTGGCCAGAGTGATAACCCGGACTGGCCCCAACATGGATTCGCTCGCACCCGCATCTGGGCACTGGAATCCGTGCAGATGAAGAATCAGGCCGTCGAACTTAAGCTAACCCTTAAGATAAGTGAAGCAGACAAGCTCTACTGGCCCCATGATACTCGCGTCGAAATGCTGTTTACCTTAACGGACACCCTGACGGTATCACTGAAGAACACCAATTTGGCCAGTTATCCGGTGAGTTTGACTCAGGCACTACATAGCTATTTCCCGGTCAAAGATATTCATCAGCTTAAAGCCACAGGCTTTAAAGGTTCAAAATACATAGAGTTCGGTGAAGGCCCATTCAAGCAAAATGGCGATGAAGTGCTATTCGACAAAGAAACCGATCGGGTATATACCCAATTGGCTGACGTTCAAGAGCTGCACACCCCGGACGGCATTATTGAAGTTAGCCGCGAAAACAGCCACTCAGCAGTGCTCTGGAACCCTTGGATTGATAAGTCTCAGCGCTTGTCTCGTTTCAACAGCGATGACTACCAGACCATGGTCTGTCTCGAGGCGGCCAATGTGTTGGAAGATAAGCTCACGCTTGCACCCGATGAGACCCATATGCTGACCACTAAGATTGGCTGGAAAGATTAGTCCATTTAAAGTAACGAGTTTCAATTAAGAGTTTTTAAAGTAATAGGTTTTAAAATAAGAATTTTTTAATTACCAGCATCTCAACAAAGGGCATATTGTTCATCAATAGGACCTTGTTGTTTTCAACAGCAAGGTCAAAATCATAATTATTAACAGTACAAGGGCTCATGGATGAAAGCCATCGACATAAAGAAAATCTCCAAACACTTTCAGTCAGTTGCACTTATGCTCCTACCCCAGCTAAGCTAGAGTGATATTGTTACGATTGAATATCACTCCATGCTAAACTCAAACCATATTTCTCCACTCTAGTCCGATAATCTTAAATGTTAAGTCGTCTCTCCCGTGTAAAGCGGCTCATGCTAGCCTTGATTGTCAGTCTACTCATACTCGTTGTCATTTTGGTCAACAGCTTTGAGAGATTGGCTATGAGTATCGCCAATGATTATCTTGTTGAATATAACACTCAGATAAATGAACTCAGCATCAGGCCCACCTCGATGCACCATTGGCAGTTCCCGGTTATCAAGTTGACGGTTCATAACAGTGAAATCAGCATCACAGATTTAGCGTTAACCTTAGATACAGATATGAGCCTTTTGAGTCTCTATTCTCAGCAGCTATCTAGCAACCAAGTCGTGAGCTTAATAAAGCAAATATCTATCAAAGAGATCCATGCCAAGCTCAATCCAGGCGTGTTAACTGATGCGGGCAAGAATGTCGACGACCAAGGTCCTACCCTGGCACTGGATCTCAATGAACTCCCTCAGATAAATATTGGCACGACTTCGCTGAGCCTGGCGGGCATCTCTGCTTCAGCCTTGAGCTTGACCGTGGAGCATTTAACCTTAGATGAAGATGGCAACCTAAGCACGGCCATCAGTCGAAACGATAATGCCATTTTTCAGTTAGATGCCCATTTAACGGATAAACAATGGCAAGTATCGAGCCGACTCGTCTTCGATGAGTTATACGCATTCCTGACCGAGCTTGCAGCACAAGAGTTCGATACGAGTGCCCTCGCCCCGCTGCTCGCCCTGAAACAAGAGAGTGAACGAATTGGACTGGTATTAAGTGGCACTCTTGAATCTAACGCCACGCTAGACCTTAAATCGGCTCAACTAGAGTCATCCCATATCTTAAAACACTCAAGCCTGACATTGATGCAGTTTGATGAGCTCACCTTGACGCCTCACTCACCGAGCTCTTCGGCAGAGGAACCTTTAGCCCAAGACAGGGTTAAATTTGACATCGCCGGCCACCTTGCCGATCTGACCTTAACACTACAGCCTTTCACCCTCGAGGTTAGCCCGAGTCGCCATCAGATAAACAGCTTATTACCCCTTCTCTATAATGAACGGCATGATAAACGGATCATCCCTCTTGTGGCGGCCTTACTTGAGCCCAGCACCAGTACAGCTGCGGGGGGCGATAAGAGTCAGGCTCGAATAGATGAAAAACAAGCCATTAAGGTGATATTCACTCTGTCCCAACCTTTAGACTATTCGTTTGTCTCAAAAAATATTCATCTGGGCCATGCACAGCTGATGATCCGTGATGCCATGGTGGATGCCTCATTATCTGCAACTAATTTGTCACTGCAAATACCCACACAGAGTCAGGCATTCGAGTTAACAAGCGATTGGCAGTTTGCAGCGTCCCGCGAGCAAGCATTGGCGCTTAGCTCACTAATGCCTGACGATCCAAGCCCTTTCGCCGGCAATAAGACCATAGCCGATATCAGACTCGGCGCTTCATCCCTCACTCTGGCAGGAAAAATAAATATTGAAACTCCTACTGCAAGTGAGTCACCTCAATTCAGGCTCAGTATAAATCCAAATCTGCAGGCACAGATAGACAGTGTGGAGCTAGTACCTCAGTCAGTAAAACAAGACTCGGCGAGAAAAACTGCAGATAACCCCAGGTTTCAATTTGAGCTGAATCATCTCAAGCTAGTTAGCCATGATGAACTGGTGATGACCTCGAGTGAAGCCAGTCCGGTGAGCCTGGATATTCCCAGACTGACATTCTCTATAGGCCCAACGCGCTACAGGCATGACATACAGACTGATTTAGCCTCTGTCACTAAAGCGCTCAGCTTCGACGCTAACAGCCTAAAATTCAGCACTCTAGCAATGAGCCACTTCATCATAATGAAGAGTCTGATTAATGAGAGCTTAGCCAGCAGTAATCAAGCAAGCAATAGCAAATTGGCCTTATCCGCTTTCACCCTTGAGTCCGAAGACGTTCAATTCATTCAGTCCACAAGCTCAGGCGACCGCCTCACGGTATCAACGGCAGTGACGCGTCTAACCAGCCTTGACCCACTGGTGATAAAGCGAATGATTGACTCAGCAGACAAAAACAAACAGCCGATTCAAATAAGCGTCCCTCCATTAAACTTTGAGCAGCTAGACAATGAACTGGCCCTAAAACCTGTGCCATCGACGGAGCAAAACGAATATCTGGCTAAGCTATCAGGCCTGTATCTCTCTTTAGAAAAAACCAGTTCATTGACGATCTCCGATCTCACTGCAGAGGCGATGAGCCGAGTATTAACCGAAAACCTATGGGAAAATGTCGCTCACTATGAGCTCAATGGCGCCGAGCTGACTCATCATTACATAAAGAACAACAGAAAACGTACCGAGAAACTGTTAGGCCTCTACACGGCGAGTCTTTCCCAAACCTTAGACTGGAATGGCGTTAAATTAGATACCCATGAAAACTGGGAGTTCGATGGCCTCGAATTTGTCAGTGAACACAGATTACGGCCTCACATACCTACAGAGGCTAAAGGCTCACAGCTGCAGCTAACTGGAAAGTTAAATTTAGACAGTGATCTTGGCACTATTTTATCCCTTGTGAGCAATAACTACTCCCTGCCAAAATCCCTGTTCATCACAGGTGATGCCAGGCTGCAGACTAAATACGAACTCAATAAAAATGATAAATCGACTCAAGTGAGTATCAATTTCACACCTGAGCTCACTTCCCTCAGCGGCAGCATTAATGAGCTTCCCTTCGAGCAAGCCGAAATTCAGGCCAGCTGCCACTATCAAATGGAGCAGAAAAATCAGTCCTCATCCCCTGAGTCTCAAGGGTCAAATATCAGTACCTTGTCTTGCCCGGATATCCAGTTCTCTGCCGCTGCATTTAATCCCGGCATACTGATCACAGATATCAAGGCTCAGGCAGATTTTAGCGTCTCACTTGACGATAAAATCGCTACTAAAAAAGTAACAGAACAAGAAGCAAAAAATCGGAAAGATCTGAGTCCTGATGTTGGCAAACGCCCCAAACCTATGCTCCCCGAGACCTTAAGTGCGGCAAATATCCAGATTAATGCTAGCGGTGAGCTCCTCGGCGGACACTTACTGTTACCCGAGTTTAACTTAAGATTACACGACAAGTCCCATGGGTATCTGGTCCTCCAGGGGCTTGAGCTTGAACAGTTACTGGCCATCCAGCCTCAGGTCGGCCTCTATGCAGACGGGATCTTCGATGGCGTATTGCCTGTTGATCTAGTCCAAGGCAAGATATCAATAAGCGGTGGTAAACTGGCTGCTCGAGCACCGGGCGGACTCATATCAGTCAGCGGCAATCCGGCGGTGGAGCAGATGCGCCTGTCCCAGCCCTACTTAGATTTTGCCTTCTCCACCATGGAGCATCTCGAATATTCAGAACTCTCCAGTAGCTTCGATATGGCCCCCGATGGGGACGCACTATTGAAAGTGAGTGTAAAAGGAAAAGCGAAAGGGATTGAACGCCCTATTCACTTGAACTACTCTCAAGAGGAAAACATGCTGCAGCTGTTAAAGAGTTTACAGATTGGCGATAAGTTGCAGACTCAAATCGAACAGTCGATGAATTAATTCATCGGTTTTTGAACGTTCAGCTTCCAGTCATCTCAAAGCGATATAGTGATACTAATTACTACAATGTTTAATTAATAAAATAAGGAACACTCAGTGAAGAGACTGCCTATTCTGCCCACGACCATTAGCGCGATGATCGCTCTCCTGGCACTCACAGGCTGTACGCCCACAATCAAGATTGAGCCACCGGACAAGCCGATAGTGATCAATCTGAATGTTAAGATTGAACATGAGATCAGAATTAAAATCGATAAAGAGCTCGATGAGTTGCTGACCAACGATGAACTGTTTTAATCTCGGCTATAGAATTTAAGGAGTACAAAATGAAAACCAAATTATTGGTGCTCGCAGCAGGACTATTGCTGAGCCTAAATGCATTTGCCATATCGCTACATGACGCTAAGTCTCAAGGTTTGGTGGGTGAGCAAACAAATGGCTACTTAGGCATAGTAAAAAGTAGCCCGGATGCCAGCGCGTTAGCTAAACAGGTCAATGCTAAGCGTAAGGCCCATTATGAAAATATTGCCAAGAAAAATGGTATTTCAATCACAGAGGTCGCTAAAATTGCGGCTGAAAAAGCGATGAGGGCCACTAAGAAAGGCCTATATATTCAAACTAAGAGTGGTAAGTGGATTAAGAAATAGTGGTTTCAAAAACAGCCATCTCTTCTATCGATTGAGCTATTTACTGCCATAAGAAAGCCCGCGAACGCGGGCTTTCTGTTATGTCGCTTTGAGCGACGTTAATATTGATTGATATAAGTCACTCTAACGGCTCAATCTAATAGCATTTCAGTTCGAAGAATAAGCATCAAAACTTGAGGCTTGTTTTCCCCTTGAGGCCATCGTTGTCTTTAACCACTAACTTAACCTTGCTAGCACGACTGGCAAACTTGATCGCCAATGGACCCGATGCACGACTGCCATCGTTAAACTTCCACTTATGCTTAGTGATATAGCCATCGTCATCGAAGCTCATAGACACAAACAGGTCGATAAACCAGAGGTCGATATGCTTTATCACGGCAACAGGCTTAATCTTGTCAGCTTGTGTATCTATGGTGATGGTTTGCGAGACATTATGGGTTAAGCCGTCATTATCGGTAACGGTTAATGTCACCAGATAATCGCCATCTTGTGCATATTCATGGCTGACCATAGCAGACTCAGCGACAGCGCCGTCGCCTAACTCCCATGAGTAACTCACAATCTCACCGTCTTCATCTGCTGAGGTATCATTAAACGTCACCACGGCACCATCAATAGACACAGTGAAACTGGCCACTGGAGCAATATTATCTTCACCAAGCAACACAGAGATAACCACAGGATCGTGATCCGACGAGCGATATGCATCATTATTGTACAAATCAGCGAGCTGCGCATCTGACTTAAACTCTTCGTTGTAGTCGAGTAATCTTGGCTCATCGGTATTGATATGCCACTCGGTTACGTCGATGACTTTATCCAACAAGCTAGCATTAGCCAGGGCATGATCCAGCTGACCCGACTCTCCCGAATAGACATAAGAGTATGCATTCTCTTTATCAAGATGGTCGAACAACTCAGTAAACCCTGCGTTTTTAAGTGCTGTTAATGGATTTTCCTGAGCATAGGCATTGAGATCACCCATCACTAACACATCGGCCTCACCGTACTCAGCTGCTAGCCAGAGACTGACCGCCTCGGCGGCGCTGGTGCGGGTCAAATTACAGTTACCTTGACCATCGTTCATATTGGGATCGCCTAAGCTATCACAATCACTGCCCTTAGATTTAAAGTGATTCACTGCAACAACAATCACCTCATCACTATCAAGGTGTCTGAAGGCTTGAGTCAACATAGGACGATTCTTACCGTCGTTAAACAGTGGGTTATTATTTTCATCCAATGGTGAATTAGTACTTGAAAGCACTTTAGCCACGCCATCCAGGCTCACCTTGTTTAGGCGATAGATCATACCCACAGTGATAGCATCTGTCCCTATGCCAGCAGCGGTTTCTGCGCTGACATAAGCATAGCGAGTCTCACCGATTGCCTGGTTAAGGCCGGAGACGAGATCGGCAATGGCTGATTCACTGCCAAAGCCATCATTTTCTATCTCCATCAAACCTAATACATCGGCATTAATGGCGACCATAGCGGCAATGATCTTGTCTCTTTGACGGGTAAATTCAGTAGCGGTATCCGCGCCACGTGGCGTCGGGAAACCCGCCCCTGCACCATCACCATTGAAATAGTTAAGCACATTGAAGCTGGCAAGGATTAGATTGCCGCCTTCGGCGAGCATTGGCGCCGGAGTTCTGGTATTTTCGGCGACGAAATTAACCGTATCCATAGGCATCAGACGATACTTACCAAAACCATAATGCATTACCGCATCGAGTCCTGTGATGGTATCACCGACACGCACCGTATTTGATGCACTTAGCCCTGGCGCCGGATAACGCACAGGATCTGGGTTTTGCGATGTCAGTCCATCGTCTAACACTATGGCATCTTTAGCATTAGCAGCAGTTACCGCCAGTGCATCACTGCCTGGGGCGGCAACTTGAGTACCTATATAATGACGTTGGCTACCTAACAGTAACTCACCATAACGGCCTAAGTTATAGACTTCATTGACCGTTAAGTTATGGCTGAAACTGACGCGCATCCCTTCGAACGCTTCTAGATCACTTGTCTCATCGATTGGCAAGGTCACTATGGCGGCTGTTGGCATCGCCTGAGCCGACTCACAGAGTATATGAGCAGCCACATCGGTCAACTCAGTCAAGCCATTGTATTCCTTCACCTTAGCCTGAAAACGAATACGGTCACCGGCAAGATAACCTGTCGCGCTGCCCGTATAGACGAACACACCTTCTGAGGTCAAGGGATCGCCGTCGACTTCATTGTCGGCCATCTGCACAAACAACCCCTTAAGACCCGCTTCCTGATTACTGGTGACTATAACTTCGACTTCGACAAGCTGACCATTGAGTGGGCTGGTATCGGTCTGACCTTGAATGGCATGAATAGCCGTGGATGGGTCATTACACACAAGTGTCACAGGTTCTGTGGGCTCAGTTGGGTCGGTGGGATCTGTGGGCTCAGCATTAAACTGTCCAAGATCTGAAAAATCATCCTTGGCAAAACCCTGCCAGGTATCTAAGGTCACCTCATCGTCGATAACTCTATCGCCGATAAGCTGAGCGGGATCGCGGCGCAGCGTGTTGTCTTGAGTCGACAAATCACCGCTGCCCCACTGACTACCAGGATCTACGCCAACCTGACCCAAGCTATCGACTACCGCACCCGACTTTCTGAGGACGATAGCATCATCGCCGTTAAAAAAGCTCGAGTTACTCACTTGATTAGCAAGAGCCAAAATTTCGGCATTAGCATCATTATCGGCAAGAACATAAGTCTGACCCGCGGCCAAAGTTCCAGTCAGAACTATGGTCGACCCCACATCAGTTTTACCGTTAAAATAGTATTCGACTTGGTATTGGCTGAGATCGATATCAGTATTAGTAGGATTGTAGAACTCGATGGCCTTATTGTTACTACTGCCTTCGACATATTCAGAAATGATTAGATGATCGGCTGCCTGAGCGAACGTGGAAACACCACCTATCGCCAAGGCAAGTAAACTTGCTTTGGTAAACATATTAACCCCTTAATATTATCCATTTAACCTAGTTATTGTTCGAGCATTTGACTCTTTTGTTCAAATTGCTCCGGATTTTTCCAAAAAACCAGTCGATACTATAAAGGAGTTTTGCTTCAAATAGGTTGCACTTAAGTTGTATTTAGGTTGCTGGCATGACTTTTTATATCGATTAAAACATCAGGGGCGTGCAAATATCTTTACAGGTAAGCTTCAACATCAATGTGCTTGCGGGCTATCAGTCTTAAAGCTGATTCTTTAAAAATCAAGAATGACTGGTCTACAGCCTCAACAGACATCATCTTGTTAAAAACATCATATTTAATTCGCATAACACCTGATCAAGTTATCAAAGCAACCCATATCTTTATCCTGTCAGCATCTCACTTGTGCGCTAGACCAAGTTATGACAAAACAGCACGTGAGCCCCATCACAGCTTAAACAAATAGTGAATTACTCCCGTCTACTTAAGGATTAACAGGAGTAAAATCTAATTTGTTTAACTTGTCTAACATATCTTCGACATCCGGATTTTCGCTAATTGGCTTCAAATTAAGGTTACTTATGATCGCTATAGAATTTTTTGTTGTGCTTGCTTTTATCTATCTTGGCGCGCGAATTGGTGGAATAGGAATAGGACTGGCCGGCGGCGCTGGCGTCTTAGTGCTGACCCTGTTTATGGGCGTCGATACTGGACATATCCCCGTAGATGTCATCTTGATCATCATGTCAGTAATAGCGGCAATTGCGGCCATGCAAGTGGCTGGGGGCCTGGATTGGCTAGTCGACTTGTCCGAGCGTTTTCTGCGTAAAAACCCCAAACGCATCACCTTCTACGCGCCCATTGTCACGTATTTCATGACCTTGCTAGCAGGCACAGGACACACGGCATTCTCTACCTTGCCCGTCATAGCCGAAGTCGCCAAGGAGCAAGGCATTCGCCCTTCACGTCCCTTGAGTATCTCTGTTGTCGCCTCACAAATTGCGATCACGGCATCACCTATCTCGGCGGCTGTCGTCTTCTTCTCCGGATTATTGGAACCCTTAGGTGTGGGTTACTTAACCTTACTCGCCATCTGTATTCCGACGACATTTACCGCCTGTATGGTGGGCGCGTTCGTCGCAAACTTCTTAGGCTGTGAGCTAAAAGATGACAAAATCTATCAGGAAAGACTGGCCAAAGGCCTGATCAAGATTAAGGGGCAAACTCAAAGAGAGATTCTGCCTACGGCCAAGTTGGCCACCGGAATATTCATCACTGCTATTGTTTGTGTGATCGTTTATGCCACACTGATTTCCGATGCGGTCAATATCATAGAAAACCCCACCTTGGGCCGCAACGATGCCATCATGGTGTTTATGCTTACCGCAGCGACAGCTATAGTGACCTTCACTAAGATAGATGCATCTAAGATAGCCAATGCCGCGACCTTCAAGTCAGGCATGAGCGCCTGTATCTGTGTACTCGGTGTGGCTTGGCTGGGTGATACGTTCGTATCCAGTCATATCGACCAGATAAAAGAGTTTTCCGCAGATATCCTTAATCAATACCCCTGGATGCTGGCAGTAACGCTATTCTTCGCCTCCATGTTGCTCTACTCACAAGGTGCAACCACAACGGCATTGATGCCAGCCGCTCTGGCAATAGGCGTAGCCCCACTCACCGCCATCGCTTCATTTGCAGCGGTCAGCGCCCTGTTCGTGCTACCAACCTACCCGACTCTACTCGCAGCCGTGGAGATGGACGATACCGGCTCAACCCGCATCGGAAATTTAGTGTTTAACCATCCTTTCTTCATTCCAGGTTTAGTGACCATATCCACCTCTGTAGCTTTGGGCTTCTTAATAGGTGGACTGGTTTTATAAATTTAGTGTTTAACCATGCTTTGTTCTCCATTGCAGGTTTAGTGACCATATCCACCTCTGTAGCTTTGGGCTTCTTAATAGGTGGACTGGTTTTATAAATTTAGTGTTTAACCATGCTTTGTTCTCCATTGCAGGTTTAGTGACCATATCCACCTCTGTAGCTTTGGGCTTCTTAATAGGTGGACTGGTTTTATAAATTTAGTGTTTAACCATGCTTTGTTCTTCATTGCAGGTTTAGTGACCATATCCACCTCTGTAGCTTTGGGCTTCTTAATAGGTGGACTGGTTTTATAAATTTAGTGTTTAACCATGCTTGTTCTTCATTGCAGGTTTAGTGACCATATCCACCTCTGTAGCTTTGGGCTTCTTAATAGGTGGACTGGTTTTATAAATTTAGTGTTTAACCATCTAGGTTTGATGGCTATCGATTAACGACCTCGGTAGCTTTGGGGTTCTAATAGATGGAGCCCTACTCTAATCACTTTCGGATCTAAAGTGGCCAAGCCTTCAAATGAAGGCTGATTACATTTTTACCTTGGTTCATTTTGTTTTGGTCATTACATTTCGTCATTCCGGCAGAGCTTTTGAGCCTGAATCCAGTGACCTTTGCTGTTGGAATATGTCATTGAAGGTCATAACTTCATTGTTATCTAACGCAGGGGCACTTGCAGCGGGTGCAGTGCATGGTCTTGTATGCCTAGAGTATCACAGCCTAGGTACGACCTTTTATGCACTTTTCTCTCTCGTATGGCTAAATATTTTTAGTTTACACTGACTCCATTTGTTCCCTTAACCGAGGAGTAAACAACATGACTTCACAAGGCGTAAAGTTACCAACTCAGTTATTGCGCTGGAAGCTGACTCAGAGAGTGGCTTAGGACTGCCTTGAGCTGAAAAATCAAAAGCCATCGAGCAGTTCTAGATTGAATCTAGAGTGCTGGTGGCTTTTTTGTTTAGGGGGATTAATAGCCTATTACAAAGCATCTAATGGGCTAACGGTTCCCGCATAATGTTGACCTAATACATGGGTATAGATCTGGGTGGTATTAATGTCATTATGACCAAGTAACTCTTGTACGGTTCTTATGTCAGTTCCCGTTTGTAATAAGTGAGTGGCAAATGAGTGCCTAAAAGTATGACAGTTAACTTTTTTCATTATGTGGGTCATTTTCACTGCGTTTTGAAGTGATTTTCTTATGCTACTGTCATGACGGTGATGTCTGCAAGGGATTTTTGTCACTGGGTGTTCACAGATATGGGTTGATGGAAACACAAACATCCAAGCAGATTGACGAAAAGCATTGGGGTACTTTTTCCCTAAAGAATAAGGTAGCGATGGGCCAAAGCCATTTTTGTTGTCTTTTTTCTGTAATTTAATGGATTTATCAATATAAGCAGATAGTTTGCTACAACATAATTGGCTCAATAATGTCTGCCTGTCCTTATTTCCTTTCCCATCCCGGATTGTTAACGATAGATTATCTATATTGATATCTTGCAGTCTTAACCTTAAACACTCGTTGACCCTCATACCGCTACCGTAGAGCATCTCTACGACCAATTTTGCAGTTCCATCCATATTTGACAGTATCTGAGACACCTCTTTAGGTGATAAGACTGTAGGTAAAGTCCGTTGCTTTGTCGCTAAGCTAAAACCTAAATCCCCCAGTTCAATTCTAAGGTACTGTTGGTATAGAAAGGCCAATGAATTTAGAGCTACCTTTTGAGTATTAACAGCCACATTTTGATTGTTTGCTAACCCGCTCAGAAAGCTCTTAACATCACCGGAAGAGAGTGTCTCTGGATGAGCTTTTTTATGAAATAGTATGTAACGTTTAATCCAATACAGATAGGCTTTCTCCGTTCTTAGACTATACCCTCGCAAACGGAGCTCTTGTCGAACCGACTCTAAAAATGGACTTGAAGTTTTCATTTGTTGCACCCACAAAACACTGTACACTTATACAGTATTATCAAGTTTTAAAAAAATCAAGATAGATTTTAAGAGTCTATTCACGCTTTGCCATTGTGATATGAAAAGAAGTTGTGTAAATTCAGTAAGATGAAAGTGTTCAAACTTGAACAGCCTAGATAACCGGAAAGCAAAGTGTGCAACTAAGTTTTATCCGAAAGTGTATTGGATACTATTTGCCATGGATTAAGATAAAAGCATGTTTGCATTGGGATATTTTGACAGTTAATAACGCACACTTTCCCAAGAGGCATTGGCGAAACACGCTTGCCGTATATTAAAATGTTAAGTCGCTAAGGAAGGCTATGTCATTAAAACAAGTATTTTTACCTACACTCAATGCACCTCTGGTATTTTTATTAACCGTGTTCTTTTTTGTGGGATTAATTGAAGTAAATCCATATGTTGATGCTTCCTTTCGGAGTACGTTTGGTGTGTTCTCTAGCATAATGCTGGCTTTTGGAATCTTTTGGTGGGCATTAGTTGATGCAAGGTTCCGTAAGTTTGAGCTATCGACGATGTATAAAGTATTAGTCCTTTTCCTAGCTCCTGTAGGTGTTTTATTGTACGCATTCAAAAGCAGAAAAAGCTCTTTTGCTTGGTTATTGGTAGTCAAAATTATTTTGTTTATTTTACTTTGTAACGTAGTTGCATACATCGGATCTTTGTTAGGCATCAGGTTCGTGACTTAACAAGCCTCTGAATTCAGACTCTCCAAGGCTGTCATGCCATTTGCTGAGCAAATCGCCCGCCAGCACATGGTTCACTTATTAGAGGGGCGTTAGCGCACAAGGATAAATTATGACTAATCCATATAACTCACCAACGTCTGATCTTATTATGGAAGATGGGGAGTGGAAACGTTCCAAGTGGCTGACTGGATGGCTTTGGTTTATGTTTGTGATGACCCTTATAAATATTCCCACCTCATATTTAATGTCTGATGCCATTGTCGCTCAGGCTCAAAAAATGACAATGCCAATAATTTATACTTTAATGGTTGCCTCTGTTGTCAGTGCTGTATCTGTCTTTGCAATCATTAAAAACAAAAAGTGGGGCGTCTTTGGTGTCTGTGCAGTAGTGGTGCTTGCATTTGGCATTAATTTTTATACGCTGGGTATTAAAGCAGCTCTTACCGGTTTAATAGGTGCTGTTATTTTATTTTTCTTACTTTTCAAAGGTGGTAAAAATAGCGCATGGTCCAAGTTGCGCTAATCGGGTAGCCGGAGGTATCTAGCCTCCAGCCTCCAGCCCCCACACCACCCTGCATGCGGCTCCGCACAGGGCGGTTCATTTAGAACGCCTAACTGGATTTCTGGTTAGAGTAGTGAACTGCGATCCATCCATCTCGTAGTGAACATAAACCCGCTTTCTTAAGATAATCATTACTCAGCGCTTGCTGTATCCCTGGTGTTTTCGAACTTCTCCATGGACCTTTGCTTGTGATACCACAACCAACGGCCACTTGAATCTGGACACCACGCTTAAGTAAATTCTGCACCTTAGTCCGTGGTTTTCGCCACTGACGCCAGTAGCACATACGTACCCGACGACGGATCCAATGGTCTAAATCGACACTTCCTTGGTAAGCATTGGCTATGCCAAAGTAGTTGATCCAGCCTTGTATATATTGCCGCACTTTAAACAATTGATAACCCATACTCACGCCCCAATTTCGGTTCGTCAGTCGTCTCATCTTTTGCTTGAAAATGTGTAATGTTCTAGCATGCCACTGGATCTTGCCACGGTTAAATGTGAAACCTAGGAACTTGCTTTGACCTACCTTAACCACTTGGCTTTTCTGTTTATTAACAACCAGTTTTAGCTTAATGGCAAGGTAATGAGTAATGCTCTTGAGTACCCGTTCACCCGCGCGAAGTGACTTTATCAAGATGATGAAGTCGTCCGCGTAGCGGGCGAACTGATGCCCTCGGCTTTCCAGCTCTTTATCTAAACTATCCAACATAATGTTTGATAGTAATGGCGAGAGTGGGCCGCCTTGAGGTACACCTTCGAAGCTTGCTTCAAATTGGTCATTAACCATCACACCTGCACGTAGGTATTTACCAATAAGCGCCAACAGACGCTTATCCAGCACCTTGCTCTTTAACTGAGTCATCAACAGATCATGATTAACTCGGTCGAAGAATTTGGACAGATCAACATCGACGGCAAATTTGCGTTTCTGTTTGATGATATCCCTAACTTGCAGTACTGCTTGTTTGGCATTTCTATTCGGCCTAAAGCCAAAGCTATTAGTCGAGAAGAATGGGTCAAACAGTGGTGTGAGTATTTGAGCTATCGCTTGCTGTATTACGCGATCAATAACGTTAGGGATCCCCAATTTGCATTTACCGCCATCGGGTTTGTCGATCTCTACGCGCCTGACCGCTGAGGGTTGATATTCGCTTTTCTCAAATTGAGCTTTACACTGTTGCCAACCGCCTTGTTGCATCCAAAGTGGGAAGGCGTCGATGGTCATGCCATCGATACCTGCCGCGCCTTTATTGGCTTTTACTTGCCGCCACGCTCGGTGTAAATTCTCAGGTTCGAGTAGTTGCTGGAATAAATCGCTGTTGAAGGCCGGTTGCAGATCAATACGCTGCTGATAGTAATCGTCTGGCGACGTAGTGGGTATCGACAAGTGTGACAAGACTCCTCCTTCTTCTAAATGTTCAGGCCTTCACCATGTCCCATCCGTTACGATGGGCGTTGGGCTACTATGCCGTCTGCTGACTTCTGCTTAATCACACGCCGAGTTACCCCGTCATGCGCTATCGGTTTCATCTGATTCGCTCTTTTCAGTCGATGACACTGAAAAACCAAGGCACTTATAAACCAGAGCCTCACTGGTTAATGACCGATCGCGTGTTAAATAGATCTCCCCAGATAAGAACATGAACTTTCTTTGCACTGCTGCATCATTTACGGTGGCCATTAGATCACGTGATTTCGTCGTCTTGTGCCAACTCATCTCTAGCCAACTCATCTCTAGCCTACGCCTCATATGATATTCTTGTTCATCAGCTCGCAAATTTGCTAGCGGCTTCCTCCAGACCAATCCTCACGGATAAGCCCTTGCCATTCGCTAGTAGTTAACGTTTAATAACAGCATGTTAATAAACGGTGACCTTCCTACAGAGGACTTTCACCTCATTAGTTCATGCCCATGCTGGGCGTACACAAAACCAGCCAGAAGGACGCAGTAAACTGCGCCCCTGCTGGTAGGCGTTATGTTTTAGGAGGGAGCCAATGGTAGCTCTATATGTCGTTTGCACAGTTACCTGCTTTTTAGCTACTACAGCTTGCCTATACTTTTATTTGCCCAAGTTAGGTGTAAATCAAGCATTAGGCCAAAGAAGCTCAATTTTAAGTACCCTTATGGTTGGAGTTTCTGTAGTGGCTGCTATAGGTGCGCAGTATTTGAATGAATTAGCCATTATCATAGCCGTTTGTATAACCTTCTTCATCATCAAGTACTATTTAGACATAACCAAAGCAAAAGTGTTTACTCTAATTTTTGGTTTATATATCGTGAATGTGATGGTGGTTAGCGTTACCTTGATGATATTTTTACCTAGTTATCAACCGCCAACATAACAAGGCCAAGCAAGCCGACTCCGTCAGCTGTCGCGTTTCTTGCAAAGGTCGCAACAAATCGCGCCAACTACTCCACGGTTGTTGGCGGCGTTATAAGTCAAAGGTAGTAAAATGCACATTGTAGAAAAGTTATTAGATTCCGCGTATCAAGATTCAGAGTTACTGAAGAAGCGTGACGAAATGGGCGATGTCTTTTCTGCATTTCATGATGTAGATTTTTGTATAGAAGCTCCTGACAAGGAGAAGGCAGAAACTGTTTGCTCATTTATTAATGATAATCGATATGGGAATGCACATGTCGAAGAAGCAGATGGCAACTTTAGAGTAATTACAATAACTAACACTCCTGTCACGCAAGAAATTATTAGCTCGCTATCTGCAAATATGGTCTCAATAGCAGCAATTTTTCGCTGCGAGTTTTCCGGTTGGGGAAGCACAATTATTACTGCAGAAGACTTATAACAATACGCTTAAACGCGTTCTGGCCAAAAAGACGGCCTCCACTGGACGCACTAATGTGCGTCGTTTAGCTTAAGCGTTATGCCACTCAAGGATATTTCATGAAATTTATACATATGCTAGTACTCGTTTTTTTATTGAGTGCATGTACTAGTACAACAAAATTAACCCCTGAATCATATCAAATTGATATCGATAATAAATATCCTGCTATTGGCCTGTTGGTTAATGGCGGGCATCATATTGATAGTGGCTGTTATGCAAATACTTGTTATGACCTCCATGATAGAACGCCAGAGTATGTTTCCAGAGAGTTCAGTAAATCCAAAAATTTCAATGGATTATTTTTAGATAACTCAGAACTAGATTGGATTGTTGATGTCAATTTAGGGGTGTCTAAGAGATTCGTAGAGGGAAGCGGTGGGGCAACCTTAGCGGCTATGGCCTTAACCCTTGGAGTTGTTCCAACCACAGCAAAGCATGAATACGAAGCTTATATTCAGATTCTTTACAAAGGGGTGATTGTTAAAGAATACGAATATATTCAGTTGGTTGACGAAATAAACTCCGTTTTTGTTGATGTTCAATCAAGTGACTCCGATGCAGCAATGCTCTTGATGGCGAAATTTTTTAAAGAGATTGAGCAAAGGAACCCATTTGAATATTAGAAATAGCATAACAAGCTGCTAAATTCAGATGCACCAAGGCTGTCACGCCATTTGCTGAGAAAATCGCCCGCCAGCACATGGTTCACTTATTAGCAGGGCGCTGGGGGATCCCCTCATAATTGAGGCATCCCAGCACAGTGAATTTTCTTAATATATTCAATCATTGCCCAGTGTAAATGTTGCTCTGTGATCTTGTAGTT
>NZ_VOQB01000017.1:0-144016 GCF_009377275.1 Shewanella sp. YLB-07 | reverse complement strand
TTGAATTGTTAAAGAGCATTGCTAACATGAAGAGCGAATCTTTCAGGTAGCAGCCTTAGACGCTAGGTCGTTGGCTTGAGGAGGCGTATTCTACACTCTCCGTGATTGGCGTCAAGGGCTTATTTTAAGAAGATTTTCAAGCGATGATTTGTTAATCACTATTGTGAGAACCAAACAAAACCCGAAGCTCTTAAAGTGCTTTCAACCTGAGTTAAATTCCGAAGAAATAAACTCTCTGACGCTACTGCAAGTCCCGTACTATCTAACCTTTCAACTGTTTATAAGCTTTAAGAATTAGTCTAGTTGGCCTGCTGTGCCGTGTCAGTGGATGCGCATTATAGGGATATCAGCCCAGAGCACAAGGGATTTTTCGATAAAAACAGACATATTCTCCCAACTGATATTTAAGCACAACGTACCCACTAATTACCCCCAGACTTATCCACAAAATGAACCAGCTTAAGGTATAAAACTAAGAGAGTTCTATACTCGCCTGTGTCGATGAATATCAAAATACCCTTGAACAGCTAACGTAGGTTTGAAGTGTTTAAAGAGGAACTGCAAACAGTGAAGACAATGATGAGCAGAAGCAGGTTAAATCTGAGCACTTACTAATATAGGTTGGTCTATATATGTGGGAAGTGCTACTTACTGCAGGATTATTTCAGTAGCCTCTCATACCAATTGGTATAATAATCTGGTCAGATTATCAAACTCATCATCTAGCTCCTTACTATGCCAGCCTGCACCATCCATGATCAGGACAGCGTGACGATCTGGAAAGGTCGCTTGAGAGATAAGTTTTAGGTGTTGGTACATTACCCCTTTGTTCACCCACGGAGTGATTAGTGCCTCCATATTACCATTAGCTGGACATACGGTGCCTAAAGCATAGGCATATTCAAACTGTTGCAGCCTCCCTCCCCTTGGACGACTTCCTTTTTGAGCCCATAAACGTGTCGCTGTATCTTGTTGGCCTATCCTAGCTTAAATATAAGCCGAGTCTCCTAAGTTTGTAAGCACTAATGCAAAGATAACTGTTCAGGCACTTACAAAAAACTGGCCTAACTTTATTTATGAAAAAGCTATCGTTATCCCCGCACTAGAATCATGCATACGAGCTGTGTCGCCATTAAAGCAATTGAGTGAGTTCCTCTCTTTTGAGCAACGTTTAGATTGGGAGGCTGCAATATTACTTGATGAAACACTAGCCTCCGCCAAAATTGAAGGAGAGTTATATGATCGAGACTCTGTTCGTTCTAGCATCGTCAATAAATTAGGCATTGGTAAAGGGAATAGGTTTAACCAACAAAGTGATGCAATGGTTGCGCTTTTATTATCTGCAATCCGTACGACAGAGCAACAAGTAAATCATGATGTCATAAAACATTGGCATCAAATGCTTTTCACTGTTGCACCGATAATCACACCTATGACTATCGGTGATTATCGTGATGACACGATACAGATAGTTTCGGGGCGATACGGTAAGCAACAAGTCCACTTTGAAGCGCCAGGTGCGGTAAATAGCGAAGTAGAGCAAGAGATGGGTCTATTTTTTAACTGGCTCAATACCTCATCAAACGAATCAACTTTTATCAGAGCTGCAATCGCTAAATTCTGGTTTGTCACTATTCACCCGTTTGATGACGGTAATGGTCGTTTATCTCGGATCATTGCGGAACGCTGTTTAGCCGAGGCAGAGTATACTAACCTACGTTTATTTTCTTTATCGTCAGCTTTTAAAAATCACCGCAATGAATACTATCAACAATTGGAGAATCATCAGCGTTGTGAGTTAATAAATCATCAGAGTATTGTAGATGAAAACAATCCCCTTTATTTAACCAAATGGATAATATGGTTTTTATCGATGGTAGAAATTGCAGCAATTGATGCTAAGAAAGAATTTGAACGAGTCATGCAAACAACTCGATTTTGGCAAAAAAACCAATTTACTGTATTTAATGCTAGGCAACAAAAAGTCGTTACTCAGCTATTAGAGACAACAGATTTTAGCGATGGTATTTCACGGAAAAAATATAAAGCTTTAACCAAAACAACCGATGCAACAGCCGCAAGAGATATAGGAGACCTAGTTGTAAAAGGGGTATTAGTTCCGATTGGAGAAAGACGTAGTCGACGCTACTTAATTCAAAAGAACTGATCTCCTAAAAGCAGTGCAGCCCTAGTTCAGACTAAATTACAGACATAAAAAAACCTGCTCGAAAGCAGGCTCATTTATTTGATTGGTACCGGAGGACGGACTTGAACCGTCACGCTCGAAAGCAACGGATTTTGAATCCGTCGTGTCTACCAATTCCACCACACCGGCTTATATCAAATAGACTAACCAAGATAGCTAATACCTCAGTAAGTGACGGGCATTATACCTTTGAGACGACTAATGGCAAGTCTTTAACAGCAGAAAAAAACTGACCGAACAATTTTCACTCTTATCTTAGTATTTCCAACTAATGCTAGCCGCTTATCTATCCAATTCTATTAGATTCCCCTGAGAAAACTAAATAAGCAAAAGCAGATGTAACTCATAATTTTAACAAAAACAATGTAATTTAATAATGATTCGGAGCGATTATTGATCAAGATCATCAAGCTCACATCAAAACAAGATTAGCTTAGGGATATGCAATACAAATAATTTTTTGAAAGAGGATTTCACTATGGCTTTCTGGTTAGATTTGATGTTTGGCAACGCTATCGGACTGATGTCAATGACCGTTATTTTCTGCACCATAGGCATCATGGGCTACTTGATGTGGATGTTTATTCAAAAGTCTAAGCCGGAATAAGCAAAAAACGATTTAGATGGATTTGCACCTTAAACAGGTGTTTTCCTAATGCAGTGGGGGCATATTGCTCCCACTTTTTTACACCTGATGCATAATATTTAGAAATCTAAACCTGACTAGGTATTTAGGCGGCGTGCTTTCTTGGTCCCGTCACATTATTAGCAAAAGTTGGTCTAGCTTTTATCAGGTTTTCCATCTCTTCCTGACTTGGCTCTCCAACCGGCAATCTTAGTACTTGTCGATTCAGATAAATTCTCGCACGCATCGAAATCTTATAATCAGCAGTAGATCCCTGTATTGCATAATGCTTTTGATTACCTAACATCTCGATGATGTTCGTCGTTAGTAGACTTTTAACCGCTGGTTCATTTTGAGGTAGAGTCAATACAGTCTCGCCCTGAAGGAAAAACTCACGTAAAAGAGCGCGCTCAGTCGGATCCAAGAGCCGCACCTTCTCCTCGATGACTTCAATAGTCCGCTTTGCTTTTAACGCACCGATTGCCTCATCTAAGAAATAATTCACCACTTGAGTAATCAAGTAAGCGATACCTATGATAAAACCTAATCCTATGAAAGAAGAGTTAGCACTGACCACAGCTTCTAAGTTCACTGCCGTCAAAATACCAACAGGTGCGAATAACAAGGCCCCACTCACAATAGCTAACCAAAGCATAGAGCTGAAAATCAACTGTTTAGGGACCGATGGTTTAAATATCTGTGTCTTTATTTTCTGCATAAGGATACCTAGTGTCAAAAACCTGTACTTAAGCAAATTAAAAGCAAAATTAATGCCACAAGTTGACTAGAAATATTGATTGCCAACATTTGGGATTTTTTGTTAATTTTTAAGCAACTAAGTCACTCAATAGATGATTGGCAGACTATGCTTATGGAGGGATGCTTACTTTGACATAACTCGAAGGCGAAAGTGAGCTAGTCTGATTTAGCTTTCAATGCTCAAGAAAAGGATCCATGCATACTTTTACTAGCAGATTAATCAAAAGCCAGATAGGCCGAAAACTAACAATATCGATCATATTATTTAGTTCATTAATCACCTTGATCACCACAGGTTTTCAACTGGTAAATGACTATAAAGGCGATGTCAATCGTATCACTCGCCAATTTACCAGTATCGAAAAAGTTAACTTGGATGTGTTAGCGGCTAGTATTTGGGTGATAGATGAAAGATTGATAAACACTCAACTTAATGGCTTGATTCAGCTCCCCGACATCACCTATATTTCGATCAACGATGATAGCGGCCAAGTCTGGACCTCGGGTACCCCAACGCCTGAAAATACCATAGAAAAAACGTTCGAACTCTTCTATAGCTCGGGAAGTGACAGCATTGCCGTTGGTACCTTACTAGTTCAAGCGGATCTTAAAGCCGTTTACGAAAAACTGCTAGATAGAGCCATCATCATCTTACTTTCTAATGCCATAAAAACATTTATCGTCGCAGGTTTTATCCTCTTTTTAGTCTGGCACATGGTCGCAAGGCACCTACACACGCTCAGCCTCTATTGTCAGCGATTAGATCTAGATAGTCCTTTTGAACCGCTAAAATTCGATCAGAACAATAAGAAGGGAGACGAATTCCATCAAGTCTCATCGGCGATTAATACCATGCAACAACAACTGAGAACCTCATTTTCCGACATCAAAAAATCGAAACAGGATCTTCAAGATGCATTGACCGATAGAGAAAGATTATTAGCCCTAGAAACCAGCTATAAAGATGAATTGGCAAGTCAAGTAAAGGAGAGAACTCAAGAACTAGAACAATCACTCTTGGTGTTGAAACGGGCTCAAGAGGTACTAGTCGAACAGGAAAAGATGGCAGCATTAGGAGGCTTAGTCTCAGGAGTAGCACACGAAATTAATACCCCAATAGGGATCTGTTTAACAGCTGCAACCTCTCAGCTTGTGCATATCGAAGAGTTACTCTTACTCATACATGGTGAGAACACCACCTTAGAGGAGATTAACACCATATTAGAAGAGTATCAGGAGAGCTGTGAGTTAATTGTCAGTAATATCACTAAGGCTAGCACCCTGATACAGAAGTTTAAGACAGTAGCTGCTCAGCAGAGTCAGGAAGAATTGAAGACGTTCAATCTAAAGCAGGCTCTCATAGATAGTCATGAATCCATGAAGATCCTCTTCGATAAACAACAGGTTGAAGTACAGTTTGATCTCTCCCCTGAATTAGAGATAAAAACCAACCTGAGTCTACTCAAGCAGATCACCACCAATATTCTCTCCAACGCATATTCTCATGCATTTAAGAAGGTGGATAAGAGCATCATTATTATCCGGGCGAAATTAGTCGAGAATAATGTCAATATCTCGATACAAGACAATGGTTCAGGGATTTCTATGGATGCGGCAACTCATATTTTTGAGCCCTTCTATACGACTTCACGTAACGAAGGCGGAACAGGACTTGGACTCTCAGCCGCTTATAATGCCGCTATATTACTAAAAGGAAATATCAGGTTTGAGCCCGAATGTGAACTCGGCGGCGCTTGTTTCCTGCTCTCTTTCCCGATAACACAAGATTCAACAGACGATGAGTCTTAGCGGACATACCTCCAAATCGGCCAGCTGAATCAGTTCTAAGTTCTAGGAAGGATTATTAGCCTTGTTGGCAAGCTTTATCAACACTCTACTCGCGGCGACAAAACCAAATGTCCCGGTAACAACAGTCACGGCGCCGAAGCCTGAGGCACAGTCCATGCGCATGCTGCCGTCGACATTTGCCTTGCTGTTACAAACGCTACCATCAGCCTGAGGATACACCAATTGCTCGGTAGAAAACACGGCTTCGATACTGAATCGACGCTGTAAATTTTTAGAAAAATTATACTCACGTCTCAATAAATTACGTACTTTAGCTAACAGCGGGTCTTGATATGTCTTAGCGAGATCTGATATCTGAACCTGCGTCGGGTCAATTTGCCCGCCCGCACCGCCCACAGTAACTAAAGGCAACTTCTGTCTCTTGCACCAAGCTATCATCGCCGCTTTAGGTTTCACTGCATCTATACAATCGACAACATAATCTAAAACATCAGTTTGCTCTTCTTTGGCGTACTTCTTACCAATAAAATATTCATCTAGATTGTCTGTAGTGATGAAATCCTCTACCTGATTCACCTTGCACTCAGGGTTAATCTGCAGAATACGTTGAGCCATGACTTCAACTTTAGACTCGCCTATGGTCTGCTTCAAGGCATGGATTTGACGATTGGTATTAGTGACACAAATATCATCAAGATCTATAAGAGTAATTTCACCTATACCACTCCTGGCCAAAGACTCCGCAACCCAAGTGCCAACACCACCGATGCCTACAACAGCAACATGAGATTGAGAAAATAGCGTTAATGCCTTCTGACCGTATAGACGAGCAATACCGGCAAATCGATTAAGATACGCTTCTGAAAGCACTTGATTATCCAACGAAATCTCCAAACAAAAATAAATGATAACTTGCAGAATTAGACTGCGTAACTCCCCCTATCTCACTCACACCTTTCCACTCAGATAGTATAGTGCTGAAAATAGAGTATTCACGCCATAAAGGTATGAGTCGGCAGATATTATCTCATTTGATAAATAAAGACTAAAAATTCCTGTCTTATTCAAGTGAAGGCTTGAACCACAGGTGTGAAAAATAGACACGCCAGTTAATAGGATTCATCAATTATTACAGTTCAGAAAAAGCTATCCTTTCATTGTTACCAAGTTAAATGTATGAGAATAAATCCTTGTGAAATAACGTGATGCAGAGAGCGGAAGATCCACCAAGTGTGACCAGCATCTCATAGGTTAGTTCCTTATTTATGACAGAATCAGTTCGAAACATACAGAATGTCAGCGTCATATTTAACCGTATTGTCACCCCTATAAGTTTTGAATCTAGAACCTAATGAAATGTTCATCAACTCCTCGGTTGATGATAAAAACTAGCAACAGGAAGACCCAAATGAAGAAAACTGTTCTGTCCGCCACAATTTTATCGACTCTAGCGATCACTTCTTTTTCTGCACTTGCAGACGGCCCAAATTTTTATGGCCGTGCCGATCTTGCTTTTACTCACTCTGACACAGGTATTGCGACCCAAAATCAGAAAGATGGCACCATTATTGAAAATAACTTCTCTTGGTTAGGGGTTAAGGGCACAGAAAGAATCAATGATGATCTGGAAGTTATCTACCAGATGGAATTTGGTGTGAGTAACTTCGATAACTCAGGTGATACGTTCGCAGCACGTAATACATATCTAGGCTTAAGAACTGTCGCTGGTACAGCATTAATAGGCCGTAACGATACGGTATTTAAAGCATCTGAAGGTGGCTTCGACCTCTTCGGTAACACCAACTCAGATATCGATCTCCTGGCTGCGGGTCAATCTCGTACAGCCGATGGTATCACTTACTATTCACCTAAAATTGCCGATCTGGTGACACTAAACGTAACTTACCTTGTTGAAGATAACTATGTTACTTACGACGATGAAGAACGTATCGCACCTGACAACATGTATGCATTAAGTGCAACCTTAGGTGACAAGGCACTAAAAGCGCAAAACTACTATCTTGCTGCGGCATATAATGACGGTATAGATGACGTTAAAGCTTACCGAGGTGTCGCGCAAGTCAGATTTGGCAATCTGATCTTGGGTGGTTTCTACCAAAACACCGAAAGCCTGGATGACAAACTAGCGCAGCTTGAAGGTGACACTTACTTTGTGAATGCCGCTTACGTAATAGGTAATCTTAAGCTAAAAGCCATGTATGGTAATGATAATTCAGGTCTAGGTAAGTTCGTTAGCCGCTCTATAGGTAATAGTGATGGAAGCTTAGAACAAGTTTCTGATGTCGATCTACAACAATTCAGTGTCGGTGCCGATTATCGCTTAAGTAAGAGCACACTGATCTATGGTCATTACACTAAATATGATGGCGATTTAAAGCTAAACAGCACTGCAACACACGATCTAAGCGATGAACTATTCACTATAGGTATGCGCTTCGACTTCTAATCCCAGTCAGGAGCTTTACCTCCAAGAGAGGCGACTTTTGAGTCGTCTTTTTTATACTTAAATTAGTAATACAAGCCGACATTCCGCCCACAAAAAAACACAATCTGGCTCACGTTCCAGTAGCCTCTAGATACCTTCCATAGCAGTAACCGCTTACTTTCCCAACACTTTAATGACAAGTTTTTTCAATTAGGTTACTGTTTTAGCATTAGCTTATGAAGCTTAGGCTAAATTAAACTTGAAACATATAGCACACATTAAGCGGTGATAATATTGCTATATTTCCAGCATCTGGACGAAATACAAGCTAAAAGGTCAAATTTGACACTAATTCTTATTGAACCAATCCTTTGACTGTAAAACTTTGATCTAGTCCACAATTTTATTGACATAAAACTGTAAAATTCGGCCCCATGTTTGCTGCAAGGATGGACCCTTGCAGCAAGAGCAATAAACCATAAATAACCATTATAAAATGGAAAAGAACCTAGGTTCTTGGGAGCACTTAAACATGAAAAAAACTCTAATATCTGCATCTGTTGCATCGATTTTAACTCTGGCATCATTCGGCGCACTAGCCGAGGGACCTAACTTCTATGGTCGTCTAGATCTATCTGTCACTAACTCAGATACAGGCGCTACCACTCAAGAAGGTAAAGACGGTACAGTACTGGAAACTAACTTCTCACACGTGGGTGTCAAAGGTAGCGAGACTATCGCTAAAGGTTTCGACGTCATTTATCAAATGGAATTCCAGGTTGAGAACACTTCTACAAATAAAGATGTATTTAAGGCCCGTAATACTTTCCTAGGCCTTAGAACCGAAGGCGGTACAGTACTTGTCGGTCGTAACGATACAGTATTCAAACAAGCCGAAGGCGGAGTCGATCTATTCGGTAACAGCAACGCAGATATCGACCGTCTAGTTGGTGGTCAGACTCGTGCTGCCGATGGTATCTGGTACTACTCTCCAAAAATCGCCGGTCTGGTCACGTTGAACGCCACTTACCTAATGGAAGACAACTATATAGATGCTGACGGTAAAGATTCTTACGAAGACCAGTACGCACTCAGTGCGACTATCGGTGATAAGAAGCTAAAAGCACAAAGCTATTATGCTGCTATAGCTTATAATACTATCGGTGGCATAGATGCTTACCGCGCCGTTGGTCAAGTTAAGCTAGGTGACTTCAAATTAGGCGGTCTGTTCCAAAATACAGAAAGCCAGACAAATCCAGATCAAGAAGGTAACTCTTACTTCGTCAACGTATCTTACAACCTAAACGGCGTTAACCTAAAAGCTGAATACGGTAAAGATGAAGCTGGTTTCGGTAAGTATTACAATAACATCACTGATATCCAAGGTTCTGACGCCAATGTTCAGGTGATCACTATCGGTGCCGACTACAAGGTTGCTAAGTCGACTCTGTTATATGGCCACTACGCTATGTACGAAGGTGACCATAAAGTTGGTGGTATGAAAATCGATCTAGAAGACGACAACATATTCACAGTCGGTGTACGTTACAACTTCTAATTTCGCTTCGCGAATTTAGCAAGAAAAAGCGACCTGATGGTCGCTTTTTAATGCTTAAAATAAGGGGATAAAAGCCAAAACGACGCTATTCCATGGCTAATCGACGCTTCGCTGGGAAAGCCAAGACGATGCCCTTTGGGTTGTTAGAAAGAATTGTCATCTAGATAATCAGGCAATGCCGTCGAATAGGCACAGCCGTCGTCTTTGCTCTACCTAGTCCCTAGGTTCTATGACCTTCTTTTAAGCTTATAAACCGATTCAGTCAGCCAAGGTACGCCCTTGTTCACGAATCTTTGATTATCCATCAGTGCATCACCACAGCTGAGCAACTCGATCTCGAATGCATCTGACATATTCGTCATCACCCAATCTTCAGATACAGCAAATGGTGGGCCTTTAAGCGCCTCTTGGGGATAATCTAAGGTGATCAACAAGCCGATACTCTTGGGCGGTATGAGTGCGGAGATCTGCTCGACATAGGCAAGGCGCATAGACTCGGGCCAAGCGATTAATGCGGCGCGATCATAGAATGCATTTATTTCGGAAAACTGCTCGGGAGCTAAGCTGAATAGATCACCTTGCAAAATGGTCACCTGCTCGGTGGTAAACTTATTAATGGGCTCTAACGGCTCAATTTGGTGAGGCAAGTTATTTTCAGAGAAAAACTGCTCGACCGCCTTTTGACTCAACTCACAACCAAGTACATTGTGGCCCCGATCGGCTAAGTAACACATATCGAGGGACTTACCACACAGGGGAACAAACACATTGATGTCACAGCCAGAGCTATCATTGTCTAAAGCTAATTCTGGCCAGTATTTTATCAATAATACATTGACCTCACCCAAGTGAAAACCTAGATGCTTTGCATCCCACTTGTCATGCCAAAAACCGGGTTCCATATACCTGTCCTATTATACCAATTGTATTAATCTACCTTCAGCCTGGTACGAATAAGTACTCAAGGGTTGAAGAGCAGGAGCTATCATTGGTCGATACTCTAATAGGAATTCAGCTCGTGTGTAAAGCCTAGCTTAAATGTCTAACTTCAGGGCTTACGAGTATAGCTTGAGTAACAAGGGAAGTAAGACTCAAGCAATAGGCCAGATCACCCCGATAGATTAGTCAGTATAATCTATCGCCAACAGTTGTTGCGTCTTCCTCAGCCAAGAACAATTATCACATTCGCAGTTTCGTCTCGACAGATGATGCGGCGTGAGATTAGAGTCGATAAAATCGACGGCGATAAGCAACTGCTGCTTAATCTCTTTCGCCGACTTCTGCTCAACCGCGACCAATTCATCATTATGATTCATCCATGTGCATTCCATGCCTTGATGGCAATTGAGACATTGCTCATCGCTGGTATTGAAAAATCCAGCATGGGGGCAAGCGTTCAGCTCCATAGATTGTAAGATGCGTTTTCTGGGAAATTCCAGTAATTCAATTAATTGGGCCTTATCCATCTCCGGCATATGCCCTCCTCTTCAATGATGCCTCGCAACAAGGCTTGAGGCTAATTTCTTAGTGCAAGCGACTCCTTGCCTGTTAATTAAAAGATTACATCCCAAGGTTTAAAGCTGAATTGATTTAGGTCAATAACGGCCTCGAAAAAATGCCATAGGAGACAAAAATCTACCTAGAGAAACAATTTCAAGATATCGGGTTACACCGTATGTTAAAAATCGGCTTTCATGGATTACCTGACTGATAGCTATGAGCCTCGCATTTTATGTAACATTAGATCTATACTGACTCTCGATCTTACTTCAGCGAATGAGCATTATCTTCCTCAATGGCCACATCAAAACAGACGACTCCTGAACCCACTCCTCAACTGCAGCACTTCTATATATCTGAAGAGCAATCCATCTATCTACTCAAGGCAAACGATGCGCGAAAGCACAGAGCCTGGATAAGGTTATGTAAGCAACAGTTGGGAAAATTGGGGTATGTCGACCTGGAGCTAGTGGGTAAAGGTGCCTACGGTTTCGTGTTTGCAGGGATAAACCCTCAGGGTGAGTCCCATGTGTTTAAATTCTCTCGGGTCACCTTGCCACAGAATGTGCAAGACAGGCTGGAAGAGGAAGCCTTCATGCTGGCTCAGGTCAAGCATCCTAATGTCCCACCCGCCATCAAGTTTGCCCATGCCGGTCAGCAAGGAATATTAGTCATGGCCAGAGCTCCGGGAGAAGATCTGGAACAACTCTGTCTCAAACGAGGTGCATTACCCGCTCATATGGTGATGAGTATCGCTAGGCAGCTTGCTCATGTACTTCAGTATCTTCATCATGGCCGACCCTTAGTTCACGGTGATATCAAGCCTTCGAATTTAGTCTATGATGTCAAAAATAATCACCTATCCCTCATAGATTGGGGCTCGGCCGTGTTCGCCCAACGAGACGCTCAAGGGAATCCGGTCAATGGTAACGTCATGGACCTGCTCTCCAGTGATCATCAGCATACCAACGCCAGAATGGGCGATGTCTATTTTATCGGCGAAGAGCAGCTGAGTGGTGCACTGTCCAGTACTCGCTTCGATGAGCAAGGTGTTGCGGCGACCCTTTATGCCATCGCATCCGGACAATCCAGCCGTTTTGGCAGCAAGGTCATAAAAGCCACCTCAATCGGCCTCCCGGTAGAGCTGGCCAGAACCTTAGACGGCATGCTCAGTGATGATCCCGAGCAGCGTAAGCGTGCTGGTAATTACTTCCTCAAGAGTATGCTTCATAGTCATAGACTGCATCTGCCAGATATCCAAAATCCTGCACTAATTGAAGAGATACCTATCTGGGAGCTCTCTAAAGGCCGAGATGTAGAAACGGTGATCTATAGCTCCAGGAAGTCATTCCTTAAGGAGCACAACACGGAAGATCCCATCGAGAAGATAGACGACCTGCAACTGGAAAAATATTACCGTAATTTCATGGCGGGCATGGGAGACACAGAGAAAGGCTTTATCGCTGCCGTTGGCCGCTTAAGTCAATACTCAATTGTTGGAGGCTTAGCTATCCATTGGCGAGAAACCGGCATTTTTGTTGACTCAAATCTGGCTCTCTACAACGCCGATGAGAAACAAGCACTAATATTAGCCGTTAATAACATGGTGACTCTGGCCAGAGGCATTCGCCGCATTGGTGTCTTCAAGGCTTGTTTCTTCAATGCCCGAGACACACTCCACCTGGAACGTGACGACACCAGTACACCGTTTGATATCGACCCTGAGCAACAACTACCATTCGAGGTCGGTAGCGCCCCCTCACAGGAAGATAAGTCTCGCCTGCACTCCTATTTCGAAGATGGCCGGGATCCGGACGAAAACCTTGAACTCCCCCCCGAGATAATGACCGAACTGGCCTGGATAAATAAGATCCACCACACAGGTTGCATCATCTTCGAGGTGCTACCTAATCATATGAAGATCCACAGCTATTTAAGATTGCTCAATCCCAGAAAACAGGCGGCATTTCGCGCCAGCTTAAACAGAATATTGAGTCATGTGGGTAAGATCCAGGGGAAAGGCGTATCTGGGTTTATGAAACTCCCCTACAAGAATACGCGAAAATTTAGCCACATAAATAGCAGGGAAGAGTATTTTTATCCGAAGAATCCGAAAGAGATAAGTTGAAAAAGCTAAGACGACGCAACTTAATTGCTACTTCTTATCTTCCTTATTTTCATCTTTGCCATCCTGGATATGATGAATCTCGGGACGCTTGTCACTAGGATCGGGTTTATTTTCGAAATCCCCATCGAAGGTATCGCCACCTTCGGGGTTTCTGCCCTGACTAGGACCTTGGCCTTGATTACCGAATGGATTGCCGCCTTGATTTGGACCACCCGAACCAAAGCCTGCTTGAAACCCACCATTGGCGGCAACTTTCACCTGCATACGTTTATAGAGAAAACCGGCGACAGGAATACGAGTGAAGGGCGTTAAGAGCACCAAACCGATAAAATCGGTAACGAACCCAGGGATCAATAGGAGTAAACCGGCGACCGCCAACATCATACCTTCGACGATCTCTTGCCCTGGAGCCTCGCCTCGTGACAGCTTCTGCTGTACCTGCATTAAGGTACTTATGCCTTGACTGCGGACCAAAGAGACACCGACGATAGCAGTAAAGAAGACCAAACCTACGGTAGTCCAGCTACCTAAAGATTCGCCCACACTGATCAGTACATTCAGTTCAATGACTGGCACCAGAACGAAAATAACTAATAAAAGAAAAAACACACTGACCTCACAAATCCTGACGATGAATAAACATTATTTTACCCAATATGAAACCTAAATGGGGGTTTGCAGGTCTATTTTCAAGTAAGACTGAAATAAGACATGGGGATAACCATGGCAAATAGTCTACTCATAAAATGGGCATTGAATACGAGTATGAGTCAATTTGCAATCGAGTTGAAGACTTAACCTAGGTAAAGCTCACTATTTTAGCAATGCCATAATGCAAGCAGGCTTTAATAAACGTAAAGTATGACGTATAAGCGACTGAAACACGTTAGAGTACGACGTTTTACTGAGTTCTATTAGGTTTTATTGGATTTGAACACACTCAGCTCACCAATGTTCCTTAAACCAGTTCTGATTTTCGATGGGAGATCCACTGAAAGATGCAAGATGAATTGCTGTTAGTCATGACCACATGCCCCACTCAAGAATCGGCCACTCAACTGGCTAAGGTTTTAGTAGAGGACAATATTGCCGCCTGTATACAGATATCATCTCCGGTGACATCTATCTATCGGTGGGAAGGGAGCGTCTGTCAGGAACAAGAGTTTTCACTGCAGATCAAATGTTTATCCAAAAACTATTCGACTCTGGAAGCAAAGATTCAAGCACTTCATCCCTACCAAGTACCCGAGCTAATCACACTTGCGATCACTGGGGGCTTACCAGCCTACTTAGATTGGATCCGTGAAACTTGATACTATGTGCAAGCTCAGGGGCCCTTTATTGAGGCTCGGAATGTTCAGCCAAAATTAACCGTCTGTTTTAAATGAAAAAAAGAAACCACGCAACCATGAAAAAATTAGTCACCTTAGCTATTTCATTAATCTTTACTTCCCTGCTGTTAACGCCGTTAGCTTACAGCGAGGGGATCTTCAGCAACAATAAGTTCGACTTCCTCAAAGGTGAACCTAAGTTGATGCCTGTGAATGAAGCCTTCGTCTTCGATTTCAAACAAGAAGATGAGCGGCTCACCGTCAGTTGGGTCATTGCCGATGGTTATTACATGTACCGCGACAAGCTCAAATTTGAAGCCGATGGTGCAACATTGGGTGAGATATCGATTCCACAGGGAAAAGATCACACAGATGACTATTTTGGCAAGCAAGAGGTCTATTACTCTTATGTCGAGATCCCCATTGCCATCCGAGAGGCTAATGAAGGCGGCACAGTTAACGTCACATTTATGGGTTGTGCCGAAGGCAAGCTATGTTTCCCTCCGACCAAGAAAACCGCCTTACTCAGTAAGGTCGTAGCCAATGACGGTTTACTCACCGGCGAGCTTCCCACAGGTGAGAAACTTGTTGATACGCAAGTCATTGCCGACTCGACAATCGCCCAGGCTCCGATCACCCAGCAAGATAGCCTAAGCCAGATGTTGTCCGGTGACAGCCTGTTGTGGACTCTCGTCATCTTCTTCGGGCTCGGTATCGGCTTGGCACTGACCCCTTGCGTGTTCCCCATGTACCCTATCCTATCCGGGATCATAGTCGGTCAAGGCAAGAAACTGTCTACGGCCAAGGCCTTCAGCCTGTCAATGGTCTACGTCCAGGGCATGGCGATCACTTACTCATTGCTCGGACTCGTCGTCGCCTCGGCGGGAATGAAGTATCAGGCCGCGCTGCAACACCCAGTGGTACTGATAGTGTTGGCCATCTTGTTCTTCGTCCTTAGCCTATCGATGTTTGGCCTCTATGAGCTAAAACTGCCGTCCAAATGGCAGGAGAAGATGAACAAGTTCTCCAATAACCAGAAAGGCGGCAATGTGATTGGCGTCTTCATGATGGGAGTTATCTCAGGCCTGGTTGCCTCGCCTTGTACTACCGCCCCCCTATCCGGCGCACTTGTGTATGTGGCACAGACCGGAGATCTGCTGCAAGGCTTCCTGGCCCTCTATGTGTTAAGCATGGGCATGGGCTTACCTCTGCTGATCATAGGTACATCAGGCGGTAAGTTACTGCCAAGAGCCGGTCACTGGATGGATGTCATCAAGACCGTCTTTGGCTTCCTGCTCATCGCCGTTTCTATCGTCATGATAGGTCGAATCTGGCCGGGACTGGTTTCAGATATCTTCTGGTCTATCTGGGGAGTCACCTTAGTCGGCTACCTGATGCACCAAAACAAGCTCACCGAGTTTAACTGGAAGCAAACGACCCGTTCAGTTCTGCTGACCTTGATACTACTTGCCAGCTTCTCTTACGGCTTTCAGGCTGTGATGACTCACTTGGGTCATCAAGCCCCAGGCGCATCAGCTATCTCAGAGCAACATATATCTCACAAGCGCATCAAGTCGCTGGATGACTTAAACGCCGAAGTAGCAAAAGCCGCGGCTCAGGGCAAGCCTGTGATGTTAGACCTCTATGCCGATTGGTGTGTAGCCTGCAAGGAATTTGAAGCCATCACCTTCAAAGATCCTCAAGTTCAGGCCCGTCTGGCTAACTTGGTATTCCTTCAGGCTGACGTCACTAAGAATGATGATATCGATATTGAACTGCTGGAACACTATGATGTGCTCGGCCTACCTACGCTACTGATGTTTGACGCATCGGGCCAAAGCCGGGACGACTTAAGAGTCACAGGTTTTATGAAGCCTGCAGCGTTTTCTAAGCACTTAGATCTACTCTTGAACCAGTGATACGGGTCCTACAACCTAGATCTTAGGATCTAGGTTGTTCTTCTTTGGCATAATATTCATTTAAACTTCATCAAATTCTTATACAATAAGAGGTAGTTAACTCAAACTCGTTCAGGAGAAACATGGAACCCGCCATCTTAATCATCACTCTGGCCTGTGGCATGCTTGTCAGCCGAGTCGGACTGCCGCCTTTAATAGGCTATCTCGTTGCGGGTTTTGTACTATTTCTGTTTGGCATAGATGAATCCAGCCTGCCCCTATTAGAGCAACTTGCCGAATTAGGTGTCACCCTGCTGCTTTTCGCCATCGGCCTGAAGTTAGACATCAGGAGCCTGTTTAAAGCCGAGGTTTGGGCAGGTTCCAGCCTACACATGATGGGATCCATGCTATTTTTTATCCCGCTGCTTAAGCTCTTAGGCATGATAGGGCTAGATCAACTCACCGGCCTGGATTTCAATCAGCTAGCCCTGCTAGCCTTCGCCTTGAGCTTCTCCAGTACCATCTTTGCGGTAAAAGTGCTGGAAGATAAGGGTGACATGCAGTCTCTCTATGGACGAGTCGCCATAGGTATTCTCATCATGCAGGATATCTTCGCAGTCGCCTTCCTGACGATATCAAAGGGGGATATCCCCTCGGTGTGGGCCTTTGGTTTACTCCTACTTCCCTTTGCTAAGCCGCTCATCTACAAGGCTTTCGACCGTGTCGGCCACGGTGAACTCTTAGTACTGTTTGGCCTGGTCATGGCTCTGGTTCTCGGTGGTTGGTTATTTGAAGCTGTCGGCCTTAAACCCGACCTAGGCGCCCTGATCATTGGCATCTTACTCGCCGGTCACCCCAAGTCTTCTGAGCTGGCAAAGTCCCTGTTCTATTTCAAGGAACTCTTCCTGGTTGCCTTCTTCCTGACTGTCGGTCTCAACGGCCTGCCTAGCGTCTCAGACATAGGTCTGGCGACCATCTTAGTGTTAGTGATCCCATTGAAGATAGGCCTGTTTCTCTATCTTCTGACCCGTTTCAAACTCAGATCCCGTACCTCACTCATGACCTCATTTAACTTAGGTAACTATAGTGAGTTTGGCTTGATCGTCGCGGCGGTAGCCACCAGCAAGGGCTGGCTGCCCCCACAATGGATGGTGATCTTGGCTGTCGCCTTGAGCATCAGCTTCCTGTTGGCGGCACCTTTGAATGCAATTTCCAGTCGTCTATATCAGAAATACCAAAGCCGATTACAGCAGCTTGAAAAGCATCCTCTTCACCCTGAAGATCGTCAGATCCCAGTAGGCAACCCCCGCTTTTTAATCTTAGGGATGGGACGAATAGGCAGTGGTGCCTATGATGAATTAGCAGCCAAGTTCGACGGCGAGATCTTAGGCATAGAACATAAACAGGATCTGGTCGATTATCATAAAGGCAAAGGACGTCACGTGGTTCAGGGAGATGCCTCAGATACCGATTTTTGGGAGAAACTCGAACATGCTCCCAATCTCGACCTGGTACTGCTAGCCATGCCTCACCATATAGGTAACTTGTTTGCTGCCGAACAGCTACGCAGGCTAGATTACAAGGGCAAGCTAAGTGCCATCGTTCAATATACTGAAGATGGGGAGTCTTTAAAGGAATCTGGTGTCCACAGTATCTATAACCTCTATGAAGCCGCCGGTGCCGGTTTTGTCGATCACGTGGTCAACGACCTGCTTCCAGAGTCCCATGTCGCTCGGTCTAACGCCGAAGAGATAAAGAATAAGGCTTAATGTACACTCAAGAAAAACCGGTATTGTATACATTATCCTAACAATCTAGTATGGTATTTCCTATCTGCATAAGATGGGAAATACCTTGCTGTGAACCAAGCCAATACAGACTTAACCCAAAGTAATATAACCGCTCCACGGCGCGCTAATTCCTCTAGCCTGAGGAAGCGGTCTAGTCTGCTGTTTCAAACTCGGCTCTGTGTCTTAATTACACTATTCACCTTAGTCACCTCTCCTTCAATCGCCGCAGGCTATGATATTTGGATCTATCCTCTCCAGCTGAATAAGCAAACTGCCAGCTGGCTGCTCGGCGCCCCCAAGCAGGTATCGAATCGAGACGGCTATGACAATCAGCCCGCATTTAGCGCCGATAGCCAGAGTCTGGTGTTTGCATCGGATCGGGGCGCTGAGCACAACGACATCTTTCGATACTACTTAGATAAAAACGCTGCAACTCAGATAAAGCAACTGACGTTTACACCAGATGAGAGCGAATACTCACCCCAGCCACTCACGTATAAGCTGTCAGGTAAAGAATCATCAGCAACCGCAGATGGAATTCGTTATATCGTCGAACAAGGCGTGCCCCACCAGAGTGTTTGGCAGCAAGAGGCCAACAAACCCAGAGCTCGCGCCATCAATAGCATGATCCCAACGGGCTACTATGCTCACCATCCCGAGTTCGGCACCTTACTCTGGGCACGTTATGCATATAGCCTCTATTTCGAAGCCAGTTCCTTGTCTGATGAGTCGATATCCGGCGCCGATGAACGCCATTTTGTGGTGGCAAACGCCGGACGCAGCATACATGTAATTCCCAACGATAAAGCTTTCAGCTACCTGCATAAGCAACAAGATGGCGACCGTGTCATCAAGCGTTTCGACCCCCTTTCCGGCAGTCACACACCGCTGATCTCCGTCGATAATGGCAGCGAAGATTACGCCTGGAGCAATAACGGCTGGATCTTCAACATAGATAAGAACCACCTCAGGGCCTGGCCATCAGCATCAGCATCAGCATCAGCATCAGCATCAGCATCAGCATCAGCATCAGCAAAGAGTAAAGCTGATAACCCTTGGCAAGCCGTCGCTACTTTACCGCAGCCATCAGAGCAACACGTTCACGCCTCAAGAATAGCTATCAGCCCGGATCTACAACATATTGCTATCGTATGGAGCAGGAAATGAATGCCCAGAAATAAAAATTAATCAACAAAATCAATATTATGAAGATAACAATAACAAAGGAAGATTAGCCTTGATACCTAACGCATTAATGCCGGAAGAGTTAACGTCTTACCGAGCTAAGAAAAACAAGTTAACTCAGCTGATAACCGCCTGCCTTATCTGTTTGAGTCTTCCCGCCCAGCTCGCCTTGGCTGCCGATCGTTGGCAAGACCACACCATCTTTGAAGTGAATAAAGAAGCCCCCCACGCCAGCTTTTTTCCATACAGCTCGGTCAGCAAGGCCACTAAAGATGAGTATCGTAACAGTAGCAACTTTTTGGATCTTAACGGGATCTGGCACTTTCATTACGCCAAAAACCCTAAGTCTGCGCCGTCCGACTTTGCCAGCGCCTCCTTCGATGAGTCAGGCTGGAGCACAATTGCAGTTCCCGGCAACTGGGAAACTCAGGGCTATGGCCATGCCATCTACTTAGATGAACGCTACCCCTTCACTACGACCTGGCCAAATGCGCCAACAGATCACAACCCCACAGGCAGCTATCGACGGGAAATCACCTTGCCGGAAAACTGGAACGCCAAGCAGGTCTTCTTCCATGTTGGCGCGGCGCGATCTTCCTTCACCTTGTTCGTCAACGGCAAGGAGGTGGGCTACAGTCAAGGCGCCAAGACCCCAGCCGAGTTTGATATCTCTGATTATTTGAAAGCGGGTAACAACCTGATCGCCATGAAGATCATCCGCTGGAGTGATGCCAGTTATCTTGAAAGCCAAGATATGCTGCGTATGAGTGGCATAGAGAGAGATGTTTATCTCTACGCCACCGAGCCGCAGCGAATTGTCGATATCGATGCAAGCTATAAACTCAACAACGATCTTAACCGCGCCGATATGACGCTGACACTCAAGCTAAAGAATCACAATAAAGAGCAGAAGGTCTCTTTGGATTACCGAATCGTCTCTCCCGCTGGCAGTGACATCGCTAAAGGGGCGAAATCACTCAGCTTAAACGGAGAGAGAGATGAGCAGTTCAAGTTTACACTCAAGCATCCTCAACTGTGGAGCGCCGAAACACCAGAACTGTATCAGCTTATCGTCAACCTAAGAGACCAGGATGGCGCATTACTCCAATCCAGTAGTCAGAAAATAGGCTTTCGCCGTATCGAGATAAGAGGCGGTCAGCTACTCGTCAACAACAAGGCCATCACAATACGCGGTGTCGACCGCCACGAAACCGATCCAATGACTGGTCATGTGGTTAGCCGTGAGAGCATGGAAAAAGATATACGCTTGATGAAGCAAAGTAACATCAACGCCGTGCGCTCGAGTCACTACCCTAACGATCCCTATTGGCTACAACTCGCCGACAAATATGGCATGTATATTATCGATGAAGCCAATATCGAATCCCATCCATTGGCAATCGATGAAAAGACTCAACTCGGCAATGAGATGAGCTGGCTGCCGGCCCACCAAGCTAGGGTCGAACGTATGCTGGAGCGCGACAAGAATCATGCCTCTATCATCATCTGGTCATTGGGCAACGAGGCGGGTGAAGGCAAGTTATTCGAGTCTCTTTACCACTGGGTAAAACAACGAGATCCCAGCCGCCCGGTCCAGTATGAACCAGCTGGTACTCAGGCCTATACCGACATAGTGGCCCCCATGTATCCGTCCATCGAACGCATAGAAAAATATGCTAAGAATAATAGCGACAGACCACTGATCATGATCGAATATGCCCATGCCATGGGTAATTCGGTGGGTAATTTACAAGATTACTGGGACGTCATCGAGCGCTACCCTAACCTGCAAGGTGGATTTATCTGGGATTGGGTCGATCAATCTCTGGCCTTCACCAATGATAAAGGCCAAAGATATTGGGCCTACGGCAAGGACTATGAACCAGATATGCCTACCGATGGCAACTTCCTCAATAATGGCCTAGTGGATCCCGACCGTAACCCTCATCCACACCTGAGCCAAGTAAAGAAGGTGTATCAGCCTATTGGATTCAGCAGTTTCCAGATAGATGGTGCCGAAATAAGCTTGACCCTGAGTAATAAATACGACTTCAAAGACACATCGGGTCTGGCGCTAAGTTGGTCACTGCAACAAGATGGTGTATCGATCTTCACTCGCCAAATTAAGATGCCGCTAATTCCAGCCGGAGAGAGTAAAACGATCAAATTCAAACTCGAATCTCAGCAGGCACAGAAGCTTAATAAACACTACGACTATCATCTGCTGGTCACCGCACTGGTCGATAGCCCACAACCCATGTTGCCCTCGGGTCACAGCTTGGCCTTCGAACAATTTGAGATCCAGCTAGCCTCTCCTGCGATAACCAAGTTCAGCCAAAGCAGTCGTATTAGCGAAACAGATGATTTATGGCTACTAAGTATGAATAAAAACAGCTACGCCATCTCGAAAGATACTGGTTGGCTAACCCAAGTTAACACAGGCGGAGAATCTCAGATAACCGCTCCTTTAATGGCAAACTTCTGGCGTGCACCGACAGATAATGATCTGGGTAATGGTCTGCCGAAGTGGGGTGGTGTTTGGCAGGACGCGGCCACTGAGCTTGAACTTGAATCTATCGAAAAAGTTAACAATAAGCGTCTTAGGGTCACCCAAGTCCATCCAACACTCGGCTTTAGTTTAGTCAGCCTCTACCGGCTCAATAACAAGGGTGAGCTAGTGATAAAGAGTCAATTTAAACCCGGTGACAAGGCACTACCAGATCTTCCCAGGTTTGGCTTTAGCACTCGACTGCCTTTCGATCGACGATTTATGAGTTACTTCGGTCGCGGCCCAGAAGAAACCTATGCAGACAGATCCACTGGGAATCCATTGGGTTGGTACCAATTGCCTATCGAGAAGCTATATCACCGCTACTCTCGCCCCCAAGAGACAGGCCAGCGAACTCAGGTGCGATATGCTGCTGTAACCAATAGTGAAGGCACAGGCTTAATGGCCGTCGCGGCCAAAGAGTTACAAACCAGCCTATGGCCCTTCTCTCAGACCGATATCGACTTTAGATCCGGTGATGCTCAAAGCTCGGCTTCGGGCTTAGTCCCTGTCACTCAGAACCATGGCGCCGAGATCCCGATTAGAGACTATGTGACCTGGAATATCGATTATAAACAGATGGGTGTAGGCGGAGATACCTCATGGGGCAGACAAGTCCATCAAGCTTATCGTATCCAGGCACAGCCCATAAATTTCGAGTTCAGGCTTGTTCCCATCGACTCGAGTAGCCAGCTGCAGCAACTAGCCAGAGACTAGTTGAAATCTGAGTTACCCGCTGATTTTAACGGTCGTAGGATAACTTTCCTCAGTAGAATTTAGTGCGAACATAAAATAAAATAAGAAAAGGAAATCAAGATGGAACAGATCATTCAACTGGTCATATTTTTTGGCCTGACGGCGACGGTGGGACTGATTACCTACCTTAAGTGCCGTAACATCAAACGAGACACCAGCGACAGCAAGGATTACTTTTTAGCTGGCGGCGGCCTGAGTTGGGTGGTTGTAGCGGGCTCCTTGATGATGACCAACATCAGTGCCGAGCAGATCGTCGGCATGAACGGCGCTCAGGCATTACTGGTTGCCTGGTGGGAAATTAGTGCCGCCATTGGCCTGATAATCTTGGCTAAGTGGCTCATCCCTATCTATTACAAATACAATTGTACCACCACCACAGAACTGCTGGAGCGCAAGTACAATGATAAGGGCATTCGCGCCATGGTCTCGGTACTCTTCATGCTGGGCTATGCCTTTATCTTGCTACCTGTAGTGCTCTACACCGGCTCATTGTTTATGAAATCTATGTTTGGCCTGCAGATATCCGTCACCATGCTGGCCATTATCTTCGCCGTTGTCGGCGCCGTCTATGCCATCTTCGGTGGCCTCAGAGCCATTGCCATATCAGACACTTTAAACGGCATAGGTCTGATAGCCATGGGGATTGTTGTCTCATATCTGGCCATGAACGCAATTAACTGGGATCTCTCGGGCATCCCGATTGAGCGCATCACGCTTATTGGCGATGATAAATCAGATATCCCCTGGCATACTTTGTTGACAGGTATGATCTTCATTCAGATTTTCTACTGGGGAACCAATATGGTGATCACCCAGAGAGCCCTGGCTGCCAAATCTGTGGAAGAAGCGCAAAAAGGACTTTATGCCGCAGTGGTGATGAAGTTAATCGTGCCTTTCATTGTTGTGCTGCCCGGAATTGTCGCCTTCAAGTTATATGGTGACGTAGGCGATGTCGCCTATGGGAGGTTAGTGGGAGACTTATTGCCATCTTGGTTATCCGGCGCTTTCGCAGCCGTGATTGCCGGCGCTGTGCTGAGCTCATTTAACTCTTGCCTTAACTCGGCGGCGGCGCTCTATACCTGTGATATTCACCAGAACTATATCAACCCCAATGCCGACGTGCGTAAGATAGGCACCCGTGTAGCCTTAGTCTTCACCTTAATCTCGGTCGCTCTGGTACCTGTTTTTGCACAATCGGAGAGCATCATCTCCTTGCTGCAACAACTCAATGGCCTCTACTCTATGCCAGTGTTAGCCGCCTTTATCTGCGCCTTGGTGTTTAAGAATGTTCACGCTAAGGCGATCAAGATTGGCCTGGTCTTCGGTGTACTCATATACGCCGTATTCACCTTCGTTTGGAGCCCTTTCCACTTCATACATATGATGGCGATCACCCTATTTGCGACCATCTTGGTCACCCTGTTACTGAGTAAGTTTGTCTTTGGTGGCCAGATCGTCACCCCCGTAGCAGCGACGGAGAGCTAGGTCGATAAGACTAATCCACAATATCTTGATGAAATAGAGCGAGCTTAGCGAGTTTTACTACTGGGCCATCGCTCTTTTTTCTATGCTGAAATGTCACTTCAAACCTAAGGGTTAACCTATAAAAAAGGGCAAAAACGACTATAAACGGATCAATTAGTCTGTTTTGCATCAGAATGTCGAAAAAACTCAGTTACAGCCTCGGCTTACTCATGCTATAAAAACCTATGTAATATTTATTTACATATTTAGCTGGCGATACATAAGCTAGCTATCAAGCAAGTAAAATGAAGCGGTCAACAAGTACCGTATTTAAACGCCTGCCTAATGGCAGTTATTGAGCAAACAATTTTATAAGGGAAGCTTTAAAGCATGTTGAATCCCGCACAGCGCGCGAACAAATTATTTGTGCAAACCTTTGGCACAACAGCAGACGATCTTTACTTGGCTCCTGGCCGGGTAAACTTGATCGGAGAACATACAGATTATAATGATGGTTTTGTCTTACCCGCCGCCATCAATTTCCATACGATTATCGCAGTCAAGCGACGGGATGATGATCTCTATCGCGCCGTATCCGATGCCTTCCCAGGTGAAATAAAAGAATGGAACTTCGGTCAGGAAGGCACCATGAATCCTGATGATGGCTGGGTTAATTACCTAAAGGGTTTTACTGCAGCCATGGCTGCAGCTGGACTCTCGGCTAAAGGACTCGATATCTCTGTGGTTGGCAATGTGCCTTTAGGTGCAGGCCTCTCATCATCGGCAGCCTTAGAGGTAGCCTTCGGCACCGCAGTCAATGATTGCAGTCAGCTTAGGCTCTCACCCCTTGCCGTAGCTCAGATGGCTCAGCGCGGTGAAAATCAATACGTAGGCTGCGCCTGCGGTATCATGGATCAAATGATCAGCGCCCTAGGCGAGCAAGATCATGCCCTGCTGATAGATTGTGAAGACTTAGACAGTGAGCCAGTTCATATTCCCGACAGCCTAAGTCTTATCATAGTCAACTCAAATGTTCAGCGAGGACTCGTCGACTCTGAGTACAACCTAAGACGCGAGCAATGCGAAGAAGTCGCCGATCACTTCGGAGTTGAAAGCCTGAGGCATGTCGATCTCTGCCAACTTGAAGCCGCTAGATCTGAGCTATCCGATGTCAGTTATAGACGAGCACGACATGTGCTGACAGAAAACCGCAGGACGCAACACGCCAGCCATGCATTAGAAGCGGGCAATATACCTAAATTAAGTGAGCTGATGGCTCAATCCCACGCCTCTATGCGTGATGATTTCGAGATAACAGTGACAGAAATAGATACCTTAGTCGACATCATCGCACAAGTCATAGGCGACCGTGGCGGCGTGAGAATGACAGGTGGGGGCTTTGGTGGTTGTATCGTTGCTTTAGTGGATCATGCCTTGACCGATGCAGTGGTCGAAGCGATTGAGAGTCAATATGCAGAAAAGACAGGATTAGAAGCCACTGTTTACCTCTGTTCGGCCAGCGCTGGAGCGACCCGAGTAGATGAAGAAGTTTATTAAGAGACTAAAGTTACTAGAATCCAGGGCCTAAGGCCTAGGAGCCAAAGTCTTGACTGCACATAATTCAATTTAAGGATACCCAATGGTACGTTTTCGCCCGCTAGACCTCTGGACCGATCCTCGTGGCGGTCAAATCGAACGTGTCAGGATAGATAATGGCATCATAGCCATAGAAGTATTGAGCTTAGGCGGAATCATACGTTCCTTGTGGACTCCGGATCGTCATGGCGAGCGAGGCAATATCGTGCTTGGCTGTGACTCTATCGAAGATTACCTCAAACAAGGCGCTCACTTAGGTGCCATTGCCGGAAGATATGCCAATCGCATAGCCAATGGCAAGATGAGTTTCGGTGAAGATGAATATCGGTTAGATATCAATCAGGCGAGTCATTGCCTCCATGGGGGGAGCGAGGGCTTTAATCGCAAACACTGGCATATGGGTCAACTGCCCGATGGCGTTCGCCTTAACTTAGTCAGTCCCGATGGCGATATGGGCTTTCCGGGGATCTGTAACGTGCAGTTAGATTATCGATTGGTGGGAAATAATCTCTATATGGAGATCTTTGCTGCAGTCAATAAGCCTTGTCCCATTAGCTTGACTCAACATAGTTATTTCAATCTTGAAGGCAGTGGTTCAACGAGTAACGCAGAGCATCAATTACAGATAGATACCACCAGCATGCTCACTCTGGACGACTCAGGTATTCCCACAGGAATGAAAGATGCTTCGGGTTCTTTGCTGGATTTCCGCCGTTCTAAAGCCTTATCTATCGTCCAAAATGATGAAAGTTTTGTCTCCACATCCGGAATAGATCATTGCTACCTAACAAACGCTTCAGACTCAGAAATGACTCGCTTTGGCTGCCTCAGCGCATCTGAATCCGGTAGAAGTATGACGCTATATACTAATCAGCCCAGTGTGCAGATTTACGGGGCAAATTACCTTGGAGGTAATTTGGGTAAAGGTGGCAAGGAATTAAAATCACATCACGCCATCTGTATCGAGCCGCAGCAGCTTCCAGACGGTGCCAATCAGCCCACTCTGGAAGCCGATCCCTGGATAAAACCGAAAGAGATTTACCACCATATCAGCCGTTATGAGTTTAAGACGTTTTAAAAGAATGAACAAAAGCGCCTAGGCTTTAAGAACTAGGCGCATAGACTCTTTCGACAAACAGCTCTTCAACACTTTATTCTTCGAGCCCGCCGGACCAGCCATTAGCAAACTCTCTGTCCAGACTCTCAGAGCCAGGCTCATTATCTGATGAGGCCCCATCGACCTCACCTCGCTTTTTTGATTTAGACTTCCCTTTAGTAATCAGAGGCTTATGCTTGGTGGCATTCGCATCGACCCAGCCCTGATGCTTCTCCATAAATTCTGAACGAGCCGAGTCCCACGCTGCACCATAGGCGTCTTCGGCAGCCTTGATCCTTGCCTTATCGAGATCATGAAGATTACCCGAGACTATCTCTTCGGCATACTCGATGATCGTATCTCTCACCGCATTATAAAGATAAATACGACCCGCTTTAGCTTCAGGAAACTGCTTATCATGAATGACAATAGCATTGCCTCGAGCCGTTCTTAATTCGCCATACCATACTGGTGTTTTTGTTGTGTTATACATATATGCCAATACCCTTAAATCAACACATTTTGAAAATCTCAGTCAATATCGAATTTAGCTTAAAGACTCAATTATTCAAGTTTTTCTGTGTAAAAATAATTTAATCCACAATAAATAAACCCTAGAAACCCATAAGGCTATAGTGGACTAGCCTGATGGCAGTTATATTTCGGCTATATTACAAAAAACATTTCAATCAGACTCTTCTCCATGAACCGATAACACTATTTTTCCTCTGTGCAGACCCGATTCCATCAGTCGATGCGCTCCGACACTGTCAGCAAGAGAAAATCGCGCCGATATATTTGGCACTAGCTTATTGTTACAGGATTCACCATCTCGAGTTAGCTCCAGTAATGGCCAGACCTTTTGCCGTAACTCAGAAGCTATATTGGCCTTAGCCTCTACACTCTGAGGCCTTAATGTGGAACCTGTCCAGGTGATGCGCTTAGCCATGATCCTAAATATGTCCACTTGCGCCTGTGGCCCCCTTTGCATGGCAACTGACACCATGCGTCCATCGACGGCTAACGCCTTCAAATTTTGGTTAATAAAATCGCCACCGGCGATATCGAACACCAGATTTACACCCAAATTTGAGGTGTAATCCATCACAGGTTGAACAAAATCATCCTGATAATTGAGGGCTAAATCGGCCCCTAGACTCAGACAATAATCACATTTCTCATCGCTGCCCGATGTGGCTATGACTCTGGCTCCGAATGCTTTAGCTAAGGCTATCGCCGCGCTACCAATCCCGCCTGAACCACCATGAATAAGCACAGTCTCCCCGGATTGCAAACCCGCTCGCATAAACAGATTACCCCACACGGTGAAGAAAGTTTCCGGGATAGCGGCGGCTTGCTCCAGAGTCCAGCCCTGAGGGATAGGTAAGCAATGGGAGTAATGGGTGACCACATACTCGCCATAGCCACCACCAGGCACTAAGGCCGTGACCTTGTCACCTAGTTGCCATTGGCTCACCTCAGCTCCCAGAGCGCAGACTTCTCCAGCCACTTCCAGACCCAAGATAGGACTCGCATCCTTAGGCGGCGGATAGGCTCCCTTTCTTTGAGCAACATCGGGGCCATTGACACCGGCATAGGCGACCTTGATTAATACTTGGTCTTTGGCAAGTTCAGGCAAGGAGGAGCGCTTAAAAAACATCACATCGGCGTCGCCGGGATGATCGAAATCAACATGAAGATAATCTTGGGGTAGTAAGATGTTTGGCATAGTCAGTTTAGATTTCTATTTGCGAGCTCTTATACATACACCCCTTAATGGCTCGAATCAATAGATTCGAAGTGAGTGACCTCCATCTCTGGACCCAAGCACTCAACCATCAGTAAATTTTTAAAAGTTAAATGCTATTTTCTCAAATCTTAAAAATACATTAAAAATCAATTTGTTAAATGTATATTCTATAAGTTTAATTTAAATTCGAACAAAAAACGATCAAATTTATATTGTATATTATATTCCTTGGCTATATTGTTACTTTTTTGTTACGCATCACCCAAGGAAAGTGTTGCATATTCAGATGTTATGCATGCGGTCGCTTCTTTTATATCTAGATCATTAACAAGATCTGCTCAGCAGACAGTTAACTCCTGTGCCAAGTAGGTATCGGGAGCAATCAACAATAATGGAGACCCCATGAAACTTAACACCCTGGTCGTCGCACTTGGTTTAGCAACAAGCTTCAGTGCCATGAGTAACACACAAGTGAGTCATGACGAGACTAATCTAGACTCGAACCTGCTCTCAGCCCCCTTAACTTCATCCACTTTAGTATCTAGTCAAGTCTCAGCCCTAACCCGAACTCGTTCTCCCTGGGCCAATACAGAATCTGTCTCGCCCCTCGCATCGCCGGGTCCCATTGGACTCAGTGGCCCTATGGCCGCTACGGGTTGCAGCGCATTTATCGGACTCAGCGGCAATGCACTCGTGACTGAGCTTGCTAACTCAGATCCTCAATGTGTCAGCCCGCTCTACAACCTGAAGGGCCCGGATGCCACAGTGCTATTCAGTGAGTCTAATATGCGCACTATCGCCTCAGCCGTGCGTGACCGTGCAGCAGGCTATACCGGAGTTGATATCACAGGTATCGAGTCTTTGATCTATTTCCAACGCGCCGCACTCTACGTGCAGTTCTATAGCCCTAACGATGTACCGGCCTACTCGAGCGCAGTCAAATCTGACGTCAAGACTCAGATCACAGCCCTGTTTAACAATGGTAATATCTGGACCGTATCTACGGAGAATTCAGGCGTATTGAAGGAAACTCTGATCCTTATCGACTCTATTGGACTCGGCGCCGACTTCAATCACATCACTAAAGAAGTACTTAGCCGCTTTGATGCGAACTGGGAAGTTAACTTCGGCATGAATGCCGCCGCTAACTCGGTTTTCACAACCTTGTTCCGCGCCCAGTGGGATGACCCCATGAAGGCATTATTTGCCACAGACCAAAGCATTCTCGATGCTCTGAATAACTTCCAATTAGCCAATCGGCATCTGGTGGGTACCGATGCCGAATATGTGCTGACCAATGCCGTGCGTGAGCTGTCTCGTCTGTATCACATCCCAGAGATGAAAAGCCGAGTCACCACTTTAGTCAAGGCGGTACTCGACAGCAGCAGTAAGAACGATACCTCGAAAGTGATCTGGATGGCCGCCGCCGAGATGGCCGATTATTATGATCGCAGTAACTGTAACTATTACGATATCTGTGGCTTCAAGGCGCAGCTGGAGGCCGAAACACTGACCTTCAACTGGGAGTGCTCTTCAACATTAAAGATGCGTGCTCAGAGTATGTATCGAGATCAGGCAAATTGGGCATGTGGTGTGCTAGGTAATCAGGAGAGTTACTTCCATACCAAGTTGGCCACTAACCGTACTCCTGTCGCAAATGACAATAACAGCGCCTTGGAGCTGGTCGTATTTGACAGCTCGAGCGACTACCAGTCCTATGCCGGTACCTTCTTCGGCATCGCCACCAACAATGGCGGCATGTATCTGGAAGGCTCACCAGCGGGGCTTAAAAATCAGGCGCGTTTTATCGCCTATGAGGCCGAGTGGCGCAGACCCGATTTCCATATCTGGAACCTGCAACACGAATACGTACATTACTTAGATGGCCGCTATAATCTGCAGGGTGATTTCGGCCGTGGGATCTCAGTCGACACCATCTGGTGGATCGAAGGCTTAGCCGAATACATCTCTTACCGTGATGCCAACACCACGGCCATCACCTTAGGTGAAACCGGGGAGTTCCCACTTTCAACCATATTCAAGAATAACTACAACTCCGGCCAGGACCGTATCTATCGCTGGGGCTACCTAGCGGTGCGCTTCATGTTTGAGAATCATAAAGCCGATGTGGATCAGATTTTAGCCTACCTGAGAAACGATCAATACACTGAATATCAAACCTTTATAGACGGTATCGGCACTCGCTATGACAACGAGTGGGCAGGTTGGCTAACCAGTGGTTTAAGTATCGTCGATAACGGTATAGTCGATCACGGGCCATCCGATGCGGCCGCGTTAGCGAGTGGCACTGATGGCAACTGGGCGGGCCCGGTTTCGACCATAAGTAAGGACTATTCGCCATGTACCGTAACCAGTGAAACCTATCGCTACACGCCCGATGCATCTCTGGTTATAGATCAGCCCATGGAGTGTATCGACTCACAGAATGGCAGAGCTAGCTTTGCCTTCGCCAACGTCGACCGAACCAATCAAACCCTGTGGATCAAAACCGGCGGCGGTTGGGGCGATGCCGATATCTATTACAGCACCACAGGTTGGGCGAGCGGTGAAATCAATGATGGTTTCGGCATAGGCAACGGCAACCATGAGGTGATTCAGGTCACCCTGAATCCGAACGAGTATTGGCACTACCTGACACTCTCCGGAGAATTTGGTGGAGCGAATCTTCTTGTCAGCACCTCTGAGGTGTTTGCCGATCCCGATCCGGCTCAAGGTGGTGGAACCAATCCCAACCCTGACCCAACTCTGGACTGTGGCGCCCCGACCATGAGTTACGGCCAACTGACATTCGGTAAAGATGAATGCATCAGTGGCGGTAGAAGCAGCTTCTATGTTTTTGTCGAGGAAGATAATACTCAACTGACCATCACTACATCTGGTGGAACCGGCGATGCAAGCCTGTATTACAACGCGGATACCTGGGCCGATGCTAACAATGCTCATGTCCGTTCGACTACTGCGGGTAATGAGGAGTCGATTCAAGTAACGGCGAACAGAGGCTGGCGCTACATAGAGGTCGATACCAATACCGAGTATAGCGGCACGACCATTAAGGTTAGCTTAGGTGACGGCACCACTGTGCCTGTAACACCACCAGCGAACGCTAATATCAGTGATGCCTGTCAGACACTCAACCCAGTGAGTGATGGACGACTCACATCCGCAGAGGCGCTCTGTACCGCCGATGGTGTGAACTACTACAGCATGTGGATCGATGCAGGTAGCATTGAACTTACAGTAAGAACAGGTCATGGAACAGGTGATGTCAGTATATATGGTGGCACTAGCTGGCCTAGCGCTCAGTCTAACTCGGCATCATCGACTAACGCGGGCAGCACCAATGAGTCATTCACTGTGACTAATCCGATTGAAGGTTGGTACTACATCACTCTACAGAGTGATGTAGCGAGTTCGGGTGTGGCCATTCAGGCAGATCTGAAGTAATTAATGCAGGAACCTAGATCCCAGACGCTAGATCCTAGGAGCTAGGTTCCTTAATCATCAGGAGTTGTGATGAAAAAATATATTTTGACCTTAACCATCCTATTTTCTAATACTGCTTTCGCTGCCGATAATAATGAGATCAGTCAGTCTCATCGAGCGGCTGCTCAGGCTGTGTTAGATGCCACCTTAGCCCAAGACGTGATCCCCCAAGCCATGTATCAACTCAAAGCTAGTTACGCTCATCTGGTGAAAGATCTGCCCTTAAAGAGGGAGCATAGAGAGATAGAGACCAGATACAGGGAGCAAGCATTCGAACTGGCTAACAAGCGACTCAACTGGGAACGGATCCAGCCTGAGTTTATTTCACTCTATACCAGTACTTACCAGGAGCAGGAGCTAAAGGATATCGCCGCCTTCTACCGCACCGAGACAGGTAAGAAATACCTAAAAAACATGCCTGCGACGTTAAGACAATCCAGCCAATTGGTACAAACTCAGATGAGGGATATCAGGGGAGAGTTCAAACAGGTCATCACTCAACTCGAGCTCGCTACTGACATTGAAAAATCCCATATTCCTAGCCAATCGACTAGCGGTCATCAACACTAACCAGTTTAATTTTTTCTCTAAAAAAACCATAAAAAAAGCGGCCCTAAGGCCGCAATCTAACAAGGAAGAGTTTCCTTATGGCACGTCTGAGTGCCTTGAATCTATTCGCTTAGAACTGAGCCGTAATTGGATCAGAACATAGGCTAGTAGAGGTTTCACAGATCTTATATTCAACCGATGCTGGTGCATTGGTGAATCGATCACGGTAACGACCATCATTATCTGTGGTTTTGATCATCACACCATCACGGTAGATACTCACAGACTCACCAGAAGCACCATCCCAAGTCAGGTCGACCAGAGCACTACCGCGGCGTGAAACTCTAGCACGAGCAACAGTAGCCGTGATGCTGTGTTCAAATACCTCTACATCCATCATAGCCGTGTCTTCGTTGCCTTCGGCATCGGTCACAGTCATAGACACAGAGTAAGTGCCTGCAGCAGCATATACATAGTTAGGACTCATATCGGCAGATATAGAGCCATCACCAAAGCTCCAGCTATAGCTGACGATATCGTCATTAGCGTCGGTACTCGTGTTAGTAAATGCCACATTCAGGCTATCGACACTGTAATCGAAGCTAGCGACAGGTGCAGCAGGAGCCGCATCACCCACACCAGAAACCACCATGCCCCAGCTATTTAATGTACCGGTATCAGCACCGACATTATCACTGACAAATAGTGTCCAGGTACCGGCAACCATCTCACCGTTGAAGTCACTCAGATCCCAACTCTTGATGATATCATTCGCACTTCCACCGGCGCGATTCGACAAGACAACTTCAGTGCCTGCTGGTGAAGTCAGAGTCACCAGTAGATCGCCACTCCAGGTATGAGTAATATTCACATCGGCATTGACGCCGAAGATCTGTACCACATCGCTGATCTCGATAGTGCTAGTAATACCAGTTGCATCGTTATCAGGAATATCTACAGATGAATCATTGCGATAAGTGAAGTCTTCAAGACCCTGTGGCAGTACAGTCAGAGATACTGACTTGTCCTTCTGGATCATGCCATCATCACCGGAAACGGTAATAGTATAATCGCCCCATGCTGCGTTATCTGCAGTCATCACATCGACGGTAAACATATCACCCGCCATCACAGTATCGTTAGACAGAGTAACGCCAGCTAATGCTGGTGAAACGGCTACCGTCAGCGCAACAGTATCATCCCAACCCGCTACGCTACCGACACTGAAGTCGTAACTGGTACCAGAACCGGCCTCAACAGTTTGAGATACTGGCGTTGCAGTGAAACGGTAACTTGGAGAAGGATCGGCCATATCCAACGCTGTCGCTACGTTGAGTCGAGTACCAGCAACTGTCTTACCTGTTAGATCGGCATTCACATCACCTGAGTCCATCAGCAGCTGTTTCATTTCAGCAACGCTCAGATCCGGATTGATTGACCAAACCAGAGCGGCAGCACCCGTCATATGAGGCGTTGCCATGGATGTACCCGAATAGCTCGAGTAACCGTTACCCGGAGTCGTCGATAGAATTGATGAGCCAGGTGCGCCCATATCGACACTGGTTAAGCCCCACTGTGAGAAGCCTGACATGTTGTCATTTCTATCGGTACTGGCAATCGCCATTACCGCGTCTGAATCATAACTTGCCGGATAACTGGCAGTCGCATCATTATCTGACGCACTGTTACCCGCAGCAGCGAAGAACAAGATGCCTGCATCGCCTGCAGAGTCGATTGAGTCTTTCAGCGCCTGGCTAAATCCGCCGCCGCCCCATGAGTTGTTGGTCGCCTTGATGTCTACACCATGATTAATCTTAAGATCAGTCAAGTAATCGATACAGGCAATCGCACCTTCGGTAGAACCCGATCCGCTCGCATCGAGGAATTGACAGCCGACGATAGTCACGTCCCAGTTAACACCCACAACACCGATACCATTATTACCCTTTGCACCGATAGTGCCCGATACATGAGTACCATGACCGTTACCGTCCATAGGGTCGCCATTATCATTGATAGCACTATAACCGTGAATATCATCGATCACGCCGTTACCGTCATCATCGATACCATTACCCGGGATCTCATTGGGGTTAGTCCAGATATTTCCCTGTAGATCTTCATGGTTATAATCGACACCCGTATCGATAACACCTACCACGACACTGGTATCACCTGTGGTGATATCCCATGCTTCGACCGCATCGATATCAGCATCGGCCGTTCCACCATCCTGACCTGTGTTGTGCATGCCCCAAAGAGAGACAAAGTCAGGGTCGTCCGGTGTTCCTATGGCCTTTATCACATAGTTTGGCTCAGCATACTTAACCGCTGGGTGCTTACTAATGACCTTAATAGCCTCGTCAATATTGGCACCTGAACGTAGAGATAATTTAGCTAAACGTCCATCGAGTAAGCGAGAGAATTTATCATCGATACCGTCGGCATTGAGATCACGAATGGATCCCCTTACTAGTCGCTGAGCCGAAAGTCGCTCGCTCTTAGTCGTGTTATCTTTATAAACAACGAGAATCGAATCTTTCACATATTCATGGTTAGAAATTGATTTTGCTTGTACTGGCGCAGATACAGCCATAACCCCTGCAATGGCAATCGCCAGAGGTGACAGTTTGTTTAACATAAACTGATTTCCTATTAATCCTTTAAAATTCCCCAATCCGGTACTTCATCCCTTTACCGCGTCATTCCTTGACCTAATACCAAGAGGTATAAGTAAGCCTCGAAAGTCACAGCGTGATAACCGGCACTTATTAACCCGTGAATTTTTGCCACACAAAAGCAAAATTTAAAAGGGTGTTAACATTTTTTACAACTTTACTACTAGTTGTATGGGGTTATACATTTAAAGAATATTTAATACCTTTTAGGATAATCTCGATATATTTCACTTAATTACAGCAATTTATTAGTTTATAAATTTAAATCGAATAAATAGACCTTCTTCCGATTGCGGCATTTTTCATCGATACGTACCTTGGATATCAAATTTGGCTTAACTAAAAACTTAGCCAGATCAGAGAAATCCATCGCGAGTCACAGGCAATTTTTGCAAGCATTACGCATTTAATGTCATGACAAGCAACTCGTAAAGGGGTGTTAAGTGCAAGCTTTAACTAAGGCTCTATCCATCATCATTCTACTATCAAGTAGCTTCTGTGCTCATAGCCAAGAGCCTCAAGAGCGCCAAGATAGTGAAGATTATGAAATACCTATCACTCTGCAAACTCTACTTGAAACTAACGGGCGAGGTAATTTCATTAACTTGGTTCAAACGGGTGTACTTAATCACGCTTATTTACTGCAGTCAGGTCATGACAACAGTATAGAGCTAGATCAAGTCGGTCTGGATAACCAAGCCAATATCACTCAATACGGTGATAACAATGAAGTCGAACTACTCCAGGTTGGTGTGCGTAATCAGGCTGATATTACTCAGATAGGTAATGACAACTTGGTTCAACTAGATCAACTGGGAAGCGCTAATTTTTCAATTGAACAGATTGCAGACGGGGCAGCAATCACAATAACTCAATATTAACAGGGAGCGTCAAATGAGAACGCAAACAAAATCGATCATAGCTTTAGCAATCGCCGCAGGACTCGGAATGAGCTCATCCGCTTTAGCGGACTCGGATAACAGTGCCACACTAACTCAGACTATTGTCACTGCTGGCGATGTGGTTGGCCAAGAAGCCTATGTCACTCAAACCGGTGACCGCCATACCGCAGTACTAAACCAAGAAGGCGACGAGCAGACAGCCACAATCGTTCAGGATGGATATTGGGCGGAAACTTATATCGATTCAAAGGGACTAGGTAACAATGTTGAAGTCGATCAAGCAGCCGATTGGCATGTTGCAGATATAAATATTGAAGGCGATGACAACGAAGCCTTAGTCGAGCAGGCTGATTTCTGGAACCAAGCCAATGTCGTTGTTTCAGGTAATGATAACTTTGTCGATGTCACGCAAGACGGCAGCCAGAACGAGGCTGTGGTAGAACTGTTAGGTGATACTAACTCAGCTATCGTTGTTCAGGAAGGTAGCGGAAACTTCAGTGTATTCCGTGTTGAAGGCAACGACAACGATGGTGATATCACTCAATACGGTGATAACAACATAGGTGGCATGGTATCGCTGGACATCACGCCAAACGTAGGTAACAACAACGACGTCGAAGTCTATCAGGAAGGTAACGGTAACTTAGGTGCCATCAAAGGTGTTGCTGGTGATAACAACAACTTCTTAGTGACTCAGGAAGGCGATAACAACACAGGTTTTGTCTACTCTCTGACAGGCTCAGACAATGAGATCGAGGTTAACCAGGAAGGCGACAGCAACACGGCTTACCTTGCCCTTACTACAGGTGATGATAACGATGTTGAGATCACTCAACGTGGCGATAATAACACTATTGGTGACACGCTAATTGCCGACATCCAAGGCGATGATAACAATATCGACCTTGAGCAGGAAGGCAATAACAACGGCGCCGAATTCCAGGTATGGGGCAATGAGAATGATATCGACCTTGATCAAGAAGGCGACACTAACTTTGCTACCTTCGGTGCATATGGCGATGACAACGATATCGACATGAGCTCAGACGGTGACAACAACGAAATTACTGCTTTTGCCGATGGCGAAGATAATGACATCGAAGTCCATCAAGATGGCAGCACAAACTTCGGCTATGCCGATGTTATCGGTAGTGATAACGAGGTCGATATTGACCAAAATGGTGACGAAAACGAAGCATTGGTCACAGTAGTTGGTTTTGATAACACAGATGTTGAAGCGACTCAAAATGGCGACCTTAACCTTATTGACCTGATCATCATGGGCGATGAAAACAGCGTCATGGTCACTCAAACTGGTGACGGTAACTGGTTTGGTGGTGAAGATGAGTCTGCGTTTGTCGTCGAAGGTATGGGCAACAGCCTGATGGTCGCCCAAAACGGCAACGATAACTTAGTGACAGGTTCTCAAACGGGCATGGGTAACAGTATTTCTGTGACTCAGACCGGTGACTTCAACTCGGCAGTTGTCATTCAGAACTAAGGCTAGTTAAACGTTAACTAGATTAGAAAGGGAGCCTAGGCTCCCTTTTTCTGTAGCAAGTACGGCACGCTGCAATGCCGCTGCTAGAACGTGACTTCGTCACTGCAAGGACGGCCTGCGGCCTTCGAAAATGCAGCAAAGCAGCAAAGCAGCTGCGAGAAAAAGCTTTTGATCTTCTCTCACTGCCAACTTGTTGGCGTCCTCGAAGTGAACTTGCGAACGCTCTCATAGCGCAGCGGCCAATAAAAAGGGGCGCTATTGGCGCCCCTAGGTATGAAAATCAGTGTAACTTTTGATTAACTAACTCTTTACTGATGAATCATGTTGATTCCAATATCCTAGCTTGATCCCTTTCTCTATGATCTCAGCCACCGCGAGCTCTATTGCCTGAAGCACGCAGAACTGCACCGGCTCATTAGTCGTGAAACCTATTTCGGCTTCTGCCAGACGGTTTAAGCTGGTAAAACGGATCAAACCTGCACGCATCTCCTGAGAGAAGACTCGCTTAGTGGTCGATACCGACATCATCACCTTACCAGTGTGTACATCGACGGCTCTGAGATAAATGGTCACCTGATCTTCCCGATACATCTCAGAAGCGCCAATACCATAATATTCAACCCCTGCACCACCGGTACTGATGTTGGTCTCATAGCTGATGATCCCCCCCTCAAGCAGCAAACGCGCATTGGTCAGTAGCGGCACTTTAGCGTCTTTCGACTTCACGGGTTGTTTCTTGCTTATCTTCCGCTCAGTAAGCAGGTTTTGCAGCCCTTCACGCTCCACCGGCGTGAACCACTTAGATTCGAGCAGAGTCTGGATCAACATAGAAGTCGCCCCTTGCGTCACCGCCGTCGAAAACGAACTCACATTCTGTTGCGGCTTATATTGTCCAGTCTGATCCCTGAAGGAATAGACGGCGACCGGTATAGGGTATTTAGGCCCTGGTTTTTCCTGCAGTGCGCGCATGGTTTGACTCACAGGATTAATCTCGGCCTCGGTGACATTGAGCTCAGGCTTAGGAATTAAGCTACAAGCTGAGAGTAATAGCAGGCCACAATAAGAAATTAACTTTTTCATTACTATCCCCCGTTTAACGACATGACAATTTCAGTCACTTCGCCGGTCAAGAGGTTAGTCAAAGTCAAGATTACATTCTCTCCAACGGTAGAAATGACAATGGTAAAATCCCCGGTATCATAGATACCCTCGGTGATCTCACCATTTGCCACACCACGGGTCACTGTGTTGAGAATATTGCGTTCCAGTGACTCCTTAAAACGAGTCACAAAATCTTTCTCTGTGCTTTCTGCCGTATGATCATTCTGTATATTGGCTTTATTGAGCAGATATGAGCCATTGAGAGGCGACCCCCCAAAACTCGGATTGATTGGGGTATAAACCAATTCGGTTGCTTGAGCCTGGTTTCCCGCCAGACTTACAGCCGATAGCGCGGCCCCCATAAATAACATCCTGTAATTCATTATTCTTATTCCTAATCATCTTGATTACTAGCTCGCTAGTAACCGTCTGAGGTATCGGCAAACTCACCTGTTATCGCATTAGCTCTGACTGTAGCTATATAATCTATGGTGAGTAGAATGGCCTGCTCCGCTCTCTCCTTAATGGGGTTAGCTCGGCGTCCAAAATGGGTCCTATAGATAGCCGTTCCATTGACCTCTAAGGTGAGCCGTGTTCCGGCTTGTGGAAAGACCGTTTCGTATAGAGTGACATTAAATCCCTGGGTAAAAGGGAGATCTCTCCAATAACCTGAATAATAGAAACCAAAATCTTTTCCAAAGCGCGTCAAGGTTCTATCGATCACTAGACCGCTAATCTCTATGTCATCCTCTTTAGCCATCACAGGCCAAACAAGACTCAGTAATAGAGCAGTTAAAATCAGTTTTTTTACCATACACTCAGCCATCCCCCTAGGCTTAATAGACTTTTACATATGCCTAATCCAGCGCCAACGGGTGATTTCCTTATATTGTTATTGTGAGAGATATGAACTCGTCCACAGTAACAGTAAACCGCAAGCTTACGACCAGTAAAATGGCTAAAATTGCGGCTCAAAATAAAAACTAGAAGAAGGGAGTAATACTTTTGGGTAGTAAGAGGCTGTTAGAAAGTAAGCGCAAAGATGTAGCTAACTCTCACAGTCCGATCGCTATGTCTCGAATAAAAGTCATAAAAAAACCCCGCCGTAGCGAGGTTTCTGAGTCATACATAAGGAGTATATTTTAATATCCTCCTTAGCAAGCCCTAGAACGGGATATCATCATCCCAACCATCATCGAGATCAGGTGTAAAGTTCTGTTGCGGCGCAGCCTGTTGTGGCTGAGGCGCTGGACGTTGCTGTGGAGCCGCTTTAGGAGCCGCCTGCTGTGGTGCTTGTTGAGCTCCTTGCTGGGGCTTGGGCGCATAAGCTGGAGCCTGCTGTTGTGGTGCAGCCTGTTGCTGCTGATAACCACTCTGCTGTGATGCTTGTTGCTGTGGTGCCTGCTGCTGACCACCTTGATAGCTGGCTTGCTGCTGTGGAGCCTGTTGACGCTGTTGAGGCGCCTGCTGGTAACCACCAGACTGTTGCTGACTCTGCTGTTGACCATAGCCACCTTGCTGTCCGCCACCTTGACCACGGCTATCGAGCATCTGCATCTCGTTAGCATTGATCTCAGTCTTATAACGGTCTTGACCGGTCGCTTGATCTTGCCACTTACTGGTCTGCAATTTACCTTCGATATAAACTTTTGAACCTTTCTTCAGGTACTCGCCAGCAACTTCAGCTAAGCGACGGTACATGACGATATTGTGCCATTCGGTGCGCTCTTGTTGTTGACCCTGTTGGTCTTTCCAAGACTCACTCGTCGCCACTGTAAAGTTGGCTACGGCATTGCCATTTGGCATGTAACGCACTTCAGGGTCTTTCCCTAAGTTACCGACCAAAATTACCTTATTGACACCACGACTGGCCATTGAAATCTCCTGAAATATTCTTACTAATTACTATAAATTTTTCGCCCGCTTCGAAACAAAATATCCGAACAGGCGAGTTAGCTGACAGAGCCTAACACAGCTCGCGCCTCTCTTAAATCGAAATGCTCATCAACTTTCAAATATGCGACTCTCTCCTCTAAGACAACTATCGCCTCAGCAACTCCGGCTAATTGAGACAACTCACTTGCCATCGCCTTGGCCTGTTCTTTACCTTCTACTGTAGCTTCAAGGGTATAGCTCTTAAGCAGCACAGGATTCTCCATGCCCAAGGTCAATAACAACCAGACAGTCATCAAGCACAAAGCGGCCGCGAATACCCCGACGGCACCCAATAATTGATATGCACCGCCACCCAGTAAGCCACCGCAGAAGGCACCGAGAAATTGACTGGTAGAGTAAACCCCCATGGCAGAGCCCTTGTCTCCCACCGGACAAAACTTGGCTATTAAACTTGGCAGCGAGGCTTCCAGATAGTTAAAACCGGTAAAAAATAGCACTACTGCAATACTCAAAACCATCAGGTTATGGGCAAACAGCGCCATCAAACCTAAGGCCAGCATCATGACCAACAGGGACACCTGAAAAGTGGCTTTAGTATTTTTCTTCTTTACCCCTATGATGATCAACGGCACCATAAGGAAGAAGGCACCAATAAATGCAGGGAAATAGAGCATCCAGTGCTTTTCTTTCACTAAGCCCGCATCCACCAGATCCAGTGGCAAGGCCACAAATACTGCCGTCAATACCAGATGCAGAATAAATATTCCGGCATCGAGTCTGAATAGTTGTGGGTCGGTGATCATGGCTCTTAACTTGGTAGGCGTAGCCACTGTGTCACCTTTCGGTGCATGTGTGATGGGAGTAGGTACCAGAAACTGAACGATCAACATGCCTAGTACAGCCAGACACGCCGTCAAGGCGAACAGGCCCGATAAACCAATATACTGAGCAACGATAGGCCCGACCAATAACGACAGCGCAAAGGAAAAACCTATGCACATGCCGATTATTGCCATCACCTTAGTGCGCTGCTCATCCCGGGTTAAATCGGCGGCCAAGGCTAATACGGCGGCAGCGATCGCCCCCATTCCCTGTATTGCCCGGCCAGCGACGACACCATAAATCGTATCGGCATTGGCGGCGACCAAACTACCGATAGCAAACAATACCAGACCGATGAGGATGATAGGTTTACGGCCAAACTTATCCGATAGCATCCCCATGGGGATCTGCAGGGCGGCTTGAGTCAGACCATATGCACCTATGGCTATCCCCACCCAAAGTGGTGAAAAGCCCTCGAGATGTTGTCCGTATAGCGCAAAGACAGGCATGATCATAAACAAGCCCATCATGCGTAAACCAAATACACCGGCTAATGAAAACGCGACTTTGGTCTCAGTCTTTGAGAGTCCGTTATTGGCCATGTTCCGCCCTGATCTGAAGTCATAAATAAGTCGCGCATGTTATCACGAAGCACTTAATTAGCTCAAAAAGAATCTCCCAAGATGTGATTAAACAATGTTTAGACAGAGCAATTGCCTAAGAGAGAATATAAATGTACTCGAAGTACACTTCCTGAGTGCAAATGAACGAACTAGAAGGATCCTGTCCGTCCTCAAACCTAAGAGTTCCGCTTTTGTCATTTTTTATGCGATAATCGATCTCTTTTTTATTCGGCATAGAGAGACAGATGGACAAGATTGAAGTACGTGGCGCCCGCACCCACAATCTAAAAAACATCGACTTAACGATTCCCAGAAACAAGTTGATTGTGATCACCGGCCTTTCAGGCTCAGGAAAATCATCCCTAGCCTTCGACACCTTGTATGCCGAAGGCCAGAGACGCTATGTCGAATCTCTCTCCGCCTATGCGCGCCAATTTTTAAGCCTGATGGAAAAGCCTGATGTCGATCTGATTGAAGGTCTCAGCCCGGCTATCTCAATCGAGCAAAAATCCACATCCCACAACCCCAGATCGACCGTAGGTACCATCACGGAGATCTACGACTATCTGCGATTACTTTTTGCCCGTGTAGGTGAGCCCCGTTGTCCAACTCATGGCCAACCACTCGCCGCACAGACGGTCAGTCAGATGGTCGATAAAGTCATAGAGTTACCCGAAGGCAGCCGCCAAATGCTACTGGCACCTGTGGTCAACAATCGCAAGGGCGAGCATGTCAAACTCCTCGAGAGCCTGGCGGCTCAAGGTTTTATTCGTGCCCGTATCGATGGGGAAGTCTGCGATCTGACCGATCCACCAGAATTAGAGTTACATGTGAAGCACACCATAGAAGTCGTGGTCGACCGCTTCAAGGTACGAGACGATATTAAGCAGCGCCTGGCCGAGTCATTCGAAACCACACTCGAGCTATCCGGTGGTATTGCGACTGTCGCCTCTATGGACAATGACAAACAAGACCAAACAGAAGATCTCTTGTTTTCTGCCAACTTTGCCTGCCCACACTGTGGTTATTCCATGGCCGAATTGGAGCCAAGAATATTCTCCTTCAATAACCCGGCTGGCGCCTGTGGTACCTGTGATGGTCTGGGTGTGCAGCAGTTTTTCGATGCAGACCGCGTGATATTGAATTCCGAATTGTCTCTCGCTGGCGGCGCGATTCGTGGCTGGGATAGACGCAACTTCTATTATTTTCAGATGCTCAGTTCATTAGCCGAACACTATAAATTTGACATTGAGAAACCCTACCAGCAACTGACCGATGACGTACGCAAGCTGGTGTTATACGGTTCTGGAAAAGAAAGCATTTCCTTCAAGTACATCAATGATCGAGGGGATGTAGTGGTACGTAACCACCCTTTCGAAGGTATTCTCAACAACATGGATCGTCGTTACCGTGAAACCGAGTCAAACGCCGTCCGTGAAGAGCTAGCTAAGTTCATCAATACTCAGTCCTGTCAAAGCTGTGGTGGATCTCGTCTGCGGGAAGAGGCGAGAAACGTATTTATCAAAGATCTTAACCTGCCAGTACTGACCGAATGGTCTATCGGGGAGGCGATGGACTACTTCAGCAGTCTAGAGCTACCGGGGCAAAAGGGTCAGATAGCAGAGAAGATCCTCAAGGAAGTGCGAGACAGACTCGGCTTCCTAGTCAATGTGGGACTCAATTATCTGAGTCTATCCCGTTCGGCGGAGACATTATCCGGCGGAGAGGCCCAAAGGATCAGGCTCGCCAGCCAGATTGGCGCTGGTCTGGTCGGTGTCATGTATGTACTCGACGAACCCTCTATTGGTCTACATCAGAGAGATAATGAACGCTTACTGCAAACCTTGGTTCACCTAAGAGACTTAGGCAACACGGTAATCGTCGTCGAACACGACGAAGATGCGATCAAGATGGCCGATCACGTTATCGATATCGGCCCCGGAGCCGGGATTCATGGCGGCGAGGTGATTTGTGATGGCACCCTGCAAGATATTCTCGACTGTGAGGCTTCGATCACCGGCCAATATCTGTCTGGCGCTAAACAGATCCATATCACTGAAGAACGCGTTGCTTACGACGCAAATAAAGTGATTGAGCTATTCGGGGCCAGCGGTAACAACCTTCAGGATGTAGATTTAACCATTCCCGTAGGCCTGTTCACCTGTGTCACCGGCGTATCAGGTTCTGGTAAGTCGACACTGATAAACGACACTTTCTATAAGATAGCCCATAGACAGCTCAATGGTGCCACTGTTGATGAGCCCTCCCCTTATAAGAGTATCGAGGGCATGGATCACTGCGATAAGGTGGTCGATATCGATCAGAGCCCTATCGGCCGAACACCCAGATCTAATCCAGCCACCTATACTGGTATTTTCACCCCTATACGTGAGCTGTTTTCCGCGACCCAAGAATCTCGCACACGAGGCTATAAACCGGGGCGTTTCTCTTTCAACGTCAAAGGCGGCCGCTGTGAAGCCTGTCAGGGCGATGGTCTGATTAAAGTTGAGATGCATTTCCTACCGGATGTTTATGTCCCTTGTGACAACTGTAAGAGCCAGCGATATAACCGTGAAACCTTAGAGGTAAAATACAAGGGTAAAAACATTCACGAAGTCTTATCTATGACTGTCGAGGAGGCACGAGGTTTCTTCGATGCCGTGCCAGCCATCTCTCGAAAACTGCAGATGTTGATGGAAGTCGGTCTCTCTTACATTGGCTTAGGTCAGAGTGCGACGACGTTATCAGGCGGTGAAGCCCAGCGCGTCAAGCTTGCCAAGGAGCTATCGAAAAGAGACACGGGTAAGACCCTGTATATTCTCGATGAGCCGACAACCGGACTGCACTTCGCAGATATCCAGTTACTTCTGGACGTCTTGCATAGACTAAAATCCCATGGCAATACCATAGTGGTGATAGAGCACAACTTGGACGTCATCAAGACTGCCGACTGGATCATCGACTTAGGACCCGAAGGCGGCGCCGGAGGTGGAACTATTTTGGTGGCAGGTACTCCAGAAGAGGTCGCCCAACATACTGAGTCCCATACGGCACGTTTTCTTAAGCCTCTAATTCAATGATACAAGGCGTGAATAATACCCGTATTTAGATAAATGCCGGCCCGAGTCGATATGGCTTGGGCCTCTAATTAACTAAACTCAATTCTAGGTTCACTGCATTATCCAATTGCAAAGATAAACCTAGTGTATCTCTGCTTAAATAGGGTTAAGTTAGATCAAACAACTGCAGCATAAAAAGGAACGGGATGGATCCAACTCCTCATAGACTTAATGGCCTAACCAGTGCCAAGCTGAAATTTCAGCAATTAGCTATGCTCGTCACTCTGCTGTTAACTAGCCAGCTCATCTCCGGCTGTACTCACTCACACTTTTCCTATGCCTCATGCAAAACTCAGCTTGCTGTAGAATGGGCCAACACAGACCAGCTTCACGCCGATATCGCCAAGCTCACCTCCCCGGAATTTGAGGGAAGAAAAACCGGCACCTTAGGGGCCGAGTTAACCAGACACTATATCGCCAACCGATATAGTGAAATAGGGCTGACCCCTTGGAAAGATGAATATTCAGTCCCATTTACATACCAATATAACTTCGGTGAGCGCCAGGGGGTCAATATGGTCGGCGTCATCTATGCCGCCGAGCCCACAGACAAATGGCGGGTCATTCTGGCTCATTACGATCACTTAGGTAAAAAAGGACATAAAATTTACCCGGGAGCAGACGATAACGCCTCAGGTATAGCCGCTCTTTTACAAGTAGCCAGTCAAGTCGCCAAACATAATCGGAAAAATTCAGCCCCTCTTCCAGACCCATCACAAGAACAACCCCAAGAAACGCCGAAATTATTACAAGTGGCTAGCCAAGTCGCCAAACATAATCGGAAAAATTCAGCCCCTCTTCCAGACCCACGCCAAGAGCAGTCGCAAGAGTCATCACGAGCGTCAGTCAACATCTTATTTGTCGCAACAGATGCTGAAGAACCAGGCCTCTTTGGTGGCTATGCCTTAGTCGAACAACTCAAACAGCTAAGTGCCATCCCACAAATAAAGCAGATAGAGTTAGCCATCAACATGGATATGGTTGGCCGTCCCGGTCGCCCCTCTGTTATCTATCTCGAAGGCCGGCGGGGTTTTACCCATTTTGATGAGATAAAGCAGACTTTGACCGACACCACAGGCCTGTGTATCAAAGCCAAACACCCCCGTCCCCTGGGTAGGAGTGTCCAGAAAGTAGACTGGCTGAGGGCCTCTGATCACTATCCTCTGTATAAGGCCGGGATCCCCTGGCTCTACTTTGGAGTCCCGCCGCACAATGATTATCACGGCAGTAGTGATACAATAGAAAAAATAGATCTTAAATTTCTGGCTGCTGTAAGCGAATCGGCCTATCAACTGCTGATTATCGACAGTTTAACGTTAGAATAAACATGAAAATCACTAATAGAAATTAAATTATCCACTCGCTAACTCATTAATTGGCTTAATATTTGCTAGGAAACTATCGATTATACGGGCTAAAACACCATCTTTAATTGGTAATACCAATTGCACCCTGCTATAATGTTCGGCTTACTGATACGTTATTCGGTGCGGGAAGTCGACACGGGGTTGATTTTCTGTCTATAAACCTAAGTGCTTTACGAGCACTCTGCTATTCCACAAGGTTACAACCCATGTCATCCAATGAACAAACTTTCCGCGAGCTCGGTCTTTCCGAGCCTCTTTTGCGTGCTCTTGACGACCTTGGCTATGAAAAGCCAACCCCGATTCAAGCCGCAAGTATCGACCCTCTTATGGCCGGTAAAGACATACTAGGTCAGGCGCAGACTGGTACAGGTAAAACAGGTGCTTTCGCACTACCACTACTGAACAACATAGACCCTTCTATTAATGCTCCGCAAATTTTAGTCTTGGCGCCGACTCGTGAACTTGCAGTGCAAGTTGCCGAAGCGTTCGCTAGCTATGCTAAATTTGTGAAAGGCTTACATGTACTGCCTATTTACGGTGGTCAGAGCATGCATCAGCAGCTGAATGCCCTAAGACGTGGCCCTCAGGTCATCGTTGGTACGCCTGGTCGTGTAATGGACCACATGCGTCGTGGTACTCTTAAGCTAGATTCACTAAAAGCTATGGTGCTCGACGAAGCCGATGAGATGCTAAAAATGGGCTTCATCGACGATATCGAATGGATCCTTGAGCATACACCTAAGCAACGTCAGCTTGCTCTTTTCTCTGCGACCATGCCAGAGCAAATTAAGCGTGTTGCTAATAAATATTTGACCGACCCCGTTCACGTTAAGATTGCAGCTACCACTGCTACAGTCGAAACTATTGAGCAGCGTTTTGTGCAAGTTTCACAACACAACAAACTTGAAGCACTGGTACGTGTTTTAGAAGTTGAGAAGACCGAAGGTATTATCATCTTCGTTCGTACTCGTAACAGTTGTGTTGAACTGGCTGAAAAATTAGAAGCCCGCGGTTACGCATCATCACCTCTACATGGTGATATGAACCAACAAGCACGTGAGCGTGCAATTGATCAGCTTAAACGCGGCAAGTTAGACATCATTATTGCAACAGACGTCGCAGCTCGTGGCCTGGATGTTGAGCGTATCGGACACGTAGTTAACTACGATATCCCATATGATACTGAAGCTTACGTTCACCGTATTGGTCGTACCGGTCGTGCAGGCCGTACAGGTATGGCAATTCTTTTCGTTACACACAGAGAAATGCGTATGCTACGCACTATCGAGCGTGCAACTAAGAGCCGCATCTCTCCGATGGATGTCCCAAGCCCAGAGACAGTAACTGAACGTCGTCTATCTCGTCTAGGTGAGCAAGTTGCCGAGGTTATCGCTAAAGACTCTTTAGACTTCATGAAGGGTGCAGTAGCAAAGCTATGTCAAGAGCTAGAAGTCGATACAGATCTTCTTGCCGCCGCTCTGCTTCAGCAAGTACAGAAAGACCGTCCTCTACAGTTACCATCGATTCACGAACGTCAACGTGATAGCCGTGATGATCGTAACTCACGTGACCGCAATGACCGTAATCCTCGCGATCGTGGTGAGCGCAGTGAGCGTCCACGTCGTGATTCACGCCCAACTCCTAGCAACTTAGGTACGGCTGACTCACTTAAAGACAATCCAGACGTTAAGATGTGTCGTTACATCATAGACGTTGGCCGTGACAATGGCGTTGGTGTCGGTAACATTGTAGGTGCAGTAGCTAATGAAGCTAACATCGACAGCCGTTACATAGGTCAAATTCAATTATTCGATCAAATAACAGCCATCGATCTTCCAGCCGGAATGCCAGCAGATGTACTACAACACCTTAGGAAAGTGCGTGTTTGTGGTAGACCTCTAAACATCCGTGAAGCTGAAGGTGCAGAGCTTCCTTCAGAAGGAGATAGCCGTCCACCACGTCGCCCACGTAGATCTTCTAGCGATCGTCGCCCATCAACCGGTGACAGAAAGCCACATCGTAAAGGTAGCGCTCCTAAAGAGAGCTAATTTAAGATGATCTCACTAGCTCATACAGGCTAAGTGAATATATCAATGAAAAGGAGCCTTTGGCTCCTTTTTTTATGGCTAACTTTGTTATTTTTGGCTAGCAAAATGAAGCTACCAAGTGCTCATACTTAAAAGCATAGGTTTGATCTGAGTATCGAAAAAAACGACAAGGTAGAGTATGAGTAATAATGTTAATGACACCAGACAACGTCTTCTGGACTCCTGTCCATTGCGGTTAAGTAAGCTTGGAAAGAGTAGAAAATTAAACGGGTTAAACAGGTTCTGGTAACAGATGATCCCAATGTCACTCTTTCTCCCCCCCTTTACCATACGGTAGAAGTAAAAGCCAAAACGACACATTAAAACGGGAATGCTAACAAACATAGCTAAAGAGAATGCTAGTTCTATGCCAGATATTTGAATCTCAATTTGCGTTAAGTGCGCTAAATTGCCAGTGAGTGAAAAAACAAAACCTATGGTCACAACCAGGGAAAAAAGTAAAAAAAGTAAGCTATAACCAAGTAACCGATACCAATCGATTCTGACGTTTCGCATATGAACACCTCAAGCTAGCAATAACCTTGTCCATAAGAGAGATCCTGCACAGCACTACACTAGTTATAATTTAGTACAATTTCACCAATCCAACATTGCCGCAAACACTTTTTCAAAAGCGCACTCACTTGAACTTAGTTAGAGTTCCACCTAGATGTTATTTTTCCTCTGCCAGTAATGCTTCAACATGCTTAGCGATCGCCAGACTGGCGGTGAGCCCTGGCGACTCTATACCAAACAGGTTAATTAGCCCCTCTATCCCGTGTACTTTGCTACCATCTATGCGGAAGTCTTCAAAACTATCTTTAGGCCCCTGAAGCTTAGGCCGTATTCCCGAATAACTAGGCTGAAGCTTATTCGCATCTATGCCAGGAAAATAACGCCTTATCGCCTCTAGGAACTTAGGTTTCAAGTTTGAGTCTATGCTGTAGTCAGGTATTGTCGAGCGAGAGATGTACTGGGTATCGGGACCAAACTTCAGTTGCCCGCCCATATCTACAGTCGCGTGGATCCCAAGCCCGGTAATATTTGTCTCAGGAACTGGATAAACAAGCCTTGAAAATGGACTCTTGCCACTATAAGAAAAATAATGGCCTTTACACCAATGGAGCTCTGGAATACAGCCATTCCCTACTCCATCTATGTTTTGAGCGACATCAGTAGAGTACAAGCCAGCACTATTGATAAGGTAGCGACTCTGCAGTGACATAACGTCACCATCAATATCCAAGCTTAGATTAAAGCCCTTATCTGTGGGCTCAGCCCATCTAAACTGAGTATTAGCCGCGAATGAGGCTCCATTGGACTCAGCCTCTGCCAACAGACTCTGCATGTAACTGTGACTATCTATGATACCTGTCGATGGAGAGAGGAGCCCGGCTGATGCCTTTAACTCAGATGAAAATCGATGCAAGTCTCGATGAGATTGCCACATAAGATCTCCAACACCATTGTTCCTAGCCCTAAGCTGCAAGTCTGCTAAATATGCTTGCTGATCCGCATTCTGGGCCACTATGAGTTTACCTAGGGGCTTAAATGGGATTGTTCTTTTTTGGCAAAATTCATAAAGTGCCAGCTTTCCCTCGAAACACAAGTTAGCCTTTAAACTCTGCTCCGGGTAATAAATACCAGCGTGGATCACCTCACTGTTACGGCTACTGGTCTCTTCACCGAATCCCTGGTGCTTATCTATGATCAGGACATTGGAGAGCTTACAGCTTAACCTCGCCGCTATCGCCAGACCTACCACTCCGGCGCCTACGACGACAGCATCAACTTTTTCCATTTCAAGTCTCTAAGTTTTTGTCGAGTATGCAAGCCTCATACTATCAAGCATTACTCCCGATTACGTCAATTTACCTTAATACACTATATTGAACATGACCAAACATAATAAAATTAAGGGAAAAGTAGATGCCTAGACTCAGTTTTGGCTGCACGATTAACCATCTACAAAAAAGTATTGCCGAAGTGATTGTAGATTCTGGAATTGAGCTCACCATAGAGATGGTTGAAGAACTAGAGACTTATCTAGATACATACTATCCAGGCTCCTTTGCACTCCTGGTCAACAAGAAAAACCCATATAGCTACACCTACGAGGCTCAATTATGCCTGGCGTCGCTAGAGAAGCAGAAGGCCATCGCAGTCTTATATCATGATTTACACCGGGAACAGATCCCACCTCAATTTGATAAGAGACGTAAGATGGATAACATTAAGATAAAAAGCTTTCCAGCCACACAGTTGGGCACCAAGAAAGCATTAAACTGGCTGGCATCAAGCTTAATCTAGGCTCTTTCTGATCGAGCTCGAATAGATAGATTAGATTAATTTTCATTCACCTACGAACTTCTTCCCTCTCAGACTGCTCTAATACACTGAATTATCGATAAACACTCAAGTTGCCTACATTTTCTTTAGCGATAAATCAAAGACTAGGGTGTTTTCCTAATGTAAATGTAACCGCTCATATTTTACAGGCGAAACTATTTTATACTAAGCTTCTATGGCGCTATAAAAGTAATAATACAAGGAAGAAAAACATGCATAAATTTAATTTTGGTTGTTCGGTCGAACTGTTAACTAACAATATTGCTCAAGTAACCATTGAGCCTGGCGTTGAGATCACTCTAGAGATGTTAGGGGAATTTGATGAATACATGAGTCAAATTTTTAATCATGACTATGCCTTACTGGTCAATAAGCAACACAAATACAGCTATTCATTCGAAGCTCAACTTTGCATGGCATCACAAGAAAAGTTAAAGGCAACGGCCGTTGTTTTCTACGATGAAAATGAAGCGACACTCCCGCCAGAATTCAGCCAGAGACGCCTGGTCGACGAGTTGAATATACGCCTCTTCTCAGGCATCAACGACGGTAATAAAACCGCCATCAACTGGTTAGAAGAACAGTTATCGACAGAGAAACAATTGGAGTTGTCTTCATAACCTGGCTTGTCATCTTGAACGATTAGGGAGATACAGTAGTTTGATAAGACGAGGGAATATTTTCAGCACACCATCACAAAAATAATGTTCACGCCAATACCTGACAGCGACAAGATATCTAGACTATCGCTGCTCAACATGTCAGGCCACAGACCTAAACTGACAATGAGTGCCGTACTGCTAAAGTTGAAAGTTGGCGTTAGCGCTAACATGGCACTCTCTTGGGCCCTTGCATCTACTCATCGAAACAACCAAGCTGTAATCCAGTGCCATATACTTAATCGAATAGACGAAAGATAGGTAATTGAGCACAAGAAACAGACTCAAACCTGTTGATATTTTTCCACCAACTGATTAGCGACATGACAAACACTCTCCATCAGTGCCAGCCTGACAGGAGTGGGATTTTTGATTTAAATGACCATAGAGTTAAAGGGAAACAAATAGGTTGATTCAACTCTTTAATATGCAATCGAACCAAAGAACCCGCAATGAGCTCGTCATGAACCAAACCTTTGGGTAATAAAGCCCAACCTTCATGAATTTCAAGCAAGGCTTTTAGTACACTCATATTTTCTATCCTTTGATAATGAGGCGATAGAACCACCGAGGTTTGCATATCTGCGGTGATACAATCTTCGGGGACTAGCTGCCTAACTCCTCTCAAGTGTGTAATACCCACTTTTTCAGCCTCAGAAGCTGTCACCAACCGGTGCCCAGCCCCTACCACAGGAATAAAGTGTAAGTTCGCTAAATGAATATATTGCATCCGGCTTATGGCCTTCCCCTTAAAGGCCATACCTAAACCTAAGTCAGCCTCACCAGCTTCTAACTCTGCAATGATCTCTTCCCTGCTTCGATGTAGCCAATGAATGTTGGTATCGGGAAATTGTGCACGAATCGCTTGAACACTTAAAGTTATCAACTCCTTTGGAATTAAATCACAATGCACAATAGTTAATTCACTCTCAATACCTTTACCTATGCTGGCACTCAATGACTCAAAAGAGGAGGTGTACTCAGCTAAGTTTTTAGCGTGCGCTAATAAAGCACGACCATCACGGGTCAACACAGGAAATTTAGCCGAACGATCGAAAAGTCCATAGCCCAAATCAATCTCTAAATTGGCGATCACTTGGCTGAGCGTCGACCTATCTCGGCCTAAAGCTCTTGCCGCGGCGCTAAAGGAACCTGTTTCAGCCACAGTGACAAAACTGGTGGAAAATATAAAACCAAGTACACAATTGCGGGCATATTCTCATATGGAGGCTTAGTCCATGACGTCGTTAATAGCGAAGGCATGCGAGCAAGTGTTCTATATTACGGTCCTATGACCATGGGAGAAAGAGCTCAGGGCAGCGTGTCTCGACTGACTTACGGTGAGTACTTGGCAACTAATTTTGCCAATGTAAAAGAGGTGCTGGCTAATATTGAGCAGATAAAATCCACCTTAGTTGAGCTTCCAGGACTTCCCATATCACCTAAGTTCCACTGGACTGTGACTGATAAATCTGGCGATCGCGCGATTATCGAATTAGATCCTGAAGGGGTGAAGGTCTACACGGGTGAAGAAGCTCAGGTCATGACCAACCTAGCGTAAAAGCGCACATTGATAACTGGAACAAGGCCTGGTCCAAACAAGCGCTAGCGAGATCCGATGGCAAAAGCATCTTAGGTGGGAAAGGTCATGTCAGCCCAGAGCAAAGATACCTACATGCCCGCTATTATTTATCACATTTAACCGAACCTAAAAGCACCATCAATGGCTTAATGAAGTTACAGGCCACTATCGTTAAGGTGCCCCATGACGCCCCAAACAGAATTGTCGATGGCAAGATGACTGAGTACGCCACCGAGTGGACAATAAGTCAGAGTCTGGAGACAGGAACCACTTTTCTGGAATATACATGGGGCAATGTATTTACCAAGTTTAACGTTAATTTTTACACACTTATAGAGAATGGCAAACCTGTTAGCCTCAAGCTAGATGATCCAAGTCTAGCCGGCGATATCACCCAGAAGATTATCGATTTAAGTAACAGATAAACAGTAATGACCATGTCAGGCCTGCTTATATACTAATAATGAGTTTAAGTTAGCCTGACGACTTAATACCTATACGAGCGTGACTACAAGCCTTGTAGTGACCACTGCGTCCTATAAAAAGCTGTATATTGGGTAAGATTTTAGGCTGTATTTGTATTGCTCCCAGATTAAAATCTCAATAAATATAACAATTGATGAGGTAACTCTACCCCATCAACAATCACTAGCTCTTCTACTGTGGACCTTTCTACAAAAGCTGAAAATGCACTTATCATGGTAGGTGGAAATTGAGTAGTGTAAATCGACATGGCACTAATACGCTGTCTTGCATAAGGTGATACATCGACTAGAATGCTGATTTCACTGTCATCGACAGGAACAGTTACGCGATAATCTAAGCCAAACTTTTCAGCCGAACGACTCAGAATATCGGCTCGGGTATCAGACAGCGCAAAATAGATAGAGTTCTCATTAAACTCCCCTGTAATCAGCCTATTCACTGTTTTATGATCTCGGTTATCTGTGATCCCTCCTCGAATAAATGACATTACCGCAATGGGATCTATTTGGGTAACAATAAACTCAAATGTTGCAATAAGCTGATGATGAAAATTCGTGAGTTTCCCGTCAGGAAAACGCAAAAATATGGGCGGTTCCAGACCTAAAATAGATGAAGCTGCTATCGCTTCTTGTTCCCGTACCCTAGCAAGATCAGCACCCGATAACCCTTGGCCTGAATGGTCGCTACCAGCATCACCAGAAGTTGCGTATACAGGAAACACTCTTACGCCGCAATCGGCTAATTTTGCCAAGGTGCCGGATACCCAAGTTTCATCATCGGGATGGGCGAGTAATATTATAACTGATGGTGTATCCATGCCATTTATCTCTTGAGTCGACTGACAGGAGCAAACTAACGCAAAGAAAAGCATAATTGCGCATCTCATCTTCATCAATTTGATGATACACACACGCATATGTCTCATTTTGTCACCTCAAACCGCCGTAACAGAGTAAAGATCGGCTTACGTTTATTTAAACTTCTATGATTATATTTGCAAAAACAAACTATACAGATGTGTACCTTTATGTATCATCTAAGTATAGCGAATCAACCTTGAGACACTAGTGATCTACTTTAATAACTTATACCAGCCTCATTAAATATCTGCTCGATTCAGAGCCACTCAGACTTTTCAATTCAAGGCGCATTGATGTAGAAATGGTTATTCCCTTTTAAGTCAGTGCAACAAAGAAGTGGAACGCCTGAGAGGCTCACGTAGTGCGGGTTTAAAAACACTTTATGCTGCGTTACATGTTCTCGATATAGAATCACTATCTGATATCAGCAGCTGAATATTGATAACGAACAATCACTAATCTAAGCGTTTGATGCCTAAGGTGACTTCTTGATTTAATTTCTCTATGCAGGCTTCACAGATGCAGGAGTTAGAGGATGGCATTGCACCTCGCAATACATCTTTTGGCGGAAAAGAGGCTCGATTACACCAGCAATTTTCTATCGCTCCCCCTGACTCTACAGCACAAGAGTTGCTTCGTTGACAGAGAGGGCAAAGGCTCTGTTCAACGACAGCCTTATTCATCTAAATATACTTTCATTATATTAGAAGCCTTATCCGCAGGATGGTTAATGCCATCATATAGTGTCACACCTTCCTGCAATAGCTTTTGAAGTTGAAAAGGGTTATCCCCCTCTAAGCAAGCCACATTGAAGGCATACAAGTGAGGATTGGAACGTCTCTGGTGATGGGTGTAGATCCCACATTTGGAGCAGAAAAAGTGTTTCGCACTACGAGTGTTGAATTGATAAAGACTCAATACTTCTTGGCCCTTCACGACCTCAAGATCAGATAAAGGCACAGAAGCAACAATCGACCCACGCCGTCTACACATGGAGCAATCACATCTACGAGGGTCGACTAAACCTTCGGGTAAATTTATCTTAAGCTCGACAGCACCACAGTGACAGCTCGCCTTAAATTGATTTATAGCCTGCATCATTCCTCACCTGCTTCCCCATCAAACCTTGTGTATCAACGAAGATTTTATAACCCAAGCGAACCTTATCGCCAAATACCCCCTCCGGGGTAGAGGCTAAACTTCTTGGTTTCAGATACTCATAGGCACAGAGGTAAGCTCAGCCTGCTTGTCTTGCAACTCCGTTGCCTAAGCAATGGAGACATAAGAGAATAGGACAGCAAATATGACTGTTAGCCAGGCCGAGACCACTAAAGCTTTTTTCAAAAAATTCATGAACAACTCCCTATTTGAATGTGGCAAAGTATTACGATAGGGCATCGATTTCGCTTGCAGTAAGCTTGCCCGCTATATGGCCCATAACTCCATCGATATCCCCTTTCTGAACCTGTTCGCTGGGCCGATGCAGGCATTGCCTCTCCCTCCGTCATGGCACCAACAATCACTTGCCTACTTAACAATAACGAGATGGTTAAGGTACACATGTTAACCCCCAAATTAATTGTTTTTATCGTAGAGGTACGATTGAACTTGATACAAATCCCATTCAATAGCTATCCATGCAATTGCTCTGAGTCAATCCAGTACAAAAATGCCCTATCACAAGACAGGGCACCCAAATTCTAACTCTCACAGCCTCACAGCCTCACAGCCTCACAGCACAAGATAAAATCTATTTCCCAGGGCGCACACCTAAGGTATGGCAGATTGCATATGTCAGTTCGGCACGATTAAGGGTATAAAAATGGAAGTCTTTAACACCTTCACGAGACAAGACCTTAACCATGTCGATGGCCACGTTAGCACCTACCATCTGACGGGTCGCGGGATCGTCATCTAAGCCTTCAAACTGCTTATGTAACCAACCGGGAATAGAGACGTTAGTCATACCAGCGAAACGTTTAAGCTGTTTAAAGTTAGTCACAGGCAGTATGCCAGGAATGATTTCAGCATCGATACCGGCGGCGACACAACGATCACGGAATCTGAGGTAGGACTCGACATCGAAGAAAAACTGAGTGATGGCGCGATTGGCCCCGGCATCTATCTTCTTCTTAAGATTGATTAAATCGGCCTGAGCATTAGTTGCATCCGGGTGAACTTCAGGATAAGCCGCCACCGAGATATCGAAATCGGCAACAGAGCGCAATAGACGCACCAAGTCATTAGCAAAACGGGTCGGCTTAGGGCTGCCATCGGGAAGATCCCCACGTAGCGCGACTATGTCTCTGATACCTGAGTTCCAATAATGTTTAGCAAGCTCTATAAGCTCCTCATCGCTGGCATCGACTAAGGTCAAATGAGGCGCGGCAACGAGATCCGTCTCTCTCTGAATACGCTCAATTACCCCATGTGTGCGATCACGAACACCTGAGTTCGCACCGTAAGTCACAGAAACAAACTTAGGTTTTAATGGCTCTAGACGACGAATAGAATTCCAGAGAATTTTTTCCATCTCTGGTGATGCAGGAGGGAAAAATTCGAAAGAAACGTTAATATCACCGTTAAGCTCAGCCAAGCTCTGATTTAGTGATGTTGAATGTTGTGCGTGATGAAAACCCATTCCTATTCCCTCTACTGCTTTACTTAACCATAAAATAAAAAAACCATCTAGACGTTTGGACGTCTAGATATCCATATTAGTGAAACTGAGTTTGAAGTCAATAGTAAATAGAGTACTAAATGCAAATTAAAGATCAGGTATGAGAGACGAGGGCGCGACCTTGTCACTAGAGAGCGGCAGGGAAATGCCTCAGAGAAGGGGTTTTCCCCTGTTAGGACGCAGCAAAGCTGCTACGAGAACGTGACTTCGTCACTGCTAGGACGGCCTGTGGCCTTTGAGAGCGCGGCAAGCCGCTGCGAGAAAAAGCTGTTGATCTTCTCTAGCAGCCAACTTGGTGGCGTACTCGAAGCGCATCGGCCTCGAAGTGAGCTTGCGAACGCTCTCGTAGTGCAGCGCTCTTCTTTACGATACCTATTCTTGCACTAAATCCCGACAGATCTGCGCCAGATCAGACTGCACAGCTGCAGCCGTTACTTCGCGGCCGGCACCAGGGCCTCTGATGATCAAAGGATTATCTTGATAGAAAGCACTGCGTATAACAAAAACATTATCGCCAGGAGTTAGATTGGCATAGGCATGTTGAGTATCGACCCACTCCATGCCAACTGCGGCCTTAAGCTGACCATCGACAACATCGAGTCCGGCAACATATCTCAAGACCTTACTTTGCTCAGCCGCAGCCTGGAACTGCTGTAGCATCTCATGGTCTAGCTCGTCGATACGTGCTAAAAACTGCTCCAAAGGAATATCGGCTAAATCAGCAGGTACCAATGAATGAAGCTCAATATCTTCAAGTTCAATCTCATGACCAATCTCACGGGCCAAGATCAACAATTTTCGCTGCATGTCTCGACCTGACAGATCATCGCGGGGATCCGGCTCGGTAATACCTAATCCTCTGGCCTCCAACACCAGTTCTGAGAACGGTTTCTTAGCGTCATACTTCTCGAATAACCAGCACAGGGTGCCAGAAAAGATGCCACCAACGGCTTCGATACTGTCACCGCTGTTATGCAGATCGTTCAATGCATGCTGTACGGGTAAACCCGCACCACAACTGGCGTTGTAGCGCCAAAACAGTCTGCGATTCCCCAGCTGTAGCTTTAGCTCTCGATAGAAAGCTAAGGGGCCTGAACCCGCCAGTTTGTTAGCGCTAACCACATGAATACCTCGTGAGAAGAACTCAGGATATTGCAAAGTTAAGTTGGCGCTAGCGCTGATATCTAAGGCGATGAGTTCGTCACATTCGAGCGCTTGCAGCTGCTCAAACATATGATCATAGAGCCAAGGGGTGGCTTGTTGCTCAAAAGCCTGTTTCCAGGAATCGAGATCTATCCCTTCCTCTTTTAACAAGGCTTTCTTAGAACTGAGTAATCCCACCAGCTCCACGCTAGCCTCTAACTCTTTATTGAGTGCGACTCGAGCACGACTGAATAGATCCACCCAAGTCTCACCAATATTTCCCACTCCAAGCAGGAGCACACCGATGCGCTTACGCGGGCCGGCACAGCGACGATGCACTTTTTGAGTCAGCAAGTTAACTTGTGATGTCGGCACTAAGGTCACCAGACTCAAGCCATCTTTAAACAGCGGCCTTGCATCCCGGCTCAACAGGCGAGCGAAGCCACGGCGGTAAAGCCCAGCATCGGCGCTGACCAAGGCGACTAAGCCTAGATCTTCTCGAAGATGTATCTCAGAGATGGCCAAGCCATCTATCTCCAATATGGATTGAACTTGTTTCTGATTCTCGTGAGTAAAGGCGAGCTCGACTCGATTATGAGCCAACTTCCAATGGGCTAACGGAATTAAACCAGCACTTTCCAATAACTCAGCCAAATGAGCAATATCGCTACTTATCCTGAAGCTAAACAGGGAAACACTGGACAGATTCGTCACCACTGGCGCACTGGCTTGAGAGCTCTTAGGTGCGATCAGAGTGAAATCGGTATGAGACGCATAACTAGATCGAACAGCCAGACTCACTTGAGTATCGAATAAGGGCTGTAGGGAACGGTTATGCAGCACAGGTGAACCCAGATGCGCTAAACGGTTAGCCTCATCTAACGACAGGCTCTTAAGTAACTTGGCATCGTTAATCTTATTTGGATCTGCGTTGAACACACCTTCCACATCAGTCCAGATGGTGACACGTTCAATATCGGCTAAGCTGGCAATCAAGGTCGCACTATAATCTGAGCCGTTACGGCCAAGTAACAAGGTTTCTCCACGGCTGTTAGCACAGATAAAACCCGTGATAATTAATCTTTCGCTGGTATGCTCATCCAGAGCTTTCTGAACACGTGCTCGTGACTCATCGAGTCTGATCTGCGGCACGCCTCCTTCATCGGCTAATAGCAAGCTTCTGGAATCGATATCCAATGCAGCAACACCCGACTCTCTGAGTAATGCAGCCAGAAGACGAGCAGACCAACGCTCACCGAAACTCACCACTTCACTTCTTTTATATTCGTTTAACGCCTCTAGAGAAAATAGGCTAATGAGCTGATACTTGTCGATAGACAAGCGTTCTCTCAGGCTTCTGGCCTGCTCGTTAGAAAGTAGCTGCTCAATTAGATTCTGTTGAAAGCTGATCAACACCTGCAGCTCTTCCTGCCATAGCTGACCTGTGTCTTTGAGTTCCAGCAGTTTATAAAGAAAGTTGGTGCTCTTACCTGCGGCCGATACCACGACGAGATCGTCGCTGTTGCCGTGAGTGAGAAGGATATGAGCAACACGGCGGTAGCAATCTGCATCCGCTAAGCTAGAACCACCAAATTTGTGCAAATGACAACGCGCCATCTTTAACTCCTATCTACCGAGATTAACAACTCGCCGCTGCTGCGAGTCCAGCTTCAATATCGGCAACTAAATCATCGGCATCTTCGATACCCACTGAAAGACGGATTAGGGTCTCTTTTACCCCAGCTTCTGCTCGAGCCTCTGGCTCCATAGCTCTGTGGGTCATTGTCGCAGGAACTGCGACTAAACTCTCTACCCCACCTAAACTTTCTGCAAGAGAAAACACAGAAAGTTTGTCAAGAAAAGCAACCAGCTCCTTTTCTCCACCCTTCAGCTCGAAACTGAGCATGGCACCGAAGCCTTTCTGTTGCTTCGCCGCGATCTTATGACCAGGGTGATCACTCAGGCCCGGATAATACACCTTATCGACCGCCTCGCTGGCAGTTAATACCGCTAACACCCGCTGAGCATTAGCCTGATGTTCACGAATGCGTACCGCTAAGGTGCGAATGCCGCGTAGGGTCAGGTAACTATCGAAGGCTGATCCTGTTAGACCTAAGGTATTAGACCACCAATGTAATAACTCACCTAGCTCGGCATCTTTAGCGACGACGGCACCACCGACTACGTCGCTATGACCATTAATGTACTTAGTGGTCGAATGAATAACGATATCGGCACCGAGAAGCAGTGGTTGCTGCAAAATTGGCGATAAGAACGTATTATCGACTACCACTAAGGCATCGACCAACTTACTCGCCTTGGAAATTGCTTCTATATCGACGACACGCAGTAGAGGATTCGATGGTGTTTCCAGCCAAACCATCTTAGGCTTACGGGCAATGGCGGCTTCGAGTGCTGCACCGTCGGTCTGATCGACCACTGCAAGTTTAAAGGCTCCCTTCTTGGCTAAGTTAGTAAACAGACGATAACTTCCGCCATAACAGTCATGGGGGACGACAAGCAGGTCATCAGGGCCAAGCAGGCTAGTCACCAATGTAATCGCAGCCATACCTGTACAAGTCACCACGCCAGTGGCACCTTTTTCCAGAGCGGCGATAGCATCACCTAGAATAGAGCGAGTCGGATTACCCGAACGACTATAGTCATAGTCTCTGGGATTCTTATGCCCATCGAAGGAGTAGTTAGTCGACAAATAGATGGGGGGCACCACAGCACCATATTGGGTATCGGACTCAATCCCTTGACGCACTGCAATTGTGGCTAACTTACGTTCGGTCATCTACTACTCCTAAACTATTTACTGAACACCTTTCTTACCAACAAAAATGTGGCAAGAGATGTCTGGACGTCTAAATGTACCTAAGGGGAAGCCTAGCGTCAACCAAATATAGACGTTTAGACGTCTAAACATATGGAAATCTATTTGCAATTGTCATAAATAAGAGGCAATAATTTGACTGTACAATTTAAAGGGTTAAAATCTGCCCCGAAATTTGAATATACAGGTGAGTCAATGACTGAGTGGAATGGCGATTATATCAGCCCATATGCTGAACACGGCAAGAAGAATGAACAAGTAAAGAAAATTACTGTTTCTATTCCCTTGAAGGTACTTAAGGTTCTTACCGATGAGCGCACGCGCCGCCAAGTGAATAACCTGCGTCATGCCACCAACAGTGAATTGCTTTGTGAGGCATTCTTGCATGCATACACAGGTCAGCCTCTACCTAACGACGATGACTTGTCTAAAGATAAGCCTGATACTATCCCAGCCGAAGTGAAGCGCTTGATGGATCAGATGGGTATTGAGTGGGAAGATGTGGAGTAATCGGACCCACTTAACGCTTGACCAGTCAGTTTCAGGGATCGCATTGCGATCCCTGTTTACTTCTACACGACTATTGACCCCGAAGATAACCCTGAAGAAACAATCGAGACCAACTAACAGCTTAATTTCGAGTCTATTGTTAAAAATTAATAACGCCAACTCCTTCTCCACCCACAATACATTAATAATTGAGAGAAAATGCCGTGCTTTCAATGATAGACCCAACGACCCTCGCCCTAGCCTCACTCATTATCTTCTGTGGAGCCTTGACCCAGAGCCTTATCGGTTTCGGTTTAGCCATTGTCGCCTCTCCCCTGCTGTATATCGTCGATCCTGAGCTAGTACCAGCCCCGGTTATCATCATGGGCTTCTCTATCTCTTTGTTGACCCTATTTAGAGAGCGAGGTGCCCTTGAGTTTAATGGGCTGCAATATGCGTTGCTTGGGCGAATACCAGGAGGGTTTATCGGTGCGGGCTTATTGATATATGCACCACAACCAGTTCTTGGGCTGGCCATATCGGGCATAGTTGCCGCGGCGGTCATATTAAGTTTGCTTAAGTTCAACATAGCCGTTAACCGCAAGAGCCTGTTTGGCGCCGGCGTGATATCAGGCGTATTTGGCAATATCGCCGCTATCGGTGGTCCCCCACTGGCCATTCTGCTTGCAGGAAAAGACGCCCGTCAGTTTCGTGCTGCGCTATCGGCTTTCTTCATCTTCAGCTCAATGATCGCCTTGGTTATTTTGGCAATCACAGGCTTACTCAGCATTAAGCATCTATGGCTGTCGCTGCTGCTTCTACCTTCGGTGATCTTAGGTTATGTGGTGGCGGGAAGACTGATAGGACATGTTGATAAAGATAAGACTCGTAAGGCAACACTCATCTTATGTTCAATCTGTGCAAGCTTATTGGCAGTAAAGTCGTTAATGGAATTGGGATAGCTACTAGGACGGGCTTTGCCCTACGAGATCGGCTGAGAAGCGCCTTCGAGGAAAAGACAGGTCAAAGGCTGTTGCTCTTACCCCTAGCCAACTTGTTGGCGAACTTCTCGAAGTGAGGTTACGAACGGACTCCTAGCGACGTAGTCGCGTCCTCGAACCTTCTTTAAATTTAAAAATGATATGACGTTTGTAGTACACCGCCGATGGCATCATCGCTGCCGACCATGCCGGTAAAGTCCAGAAAGAAGACTCGCCCAAATTCAAATCCTGTCCCTAATGAATAGATATTTGCCGTATTGTCTTTCATGTCATGGCGATAACCTAAACGCAGTGCAAACCAATCCGTAGCCTGCAACTCTCCGCCAACGCGCCAATACTGAGTAGCACCAATTTCTTCGAAGCGCTTATAAGCGTTAAGATCGATATCAGATGTTACGGTTATACTCTCCCAATCATAGGCGATGCCTGCAGTAAATTGTGGCTCAACCTGATAGGTAAATTTACGGCCTTGGGTCTCTACGGTCTCGACATCTTGGCTAATAAGATTACGACCTGACAGGCCTACCGTTAATCCAGATATAGGCTCCATCGCGATACCAACATCTAGGTTAAATGTGGTCTCGTCGTTTCTGTACTTGGCATCATCAAAATCACTGGCTTCGAAGTTATTGGCACTTACTACGTAGTTATATGTGTCTATCAGCTGAAGCTTAGGCGATACCCCAACCGCAATGGGCATATTGACGATTGAAAGTGGAAAACTCAGGGCTACGCCTAAATCAGAAACCACGCCAGCAACTACAGCACCTTGTGAATCTAAGTCTGTCAGTGCTGGGGGATTATCTGGATCTAATGCATTGAGACTATCTATATCTGACTGGGCGATAGCAGCGACTCCTATTGCATCGATATAGCTCTTATAAAATACCGCCATAGGCATCTTATGTGTGGGTAATACGATAGAAAATCCAATGCCCGCACTCACATAGGCATTATTATCTTTTAAAGACTCGAGATCGCTGACCAGCTCACCACGATGGAGATCGGCTGCGGTTGCATTGCCGGCAGAGATGGCGGCATCTAATGCATCATAGGAGTCTTGCAGTGAATCAAACTTATCTACCATCTGATCTTTATCGGCGCCATCGGCTCCGATTGCGGGTAGTAACATAGCAAAATTATTGAATTTAGGTGCTTGCAGAGCCAATAGAGCGGGATTGATGAAGGCTGCCCCCTCACGGTTTGATGATGCCACGCCAGCGCCGCCCATGGCATCGCTGCGAGCCTCGTAGTATTGCTGCCCTGCGATAGCCATCGACGGGGAGAGTATCAGTGCACAGCTAAGTGCAAGTTTGAGCATTTTCATCCTTTCAGCCCTTATCTTTATTTTTATTTTCTTATGTTATTTACCTTGCTTCCTACTTGATATTATTCAGCGTAGCGCTCTGAATAATACTCACAAAAATAAGTAGAGAGACATAAAAACAGTCGAATTTAAAGATAGTCCAACATTCAGAATTGTGTACGATAAACGCTCAAAAAACCAACACTTGTATCGATTTATTTTGATCTTTTTTTCAACAGGCTTCCACCATAAGTAATTATCTAACTTAACCACATAATAAATATGAATATTTATTATGTTATATCGCCAACGAATCTAGTTTAGAAACAGCTAAATTCAGCACTGTTATTTGTCTATTTTCCATATAGACCTAAAGCACATAATCCATAAAATTCTCAGCAGTAAGACCTAGGAATTATCTTAAAACCACAGGCTGATATTTGTCTTTATGCTAGAGGAGATAAAAGGAGGTATCGACCACTCTCTAGTCATCAAACACAGAAACAAATACACCAAAGTTAAGAAGTTAAAAGGCAGGCTAATGACACTAGGTCAATAGCACCAGAACCTGAGGATGAAGCAGCCCTCAGGCCCTATACCTAAATTAACACATAAACTTAGTTTTCCTCTTGGGGAGACACGAGGAGATCAACCCGTCGATTCACCCTCCTGCCTTCGGCTGTATCATTGCTGGCTAAAGGCTTAGCCTCGCCAAGGCTTTCGCTCTTAAGTTGCACCGCATTCACCCCTTGCTTACCGAGGTAATCCTGCGTAGTTACGGCTCTGCGCAATCCCAGAGCATCATTATATCTGACACTTCCCTTGCTATCGGTATTTCCCTCAAGCCTAATAATATCCGGGTGACTCGCCAACTTTTCGGCGACTTTAGCTAAAATATCACGGGATTCTGAGGTTAACTTTTCACTGTCAAAATCGAAGTAAACCCGAGCCAACAATTGCCCTTCTGGTGTGACTCTCATTAAACCGCTAGCCGACAAATATTCCATACAAGCAGGATAAACATCTTGGCTTTTTGCCAATTTAAGTAACCTATTATTGACCTCTGAATCACTAACCTTTTGCATGATCACTAACCTTCCATCTCTATGATTCGCTAATGCGGTAACATCAGAAATTGTCACATCCTGACTAATACTGTGACTCCTAGTAGAACAAAAAGAAGCTAGGTCATATTGGACTTTTTCAACAGCTTGTATCTCAACCTCAGGCTGTACATCTTGAGCACACCCGCTTAAGGCCGAGACCAGAGTGAAACAGATTAATAAGGTAGAAAATATTCTTGTCATCGCAATTTAACTCTCTGTATGTCGATAATAAAGTTTACTGATGCCATCACTCTTGGCGCCTTTCTTAATTAAGTCTAAAATTTCCTGGATCAAATCATCTAAGTCATCCACATCTATGATGTTGTCTGCGCCTACGCAATTTTTAAAGGCATTTTGCCCCGAAGCACTAAATTGAATCCCTATCACCCCCATATGCAGTGGAAGTTCGCCATCATTAAACTGAGACCTGATCTTGTCGCACATGCCATAATTATTCACCAACTTAGAGAAAGTGTTTTCATAGGGAGATTCCATACCATCGCTAAGGATAAGGATCATTTTAAGGCGCTTGTTATACTCCTCACTCTCCTCTTCACTTGGGTTCACTGGTCGGCCCTTATCTAAGATTTGTGCCCCCCTTAGCAAGCCTTGATAGACAGAGGTTCCCCCATTAGGAGACATACGGCTCACAGTGTCTATCTGTGACTCTTGGTTTGTCAGCGGAATCGACCAAAAATTACCGTTACACATAGAGCTACTATAAAGCCTTTGATAGCTAGGATTATGTTGAATATCTGCAGAGTTCTCGGTAAAAATATCAGCAACGGTACGGCTATAATCTATCCAGTTAGCACTATCTGGCCACTTCGAACTCCAATAAGCTGAAGGGGCGTCATCCACAACAGCCCTCACCGTACGAGCATCGGATCTGGAGCCGGGTAAGCCGTTACACTTACGACTGTTATTAACGCAACGATCAACCTGGCTATAGCTTTCATTGGCCCAGTCTCTCCAATTTATCGATTCATAATCAGAGTAATTACTACCTGTTTTTCCACTTGGATTTCGATACTTAAGCTGAGACATACAAACATTTCTACTGCTTCCCCCCTCTACGACTCGCATGTTATAGGGGACTAAAGCAATCCTATTACGAATTTCGGTCTCTCCGTCACGGGGCACTAAGATCTCATCCGCAACCTGAGTTATCGCCTCCTTAAGACTATTAATTTTTCCATGTTGATCCATGGAGCCAGAGAAATCGGAAACAAAAACGATATCCACATCACGGTCGCCCAGATACTCAGGATAATTACGGGCAATGGCAAGATTGGCTAAGGTTACAGTCTCTTTGAAACTCGGAATAACATCGCTATGTAGCCAGGAGTGATGGTCTGTTTTAGCCGTCACTCTGTACTGGGTATATTCTCTGTCTTCAACACTGCCATCAGGCAGGGCGTAATGATCGACAGCTTCATTACGCTCTACTTTTATCTGACTAATATTATTGATATTTCTAATGTAACTTGAAATATAATCACTCGCCAATTTCGACTCATATGCCTTGTCGTCACGATTGGCTATAGACACGGCAAGACTCGCCGCCTCAGTTGCATCGGCGAGACGATTCTGCTTTTGAATATAGCGTGTGCCCTCAAGCGCTAAAAAGATCATGCCGAATAATGGAATAAGTAAAAAAGCTAAATAAATGGCCGCCGCACCTTGCTGCTTTTTTAAGGAGAATCTTGCTCTTCTATACATAACTACCTTCCGGGCATGACTGAACTGGAGTGAATATAGTGCTGCTCACTATCCCCCCAAAACTGGTTGAACCAGGAGTCTGTTTTCAGGCACAGGGTGACTTGGTAAAGCGGAAACGTCTTATGCGCTGAGTTTATCGGAACAAGACTCGCTTTATCTTGAAGCGAATCATCGGGGCGACATGGCGTCCCTCCCCTAATGCCTTTATCGATACCGCCATAGCCGCCCTCCACCAACCACTCTACGCGTATCCCATAGGGAGCAGCCTCAGATGTATTGGGATAGCCGAGTAATCTAGCGGCCAAGATGTCCATCTCGTCCACTTCACTCGCTGTCACAATTGGGTTTTCCTGATAAAATCGAGTGCGATCCTTGAGGATATTCACCAGGGAGTAACTCACTCGATCCAGATTCACCCTATTGAGTAGCTGCAAAGCGATATCCCCGGTGAAAACAAGCAGAGCTGAAGTAAAAAAAAGCACAAAGGCCAACTCTACGGTAAAAGAGCCTTGCTGCTTACTCTTCATCAACTGGCCACCCCTCATGCTCCATCGTCACTAAAATCCGACGACTGATTTTTTTCTCAATCACACCAGCCAGAAAAAACATAGGCGTATAGTCATAGGAGATCTCATACAAGGCCAGCGGGCTACGCTGCTGTTTCGCTTGTGTTCCACTACTCTTGTTATCAATCAAATCTTGCAAGCTCTCAAAATAAGAGATAGAAAGCTGATAGCGGCTGGGATCGACTAATAAGTGCCAAATCTCCCCCTTCTTCTCAAACATCTGAGTCATCCTCTGCCCATAAAGCTCTCCAGTCCGCTCACCATCCCAGACCCGAGTATCCCTGGATGATTCACGCAGAGCCGATTCGGTCAAATTAATCACGTAAATCAATCGACTGATTTCAAAAATGCCAAATGTGACCAGAAACATCACTATAGATCCTATGGCAAACTCGATAGAAATGACTCCCAATTGACGACGCTTGGACTGGGCTAACAAGCCTTGCCTCTTCACAAGTTGTCCTCCCCTCGACGTAAACTATAAAATAGCGCTGACACCTGCTCGGCTGAATAGTCATCGGCCAACAAACGATGTGCCTCACGATAATTTCCCACCTTAAACAGTGAAATAGCCAAATTAAATGCCAACTTCTTCTCGTCGGGATGCTGTCGATATATGGGAGTCAAAAGCTCTACTGCCTGCAGATATTGTCCCTGAGCCAGATAGAGCACAGCTAAATTATTCTTAACCGCTATATCGTCATGACCCTTTAAACGAGCTTGATTGAACTCGACTTCTGCCTCCTTATATCGGCCACTATTAGTTAACGCAATACCTAGCTTAATGAATAAAGAGGAATCTGGGTAACCCAGAGACTCGGCCTTTCTAAACTCAGAAATAGCCATATCAAACTGGCTCGAATCAGCCGCAATACTCCCAGAAAGGAAATATAAACTAGGTTGATGAGCCTGCTGACTCTTTAGCTGTTCGACATAGAAATGAGCTGATTCAACATCTCGATTGTCATAGTAGGCCTGAGCCAAATTAAGCATCACAGCCGATGAATCAGGCGTTTTCACCAGCTCTGCCTTGTAATGCTGAATTAGGCCCTCATGATTGCCCACCGCGACTAGCTCTTTAACTGTCACTTGGTGGGGCTCTGGTGTCGTGGTACATCCAACTAATAAGCTAAGAAGCAGTATTGGGATGAAGTAATATTTTCTCATTAGTTAACCTATAGATAGAGAAAGTTGCATAAAGCCCGGAGCCAAGATCAAGATAACGATGGGAAACATAATAAGTATGATCAGAGGCACACTCATTTTTGCCGCAAGCTTACCTATACTTTCCTCCATACTCAGCACCTGCATTTTGCGCATATCTTCTGCCAAATCTGACAAGACATTAGCGATAGAAGTACCGTAATGAATATTCTGGATCAGGGTCAATGAGAAGCTGCGAACTTCAGCAGTGGGGATCCGCTCACTCAGCTCTAACAGCGCTTTTTCCAGTCCAGTGATACGTGAGGAATCGGCGGTTTTTTTGATATGGAAACAGAGATCTTTATCGAAAGCCTTTAACTCTTCGGCGAGATAAGCCAGTGCGGTTTCAACCGTCATCCCGGTTGAAACACACACAGACATCATATCCAGCATGTAAGGTAACTGACGAGAAGTCTTCTTAATCAGCATCTTCTTGCGCATAGACAAGATAATATCGGGTAATATCAAGGCTGCCACCATGCTGATAGCCCCAACAGTAACCTTGCTGGACAGTGTCATATCCGAAATAACAATAAGGAGAATAATCAGCAGAGCAAAGGCTATTTTAGCTGGTACATAGAAACGGGCGAATCGAGTGTTATAGATACCCGCATCAATAAACTGCTGCTCCAACTCTTCTCGTTTCTCCTGACCGATACGCACCACGAGTTTGCTTAGCTTTTCCAGACTGGTCTCTTGTGAGGTTTCAAGATAACGTAAGATATGCCATTGGCGCTGTTTCTCCTGATGCCACAAAGCCAGGCCTAATGCCAATAAAGCACTTACAAAGACAATCACCAAGATGATAAGCGTCATAAGCTCATACCTCTAATCAGTAAATACAGGTTAATACCAGAGATCAGCAAGCCAATTGTCGCAATCACGAGCAAAATAATGGTAACCACTAGCGCACTCCTTTGATAAGTAGCCAGATAATAAACATTCCCAGAGCCTCACTTCCGACCACGTAGTACAAGATGTAGCGCCCGGACGGATCCGTCAGCACAAAATCCAGATTCTGTGGGCTGAGATAGCTAAGAAGAATCATGAAGAAGAAGGGCAAGCAACCCACTATTTTCGCCGATAGCCGTGCTTCCGATGTCAGCGCAGCTTTCTTCTTATCCAAGGTTCTGGCATCCATTAAGACGCGAACCAACCTGGCCATAACCGGCTTAAGCTGTCCGCCTCGGGACATGTTGGCGCGGATAGTGACGATAAAAAATAGAAAGCTCGGATAGGGGAAGCGTTTACTGGCACGCTTAAAAACCTGCTCAGGAGGTTCACCTAACTTGAGGCGATCCCCCATATCTCTAAATTCGTGTCCGATTTGATTATCCAGTGACTGACCGACATAACAGATGGCCTGCATAATACTTTCACCGGAAGCGACGGCACTCATCATAATATTGAGGGCATCGGGGAAGGTCTGTTCGAAGGTCTGTTTACGCTTTCCCATCAACCAGTTCCAGCCCCATAAAAAACCTAGAGCTGGCATGATCAGCGGCAACCACAGACTATCCAGCTGCAGGAAGTTATTGATATAGATCCCGGCTCCGCTAAGCAGCAGCAGGAAAACAGATAATTTTAGCCAAGCTTTTTCACCAAGGGTGCTAAATGCTGGGCGAAGTAGTAGCTGAATTTTAGTCAACCAAACCCTATGCTCCAAGGTCTCAAGCTTAACCGCCGACTGGATTTCATCTATGTCTGCCGTTTCGATCTTTTTTACCAGATACTGACTCTTGATATCTTGGCTTCTCATGCCCCACAACAATGCGGCGATACCGAGTAAGAATAAGGAGAAGTACAAGATCATTGCTGGCTCCTAAAAGCCAACATTAACTCCTCTTGCAGGCCAAAGTAGGCCGCTCGCTGCATCAAGATGGAGCGCTGCATAATCCCAAGAGTCACATATTCACCCATCACCTTATCTAAACTCTGGCCCTCGGCCGGCTGGAACTTGAATAACTCCTCCATCACCACACTCTCGCCTTCGAGGCCAACGACCTCTGAAATACTGGTGATCTTTCGCGACCCATCACGTTGACGATTAACCTGAACCACTAATTGTACTGCCCCGACTATGGTGCGACGTATGGCGGCTAAGGGTTGATTCAAGCTGGCCATCATCACCATAGACTCGACTCTGGAGATAGCATCTCTGGGAGTGTTGGCATGCAAGGTAGACATGGAGCCATCATGACCAGTGTTCATCGCCTGTAGCATCTCGAACGCTTCGGCTCCACGGCACTCACCTAAGATGATTCGATCCGGGCGCATACGCAGGGAGTTGATAATCAAGTCCCTCTGATCTACCTGACCGGTACCTTCGGTACTGGCGGGACGTGTTTCCAGCCTAACTACATGGGGTTGTTGCAGATTTAGTTCGGCCGCATCTTCTATGGTGATGATACGTTCATCATCTGCAATATAATTTGAAAGTGCATTAAGTAAGGTTGTCTTGCCTGAACCTGTGCCTCCCGAGATCAATATGTTTAAGCGGCAGCGAGCCGCGATCATCAAGACTCTCGCCATATCTGGCGATAAAGAGCCGAAACCTACCAGATCTTCTAAACCAATCTTTTGCTCTCTAAACTTACGGATGGAAATGGTTGTGCCATCGATAGCAACAGGCTTAATCACAATATTGACTCGACTACCATCGCTAAGACGGGCATCCACCATAGGTGAAGACTCATCGATCCGACGCCCAACCCTAGCTGCAATACGCTGAGCAATCTCCAGCAGTTGCGCCTCGTTCACAAACACCACTTCCGAGCTGTGAATTTTACCGTGACGCTCATAGAAGATCTGATCGCAACCATTGACCATGATGTCATTAATGGTGTCATCTTCCAGCAGCGGCTGCAGTGGACCCAGACCAATCAGTTCATCAACCAGGTTTTTAACCGTCATATTGCGTACAGAGGTAGAAACAGGCTGACTGAAATTGTTCGCGAGCACCTCAACCGCACTCTGGATCTGCCGGTACAGCTCCTCCCGTGGCATTTTGGCTATTGCCTGAGCATCCAAAGCCTCAAAAATCTGCCCCCGAAAACTAAGGTAAATCTCTTTATTATTGTTCATCTTTGCATTAGCGCCTTGAGTTTATCCAGAGGTGATACCTGTACTTCAGCCTGCTTCCCCTGTATCAGTTGGGCTAATTTATTGAAGGCGCCATTACGCTTCTCAAAGCGATGTAATCGCTTTCCTGACAACATAAGAGCCGAGAATTTCGCGGTATAATCCAACTGAACATCTACCGACCGCTCCAGATAACGCTCAACCTCATCCTTTCTCAAAGGAAACGCCCCTTCGGGACGATGAATATTGAGAAAGGTTAAGATACGTATATCCGCAGTACCCGACAGATTATGCATCTCAATTTTTTCGATAATTTGGCTGGCATTACGTACCGAAGAGACAGTGGGGTCGAGCACGATAACAAACACATCTATCCGCTTCGACAGCGCTGCCGGATCCATCATAAAATCATTAGCACCGGAAAAGTCTTCAATAATAAAGTTGGCTTTTCGACTGAGTAGCTCGGCTATATTTTGGCTGTTGCTATAAAGGTTTTCGGCCGATTGTGAACCTCCCAATGCCAATAAACGAAAGTGTTTATCTACCTTGCTCAAGTAATTACTGGCGCTCGCTTCATCCATATCTCTAAGCTGTAACTCAAGGTTATCCGAGTTTTGACGTATGAACTGCTTAAGGCCTAATAGGATATCTGTGTTGCTGTTGAAGTACTGATGATCAACTTGAATCGTGTCGATCCCTTGAAAAGCTAATGTCGCCGATAACTCACATGCAACCATGGTATTGCCTATGCCACCTTTAGTGCCTACCACCGCCACCCGCTTGGCCTTACGATTTCTAGTTACCCCGGAAAGACGTTGCTGGTTAATATGCACATGACGCAAAAACTCACTTAATTCCTCCTGGTTCAGCGGCCACAATAGATAATAAAATCCCATCACCTTTAACTCACGCAATGTGGTGATGGTGTCCTCTTTGCCTATGACGATGACGCCTTTCTGATTTGGCAGCTTACTGGCTAGATCTCGAGCATCTTCGACAATACTCGTCGACTGGTTAAGCTCAAAAATTACGATATCTTTTAACGCATCCAGCTGTAAACCACCTGGATTAGAGGTCTTAATACAATCTGGATAATTCCAACCTTCGAAACGGAAAACCTGCTCTATCAGCTCCCGACAGTGTGCCGTTTGATAATAAAAAGAGCAGCTAGTCGGTCCCGCTGGTTCACGGTTAAACTCCGCTGCCTGAGTGACAACCTTGGCCAAATCAAACATACTATTGCCCCTCTGGCAGGATAAGAGTCTGTGGGTCACGCACATGTCTGAGCCGCATAGAATCGACGAAGCAGCCAGTATCACTGTCCATTCTTCCCAAGATGCTGGGTTTACAAGTCTGAGTTTTTACTCGGTACTTACCTATGCTCATCTTTATCACTGACTTTCCTGAATCCAGCTTTGTCACCTTTATTCTCGAAGGCACAAGCCCTAGATTGAGTAGCTTCAGCTTAATTTCGTTCACCCAAGACTTATCAAGCTGAGTTCGGTAACTTAAGGTCCACAAAGTTTGTTCAATCCCAGGTTCAAAACTATTAATGATGCGATCTAATTGCCCATTGATCTCCACTGGGTCACTCGTTTTTTTAGGTTCGATAACAAAGTCATGTATCTCTTGATACACGACCGCTTCACTGCCTAGCTGGACCTTGGCGCTATCGGCGCAGCCACTGAGATTCAGCATGATTAGGCCTAATATGATTAAGGTTCTCACTGAATAAAGCCCCCTTGGTTGAGCATATGTATGACATTGACATTATTATCTTCGTCGGATTCAGGCTCGATATTAAAGAATCGCGCCAATGACTTAGTCGGCGTGATTTTGGGTAAGCGGATGTCTGTGGGCGCAATGGGTTTGACGAGGTTAACCGTGGCTACAATCACTAACTCAGTTTTCTTGCGAGTCGTTCCTACATGCCTGAATAGGGCACCAATGCCTGGAATATCACCTAATAGCGGGATCTTACTGACTTGCTCGAGTTCATCACTGCTCATCAGGCCACCAAGCATAAAGCTTTGGCCATCCCCCAGTTCTATGGTGGTCATAGCCCGGCGTGTGCTCAACTGTGGCACCTTGATCCCAGCGGCCTCAATAAAACCTTCAACGGCGCTGACCTCAGGCATCAACTTAAGTTTAATCCGGTTATTATTCAATACCTTAGCCGAAATATCTAACCGAACACCAAACTCTTTAAAAGTCACATTGGTAGTATTATCATTAGTAAAGATCACTGGGATCTCACCACCGACAAGGAAGCTTGCCGACTCTCCGGACATGACGGAAAGATTAGGTTCTGCCAATACCTCAGCGATTTTGTCGTTATCCAGTGCAGTGATGACTGTCGATAAATCACTGGCTTTAAAGTCTAAGAAAGAAAACTCACCGGCAGCATTCCCCACCGTCGACCAACTAACTCCTAATGTCTCATTAAACTCTTTGGTGACCTGCGCCACCGAGATTTTTACATTCACCTGCTGTGTTTGGGAAAGACTTAACCCCTCAATAATGCCTTCCCAGGTAAAGTTTCGCTGATAAGTCAGCCAGTTAGATTCACTAAAGGAGTCTTCGAATTCCACATCTTTAGCTTGGTCATCGAAGCGATCGACTTTATCCCGCCCTAATAACTTAGCGACCAGACGATAGATATCATCACGTTGCTGTTCACTATCAACTATGCCGCGTACGGCCACCTTATCGCCCACCGAAGTGAGGTTAATATCAAGGTCGGGATAAAACAGTTCAATTTGACGACGGATTTGAGACAGGTTGATATCCACATGCAATAACTGAGATAAGATCACCTCATTGGCTTTGTTATAAACAAATAGCCTTGCCTGGCCTAATTTATTGCCGTAGATAACCAGTTTATTACTGCCGGTGATCTTATAATCTGCGATCTCAGGCTGGCTGATGAAAACAGTCCCTATATCCTGATCCATCTCTACACTAGTGGCATCATTTAAGGTAATAAATCTATCACCCGCCATAGCATTACTACAAAAAAACAGGCCCAATAACAAGCCCTTCACACACATATTAACTAGATTAGTCATGGTTAAAAAATCCCGCCGACATTACTCTTAGATGCACCACGCAATTCAACCACCCCGGTGTAATTAGTAATAACATCACTCACATCGGCCTCAGGATTTGAACCATAGTGTTGACTAGGATGCACTTCGATATGCATAGTGCGCTGGGCCAGAGTCAAACGAGCCAGATCATCGGGAGCCACTTCGATAACCATGCGGGTCTCCTCCTTATTTGAGCTCTTCACCTTAGGAGCTGCCCCTCCTGATTCGCTTTCACCAATTGAGATAACTCTGACCTTCCTCATCAACAACGATGCCTTCAACCCTATAAAATCTTCAATTCTATGGGTGTCTGTGGCTAAGTTATGCTCAGGTGAACTGACCACTAAAATGTCAATATCATCACCGGGCAAAATATAATTGTTGATCAGATTTTTTGTTGCTACGGTCAATGGATATAGAGTCATTCCCTCCCTGGCAATCAAGCTTAGGTAGCCTAGATCTCCAGGATGACTGAGCAGCTCGGGAAGCAGATATTGATCAGTATTAAGTGCGGTATTGGTTAATGTCTGTGTATCTAGTTTAAGGTCGACATCGGCATTAAAGCCCAATGCTTGCGCCTCCTTCTGCCCTAGCTGCACTCTTTTAAGATCCCTTAAGGTTAAAAATGTGCCTTTCTCCATATTTTTTTTCACTTGCCACAGGGTATAAGTTATCGGCGCTTCATCATCACTAACAGGCATGACAACAGCCTCAGGACTCGAGAGCAGTTTATCTGCCACGCCATACAGGCCGGTCAATACCGCAATAAATGCGATAATGAAAATCAATTTAGAATTAAGCATTATTCTACTGTTCTGTTAGTGCTGGTTAACGACGGTTACAGTCAAGTATCAAGATTGAGTTGTAGCGCCTAAATAACTAGCCAAGATAGGAATATAAAAACCTAAGGAAATAGCGATACCATAGGGCAAACCGGAATCTTCACCTCGGGGGATTTTTTGGATAATTCGATATTTAATCAGATAGATAACAGCCAGTACTCCACCAAATGTAGCAGTCAATATTAACGCCGTAGACAGTGATGCTATAGGTAAAGCGATCGCCAGGGCGCTGGCCAACTTTCCGTCTCCTGCGGCGAGCCACCTGAGCTTGAAAAGCAGTAAACTGAAAAAAAATATTAAACATCCGCGAAGCAGGCCAGCAACCAATTGCTGCTGACTCTGGGCTAGCCAGATGCTGATAACCAAGACGACGAGACAGCTTAAATTCGAGATCCGTCGTTGACGTATGTCACTGACACAACAAGTAGTCAAAACGAATAACAGACTAGCTATGGCCAATATGGTTAATTGCATCAATCAAAACAACCTATGGCGCGCTTATTAAGTACCAGCGGTCATGCTTGTTAAGTTAGTTGTGATCAATGCAAATGCAGCATTCAACGCAGTCATCAAGTTGCCATCGGAAGCAAAAGCAGCAGTCAATGCAACAGCCATAGCTACAGCGATCAATCCATATTCGATTGCCGTTACGCCGCGCTCATCTTTTTTGTAAGTCGCAAGAAAAGCCATAGTATTGCAGTAAAACTTGTTCATAAATAACTCCATCATATTTATATAGTCTAATTAATAATTAGTCTGTTGAATCGTTCAACGCCTGAATTATATTAAAAACAAAAACAAAAACAAAAATAGGTCCTATAAGTTTTAGTTATAGGTCAAAACAATATTAATTATTATGGAGGGGAAATATTAATTAGATAAAACTTAAACTATTAAATATTTAATAACTGTTGAGTTAACCATTCGACTGCTGGTGATTTTTGATGACCAACCGTAAAAATTAATGAGCTTCTCCAATCTCTACTTCTGGATTGATCTTTTTCAAGAAAAATCTTATTTAAACTACCATTTTCCAGATCGTGCGCAACAACAAAACTAGGCAGGAACGCAATGCCTAAACCATTGCGACAAAATGACAGCAAGGTATGTATATCTTCCACATACCAAATTTTCTTAGTCAGACTCACCTCATAAAACCCCGCCAAGGGGGTTTCTGAGGGCAGTAATATACGGGATTGATTAAAGGTGGCTCTATCAATCTTGATAGCTCGGGGATCCACATCATCATGCTGCAAATTTTGAGCAAGTGAATAACTTGGTGACACGACCCAGCAGCTATCCAGCTGGAATGCTGACATATTTTCAAAGGTTTTCTCAACATCTCGACCAAATAGCCCGAGTGCAAATTCCAGTGTTTTATCTGCCAGTTTTTGAGCTAAAGACTCGCTAGATCTCTGCACAATCGTTAGCTCAACTGCAGGAAAAACCTCTGAAAATCTTAAAATTATGTCTTTCACCTCTTGGCAACAAACCAGAGGATCTATGCCTATACTCAGCTTGACCTGCTCTACCCTGGAGATAAATTTAGAACGCTCGACAAAAGTGCTGTATTGAGACATCAACAAGCGTGCATCTTTCAATACCAACTCCCCTTGCTGAGTCAGCAAGGGGTATTTTCCATTTCTGTCAAACAAGGTAAAGCCCAGATCTATTTCCAGATTTTGAATCGACAAGCTGATACCAGCCTGGGATTTTTTTAATTTTCTACCTGCTGCACTAAATGAACCTGTATCGGCTGCTGTGATAAAGGAGATAAGACTCTCGAGTTGAATTTTCATGAGTGACTTTTTTGTTTTTGAAGTCCTGATTTTACTGTCAACTTCCCTGCCAGTAATTTATGTAAGAATGTATAGATACAGTATAAAAAAATGATTAAGATTAAATATACATATACAAGCGAACACTCTCTAATTGAGTTTAATATGAGATCATATATTAAACTGGCGCAGATAATAACCGTGAGAATATTAACTATACAACCAGACATTTGTATCACATTGTATCACCACGCGATACATTTAAAATAAAAACCAATAAAATAACAATATAAAAACAACTCAAATGTTACAAACATTAACATAGCCACTTCAAAACAATAATAATACTCATTTAAAACAGCGCATTTGATTTCTCATCAAAAAACCAATTGTTTCATAAAAGTATCACCTACGATCCATATCTAACCAAAACAACCAAATTATGATTCACTTGTATCTTTTTCGATTTTGTGTGGGGTTTTATTCTCTGGTATATTTCATAAAATTATTAATAGTGAATGAAATAAACTTTTTTATTCTTGCAGGCTGAAATTTGTCTTTATGGTAGAGGAGATAAAAGGGAGTGTCGGCGACTCGCCAATCTTCAAATACCGAAACTAATTCACCTTGACTAAGTTCTTCAGAGCAATACAGCTCGGGCAACCTCACGACACCATTGCCCGCTAAAGCACTGTGTTTCATTGCCCTGCCATTCTTACAGCGAAACACGCCATTGATATGTACATCAAGTTTATGCTCGCAATTATCGACATGATAAAAAGACCAGTTACTGACTGAACCGGTAATACATTGGTGTGATTTTAGTGACTTAGGATCTATCGGAAAACCACGGGATCTAAGATATTTAGGGGACGCTAAGGTCAAATTGGTAATATCCATTAGCTTACGAGCTACAAGCCCGGAATCCTCAAGCTGCCCCATACGAAAAACCAGATCAAACTGATCCACCAGCAAGTCGACCCGCTGACTACTAAAGTCCAGCTCTACTGAGACCCCTGGGTATTTAGCAATAAAGTCATTGACCAGGCTAGCCACAATCTCCTCGCCGAGAAAGCCACCCACACAGTTGATCTTGATGCTTCCCTGTAGATTTTGGGCATTGTCCACGGCAATCTCCACCGCCTGATCAATACTCTCTAAGGCAGATCGGCACCGGTTAAAGAAAGCCTCCCCCTGCTCGGTTAAACGTTGGGCTCTTGTCGTTCTGGTGATAAGTGTCACCCCGAGGCAAGATTCTAAATGAGTCAATTGCTTAGAGAGATGGGAGCGTGAGCAATTCAACACCTCGGCCGCCTTAGTAAAGCTTCCTTGCCCGGCAATCACAGTGAACGCCTTGATATCGGCTAGGTTTATCTCACTCTTATTCATACTCGATTCTCATATTTGGCTCTCACATTTGAGATACGGATAAGATTATGCCATTTGTAGTCTATAGGAAACAATCATGTTCTTTTTAAGGTATATATCAACAATAACGCTAACTCTATAATGCTTGCAACATGATTGAACAGCCAAATAACCAGCCGATTCAATCCCTCATTTAAGTAGATTAGAAGGTATAAACAGATGAAAGAACTTATCGTAATTACAGGTGCATCTTCAGGTATCGGCGCAGCAATGGCAAAGGCATTCAGTGCAAAGGGCCATCCACTACTTTTATTAGCTCGCCGCGTCGAGCCTATGCAAGCCCTAGAGTTAGAAAACAGTCTATGTATCAGCCTAGATGTAACCGATGGTGAAGCTATTAAGACCGCGATTGCTACTGCAGTTGAAAAGTTTGGCCCCGTTGGCGGCTTGATTAATAACGCCGGCGTCATGTTACTGGGTCAAGCCGACACTCAAGATCCAGCCGAGTGGAGCCGTATGCTCAACATCAATATTATGGGCGTACTCAACGGTATCCATGCCGTATTGGCCGATATGAAAGCACGAAAAACAGGGACTATTATCAACGTCAGCTCGGTCGCGGGTCGTAAAACCTTCCCTAATCATGCTGCATACTGTGCCACTAAATTTGCGGTACACGCACTGACCGAAAACATTCGTGAAGAAGTGGCCATGGATGATGTGCGCCTTGTCACTATAGCGCCAGGGGCCGTAGAAACTGAGCTACTGTCACATACCACCAGCGATGAAATAAAAGCCGGCTATGCAGATTGGAAAGAGGATATGGGGGGGGTGATCGCACCTGAAACTATCGCCGATGCAGCCCTGTTTGCTTACGAGCAACCTCAAAGCGTCTGTGTGCGTGAAATCGTATTAGCAGCGACTCGTCAACAACCATAACAAGGGAAGAGTCCCATCAAACTCTAATCCGGTATCATCCATGATACCGATTCGCGTTAAGCTTATTTGGGTATGAACTAAAACAGTTAAAATGTTGGTGGAAGCTCGCGTAGCAGGGAGAATCCTTGCTTCATGTGACTGCCGGTAACGACAAAACCAATCATTTGCTGCTCTTCATCGAAGGCTCTGGCCGTCATCCCCTCCTTGCTTGCGCTCACCTGCCAGTTAGCATCGGCGTTGGCGGTGTTACCACTTAACTGCATGGGGAGACGCGGGGTCTTAACCTTGACCATCATAGGCGGCAGCGCCACATTGCTGGCCTGACCGAGTAAGGTTTTTGCCAGCGCATTGGCACTCAGCAGTATCGGCTGCAGAAAAGCCAACACGTTGCCGTCAATTTCGGCGCAGTCCCCCAGCGCGAAGATATGGGGATCCGACGTTCGCAATTGACGATCCACCACTATGCCACGATTAGTTTGCAGGCCTGCCTCGGCCGCCAGGCGGATATTGGGCCTCAGGCCCACAGCGCACACCACGGTATCCACTCGATAGTCTTGACCGTTTTCCAGGCTGATAGCGATAGATTCTTCTGCCTGTCGCAGACTTTTAACTTGGGTGCCCAGTTCTATCGTCACCCCTTGATTGCCCAAGGACTGATATAGTTGTGCGGAGACAAAATCGGGCAACAGACTCGGCAATAGAGCCTCAGCCCTGTCGGTCAATATCACCTGTTTATCCGTGCTGGCCAAATCCATTGCTATCTCGGTACCAATAAGGCCTGCGCCTATCACCAGCACAGATTTAGCCTCTTTGAGCTCGGACTGAGAGGCCGCATAATCCTCCAAGCCATTTAGGGTAATGATTCGACCCACCGCGTCCCCCTGAAAGGGGGGCACAAAAGCTCTGGCTCCGGTTGCCAAAATCAGTTGCTGATAGGCAATCGACTCTCCATTACAGCGCAGCGTTTTTTTCGTCGCATCTATGCTCTCTACCCTGCTATGACTCAACAGGGTAATACCATAGGTATTGGCAAACTCATCGGCGCTCATCTTAATCAGATCTTTAGCTGACTGCGCCTTAGTGAACACATGACTTAGATCAGGTTTGGCATAATCATCACCACCGTTGGCGGTGATCACTGTGATCGCCTGCTCTGTATCTTGCCTGCGTAGAGTCTTCACCAACTGATAGGCGGCAAAACCACTGCCTATTATCACTATGGGCAGGCTCATGCCGCCACCTCTTTGGCGAGGGGTTCAAACACAGTCTTACCTAAACTACAGTCGGGACAGAGAAAATAGTCCGGTACATCTTGCCACTCAGTGCCTGGGGCGACATCTTGGTTGGGTTCTCCCAATACCGGATCGTAGACCCACTGACACACAGTGCATACCAGGCTCTGCCCCGCAAAATCTGTAGTACTGACGTTGGCCACTTCGGCTTGGTTGGGTGATTCTGCAGGCTGCTTGGCAGGCATCACAGGATCATTTACTGCCGGCGTGTCTCGCTTGGTATCTCGCCCTTGTAGGGGATGTAAAGCCCACTGACGCGCCACCTCTTTACCATGTTCACGACATGCCAGCAGTGCCTTGCCATCGGGTTTCCATTTAGTCTTTAATCCCAGAACGATTTCAAAGCCGGCATCGGTCAGACGGGTATGGATACGGTCTACCGCACCACCGTTCCAACCGAAGCTGCCGAAGGCGCCGGCCTTCTTGTTCTTAAAGCGCAGACCTGTGATTTCTTCCAACATACCGGCCACCTTGGGCATCATCACATTGTTCATAGTCGATGAGCCGACAAGCACGCCCTTAGATCTAAACAAGCTAGTCAAAATCTCGTTCTTATCGTGGCGGGAGACGTTGAAAATTTTCACCGCAACCTGGGGATCGACCTCATAGATCCCTTGAGCTATGGCATCTGCCATCATGCGAGTATTGTTAGACATAGAATCATAGAAGATAGTAATTCGGTCTTCCTGGTATTGATCAGCCCACTCCAGATATTTATGAATAATCTGCGTCGCATCCTCACGCCACACCACGCCGTGGGCGGTTGCAATCATATCGACGGGTAGGTTGAAGCTAAGTACTTCATGGATCTTCGCGGTCACCAAGGGACTGAATGGGGTGAGGATGTTGGCGTAATAACGCAGACATTGATCCATCAGCTCAGTCTGATCGACCTCATCGTTAAACAGGCGCTCGTCACAATAATGCTGACCGAAAGCATCGTTACTGAACAGCACGGCATCCCCCGTCATATAAGTCATCATGCTATCGGGCCAATGCAGCATAGGGGTCTCGATGAAGATCAATTGTTTGCCGTTGCCCAGATCCAAACTGTCGCCAGTTTTAATGGTATGGAAATTCCACTCGGGGTGATGATGATGCCCAGTGATAGAGTCGATGGCATTTTCGGTACAGTAAATAGGCGTGCCGGGAATTTTAGCCAACAATACCGCCAAGGCACCGGCGTGATCTTCTTCGGCGTGATTAATGACAATGTAATCGATCTGCTTCAGATCGATCTCCAGCTCTAAGTTTTGCACGAACTCATGACTGAATTTATGATCGACGGTATCGATCAATACTGTTTTCTCCTCTCGGATCAGATAACTATTATAGCTGGTGCCCTTTTCTGTCTTGTACTCGGTACCATGAAAATCTCGTACTTCCCAATCGCGTTGACCAACCCATTGAATATTGTTCTTGACCTTAATTGCCATGATGAAACCTCAAATATACTTAAATTATTAAACTTACATGGCCTATTGCACAAGCCGAGCCAGTTTCGTAACCAACTATATTTAAAGTATTTTATAGATTTACCACTCGCAACAAGTGTCACAATGACACAAGTCAAAACTGTCAAAACGACAATCGAGTGTCAAATAGACAATCCCATTTGGCCGAGCAATGTCAAAAGCAACAGAGACAGCCAAATCATTTACTTGGCTGTTCCATGCCATAAGTCTTGATTAGCCAATAGAGATAAATACCCATTTAGATACAGTTCGCCTCAGTTTATGGTCAACTTGTCCCACCCCAATGTTACAAATAGCCATAATTGCTCCCTGAGAGCCTAAAATTCAGGTGTGAGAATTGGCACTATAATTGTATTCATATCTAGTAGAAATCAGGGTTTTATCTTCTCACGGCAAGCTATATGACATGCAAAAGCACATTTCTTAACAGATGTGATCGATACTCAGGTGAGCTCAGCGGAGCCTTCGCCGACTTAGGGACGTTTCTACCACTCGTTTTAGGCCTTATCGCCCTTAACCATTTCTCTCCTCAGGGGATCTTTATGGGCTTCGGGGTGTTTGCGCTATTTACCGCTTTTTACTACAGGCGTCCTATCCCGGTACAGCCAATGAAAGTGATCGCCGCCTTGGTTATCGCCCAAGGCCTGACGCCGGGAATGCTGCAAGCCAGCGGCATGATGATGGGCGTCATACTCCTGCTACTCGCTTTTAGCGGGGCGATTAGCTGGATGGCGAAGCAGCTCTCTCCCGCTATCAGTATCGGCATACAGCTCGCCATTGGTTTACAACTTATCTGGATGGGCGGACAGATGATGGGTGAAACCTGGTTTATTGGCATAACCGCTTTCATCGTCCTGTTTGCCAGCCGATTCCTACCGATGCGTTATCTGGCAATGCCTCTGGTGTTAGCATCGGGCATGTTATGGCAGTACACGAGTGGTCTGGCACCTAGCTTTAATTTAAGTATCGACACTAGTTGGCAGCTAAGCTGGCCTAACATTCACGAGTGGACCTCGGCCGCGGGTCTGCTGGTACTGCCCCAGCTAGCACTCACCCTGACTAACGCGGTGATCGCCACCTCGGCCATGGCGAAAGATAAGTTTCCATCGGATACCGTCAATGGCAATGAGAACTTCACCCCGAAACGCTTAGCCACCAGCTCAGGCTTAATGAACCTCATCCTTGCCCCTTTCGGTGCAACCGCCATGTGTCACGGTGCCGGCGGCTTAGCAGTTCAGCACCACTTCGGTGCCAGAACCTGGATAGCCCCCACGATATTTGGCAGTACTTGCCTACTTATCGCCCTCACTTGGGGAGAAGGCATCGCCGCTATGTTATCGCTGATCCCGCTAGCCTTACTAGGCAGCCTACTCGCCATAGCGGGCCTACAACTCGCCTGGTCGAAGCGGTTTATCGATGGCAGACCCTTCTGTATCTTCGTTATCCTCTCGACGGCCGCCATCTGCCTGCTGGTGAATACCGCAGCAGGATTAGCAGCTGGGTTTATCTTGGAGACGGCTCGTCGACAATGGAGGCTGGTCTCAGATTTGAGACATTAAAATTTTATTTTTTGCTTTGGCCTTAAATTGCCATCATATGGGGATTTGGAGGTCTTACCTTCATGGCTAATTTAGATTTTGGTAATCGGGAGATAATGTTGAAGGTCGAACTTTCGTAGCTATCTATAGCCTGCGACACGGTGAATTTGGCGTAGCCATATTTATCTGGATAATCTATCTTCGAATTAGTCTTACTTTAACTGTCTAGACTTGTTCAGCATCATCATCCAGGTGACGTACCCGTATAGAATACCTCCTAGTGGGAAGGCTATCAGTGACGTAATAAAGCCATCAAAGAAGCTCTTATCACTGGTCAGTGACATGATAATCTGCACAATAAAAGCAGTTGTCACTCCCCAGCCCAGCACACCACGAAGTACGATAAACCTAAGCATCCCTTTCCCTATAATCTCTTGATGACTACTCATCACTCATCCTTGTTTTTGAAATACCCAAGCACTGTAACACAAAATAATTTAGCGGCTATATTTACCATGATTGCCACCGAAAGGGTGACTAGCTGTGACCCTTTGTTTCATATTTAGCCATTACCTAGCGCAGCCACTGGATGAGCTCGCTAGCACTTTTTAAAGCATACTGCCTTTTAATCAGGCTACCAGATGGATCAAAGAGTAAAAGCTCCGCTGGTCTAGCGCGGTGTTTAGCGATCAGTTGGTCGCCCTCAGGGCTGCCCACTTGAGCGACGAGAAAGAACACTTGATCGTCAAGATGATCACTAAGATAGTCGCGAGCTTCATTCATTTGTTCTGTCTGACTGCCACTCACTGTAAGACTGGGATTATAGACAAACACTAGAGCAGGCTTGCCTGTGCCTATTTGCTCATGTGTCGCCTTAAAACCTTTAGGCATCGCCATTAACAACAGCCAAATAATGATCACTATGGATGTGATGACACCGATAGAAACCCAAGGCATACGGCGAGTCGACTCAGACTTAGCTTTAGGCTTAGACATAGATTTATCCTTGATAACAAAACCCTCTTTTAACAGCTGACTTTTTTTGAAAGAAACAACAAAGTAATCCATTGTAATAAACGTATCTGAGCCAGAGATTAAAAATACCTAAGAGTTCAGGGTTTGAACTTGTCAGATAATAAATTTGAAGTATCTTTTAGGTGGATTTCATTTAGCCAAATTTCAAAAAAATTATCACTTCGACTTGGCTATATAAGATGAAACAAGCTCATTAACTACAGCCCTTCATTCCTCTTTAAACATATTCCATGCCTAAGGGATAATTCATAATCCATGCATCTTTAGTATGCAGAAGCAATACTTCACTCACCGTATAAGTAGAATATCAATACATCTTCGCCCGCAGGCCTTGGACAATTAACGTTAAAAATAAGCGAAATACCCGTAATCTAAAATACAAAATAAGCCCAAATCTCAAATCTGGTCTTCACCGATTCGAGTGAATCAAAACCTAAACAGCTAGTGCAAAATGATAACCACCAGTTCACTCCACTTCAGTCAACAAGATTACCCTGTAGAAACAATACCCTCCTTTGATTGAGGGAGAATACCTTTAGGTTTGTAGTGGGGCTCATGATTACTCCAGATTGTATATTTTCCTGCATTGAGCCGCTCTTCTCTTAATAGATTAGAGCGTTTCCTTTTCAGCTTTCCTCACTTAATTCATCGAGCCTTAGCCCAAATGATGAATGACTCGTCTTCTTTATACATAACTACAAAGAGAAATTAATTGAATATCAAATCTGTCGCGTGTGTTGTCGCGCTTATGAGTGTGACCAACTTAGCCTTAGCATATGATGGCAATGGCACTAACCAGTCTTTCAGCAAAGCTAAGAAGATGCTTGAACGTCAGGTTTATCAAGACCACAGAGAAACCATCTATTGTGGTGCAAGTTTCAATACCAAGAAGAAAATCTCCCCGCCCCAAGGCTTCACCACCTCAAAGCATATCAAACGAGCTAAAAGAGTTGAGTGGGAACACATAGTGCCAGCTGAAAATTTTGGTCGTGCTTACAGTGAATGGCGCGATGGCAATACCCTGTGTGTCGATAGTAAGGGGAAATCATTCAAAGGCCGTAAATGTGCGGAGAAAGTGAATAGCCAATATAGATATATGCAAGCCGACATGTTCAACCTGTTCCCAGCCATAGGCGCAGTGAATGCCATGCGTTCAAATTACAACTTTACCCTACTGCCAAGTGTTGTAAGTGAATTTGGATCATGCCAGATGAAGATAGACAACAGAAAATCAGAGCCTCCGGTGAGTGCAAGAGGCCGCATTGCCAGAACCTATATGTATATGGATACTACTTATCCTAAATACGCCATGAGTAAACAGCAAAGACAACTGATGAATTCCTGGGATAAAACCTATCCCGTCAGTAGATGGGAATGTGAGCGGGTAAAGCGTATTCAAACCCTACAGAAGAATCAAAACCCAATTACCCAAAGCCGCTGCGAAGCAGCAGGCCTTTGGAGTAAATGAAAGAAAGTGAGGAGGAAGAGACATGAGTGTTTATTATGCCTTTGAGTACCCCCATGGCAATGTAATCAAAGTGGGTGAGCCGAATCCTGTCACTGGTGATAGAAACATTAAGGGACAGCTATTTGCTTTCTCAAATAAAGGGAAACGGACAAATTTTATCAGCTCTGACGCTTCTTATCGTCGAGTTCCGATGACTCATAAAAATATCAGATATGTACATTTAGGCATGTCAATCAAGACATACAAACATATGCTTACCAACATAGAAGTATTGTAGATCTAGAAAATATAAAAAGAGACCAAAGCTTGGAGGCTAGCACCTAGTGGGAGTCATTATGTCTAGATAACAATGAATTATCACTTCAAACATCACCCTCCAATGCCTATAGCCCAACGAACAAAAAAGCCCAGACATTACATCTGGGCTTCGATGTCCATCATCAAGCTATAAGCTAACAATGAACTAACACCATAAGCGGCACATTAGCGCCCACCTAATAGATGTAACTTTGTCCTGCGTAGATAATAAAATGTCTTAGTGCCAACACGCCAGTCAAGCCACTACAGGCCACCATAATCATTGCAGTTTTGGTGTGGCGGCTAGATGCTGGCATCAGCATCGATAGCAGGGGAATACCAAAGCCAATACCTACCACGCCTATCCAAAACACACTAGCCCACACACCAGTTGTGAGCGATGCTAACGCTAGTGCTGCTGCGCCACCTTTGAAGTAGAGCGCGCAAAACAGCATAAACAGGAACATCATCTCGATTGCCATCACTGGTAGCTCTAATCTATGCATCTTACTGAGCTCTTTATCGTGACTATCGACATTGAACATCAGCAGTGCCACAACTAAGTTGGCTGCAGCCCCCGCTGACAGACCAGAAACCAGGAAGAGTGCAGGCAGTACGGCCGTGTTAAGCATGGGATAAGCGTTCATTGCCGAGATAAGGAAACCAGTATAAGCGCCGACTCCGATAGCTAAGATAAACAACAATACCTCAATCGCCTTTCTAAATGGCATTAGCACCTGAGCCACTGGCAGTAGGAAACCCAATTTCCACCTAGGTAGCTCATCACGCAGCACAATTAAGGCATATGCAATACCCAAGGGTGAGTAAGCTAACAGGGCTAGCACGCCCAACGCCATCACCGACTCGAAGTTGTAGTTAATCAAGATCAACCAAAAATGAAACGGTTTGGTCAAATCGAATACCAGACAGGCTAAACCTAAACTGATCGCAATCGGACTGATGATTGCGGCCGCCTTTAAAATAGCGCTCTCTTTGGTACTTTTTCTATCGTCTTCACTGCGATACCAGCGCAGTCCAATACCAATTAAGATACTGCCGGCAGATAAGCCTGCCATAAACAGATAAATTGCGATGATCCAATTCCAGGTAACCGGATCATATTGCGCCATATCGCCCCAGATATTGTTCATGACTGGATCCCCCCTCTCTTAGTCGGAATACGATAGAGTCTCGGTTTTGTGCCAAGGTGTGTCTTATCTTGGTAGCTAGGTTTAGTGTTAAGTATTTTGACAACTTCGCTGCTAGGATCGTTGGCATCGCCGAAGATCAAGGCATCGGTTGGACAAGCTGTCACACAGGCAGGTAGCTCACCTTTAGCGAGGCGGGTCTCCTTACAGAAGTTGCACTTATCGGCGACTTTAGTCTCCGGGTTCATAAAACGAACCTTGTAAGGGCAAGCTGCAACACAGTACATACAGCCAACGCATTTTTCGGCCTTGATTGAGACTAGGCCGTCTTCGCCAACATAGGCCGCACCCGTCGGGCAGACCCTGACGCAAGGTGCATCTTCACACTGCTGACAAGAGACACGGTTGTACTTGAAGTGTAGATTGGGCGCATCACCAAATGGCCCCTCTACTCTGACTTGAAGTCGGGTCACCTCATCTGGGGTGCCATTTTCACTGCGACAAGCTATGTTACAAGCCTGGCAGCCGATACACTTATTTTCGTCATGTATCATTATGAGTCGCTTAGACATTTTTTTACTCCTACTAAATCTTCGCAAGCTTGACGCCAGTGGTGTGAATATTCATGCCACAAACCGGGGCTGTCTTATGTGGTAACAAGTTACCGCAATGCACCCCTTTACCTGTTGCGCGTACCAGCTCTTTATTTTTAGAACCAAAGCCCATGTAAGCAAATACCGTATCTTGACGAATACCGGGAGTGACTAAGGCCGTCCCCTCTTCGCTACCAACGCTACTGGTGATACGTATCGCATCACCAGCACTGATCCCCAGCTTTCCTGCCGTTAGCGGGTGCACCCAAATGGCGTTATCGGACATCAAGTTCGCCAGCATAGGAACATTGTGGGTTGCGCCATTGGTATGAATGGCCACCTTGCCTTGAATAAAGTAGAGCTCGTCGTCTTGCTTAAGATCCACCTCACGGTATTTGATCACACCACGACCAGGTGCCATGCCCTCAACTTTTTTCGAGCTCAGCTCAATCTTACCGCTTGGAGTCTTGAACTTAAGTTGACTGCCATAGGTGCCATCTTCATCCACCGGCTTAGCATTGCTATAGGTTTGGGCAAAGGCGCTGACCATCTCAGGCTCTCTGAGCATTAATGGCTTACCGTAACTCACATAACCTTGCTCTTTGATACGCCTAAGCTCGCTGGTGTCACGATTAAGCTGCAACATTTGCAAGGTTTCCATGCTCTGCCAGGGGAAGAACTGACCTAGCCCCATCTGTTCACCAAGCTCTTTGAAAATCTGCCAGCTCGGCTTAGTCTGACCTATGGTCTCAACCACACGTTGACGCACATAGTAAGCAGGGTTCTTGCCAGACTTATCGGCTATCTCCTCGTCGCGTTCAAGGTAGGTCGATTCGGGAAGGATAATGTCGGCGTATGCGGCAGTCTCACTGATATAGACATCACAGCACACCACCAAGTCGAGTTTCTTTAGGGTTTCAACTACACGCGCTCTATCTGTCATGGTCTGCATCGGGTTAGTACGGCTCATCACCCAAGCTTTTAACTGGTAGGGTTTAGCCTCTAATGTGGCATCCAAAATCGTCTGATATATTCCACCCGATGACCACATCATGGCGTATTGCTCATCAACCTGATCGATACGCTTAGCCGTTGGCTTTGGCATGCCCTCTACACCAGGTTTTCCCAAAATTGGAGCAACCGTTTCACCGGCAAACTTATTATAGGTTTTAGCTTTTTTCCCCAGATATAAACCGCCTTTTCGCTCGATGTTGCCGATCAATACATTAGCGGCAAACAAGGCGCGGCGCATATCGAATTCTTCGGTAGTAAAGGTGGCTCGGTGACCAAAATCGACCACAGCATGGGGCGCATGGGAGGCATATTCATGGGCGATACGGCGAATGTCGGCGGCGGGGACATCACTAATGGCTGCGGCCCACTCGGGCGTGTACGCCTTAACCTCTTTAGCAAATTCATCGAAGCCTTCAACATAACGCTCGATAAACTCCTTGTCATAAAGGCCATCTTCAATCAATACATGACACAGGGCTAAGGCTACACTGACATCGGTACCGGGCTTAATCGCAAACCACTCATCGGCCTTATCGGCAACGATTGAGAAACGAGGCTCAAAAACCACTAATTTGGTGCCCTTCTCCATCTGCGCATCCATCATGGCGCGAGTTTCGGACATATTGATCCCTTCATAGAGGTTATGGCCGAAGTTGATAATATATTTAGAGTTACCCAAGTCTCGCTTAACCTTAGTGCCGAACATGGCTTTAGCCGCGACAACATAGCCACCGGGACAGGTGGAAGCGTGAGTAAAATGATTAGGCGAGCCGAAAGCTTTACCTAAGTGGAACAGGTGACCCGACAGTGAGCCCGATTTTGATGAAAAAGCAACGGACTCCGCACCATGATCACGCTTAATTTCATTCAATTTTTTAGCTATGGTCTGATAGGCTTCATCCCAGCTTATCTCGGCCCATTTTCCTTCGCCGCGCTCACCAACACGTTTGAGAGGGCTAACGATACGCTGAGGATCATAGAGTAAGCTATGGCCTGCGCCGCCTCTGGCACACACCTTTCCACCGAAAGGTTTAGCCGCCTTGTTACCTGTAATAAAAACATTCTTACCGTTAACGACTCGCGCCGAAATAGGACAACGAGTCGAGCACATCTCACAGATACTCGCGACCTCTTTGCCAACTCCTTTAAGTGGTGCACTTTCCAGAGCAGCCAAAGTTCCTGGCAGCATAGTCGCCAAGGCACAGGATGCACCTCCCGCCCCAGCTCCCTTAATAAAATTACGCCTATCAAGCTTAATCATGGTTTTCTCCTTCACCTGCTCTGCAGATGAAACACTCACTAATCACAGTATTTATCCCCTCTTTACCCGGGGCTTAGGACCATTATTAATCCATAATAGAAGTAAGGGTATTGTGGTAAACCACATAGGCGGAATGAATGAGATCCGACGCAGGTGTATTTGGCGAAGCAAGTAAGAAAGTGTGAGTTATCGTCGGGCAGATTCTTGTGGGGAAGCACGAGCAGAAACTTTTAGAGTATGAAAATAGAGAACTAGCATATTATGAAGGGACCACATGGCCCCTTTATCTATCTGTATTTAGCCATGTTATTCCGACTTACGGCCAAAATGAACCTTGTTTATTTCAGAATACTGTAGCAGATTCAACACCACCAAGGGACGTATCTCAGCCATCGCGACCGACACCCCAGCCCAACCATCCTCATCCATACCGAGCACGATATAAGTCGTACCATTATCAATATTAAAATCACTCACCTCACCGGCAACAACAAACCCGTCAGTTAGCATGGTTTGTGCAACCCTTTGAGCCAGGGCCTTAGCTTCTACCTCTTGAACTAAAACTTGATGAGTCAAGGTAATAAGGAAAGCCATTCGCCTTATTAAGCACTAAAGCATACTTGTCATTTGCATGGGCAATATAATCTGAAAAATTGATATGTTTCTGAACATCACACTGGCCGCTGTACTGGTCGAGCAAACGAAAAGCGATTAATATCTCCCTGTGAAAGCTATCTAACTCCTTAGTTATTTGCAGCCTTTTCCCTTGAAAACTTGCTAACCCGTAGCCAGCTAAAAACACTAATATTAACAGTACAACTAAAAGTCGCCCCTTAGAAAAGCTCCGTTTCAAACCCATATTTATTCCTTTATTTCTCTGGGTAGCATGATGGTCACTACGCAACCTTGCTCCCATGGCGACCCCTTATGCCGACTATTATTTTCTATTGTAAACTCACCTTTATGTTGATTGATAACATCTTTACAGATGGCGAGTCCTAGGCCTAGTCCATCATCTTTAGTGGAGCAGAATGATGCCATCAGTTCACTTGCTTCACCTTGTAAGCCCGGACCATTATCTATCACTCGCAGGCTAATTTTAGTTTCCTCAAAGTCGAGTAGAACACAGATCTGTTTATCCACTCTGTTTATATCACTCATTGCATCTAGGCTGTTCTTGATAACATTGACTAAAACCTGGCTTAGTCCCACCTCATCACCTTTAATCGGGTACACTGAGCCAGATGTTTCCTGAGTTAGCGTCATACTCTGGCTATCAAATTCACGCCGAAAAAGAACCAAGGAGTTATTAACTACGTCAATTAAATTAAGGGCTTCGGCATGAGTCTTACGCCGCTTCAACAGGCTTCTCATTCTGTGCACCACGGCGCCAGCTCGAATAGACTGAGCATTTACCTTAGCCAGTAATTCATAGAGCTCAGAGTCCCCATCGCCTCTACTGTTCAGCCACATCATTCCGCCTTCACTATACTGAGTGATTGCCGCTATTGGCTGATTAAGTTCATGGGCGAGACCCGAGCCAATCTCACCCAAAATAGCGGCACTTTGCATGCGCTCCACTTGTAAGGCTTTATCTTTTAACTGTCGCTCGGTCTCTACCAGGTATTCACTCTTCTCTCTGAATTTATACTCGAGCCAAAGGTGATAGATGGTAGACACGATAAACAGCAGTAATAGGGAAATCCCCCACTCCTTGTTACGCTCCATCCACTTCAAAACTGTTTCATGTAACGGTGGAGGTGGCAGCTTTAGTTGCAACTCTTTAAATAGCTGTATCACTTTGAACTGGCTAATTGGCGCCGTCCAACCTGAGTTTTTTGCCGTAATGGCTGCGATATGGTCTGCGGGAAGATCATAGAGCGCCTGAGCAATCTCTTGGGTGATCTTCGGCGAAACCGTATCGGCAGAAGCAAAAGACCAATTAGGATATAACTGAGTACTCACAAGACAATCACAGCCCTCAGGTTTAGTCGGGTGGATCACCCTGAAGTCAGCCTTATTAACCATGCCCTCATCAATCATCTCTTCGAGAGTACAAAATGGTGTGATTGCAGCATCAACGGTTCTGTCCCTGACCTGATAAACGATGGGCTCTAAAGGAAACCCTAAGAAACGCATAGAGCCAAAAAAACTTTCGGGGGGGTAGCCCATTTTATGAAATAGGCCAATAGCCGCCTGATATCCTCCCAAGGCTTGAGGATCGCTGGCAACTATGTGCTTGCCTTGCAGATCTTTGAGGGTATATATCTGACTATCGGCTCGCACAATAATGGTTGAGCCGATAGCAAAAGTGGTTTGTTGATGCTTGACACTCTTCATCGTCGCCAGCCATGAAAGCGGAAAGTGTCCACTAAGGTTCAGGTATTGACCTGGATTGGTCACGATAAATTGGATCTCATGACTCAGTAACTGACGACTCATCTCATCAAAGTCGACGGGCACGACCTCGAAGCGAGTGCCAGAAACCTGTTCACTTAAATAATCCATGGTCTCCAGCCAACGCTCCACCCCTTTCTGCACGCCATGATTAGCGAGCACACCTACCTTAAAAACCTCTATATACTCCCCTGCATGAGTGGGCGGCACTTCCTCTTGAGCAGCAATGGAAAAACAAACAAGGGAGAGACAAAAAATAGCAAAACGGATCGACAGGAGCATTTATAAGAGTCCAACAGTGATTCTCCAGCAAAGATAATCCAAAGCCATAAGGATTAATGAGATGCGGACTCAAATATTCACAGCTTAAAACGTGTTTTAGTGATCTCCCTCCTAAACTGGCATGGAACAATTGAGACAAGCACGTCATAGGGCTAACCTAAAGCCTATCCTCACAATAGAGAATCAGGCTCCTAGTGATGACGCAAAATAATCTCTCTCTTCCAATTTACCTAGTAGATGACGATACTGCGATCTTAGATTCCCTGAGCTTTATGCTTTGCCAGTTCAATTACAAGGTAACGGGGTTTAGCAGCGGCACTCAATTTCTTAAAGAGGTCGAGCTGGAACAAGCAGGCTGCGTTATTCTTGATAGCCGAATGCCTGAAATTACCGGGCAGGAAGTACAAAGAAAATTACTAGAAGTAGACAGTCCACTGGGAATCATTTTTCTCACTGGGCATGGTGACATGCCCATGGCCGTGGATGCATTTCGCAAGGGAGCTTGTGATTTTTTTCAGAAACCCGTACCAGGTACAGCCTTAGCCGAGGCCATCAATAAAGCATTTACCTACAGCCAGCGTACCTTCAACGAACAAGCTCTGAAGCAAAAAATGATGACGCTCTCCCCAAGAGAGCACCAAGTGCTGTACTTACTGACTCAAGGAAAAACCAACAAGCAGATCTCAGAAAAGCTATTTTTATCCTTACGTACCATAGAAGTACATCGCGCTAAGATGATGAAGAAGCTTGCGGTGCACAACATTGCCGAGCTGGTAAATGCGACTCAGCAAGCTCCTCCACTTTAAGCATTCACTTGATATTCGGGATAATCGATATAACCTTCTGCGCCGCCGCCAAACAGAGGGCCCTTATCGAAATCAGCCAACGGCAGTTGGTTAGACAAACGGTAAGGCAAGTCTGGATTGGCGATAAATGAACGGCCAAATGCAATAAGGTCGGCATAACCTTTTTCAATTACTGCGCTGGCACGCTCAACATCATAACGGCCCGCCACAATAATAGTGCCATTGAAAACTTGTCTTAGCTTGATACGAAAGCTCTCAGGGATCTGTGGTGCATCGTCCCAGTCCGCTTCAGAAAGATGTACATAAGCAATCCCCTGCTGACCTAGGGACTCTGCTGCCAATAAAATGGTTTCTACAATTTCCGGGCAACCCATATCTTTAAAGGTCACAAACGGGGCCAATCTAACACCCACTTTGTCAGAGCCGATCTTTGCACTGACGGCGCGAACAATATCCAGTAAAAACTGAATACGCTTTAAGGGCGAACCACCATATTCATCTGCTCTCTTGTTAGAGTTGGTTCGTAAAAACTGATCGATGAGATAACCATTTCCAGCGTGAATCTCTACCCCGTCGAAGCCTGCATCTATGGCCTTAGCCGCGCTATCGGCAAAGTCATTAACAACCCTATCTATATCTGATTGAGTCATCTCTCTAGGGGTCTGACAATCGATCATCTGTCCTTGAGGATGGGCTTCATCGACAATCCAGACCTGAGTATCCGTTGGCTTAATCGCCGATGGGGCTATCGGTGCCAGTCCCTGCTGAAAAACAGGATGAGACACCCGACCCACATGCCATAGTTGATTGAAAATGGTACCTCCCGCCTGATGCACCGCAGAAGTAACCTTGCGCCAACCTTGGATCTGTTCATGGGTATAGACTCCAGGCGTGAATGAATAGCCCTGGCTATCATCAGAGATCTGAGTTGCCTCTGTGATGATTAAGCCAGCCGAAGCTCGCTGGGCATAATATTCAGCCATCATCTCATTGGGTATATTGCCAGGCTGAGTGGTCCTCGAGCGCGTCATAGGTGCCATCACCATACGATTTCCCAAATCGAACCGACCATTTGAGTAGGGAGTAAATAGCTTCATGATAAAACCTTATGCTGAGTAAAAGTGGGCAGATTTCAGGGAGAAACTCTCAACCTGAAAAACTTAGGCCCAGTATATAACCCGTATCATTTTTTGATAATTAGGCTATTATTAAAATCATTTTCAAAAAATATTTGATATGTATCACCTCAAAGATCTTCATCTAGCCATCAGAATTGCCGATCTTCACAGCATCTCGGCAGCCGGTCGCGAGCTAGGCATGACGCCCGCAGCGGCCAGCGCAGCACTGCAACGACTGGAGAAGCAGATCGATTGTCAGCTATTCTCCCGCTCTACCCGCTCGATGAAACTAACCCAGGAAGGACAAGTATTTATCGAGACAGGCCGTCAAGCCCTAGAGTTACTGGAAGGTGCAAATGCGGCCTTGGCGGATAACCGAGGGGAGCTAAAAGGAGAGATACGTATCGCCTTGCCCTCAGATCTAGGGCGGAATCTCATCCGTGGCTGGCTGGATGATTTTGCCAATCAGGCTCCTGATCTGACCCTCACCCTCTTCTTTGGCGATCATATGTCAGATCTCATCAACCAGAACCTGCATCTGGCGCTTAGATATGGACAACTTGAAGACTCAAACCTTAAACGCCGTCAGCTAGCCATGACCCATAGGGTCGCCATAGCCTCCCCGGATTACCTCGCCAAGAGCGGAATACCCAAACACCCGAATGAACTCAATCAACATAAAATATTGATCCTCAATCGAGGTGGTGAACCTTGGAATAAGTGGCGATTCAGCCATAAGGGAGAAAGCTATGAGGCTCATGTCAGAGGCAATAAGAGCAGTAATGATGGCGCCGTCATTCGTGACTGGGCATTAGCCGGTGAAGGCATTGCCTATAAGAGTTGGTTGGATGTTGCCATGGATGTGCATCAGGGCAGACTGGTATTACTCTTTCCCGATCAGCTGGCCGAGGCAATCCCACTTCAACTGGTGTATCTGCAGACCGATTATCCAAGATTGAAAATTCGTAAAACCATAGACTTTATCATCGAACGCATTGATGCATTTTCCCGCACCTACCCCCTGTTAACTAACTAGTCCCTATCTTTATACGCCTTTAAACCTGCCACTTATTTAACTCCCCCTGCGACAGCTTGTCGCAGTTTGGCTATTAGCCTTTGTCAGTCGCTAACTTGACAGGCACAATCCGCCGCGAACCAAGATGGTCACATAAAACTACATACTCTATACACTAAGACGAATACTATGACCTTGCGCTTATCATTTATCTCACTCTCGATCTTTTCAGCTATATTCTCCTCTTCTCAGGCTTTCGCCGATGACGGTGACTTCGAAGTTATCGAAGTCACCGGCCATCACCAAGGCAGTTACAGTTCGGTTGTGGCCGATGCAACATCGCCTAAGGCCGATATTAGCGGCCTACTGGAAAAACTACCCGGCGCCGCCGTCAATGGCAATGGCCCGCTAACGGGCATAGCCCAGTATCGCGGGCTCTATGGCGACAGGGTCAATACCCAAGTCAATGGTGTTACCTTAGCCAGCGCCGGCCCTAATGCCATGGATACTCCGCTAAGTTATGCCAGCTTAGTCAACAGTGAACGCCTTGAGATGACGCGAGGCATAGCGCCTGTGTCAGCTGGTACCAACACCATAGGCGGCAGTGTCAAGGTCATAGAGTCTCAAGCCAGTTTCAATGAAGTCAGTGGTAAAGTCGCGGCGCAATATCAAGATAATGGCCAACGCGGTCATTTAGGTGCTAAGGCCAATATCGGTAACCAAGATCATGCCCTACTGGTTTATGGCGACATACTTAAAGGCAATGACAACACCATCTCAGGCAATGGCAGCGAGATCTCGCCAACGACATACGACAAGCAGATGTTTGGCGGTCAGTACCGCTTTAACTTAGGAGCATCGGGCTCAGATGATGAATCTATTGCCATAGGCTACCAGCACGTTGAAACCAGCGAAGCAGGCACTCCGGCTCTGCCTATGGATATCGATTTTATCCGTAGTGACAGGGTCAAGCTTGAAGGCGTACACGATATCTCAAACTGGGAGCTGAACTGGCACTTAGCCTACAGCGATGCAACACATGGCATGGATAACTTCAGCCAGCGCATGAAGATGCCGACCATGAATGCCAGATACAACAGCGCCGATAGCACCAGCTTCGACGGCCAAATATCTATAGGTAAAGACGCCTGGCTATTCGGTATCGATACTCAGCTTAGTGAGCATAATTCAGTGATCACCGACCCGACTATGGCCATGTTCCATGTCGATAACTTCAATGGTGTGAAGGATGATACCTACAGTGCCTTTGCTCAGTGGCAGCAAGATATCGGCCAGTGGAATTGGCAATTGGGTGCGCGGATTAAGCACTACAGCACAGATGCCGATGAAGTTGAGCACTCAATGGCGGGTAGCATGCCAGCGATTAAGATATTGATGGACAGATATAACAATGCCGACCGCTCTCAATCTCAAACAGGTGTCGATCTGGTTCTTAACGGTCGCTATCAAGTGAACAGTGAGCTGAGCTGGATCTTAGGCTTGGCCCGTAAACAAGCCAGCGCCAGCTACCAACAGAGATACCTCTGGGTGCCGATGCAATCAACCGGCGGCTTGGCCGACGGCCGCACCTATGTCGGCCAGATGGATCTGGATTTAGAAACGGCCTATCAAATCGAAGTGGGCGCAGATTACGCCAGTGGCGACTTCAGCTTCAGCCCACGTGTCTTCTTACACCGTATCGACGATTATATTCAAGGTGTTGCTGCAACAGATCCGGCAGTGATCATGGCGGCGCAGATGATGGGAGATGACAATCCAATGCAGTTTGCCAATGTCGATGCCCAGCTGTTTGGCATGGACCTCACTGCGACTTACCAACTTGGCGACAGCTGGAGTCTGGATATGAATGCCAGTTATGTCAGTGGCGAGCGCCGTGATATCGACGATAACCTCTATCGTATCTCCCCGCCTAAGGTCATTCTGGGATTGAATTACCAAAATGGTAACTGGCTAGCAAGAGTCGAAGGCCAGGGCGTCAGCGCTCAGAACAAGGTATCAGAGACACAATTTGAAGAAACCACTGCGGGTTATGGCCTGATGAATCTGTCTCTTGCCTATGATGCAGACAGCTGGATGGTCAAGGCTGGGGTAAATAACCTGTTCGATACTGAATATGAAGATCACTTAGCCGGTTATAACCGGGTTATGGGTGGTGATTTAATGGCGGGCGAACGTATGCCAGGCACAGGCATGAACGCTTGGTTGACGGGAGAATACAGGTTTTAAGCTTTAAATTAGGGAGCTTAGGCCTAGTTCCTAAGCTCTATAAGCTTTGTTTATTTTAGGGGTTTCCACTGCACTTTCCCTCCCCGAGCGATTCTCGTTTTACAGCGACATATCCTCGGGGATTTTTTATTTTCAAACACAAGTACAAACATCAAATACTGCCAGACATGATTACTAAGCCTTCATTGAGTCTTTTGTTGTTTACGGATCAACATCTCTTTATCGGCACTATCGAGCATAGACATCAGGTCTAGTTGTAAACCCATTTCCACATGACCGATGGAAACGGCATACTCAGGCAAGCCTACATTCGCGGCTCCGGCTACGATTCCTTTTATTATCCGCTGCTCTATCTTATGTAGATCATCGTCTTGTTCCATAACCACCAGAGCAACAAACTCATCGCCCCCCATCCTGCCAATCACATCTGTATGCCTTACACATTCCTCTAGCGTACTAGCCAAATGTTGCAGCACGTCATCACCGACATTATGACCGTAGCGGTCATTGATGGATTTAAAGTCATCTACATCGATATAGAGCAAGCCTAAGCGACCTTGAGTACGCTGTGCCAGCCTGATCCTTTGCTCGGCTAACACAGAAAATCCTCGCCGATTATTGATGCCGCACAGAGGGTCTGTGATGGCCAGCTTCTGCATCTGTTCATACAGGCCTAGCATGGACAGATCCGCCTCGAGAATATCTTTCAGATGGCGAATAAGCTCAAGATAAGTCTCTTGATAATCGGTCTGCTTAAAATCCATCACGCAGAAGGTGCCAAACACTTTACCATTAGGCCAAAAGACCGGCACCCCAAGATAGGACGTGAAACCATCCTTATATACTTCAGGATTGGTGTCCCAGCCGGGATCTATCTGGGCATTAGAGACGTATAGCTCTTCGCCAGTCTCGACTATCTTGCGGCAGAAAATATTCACCTCAGGCTCTATCACCACGCCAGCAGGATAAGGGTTAGATGCTTGCTCACTGGCAATGGCCACCTGAAAACCAGCAGAAGTATGTTGCACCAAGAAACCAGCCGGCGCATCGAAAAGCTTGGCCAGTAAGTTAACCGTTTTTTGCCATTTTTCGATAGAGATAAGATCGTTTGGGTTGTCGAGTAGGAACTTATCGGTTTCGAATACTGAACTATGAGTCATCTTATGCGACCCTCTATATACAAGCTGTCATTAAGATAAAGCTACAGCGAAACACGCTATAATCCTAGAAGAAATCAGTGGATTTACTGATACGAATAAAAAACAGACTAACCCGTTTAAACCGATACCGGTTTTTTCAATAATTTTCGTTGTAAAGTACGTCTATGCATCCCCAACTGCCGGGCTGTAGCGGAAACATTGCCCTTGTTGGCATTGAGCACCTGCTGAATATGCTCCCACTCCAGCCGCTTGGGGTTGAGAGGCTCTTCATCAATAGCCGAAATCGCCATAACCACGGGTGTCGCGTTAAGCGCATTAAGCAAGGTCTGCGTATCGACGGGTTTTGACAGGTAATTGTCTGCGCCCATACGAATGGCCTCGACGGCTGTGGCAATACTGGCATACCCAGTGAGTAACACCATAAGTACATTAGGTAGATACAGCCTTAAAGGCTCGATCAAAACCAAACCATTATCTTCGGCAAGTTTCATATCTAGCAGAATATGGCTAGGTTGAAACTGTCTGGCCAGCAGCAATCCCTGAGTCGCATCATGGGCTTGCTGACACTCGAACCCATGACGAGAGAGTCGTCTGGCCAGCACACCTGCAAAGGCCAAATCATCTTCAATGATTAATAGCTTGTTAATTTCAACCACTTAAGCCCCACAAAATTCGACTCTGATTCAGCATTAATTACGACCCGATTACCGGCAGTATGACTTCTGCCACTGCTCCACCCTCTTGATGAGAACCTAAAATCAAGGTTCCCCCTAGCCGCTCGAAGCTGGCATGGCTTAACATTAAGGCCATGCCCATACCTGAAGGACTCTCAATTAACTTATGACCCAATTGAGACATTAAGCCTTTTGGGATCCCGTCGCCGTAGTCTCGAACTCTGATCCTTAGGTTTAAGCTGTGCGGCTCAAGCGCAAACTCGATGCTAACTCTTTGCTCTGTTGTTTTTTCTTCGCTGGCTCGAGAGGCATTTTCTACCAAGGATAAAAGCGCGGGCAACAGGCTGGTATCAGTTTGAATATGAGAATCTTGAACTTCGGCATCGACAAGTAACTCAAGTTTAAGTTGAGGCATCAACAATGTCAGTTGCTGTCTAAGCATGGCAACCAGGTCGCTCACCTGAGCTTCAACTTGTTTTTGCTCTCTGATGGATTCCGTAGCCAGCCGCAGATCGGTTAAGGTTCGTTCGCATCTAAACAGCGCGGCCTCCATCTCTTCTACGGCTTGGTTGTCTGCGCCAAGCTCTTCCGAGACCTCGTCCACCAGTAAACGTAAGCTGGATAAGGGAGTCGCTAGCTGATGAGCCATCTGGGCAGAGGCAGTACCTAGTGCTAACAGTCTCTCTTGCCTAAGCTGAGCCTCTCTCATATAAGCCAGTTCCGCATCCTGCTTTCGCATACGCTTAGCAATAAAGGCCACACTTGTCGTCAGCACTAAAGATGAAATAACGAAGTTAAACCACATGCCTAAATAGTGAGAACTCATGTCCATGCCATGGTGCTGCATCTGACTCTCCGGCACAGCATATAACATCAAGCTATAGGCAAGTGTCGAGATGAAGGTCAGCGTCCAAGGAGCCCAACGAGGCAAGATCACCGCAGCTATGGCAATGGGGAGCAACAAAAGTGAGATAAAAGCGTTAGTGGCACCGCCGGAGAAATAAAGCCAAGTGATCCAGAAGGCTGTATCGAGCAGCAAAGCGACAAATAACCCAGAGTCCTTCGACATCAGGGGTTGCCTGATCGCGAACGTGACCGTCAGATAAGCGGCCTCTAACAGCAAGGCATAATTCAACGCCGGACTGAAGATAGACAAACCAAAGGTCTCGGCAGCAAAAAAGGTCAAGCCTAGCTTAAGCACGAAACCTAAGATACGCAGGAAGGCTAACTGATCCGAAGCTTTGATATGCGGCACTAGGCTCTTAGGCATAACGCACCTTAGATGGCAGTGATTGAGTATCACTATTTGAAGACTTCATAGAAAAATCATTAATCTAGATTCAAACCAATAGCCGATAGCGCAGCAGTGGACGCCTTCAAGGCATCGAAGACACCAGACTTGAAATCAACTTGTGAACTTATTCCCAGTAGAGCCAGCCTGTCACAATGTAAGCTGCAATCTTTAGGACGTTTTGCACTATCGGCAGGCTCACTCACTGGCACCAGATGATTAACATCCAGACCCAAGACCTCACCTATGGCCAATAACATCTGGTACTTACTCATGGTCTCTTTGCCGCTGAAATGATAGATACCAGACAGGTCAAACTTAGAAATGTTTAACTCGATCATCTTCTCGATAGCTAGGGCAATATCTTGTGTCGAAGTGGGACTGCGCACCGCCCAATGATCTACCTCTTGAGTCTGCTTATCCATTAACTGATTAAGCAATATCAAGATGGCGGATTCCGATACCTTCTCAACCTGCCCATAAAGAATAGGCAGTCTCAGTACGGCAAAGCCCTTAGAGGTTTCCAGCAATGCTTGCTCACCCAGCCATTTAGATTCACCGTAGAAGTTGACCGGATTTGGCTTATCGGACTCTGCATAATTTGGCGCTGTACCATCGAACACATAATCGGTAGAAATATAGATGACCCAAGTGCCATGCTTTCTTGCCGACTCGGCCAATGCCTTTGTCGCCCCTAAGTTCAAGGCCAGTGCCGCTTCTGGATCTTGCTCAGAAACATCCGGGCGACGCTCTGCGGCGCAGTGCACAATCACATCGGGTTGATGATGGCCAATAAACTCATCGACTCTTTCAGACTGGGTAAGATCTAACTTGTATATACCAGCTTGAACCCGGCTAAAACCGGTGGCGATAACTTGATGAACTTGGCTTGACTCAATCTGAGCCTTTACCGCCCGTCCCAACAAACCTGTCGCGCCAGTTATCATGATTTTAGCCATCTTATCCCCATACCTATCGTTGTATTTTACAGATTGGCTCAGTGTAATGATTTTCAAGTAGGAAGCACATGGATTTACACCAAGGCTTAATTAAGATTAATGTTGAATGTCTAACTTATTCAGTTTAATTGTGACTTATAACCCCAGCCTCTCTCACAAAGGTTTAACCGAGATTAATGTTGAATATCTAGCTTATTTAGTTTAATTGTGACTTATAACCCCAGCCGCTCTCACAAAGGTTTAACCGAGATTAATGTTAAATGTCTAACTTATTTAATAATGACTTATAACCCCAGCCATTCTCTCCCGGTATCACCTGCTCTCCGGTCAGGTATTCATACAAGGTCGGCGCCAGCGAGCCATTCTCCTCTATCTTGAGCGTGCTGACATTGGGCCCTATGGGAGTACCCCAGAAGCCGATGAAAGCATCCTTCTCAGAGAAGTCCTCTCCGGCATGACGACCGGGCACCTTAGTGTTGTAGCCTATGCCAGCCTTGGGAAACAGGTTAATCGTACCAGCATGATCTTCATCGTATAACCTGGCAATCTGATTCACCGAGTCGGGGCGAGGAGTGAAACGAGTCAAGTCGCGCCACTGCTCAACTGTGCACCATGAATTCACATCATCGGCTTTCGCCTGAGTGATACATAAGTTAATTAACTCAGAAAAGTGCTCAATATCAGCTTGAGAGGGAGTTTGTCGATACGAATTTAACTTCTGAGTATCCAGTAATCTAGCTGGCTTGCCCGTTAAGCTAATATAGAGCAGCTTATCTCCCCTACGCTCCACCAGCTCATCGAGCCGAACACCATCGCGATGGCCAACTAAACGCACCTGGCAGCCAGCCGAATTACATTGACGCTCCCTCAGCACCATATAATCCAGAGACTCAGACAGGCTGTTTGCCGTCTCTGTAACTATATCCAAAGTATCCGTTACTTTGGCGGCATTAATGGGCAGCCAGTGGGTCAAATCGTTATAAACAGGTTGAATTTCCCAGCCAGATTTAGCGTTGAAGAAGTCCATCATCATGTTGCCGCCAGCAGTAGAAGCCACAACCACATCTAAGCCTTTGTTACTCGCGTAATTAAGGGCATTGGTGATTTTCGGTCCTTCACCCTCATCGGAAGAGATCTTCTTTACCAGGAGGGGATAACCCAGTTTCCTAGACAAATTATCAAATACTTGCCTCTCGGGATTCAACGCATAAAAAACCGGAGTAAGTCCATGATCTCCTGCCATCCCCCACAAGGTTTGATCGTAAATCCCCGCATCTTTATAGACCTGTTCTGTCTGACCTAACCAGAAATCCAGTCGATTTAGCTCCCCGGTTGGCATGATAATCTCGTCACTGAAAGGCCCGGTGAAATGAGCGAAGTGATCAGGCCAGGGGTTATAGATCAAGGTATGATCCGGCATTCCTAGACCATCGAGTTTGGCAAGCTTCGAGATGGCCTGCTCAATCTTCCACTTCTTGGTTAATTTAGTGAACACATCAAGGAAGAAGATACCTTGATAACCGCGAATATCCTCAATTATCTCGGCTCGAAACTCCCTTAGTTTCACCTCGACCTTAGCCCGCTCCTGCAACTCCCTAATACAGCGCTTCTCGCCATAATCACGCTGGGCCTCACCGAAACCTAGATTGACTAAGCCATCGTAGCTGGTATGTGCATTCCAATCATATTGGCCGTTACAGTTGAGCGTGATCAGATAAGCTAAACGATCGAACATGGTTCTCACCCCATGACTCTCCATGAGGCGATCCAGTTGCAGGGCATCGTTGCCAAAGAAGTAATAGGCCCGATCTTGCTGGCGATCGACGAAATGGAAATTGGGGATCCCCGTACCTCCCTCGCCGGAGACCTTGGCCCCGGTCTTGATGATCGGCAGGTTTCGCACACTGATTGTCGGCGTAGAAGAGATACCTACCTGAGTAATAGACCTAGGATGCTCCCGATACAGGCGTTTGAAGAAGGGTAGATAATGTTGATCGCGATATTCACCCTCGGCAAGCACGGCCATAAACTTAACCTGCTGCTCATGTTCAGGCTGCTTAGTCGCCTCTCCCTTAGGCTTAACATCGGCTCCCTGTAGATGCATCTGATACGCACGGTGAATAAATGGCTTAGATTGATCCACCAGGCCTTCTACCAAACTTTGTTGCAGGCCATCGACCGTCACCTGCACCGAGTATCGACGCTGCTGCTGTGATTCTAAAAAGCCAATCAAGACATCACTGTTATCATCGAAGGTATCTTGCATCCAGGCATTTAATGCCTGCTCACGCTCCTTTTTAAACACAAACTGACGATAAGCCTTAAGAACATTTAACCGCACAAAATCAATCAGAGTGATGGTTAGAGCCTGAGCCTTATTATTAACCTTGCCCCTATTCTGCGGCTTATCATCTTCTATGATGGCGAGTACCGAGCTTTGCATCTCACCTTCATCCATGCCAGCCACAGCCTGGGACATGATCTCTATGATAATGGGCTGTATCTTATCGACTAAGTGTAAATCGGCAGCACTCCGAGTGAGATAGGTATATTTAGCAGGCACAGCATCCGTATCCTGCCACATACCGATATCGACCAGGGCATCATATATGGTCACCATAGATGCGATAAACTGACGGTCGGCTTTTATACCTTGGGCTTGGGTATTGCCCTGCTTAGCCGATTCTTGTTTAGTTAGGCTTTGGTCAGCCGAAGAGGAGCTTTCCTCCTTTACTCTATCGGCAGTCTTATTTTTTGTCGGCGAGGCAGCAAAATGGTAGAGACTGTGCTCGAACTTTTTAAGCTGATCTGCACCATAGACACTAGCCAAATGCTGTTTAAATTCATCTTCGCTACTCAGGCCGGTATATCTGTCGTAAAAACTATAGAGGAAATGACCAAGAGGAATCGCATAGCTAGGATCGCTAAGTTGGGCTATTACCCTAGCTTTGACTTTTTTATCCAGAGGAAGCGTTAAAATATAAGCATCGAGTGACACGCCGCCAATAGTGAACAGGGCTATATCTCGCGTCAACTTAGTAGAATAGCTGAGTGAAGATACAATCTGATCTCTCATTATCTCACTGGCATTAAATACACCGCCTATAACAGGGGTATCACCGATATCGGCCCAAGCAGAGGAACTTAACAAAGACACAGAAACAAGCGCCCATTTACCTAGCCCACGCCAATAAGATTTAGCACAAATATCCATATACAGATCATAACCACAAGAATCCCAGAGCGTGCAATGATTACATACTTCATCGACAACTCAAATCTTGGTTACGATCGTTAAGAAAAAGACGATTAATATTTTGCAAATCCATGGCTTTTGTTTAATCTGTGAACTCATAAATTGCGTCTGGGATCCATACTGAATATGCCCGCTGAACTCCCCTTAGTCCTTGCAGGTCCAACACTTCGCCATTGCGACCAAGATAATTTCACCCTGTGGTTCGTCAGCTCGGCACCTATGAATGAGCTGACCTTGCATCTAGGCGAGAAGAAGTTAATTCTAGGGAATGAACAGCGTCATGAAATTCGGCTCGGTAAACGTGCCTGGCAATATCTAATCCAGGTTAATCAGAACGAACTGCTAGCGGTAAATTCGGCAATTGAATACAGACTTGAAGATAGCCAACATGGCGCACTGTTTGAAAAAATCGCCCAGCTTAACTATGCGAATAAGATCACCCCTAAGTTTGTTATCAAGCCTGAGATAGATAACATGCTGCACGGCTCCTGTCGTAACCCCCATCATCATAGCGGTGATGCCTTAGTCGCTGCCGATACCAGACTAAGCCAAGATCTCAGTGTTGAAGCCAGGCCGTCGCTCTTGATGCTTAGCGGCGATCAGGTCTATGTCGATGACATTGCCGGACCCATGATCTATGCCATAGGCCAAGTGATTCAACTATTAGGATTACCCCAAGAGCAGTTCTCTGGTGCAGCCCTCAGCGAAAGCTCTGATATCAGTTATCATCCAGCAGCCCTGTATCAGCGACATAAAAACCTGTTGCCGAAGACCCAATATCAGGCGAAAACGGCCCTTAGGCGCTGGTATATCAATCATCCTATCTTCACCTCATCGTTAGCCGAGAATCATCTGATTTCTCTGGGTGAGATCATGGCGCTTTATCTACTGACATGGTCTCCCGAGCTTTGGGAGCAGATCGATATTCCTAAAGAGGTCGCGGGTCTGTCTGCTCTAAATAAGCTTCGCTGGGAAAAAGAGTGGCTGCATCTACTGGAATTTAAGGCCGGACTGCATCAGGTCAGACGCTTAATGGCACATCTGCCGACCTATATGATCTTCGATGATCACGACGTAACCGATGATTGGAACCTCACTGCCAAGTGGGAGGAAGCCGCCTACGGCCACCCCTTCTCTAAACGCATTATAGGCAACGCACTTATCGGCTATGCCCTGTTTCAGGGATTAGGTAATGCACCGCAGAAGTTTAAAACTGAGATAACCCCGCTAATCGATGCTTTTTTCTCTAAGCCCGATACAGACAAGCACGATCTATTGATCGATAAACTTCTCAAGTTTGACCACTGGCATTACAGCTTAAATACTTCGCCGAAAATAGTGGTGTTAGACACACGGACCCATCGCTGGCGCAGTGAATCAAATCTGGCTAAGCCGTCTGGATTAATGGACTGGGAAGCCTTGATGGAGTTCCAACATGAGTTGGTTGGTCAGAACAATGTCATCATAGTCTCGGCGGCGCCCATGTTCGGAGTGAAGCTTATCGAGACGATACAGCGTACAGCGACTATGCTGGGTGGTTCTCTACTGGTCGATGCCGAAAACTGGATGGCTCATCCGGGGACTGCTAATACCCTACTAAGTATTTTTCAGCACAGGAAAACACCGGAGCAATTCGTCATCCTGTCTGGCGACGTACATTACTCATTTGCCTATGACATTCGCATTCGCTTCAGAAAGGCTAGCCCCCAAATTTACCAGATCACCTGCAGTGGCCTTAAGAACCAGTTTCCGGAAAAGTTAATCCCTATCTTCGACAAGCTCAATGGCTGGCTATACGGCCACTTCTCACCGCTCAACTTTTTGACTAAGCGTAAGCGCATGTCTATTCGTGGCAGACGCCCCAATGGCGAACGCAGTAAGCGCTTGATGAATCAGAGTGGCATAGGCTTACTAAATTTAGCTAAGAATGGCGCGCCGACTAAGATAGGCGTACTGCATGCCGACATGAGTGAAACCCATTTCGACGCACCAAGAAAAGACTAGCTATCGGCTTATTTAACTGGAGCCTGAGACGGCATGCTCACAGGTGCAGAGACAGGCTGCTCGGTGCCAGGTCTTGGGTGATGGGCATACTCAGGGTTGGCATTGGGTGCCGATCTCGGGGCCCGGGTTGCGTTCGGGGCTTGACGTGGAGGATAGCTAGGGTCATTAATTGCTGAAGGTGCAGTATCAGGACTCGCCACAAAATCTGTCGCGTCGGACCCGCTCTCTTTCTCAGCTGCTGATTGCGCCGTCATTGAAGCTTGAGTCACTGCCTTTGGCGCACTCATAGAAACTGGCGCTACTGGCTTAGCTTGTTGTGCAACAGGAGATCTTGTTACATCTTGAGGAGAAGTCGCCTCAGCTGATTCAGGCTCAGAACTGAAGCTTTGGTAACCTATTGCAGCCACAACGGCGGCTGCGACTAATGTGATTGAGATCAGGGTCGATTTAGTCATTATTATTATCCTTTCTAGTTTTTGCTTACATACCACTAAACAAGAGCGACAGGCAGAGGTCTAAACCTCAACCGCATACTGAGGCTATATATTTATTGGGAACATAATCTTAGTGTCACTCCCTAGCCACTCCCTTATACAATAACCTTCACGTAACAAATCCAGCATAGAGTGAATCGATACAAAAAACAACGATTGAATATCTTATGCAATTACTGGAATGGCCATTTATAATCGAAACTGACCGAAACAGGTACCCCCTCAACCGCAAAAGGCAAAGTTTCATCTAAAGTGAGCGTCACTTTTAATGCAGCCTTCTCACCATCGAAGGGGCCAGAAAGTTGCTTAGGTATCTTAGTCACCAGCTCAGTAGGTTCTTCAATCATACCCCTGATATTTTGCCCGTTTGGCAGCTTAATTGTTGCCTGTTGGCCAATATCTACGTATTCGAGATACTTAGGATCCAGATAAGCCACTACCACAGGCTTATCTCTACCCGTTAGCCACAACAGGGGCTGGTTCTCATCTACCTGTTCACCAACCTGTACCAAAATGTCTTCTATCCTCCCGGTAAACGGAGCCATTATCTTCATCCCCGATTGTTTCGACTTTAGCCTGGCAAGTTGGGACTTAAGTTGGTTGCGGGTTTGAGTGACCACGCCAGCGATAGCCTGGATATGTTGTCGTTCAAGCTCATGTAACAGGTCGACCTTAGCTTGTTCTAATGCCATTTTAGACGCCGTATTGGCTTGCATAACCATGGCCATATCAGAGGTTGGCACGACTCCTCGCTTCTGAAAATTTTTATAGGTGACAAGTAATTCATCTTGGCGTTTTACCCCATCCTGAGCCACTTCTATACGTCTGCGTAGTCTTAGCAACACAGGCTCACCATCGAAGGATGCTTTTCCTTCTATTTCGAATAACTGCCGTGTAAGCTCTGCCACTTGGGCATCTAATTCCGGATCTGCTATCACCAGTAAATCACTGCCTTTCTCAACTTCAGGTGTCACCTGGTCTGCCACACTTTGTACCATTCCTTTACTGGGCGCCCTCATCTCCAATGGCTCGGCGGTGATAATTCCCGGAGCGAGTACGAATATATACGGCTTTGCCAATATCCAGCTCACCAAGAGCACAGGAGATATCACCAGAAACAGCAGCAAGTACCATCTAAATTTAAAGCCGCCCCGTTTAGCCCCCGAATACTTAACCTCGACGCCATTATCCACATCGGGTTTTTCAGCTTTAGGTGTCGCTTGGTAGTTTACTTTCATCTCAATATTCCTGCTTGATTCTCTGTCTTGTGGCTCTAATTAATAACTTATGATTCAAAATTTTCGTCCTCGTTTGAGCACCCACCATGGGGCCATGGAACTTTCTTCATGTGAACGTCTGACCAGCTCATTGATCAAGGCGAACAAACAAACCAGACGCATGAAAAGTGCATAAAAGGGATACAGGGGAAGCCAGAGTGCGAGCCTTAAATCTTGCTTCACCCGTTCTGAGATAGCCAACAACACCAAGAGGTAGAAAAACACTAACACCCCGAAATAGAGGCTATATATAACAGCGGATATTGACGCAATAAATTGCCACGGATAAAGCAAGATAATGCCTGCGCCGTAGAGCACTATTATGAAAGGCATCAAGACATTTTGTAAGAAACCATAGAATAAGGTGAATAAGAAAGTGCCCCAGCCTAACAATTTAGGCGTGAATGCCGGCCAATGTTTACGGAAGTATAGAAACAAGAGATCACCATCCCAGCGCAATCTTTGCATCACTAAGGTTTTGAGATCCGCAGGGGCATCCGTATGGCCAATCGCTAAGGTAGCAAATGGGATCTTCCAGTTCGGGTGTCGCTTGAAATACTGCTTAATTCTAACTGTCAAATCGAGATCTTCAGCCGTATGAGTATCCCAACCTCCAATCTGCATCAGAAACTCTCGTCTGAACACACCGAATGCACCAGAAATATTGTTAAGAAAGTTCCACTGAGCCAGCCCGGTTTTTCCTCCCTGCATGGAGATCAAGTATTCAATAGACTGCATACGAGTCCAGATAGACTCATTGATATTTCGAACTCTGAGCGCCCCGCCTAAGGCTGGCACGTTAGGATCTTCAAAGTAAGGGACAACTTGGTTGACCATATCATTATCAAATGATGTGTCTGCATCGGCATTGATAACAATCTCCCCCGATGCCATGCTTAAACCGGCATTAAGCGTGGAGACCCTCCCCCCCCGTTGCCATTTAGGCAACACGATAACCTTACGTTTTTCAGTCTTACAAGCCTTCGCGCAGGCCATCGCCACGCGATAGGTATCGGCATTTTGCACCGCACCATCTACGACTGCGATGATCTCAATCTCTCCATCGTAGGTCTGCTCGACAAAAGAGTCTATGGTCGACTTAACTGCATCTCCTTCGGCATAGCAAGTGATGACACAAGTCACCTTAGGCTTAAACAATGACGTTTTAGGTGGAATCATAAAAGTGCTGTAATACCAACGTAGGATGCCTCCTACGACAATGATCATCAGAGGCATCTCATACATAAGCACTAAAGGAATAAGCCAAACAAAGAAGACTAAGTGTTCTCCCAGCTGATACCAGATATCCAATGCAATATAGCTGACTGTATTAAACTCACTTAGCATCAGAGTGGTTCCGCACTCGCTAACTTGTCAGTTAACCATGCCTGAACATCATCACCCCAATTTTTATCGGGTAATGCGATAGCCCTAACCTTAACCTCAATATTAGAGGCCGTCAGTCTACTTTTCAGCTCAAAAATCTTGCTATAGATAACCTTAATTTGATCTACTTCAGTGAATGGCAAGAACAAGAGTAGGCCATGCTCAGTCGAGTAGGTGCACGCATCAGTGGTACGAATTGTACTGCGGATCCTTTCCAGCAACGCATCGAGATGAGCGAATCCCTTAGCTTCTCCTTCTTGGGTAAGAAACTCATTGAGGTTTAACATTTGAAGCGACACTATCGTATGATCATGTCCATGACGAATGGCTAACTGGTTCTGCCAATTGATCAACCAATCGAACTGAGTATTGGTCATAGCATCGCCAGGTACCAAGGCAAATAGCCCTTGATCTTTTCCCTGACGAACCAGACGCCTGCCACCCGTTTCAAGACAATAATCATAAATATTACGCACTTGCAGATCAGACAGCTTATTATGAATCTTGCAATGTAGGCACTCGGCCTCCACATTGGCTTCAATAAAAAGAGAGTCGCAGCTGCTACAGTGCTGATTTTCAATGGGCCTGTCATAATCGACACCAATATGACGCAGGTCTTGCAAACAATTAGGACACGAAAGCCCTAGCTGCTTCTTAAAACTATCCTGCTTGCCTATATGGCCACAATTAAAACAATGTAAGCTTGACTGCATTTCAATCTCAATGCTTTGGCATTGAGGGCAAGTATCTATGTAGTTAAGGTGGCCTGATTGGCAAGCATCACAAAAACGAACTCGATTAATTAATCTGCTCGACTCAATCCAACCTTTACGTTGCAGTGATATCAACCAAGAAAAGCTCTCTTCGGGGGCCATTTCCCAGGAACTAAGTAAGGGGTAATTAAATAGCGTTCTAGTGGAGGGAACACTGTGAGGCGTTAGAGTGAACTCTGGATGTAACCAAAGATATACCAGTAACTTATAAGCAATATCATCAAAATAGCGCAGTTTGACCTGCTGCCTCCGAGACTTATACGTTTGATACTGCTGGTCATAGTCTTCATTCCATATCCCGTTAGCAAGGTAAGGAGATAGCACACTCTCCTGCAAAACTAAGATCAGACAATGAGAGGTTAACTCATGATGGCGTAATGTCATCAGCACTTCATCTTGTGCTTCATCTTGCATAGACAACACGATTAAATCTGGCGTTAATTGCTCAACAAAAATTTCACTCGATGAACTGAAATATTCAAATCTGGAGTCGGGCAATTTAGGTTGTTCCTGACCTAACCAGAGTAATACCTCCTGGTCTAGATCTTCTTCATTACTCTTTCCCTTGACCAACATAAAATACCGCCTACTTCTAATAAATTTTTACTACAAATCTAAGCATAGATAACCAAGCCATATTTAGGCTCACTAGAGAACACTTTTACAACAAAATACCAACACTACCGACAACCAAACACCAAAAAACCAACAAGTGAAGTTTATTATTTTCTCTTGTATCGATTTTGTGGTTTTATTAGCTACAAAATCGTGATAGGTGCAGCATTTTATTTCAGTAGCAGGTGACGTACAACCGAGATGAACAAGGATTAATCAAACTGATAAATGAGAGAAGGCAGAGGGAGAAGGAGAGAAAGTAAACTCAAAAAGTCATTTCAATAGGTATGTGATCCCGTCGACCTGAATATCATGGGGCTGCGAAGTCAGAGGATCGTTAAACTTCAATCGCTTAGCCACTAGTTTTAATGGACGGGCATAGTCATCAGCAGACTTAGGCTGTAAATTTGGATAGCAAGTATCATTGAGTATGGGCATGCCTAAACTTTGCATATGTACTCTTAGCTGATGAGTGCGTCCCGTAATAGGAGATAAGTCAAAAACACCTATTTCATTTATCACCTGAATCAAGCTGATCTCTGAATGGGTATTAGGCTCTCCCTCGACCACTTTCATAGTAAAGGATGGCTCACCTTTCACCATGCAGTTTTTCACCGTCCAATGGATCGGAAGCACCAAGTCACCAGCTTGATAGCGAGCCAACAGCTCGGGAGTTAATATAGCTAACGCTTGATATTCTTTGGTTATTTGATGATTCTTAAACAGATCGTGATACTGAGTACGTGCCTCGGGATTGAGGACCATAAGCACTATACCCGCCGTCGCTCTGTCTAGCCTGTGAGCGGGCACTAGTGTCTCAATACCGGTTTTAAGCCGTAATCGATTAACTAGACACTCATTAACGAAATTACCACTGGGGTGAAGCGCCAAAAAGTGAGGTTTAAAGGCTAATATGATCTGCTCATCCCGGTAGAGAATCTTCTCCTCGAAGGGCACCTTAGCCTCAGACTTGACCTCACGGTAATAATAGACTCGCGCTCTGGGTTTGAAAGCTGTGCCTAACTCGATAAGAGAGCCATCTTGCCAATGCACCTTGCCATCAATAATACGCTCTCGCCAAATCTCACTTCCAACCTGTTCGAAACGTTCGACAAGAAAGCTCAGTACGGTCGGTTTATCGGTCACATTTTCAGGAAGTACCACATAGGAAGCCTGAGAGGCACGAACGGATGAAGGCATGTTAACTCTAGTAAGATCAGCATAAAGACAGGGGGATTTTAACAGAAAAGCTGCTACGAAAATGCGAGTTCGGCTATGAAACGCTTCCGAGGACGGGTTTCACCCTGCTAGAACGGCTGAGAAGCGCCTCCGAGGACGTCGCTTTGCGACTGCGAGGAAAAGAAAAGTCAGAAGATGAAAAGCTTTTGCTTTTAGCTCGCAGCCAACTTGTCGGCGTCCTAGAAGTGAGCTTGCGAACGCTCTTGACGCGAAACGTTCTCGAAGCGCAGCGGCCTCGCACATTAGTCCGCGTGCGATTTGATCAGCTCAAGCACGAAGTTCATGGTCTTGTGGCAATCGGGTTGATTCAACAAAACTTGCTTATCTTTGCTATACAAGGGAAGCACCTCGAGCCAACGCTGGCTGACCCAGGTCGCATCATCGAGATGTAGATTGGAATAGAGGCCAAATAGATCAGGATTCACTTCATAAAACTGCTCTAAAGCTGCACTGATCAATTCAAACTCTCCTCTTATTGGCTCTTCGCACCAATTACTACCAGGCAAGGTTTTAGATATCCACACACCATCACTTTTCTGAGCCGCAGATAACACCTTCACTCTCTGCTTTCCTTCCAGAACTATGCCTAATGAATCATCATCGAGTAGGTTGAAATCGATGATTTCACACTGAGTGGCATTGGGATAACAGGGAGGCTTACCGTTGGGCAGCAACATCCCGAAAGCTAATGGATACTTACCTTTAAGCACATCCGCAATCACCTTTAAATATGCTGGGCCCACGATTCTAATTTCGAGTCTGCCATCGGGCAATAACACGGCATCACGCGTGATTAACGCCATCTCCTGTGTTCGCATCGTAACCTCCTGCCTAAGGCTAAGTGACTGACAAAAAGCGCTGTCTCTCTCGAATTTGGAAACTGCCAAGGCAATATTCCTAAAGTGTAGCAGTTGCAGAATTAACTGCTAATTGAACAAGTTTGAGCCTTTATGAAGACAAAGTAAGGCTAAAGTCAGTTTTTGTTGCCTAATCCCAACACTATTTACGGCACTCAAGCTAGACTATTCCTTCACTGTATTAGACACATATTAGCCAGTATTTGTTGCAATAGAGTATGGCGAAGTTAATAGAAAGGCTCGAGACGGTCCATAATAGCCCCCCGAGCCATCACCTCAGCAAACTCATCCGCTAACACCTCACTCATAGTGATAGTCCTATGCCAATATGCCATTCTTTCCTCGCTGCAGAGATATTTAAAATCACTACGATCGGGTAATTTCCCATAGGGTAAAGAGGCTAGATACTCATCACTGGGCACCACTATCAGTGCATTGTGATAGTTCGTTTTCGCCTTGCGCCAAGGCAAAGATTTATCGAACCAGCCAGGAGTAATTCTAGAATAGAAATGAGGGTAGATTGTCAGGCCTTCAGCATGTGAAAGCGGCAAATCGAAATGGTAATCTGTGATGCCACCATCATAATAATGCCCCCGCGGCGCTCCGGAGATATCGGTGACTGGTGCCAGCACCCAAGGAATAGACCCAGTAGCTAATAATACCTGAGCAATATTATCTTCACTCAAGCCTATATGCTTACTGGGAAGATCGTTAAGCGTATTGAAGGGAGAACTTGCATCAAACGAACTAAATAGAAACCGCTCAAAATTAAACCCTAGCGAGCGGCGGCTAATCAGGTTTGCCGTCGCCGTGGTAGCGAGACCTAAGCCTAATGCTAGCCTGCTCGATAAACGGTTTAGATGTTTCCCTCGGCATGCTAAAAAATGACTCTTGATTATCTGGTGTCCGACGATATCTCGCCCCGCCTCATCACCCAGCAGACCACTAATAATTACCTTAACCTGATCCGATACATCTTGGGCAGTCGGCTTAATATCATATCTTTGGCCTATATATAGCTCCTCTAAGCGGGCATAAGCAGATAAAGGATTATCCTGAGCTAAACAGGCCAATCGCCATGCGCCAGACGAAGCACCTAAGGTGTGCAGAGGCTCTTCTCTATCTTTAAAAAACTCACCAAATAGGTATTTATCTAGCCCGGCTATGCCAATCCATTTAGGACCACCGGATGCCGCCAGCAGTTGAGAAAATAACTCAGGTTTAAGACCTCTCTGTTCGATCTTTTGGTATGCGGTCGGTCCCGCGAGGAAGCGCAATGCAGGCAAATCAATTACTCCAAAAAATATTTATGTGACATTATTTAACAAAAGTTAACTTTTTAAAATAGAGGCGCTAATATAGCTTATAGGATAGAAAACTCTTGATAAGGAATATCAAAGATGGAAGACACCAAGATTCGCCCCTTCAAAACCCTATGCATGATCATAGGAATTGTCTCAACGGCCTACATATCATACATTATTAAGGTCAGCTCTTTCGACTCAGGCTGGGATCTTGTAGTGCCGCTACTGTTTATCTGCACCTGCATCAGTTGGATATATTTTATCTGGCAACAACAGATACAATTTACCGCTAATTCAGTTAAATTTATTAAGCTTTCTCTAGAGAGTGATTGGGGGCCAGCAAAAAACCTGTCAGTCAAATATGATGAGATCAACTCGGTACGTTTACTCGGTGACCAGCTGTATATCCACGCCACCAAGGGCAAGATAAGTTTTCCACTAAAGCCTAAGTCAAAAATAACTAAACAACTGAAAGTGGCTTTCGAGAAACGAAATATTCCTTTTGAGATAAAATCTTGCCTAATACCTAATACCTAATACCTAATAAATAGACGCTAAATACTTGGCGCTAGCACCTTAAGTCCTTTATTTATCTAAACCATGACTCTCCTGTGCTCTGATTTATTACTGCTCTTGTATAAAATGGCATGAACGCTAAACTCGTGCCATAAATAGCAAACTAGTCAGAGTCCAATATGATCGTCGACACCTTAAATAACAAAGACCTTTACTCACATATCAGCCCACGAATAGCAGCAGCTTTAGCTCATTTAGCCGAGACAGACTTCACCAAAGTGGATATCGGTAACTATGAACTCGATGGTAAAAACCTCTTCGTTATCGTCAATGACTACGAGACTAAACCCAGAGAAGTTGAACCCTTTGAGGTCCACCAGCAGTATATCGACGTGCAATATGTGGTGAGTGGTGAAGAGGAGTTCGGCTACCTTCCGTTAGCAGAACAGACACCCTCAAAACCCTACTTTGCCAAGCATGATTACGCCGAATTCGATTATGAGAACAATAAAAGTGAAGCTGCTTTTATCCCATTTAAAGCCGGCATGTTTGCCATTTTCTTCCCCCAAGACATGCATATGCCCGGTACTAGCACATCGCCTCAACGAGTACGTAAAGTCGTAATAAAAGTAAAAATATAACTTAAACGGCGATTTCACCCGAATCCCTACGAGACATCAAAGCTGTACAGTTTAATAGCGACACTGTGATCACCGCAGGACTAGCCGGTAAGGCGGAGTTTGAAAGCTCGCCTCTACGGGCGTAGAAGTCGTGATAACCTCATTCCCAATGGAATAGCTTGATCGAAACGGTCAAGGCCAAATTCCAACACTAAACCAGCAAGAGATCACAGACATTGCTGAGATAATGAGCTCCAATAGGGGCTCATCAATCAATACTTCCAGTACTTAAAAAAACTAAAAACGTGATCTTGATCATTTAAGCTAAACTGCTAATATAACCACATCGAATTACATATATTAAATAGTTATATAAATGTTATTTATTGAGCACTTGTATAACGAAAAAACAAACAACAAGACGAGTGCCCTTATGAGTCAAGTAGCCCATTTAAGCCAGATCTACCTAGATGCTAACGCCACAACACCTGTACTTCCCCAAGCTGCACAAGCTGCATTGAAAGCGATGGAAGAATTGTTTGGTAATCCAAGTAGCAGCCATATCACAGGTCTTCAAGCCAAGAACTTGATGGAGCAAACCAGACAGCGAGCTAAGGTATTACTGGGGACTGGCCAAGGTAAACTCATCTTCACCAGTGGCGCTACCGAAGGGATTCAAACCGGTATTCTGTCTGCTCTTATAAAGGCCAGAGAAAATATCGAACCAGGAAAACAATACACAATTCTTTATGGTGCCACCGAGCACAAAGCCGTACCAAACTCACTGGAACATTGGAATAGTATCTTAGGCCTCAATGCCGAGATTAAATCCATTCCCGTCGATTCATTAGGTAACTTAGATCTAGAATTCATCGCACGCGAAGTCCCTAATGCCTTGATGATCTGTACCATGGCCGTCAATAACGAAACCGGTGTATATCAAGATCTCAAGCGGCTCGAACAGACGATTCGTAGTCACAACACCGATATATTCTGGATGGTTGATTGCGTTCAGGCTCTGGGGAAGCGTCCGCTAAAGCTGAGCGAAACCAGTATCGACTACGCCCCATTTAGCGGCCACAAACTCTATGCCCCCAAAGGCATTGGTTTCATCTATATTCGCGACTCTGCTCCTTTCACTCCCTTTATCGCAGGTGGCGGTCAGGAGGGCGGATTACGTTCAGGCACAGAAAACCTACCTGGACTTGCCGCCCTCAATGTGATCTTCGAAATGCTGCTCGACCATGACAACTCCTGTTTTTCGACTGCTGAGAAACTTGAACAATACAGACAACAACTGGTATTGAGTCTTACTGCGGCTTTCCCTGAGATCGTATTTAATCACAGCTTCGAAAACAGTGTAGCCACTACGCTTAACTTCGCCGTTCCAGGATTTAGCAGCAAGGAGCTCATGGATCTCTTCGATGCCGCTAATATTCGTGTCAGCTCAGGCTCGGCTTGTAGCTCTAAGGTCACCCGCAGTTTCGTACTCGATGCCATGTGCTTACCCGCCTGGCAGAGTGAGTCGGCGATTCGCCTCTCTTTTGGTCCAGCTATGACTCAAACCGAGGTTGACGCCGCCTGTGACAGAATTCAACTTGCCGCCAGCGCCTTAACCCACAGTTGCCTGATGTTAGATGACACTCAATTAAACGATGATAAGGCCCCTCTCGATGGTTTAGTACAACTCAGAGGCGGAGCAAGTTGCACCTGGATTTACGCTGATCTGAAAACGAAACAGGCACTGATTATCGATCCACTGCCCGAGCTAGAGAAACGTATCAATACTCTGCTCGAATGCCAGCAACTCTCGCCAATCGCCATTATCGATACCCATGGTCATGCTGATCATATCTCGGGCCGCGTCGCCTTGGCCGAGAAGCACCTCAAGCATCAAAAATGTGATCACTTAGGTTGGCCTGAGGCGAGTGAAAAAATACAGCTTGATGACACAGAACTCGATATGATTAAACTAGGTGAACTATCTCTTTTAAAAGTCGCCTCACCGGGTCATACCGATGACAGCATCAGCCTCTTGTTAACATCTGACATCACTAAGCTCAAAAGCTCGACCCGATTCGCCTTCTGTGGTGATACCGTACTAATGGGAAGCTTGGGCAGAACCAACTTCAAGTCCAGTAGTTCAAATAAAATGTTCCACAGCTTAAAACAACTCGAACAGTTAATCGGCCCCAACACCTTACTTTGTGCCAGCCATGACTATAACAACGAGTTTACCACCAGCTTGATGGCCGAAGTGACACGTAACTCTTTGCTCGATGATGTGCTTAAAGGCCAAGTCACCGAGAGCCAGTTTGTCAGTAGAAAAGCAAACTTAGACGCAAACCTTAATGATGAAGTTGGCACCGAGATCATGTGCGGCGCCTATACGTCCGATTGCCATAAATTGGCCATCAAGGAGTACGACGCTTCCAGTCTTAAGCTAGAACTCGGGCAGTCAAACAAGATCAAATTAGTGGATATCCGTGAGCCTCACGAATACGCGCTGCAGCACTCCCTCGGCATGGATACTGTAGAAACAAGCAAGAGTATTAATGTGCCTATGACACGCTTAGTACAATTTATTCAAGAGCATCAAGCCGATAAAAGCAACGAGTGGGTATTAGTGTGCCGCAGTGGCAGTCGCTCACTCGTAGTTGCCCAAGCCATGCAAAGATTAGGGTTTAGTAATATCGCCCATCTCAAGGGCGGTTACGCCTTGAGTAGCTAACCTCTGGCTTAACTTAAAATGAACAGGCGAATCGATGATCGATTCGCCTTTTTTCTACCTTTTGTCCCGTGTCCCGTCCTGAAATAGGTTGCCCCTCATTCCTTATTCCCTATCACAGCACTTGCTTCGTTAGAGTCGATAGGAATTCCAGTGAAAGTGATTCAAATAGCGATAATTCAATGACTTTTTACTTTAATAGCTGCGCGCACTGCTCTGGCTTAACTCTTACATGTTTAGCCTCAGGCTTTTTGGTCTTATCTGTAGGCTGCTTCACTCCAGATAGTTGCCTCTTCCACCAACCGATATCTTCACAGCCGCTACCGGGTCTTGGAGGCTGCTGATTTCGACACAGGCTATCACCGAGCGGGCAATGCAGACGCACATGCATATGGAAGGAATGCCCCCACCAGGGGCGCACCTTATTGAGCCAGCTATACTCTTTCGATTTAGTGCTTCCAGAGAGAGAAACTTGCAAGCTTCTCCTACATAATTCTTGTTTAATCACCGGATTAACGAAAATACGGGCCACCTTAGGGTCTAAGGCCGCCAGCCTAATCATCTCGGCATGCGCTTCTTGCCAGTTATCATTGAGTTTAAATGCCCCTTGATTGACGACATCCAACTCCTCGGGAGACTCTCTGCGCGCTAAGGTTTGCATCTGAGCGGCGCGCCTAAACCAGATATCTACATCCAGGCCGATCTGATGGCTGGCATGGCCCGAGGTGAATGTCCCGCCCCTGGGCATGGAGATATCACCAATCAATAAACCGTCACCTTCTGACTGGTTTAACTGCTTAGCGAATTCTTGCACAAAAGAGATAAGTTCGGGGTGGCCATAGTAGCGATTTCTTGAAGTACGAATAACCTGATAGCCCTCCCCTTCTAATGGCAAGGCATCGGCTCCAGCGAGACAACCATTGGCATAGGAGCCAATGGCCAAACTGCCAATTTTAGTAACGGATAACACCTCACCATCAGGCTGATCATTTGTTACCGGATAAGGCGTCTTCATCTCGCTCCACACATTGGCAATGGCTTGCAGCGGGATAAACAGTAGTAATAACTGGAAGAATATCAGCCATCTTTTTTTCATAAATCCCCCCTGAATATCAGTCCTCTTCAGGTAAGCCAACATGCATGTTACCTGCCTTATAATCGATAGTTATCACAAAGTGTTTTAAGACATCATAGCCTAAAAGCCCTTTAACATTTTTCCCTTTAAAACGTGTCATAGATCCACGGCTAGTAGAAGCAATATTGGTTTTCTGGCCCTCTTCAGGTACCGACATTTTTACATCTTCTAAGGTAAAAGGACCGAACTGTACCTCAGGCAATATGAATGCATCCTTTTGCCCTGAACCCAGTACACCTGAACTTGAAATCTTGTCTAGTTCAAACTCTTCTAGCCAGCCCTGACTCTCAGCTGTGCTACGTTTCAGAAAAATCCCCCCATTGTTGCCAGTATCCATAATCAGCCAGGTCTCTTTCTCACCATTAAGCTTGACCTTCACTATTGGCTGCCTAGTCCCTTTATCCATCCGCATTTCGATGTTTTCAAGCTTAGCTAAGTCAACTTCGTCACGCATAAACAATCGCATGCGGTTATTGGGGTAATCAAACTGAAAAATAAAGTTTCGTAAAAACGAGCCTCCCAACAGCAAGGCATTTTCATAATGCCCCAAACGCACTGACGCTAACTTATCCATCTCGATATCGGCACCCAGCAGATTGACCTCCACATTACTGTATCGCTGACGCTTCTCCTCACCATAAACACCACGAACTATGATCTTGTCCGACTTATCTAACTCCAATTCATGTCTGTTGATAAAGCTTTGGTTTATGGCATTTCCCTGGGCACCGGTATCAAGAATTGCACGGCCCTCATAACCCTCAATAGTGACAGGCAAAGTAATATGGCCGTTAACTAATTCAAAGTCGACCCATTCGGTGACGGCATAAGAGCTGGGAGTAAACAGAGAGATCGCTAAGAACAGAGAGGTAATAAAGCAGAAAGGTGGTTTTACTTGCATCAATACATATCCTTGTATTTTATTGTGAAGTTTAAGTCCATTTAAACAATAAGCAGACTCAATTGAGCTTGTATTGAATCAATTATTCAACAACAGGTCAATGTCAGCAGTTTGATCTTTATTCAAAAAAGCGCGGCGTCCTGCCGCGCGTACTAAATCGACTTGTTTGAAGGGAAATATTGAAAATGATCAGGTTAGACAGTGCTTGAATAACACAATAAGTCCATTACTTCCCTACTGTTTAGCGCTCTTTACAGAGGTAAATAAGCAAGTGAACGTAGCCAATATAAGATGCGACGGCAGACTAACGCTACGCATCTCATTTCTTCCACGAGAAAGAAGACCCTCCTTGTCGACTAAAAATTACAAGCTAATTAAAATATAACTAATTGTTAATTTTGAGTTTCCTCTTTCCGGTATATCCAGCGATACAGGGTCGGCAAGACCAGTAGCGTCAGTGCAGTGGAGCTAAACAAGCCACCTATAATCACCACAGCTAAGGGCTGCTGAATTTCACTGCCTACGCCGGATGAAATCAAGATAGGAATAAGACCTAACGCCGAGGTCAATGCCGTCATTAATACCGGACGCAAGCGCCCTACCGTGCCTTCATAGACCGAATCATAGAGGCTTTCCCCTTGGCCGAGAGTCCCGGTAGCTTCTCGTAATGCCTGTTGGCGTCTCTGGTTAATCGAATCCACCAGCACCACACCGTTAAGTACGGCGACACCGAACAAGGTGATAAAGCCGATGGAGCTTGGAACCGAAAGGTAAGTTCCGCTGATAAACAGGGCAACCACACCACCAATTAAGGCCAATGGCACGTTTGCCATGATGAGGGCGACTTGCTTGAGTGAACCAAACGAGAAGAAGAGTAACAGGGCTATCAGACCAATAGAGATAGGCACGACTAGCATGAGTTTTTGCTGAGCTCTTTGCTGATTCTCATATTGGCCTCCGACGACCACAGTATAACCCGCTGGTAATTTAGCCTGTGGAATGACGGCATATATATCTTTTACCACTGAGCCCATGTCGCGACCTGAGACGTTGGCCTGCACCACAACCCGGCGCTGCACATCGTCACGACGAATGTTTGGCGGCGCCATCTCGACTTCGACACTGGCCACTTCGCCTAAACGTACGGTGGCACCGTTTACGCCGTTAAGGAGAAGATCTCTCAGGGCATCAGGCGAGCTACGATATTGCTCGGCGAGACGCACATTGATGTCGTATCTGGCATTGCCATCGATCACTTGTCCGGCGCTTACACCACCTATACCTTGGCTAACCAGGCTCATGACCTCATCGACACTGATACCATAACGCGCCAGTACATCACGCTTAGGTCTCACCACGAGCTGAGCCTCACCACTGACCTGCTCCAGTGACACATCCACTGCACCCGGGATTTTTGATACCAGATCCGAGAGTCTCTCTCCGCTGGCTGATAACACGTCTAAATCCGGGCCGAAAATCTTAATCGCCAGCTGAGCTTTGACGCCCGATAGCAGTTCATCGACTCGGGTGGCAATGGGCTGTGAGAAGGTGAATAGCAAGCCAGGGAAGACACTGATTTTCTCCTCCATCAACTTCTGCAGCTCGACTCGGCTCGAAGCCGACTGCCACTCTTCGACAGGCTTGAGGCCAATATAGATCTCAATATTACTCACGGGCTCAGGATCGCCGCCTAGCTCGGGGGCACCGATACGACTCAAGGCATATTCCACCTCGGGGAACTCGAGTAACAGCTTTTCTATCTTAGGCGCGACATCGATTGAGGTCTGTATGCTCGCCGTCGGTGCTAAGGTGATCCTCAGGTTAATCGTGCCCTCTTCAAGTTCAGGTACGAACTCTGTGCCTAAGCGCGGCAACAAGGACATGCTCAACACAAATAATGTCACTGCTGTGATAACCACTGTCTTAGGACGCGCCATGGTTAACGTCAACAAGCGACGATACACAGACTCGATTGGCTTAAGCACCGCACTTTCTCTGAGGGTAATACCACGCTTAAACAGGTAAACCGCCAGAGCCGGTACGGCAACGAGTGCTACCACTAAGGCCGACAACATGGCTAATATGATACTCACAGCCATGGGCTGAAACAGCTTACCTTCGACGCCTTCCAGGGCAAACAGAGGCGCAAATACCACTATGATGATGGCTGTTGCGAAGAAGATAGGACTACAGACTTCCTTAGCCGCCAGCATGACACGCATGCCGATGGCTGCAGATGTTTCGCTATGGGCCGGTGTCCCAGCGCCATCTTCGTCGGCATGATAAGGGTCAGCCTCACCATCTGCACGAATACGGGCATCATTAAGATGTTGTCTATCGGGTTGGGTCAGATGCTTGAAAATGTTCTCAACCATTACCACAGAGCCATCCACCAGCATACCGATAGCCACCGCCAGTCCACCTAAGGACATCAGGTTGGCCGACATGCCGAAATATGACATCACCATCAGCGCCAGGCCGATAGAAACCGGAATAGACAATAACACCAACATGGTGGCGCGAATGTTGACTAAGAACAACGCCAAGATCACCACGATAAACACGAATGCCATCAAGAGGGCATCACGCACTGTGGTCACCGCCTGATCAACCAGATCCGCCTGATCGTAGAACACCTCGAAGGTGACACCATCGGGAAGCGCCTGCTCAACCAGTGAAGTTCTGGCATTGATATCATCTATGGTTGCCTTAGTGTTAGCCCCCATACGTTTGAGGATTACCCCGGCAACGACTTCACCCAGATCTTGAGGATTACCCGCCTCGTCACGACGAGTCATGGTCACCGCGCCGACACGAATTTCACTGCCATAATCCACATTAGCGATATCACTAACCCTGACAGGAGTTCCCGCCACTTCGGTCAAGGGGATCTGAGCAATGGCCTTGAGCCCTGCATCACCCGAAGGCAAGAGACCATAACCACGAACAACCAGTTGCTCCTGACCTTGCTCCATAAACCAGCCACCTGCGTTACGGTTATTGCTCTCCAACGCTGTGGTCACTTGTTCCATATTTAGGCCATAACTGCGCAGCTTATTCGGATCGATCTGCACCTGATATTGACGCACATCACCACCGAATGAGAGCACATCGGTCACGCCACCAACAGGCATCATGATGAGCTTGACCAAATAGTCGTTGAGGCTACGTAGTTCAGCAGCATCTATGCCTGAGCCGGGTTCGGCCCGAAGAATATATTGATAAATCTGACCTAAACCTGAGGTGTTCGGACCGATTTCAGGCACACCGATACCATCAGGGATCATCTCTCTGGCCGCCTGCAGCTGCTCGAACACCTGCTGACGGGCAAAATAGATATCCGTTCCTTCGGCAAATACCACAGTCACCAGCGACAGACCAGTACGGGATAGTGAACGCACCTCAGTCACAGCAGGCAAGGCATACATGGCCGACTCGACCGGATAACTGATTAACTTCTCAACTTCTTCTGCCGCTAAACCCTCGGCCTCGGTGTTTACGGTAACTTGTACGTTGGTAACATCCGGAAAAGCATCCAGATTCAATTTAGGTAACATGGCCACACTGGCTATCGCAACAGCAATAAGCGCCAGCACCACCATTAGTCGGTTGCGGATCGCAACCTCAATAAGTCTCTGCAACATAAGAGAGTTCCTTAACTTTTAAGAGAGTGTGGTTATTAGTGGTTGTGGATATCGAAGCCGGACTTAGCCAGCTCAGAGGCCAGGAAAAAGGCTCCGGATACCACCACATTACTGCCTGGCGTCAAGCCACGAACTAAGTTCATGCCGCGCTGACGCTCAACCACTTCGACCTCTACCGCTTCGAAGCCATCTTCATCCTGAATAAATACCTGCCAATCGCCATCTCCGCCGCGAGTCAGGGCCGCGTCGGGCAATATAACTCCACCTTGTAGCGCATTAGGTAAGTAAAGCTCGGCAAACTGGCCGGCATGGATCACATGGCCTGGATTTTCCAAACTCAACAAGATCTGCTCGGTTCGAGTCACACTATTAAGTTCATGGGAGCGGCCGATGATCTTGGCTTTGAAGCTTCTGTCACCAACACGTACTAAGGCTTCACTGCCGACACTGATGTTTTCAGACTGAGCCGGAGTAACCTGAGCCTCGACCCAGAGATGTGATTCGTCGGTGAGCTGCATCAGTGCGGTACCAGAAGTGATCACTTGGCCTAACATGGCGAGATCTTGCTGCACACGGCCATTGATCGGGGCTAATAACTGATAGCTACCGATACTGCCTGGATTTGATTCTAATTTGGCGATCTGCGCCGATGTCATCTTCATCGCATCTAAGATTGCACGCTTAAGCTCAGCATCTACCTGAGCCTGCAGGCGGCGACTGGCACTGACGGTACTCTTGCCCATCCGCTTAACCCGGCTCCACTCGGCCGCTGCATTAATATAATCGGCCTGAGCCTGAGCAACTGCCACACCACCAAGCGTTAATAAGGGATCGCCCTTACTCACTTCCTGACCCGGAACCACATGACGTTCTAATACTCGTACATCGAGTTGAGGCGCCAAGGTCATTGTTCTGTCTCTGTCTACAACCAGAGTCGCCGTGGCAACCGCCTCTAAGCTAAATATCTCCTCGGATAGTTGCGTCACCTCTACACCTGCAAGGGCTTGCTGTTCAGCCGTTAGCTTAAGGGCATGCTCCTCGCCACTCTCCTTACCAACTTGGGTTTCTGCACCATGACCATCACTTTTAGCTGGTATCTCAGCTGTTTCAGTCGTTTCTGCGCCGTGATCATGACCTTCTCCGGCAAATGCCGTTGAGGGGATCGCGGCAGCCGCAGTCAAGGTCATTAAAAATGCAAAGCTCATGGCTCTGGCAAGAGCACTCAGATGAAATGGTGCTACAGCTTGATTTTGCTTATTCATATCCATGCCAATGTTCTTAAATCTGTTGTTAAATCTGTTGTTAATCGTGTTCATAATTCGCGTTCCCATCTGAATTAGTACTTAGCCGAAGAGGCGTTTTGCCCTGAGCCAGAGTGATTAGTCACTGATAATCTTGGTAACTGATCATTTAAATATGCTTCCAGCTGACCACTGGCTCCCATCCAATCGAGCCAGCTGGTATACAGGGCTGTCTCCAGAGACAAACCAACAAGGTAACTGGTAGACAGTTGACGCTGGCTTTGAAGGTAAACGCTGGTATCTATGTCACCGGCGCGCCATTGCTGCGCCAGACCCGATGCGGCCTCGTGACCGGAATTAAGCACCAGATCACGCCATTCTTGATAACGCTCGGTTAGTCTGGGCATGCTCAAATAAAACTTCTTCTGTTGCTGCTTGAGCACTCGCTCTTGCGCCAGATAGGTTTGCTCTGCAATGGCAATCTCCTGACTCGCCACCGCTAAAGTATCGCTGTAGTTATTACGGATCTGCAGCGGAATTGATAATCCTACGCCGACCTTGTTTTCCTCGCCTTCACGTTCGGCGCTAAGGCTGATGGTTGGATCGGCTGATGTATCGGCTTTAACTTGCTCGGCGTTGAGCTTGGTCAGCATAACGGCTTGATAAGCACTCTTTAATGCGGGAAGTTCCGGGTCTATCTGCCTCGATATGTTTGGCAGGCTCAATGAACCGATAAACCCACTGAAAGCCATTTCACTCTCACCTAATAGCATCAAGACATTAGTATCCGCTGTGATCGAGTCCTGCTCGGCCATAGCATACTCGGCGGCGCGGCTGGCCACATCCAACTGTACTAACTGCAAGGCAACCGATGAAAGGTCTCCCACCTGTAACTGCTGTCTGGCAATATCCAGAGAGCGCTTAGACGAGGCAAGCTGTTGCTGTTGAAAGTCCAGGGCCTTACGGCTCTGGGATTGCTCTACTAGCGCCTGAATCACGCTTGCCAGCATCTGACTTCGCTCTAAGGTGATATCTGCAAGTAACCTTTCGGATTGAAGTTGAGCGATACGGGTGGCGGCGCCGCGCTTATCACCCCAGTCTATGGTCTGACTGATATCTAAGGTGTAAGTATCCTCGGTGGCATTTTGATAGCTCACGCCCAGCTCTGGATTATAGATGGCTTGATCTGCCGCCTTGATGCTGAGCTCTGCCTGACTACGTCTGGCTTCTTGAGCAGCTACCTCAGGCAGAGCATTGAAGGTTTGCATCAAGTCAGGCAACCAAGTCTTGAAGCCTGTTTGATTGCTTTGAGTAAGCCAAGCTTCACTGCTATTGAGCGTGCTGTCCGCTGCTACCGAATCTAGGTTAGCAGCCTGAACAGATGTTGCGCCACCGGTTAAATAGGCTAATAACAGACTGGCTATTATGGTCTTTTTCATTGTATATCCTATCCCTAAAGCCATCTCTTTCAGCAAAAGCTGTACTGCAAATCAAGCCCAATCTCAATGTCATTACGGACAGATGATTGCAGCCTGATACTTGCAGGTCTAATAGAAGGTTTTGGGGTTAAATCATCTCTAAGATCGTTTGGGCAAATGGCCTAAAGATCCAGTTAACGTTAGTCATGATTTCTACTTGCGATAGATAGCATTATGCGACTATCAGCAAGTATAGGAGTTATACGATAGGAGGGCGGTAATCGGGTAGAGACTCTGGAGGTAAGTAACTGCTAACCATGGCGACGAACTCATCGCTTAACGGAACTGAAGGTTCGCTGGTTCCACTGGTCATCACGGTGGCATGTCCACCATGGCACTGGCAGTCTAAACAGAGATCGAAAAGCTTAGTCTCAGTCTTGCTGATTTGATGACTATGAATCTCAGTTGCTGAAGGCAGTTCCTCATAGAGAGAAGCCGCTTCAAATGAAGAACCTAAATTTGCTGCTAAATAATCGTTTGACACCAATTCACCATCGGCGAAGGAGCTGTCACAGCTATTCGTTTGCGCTGCATTTTGACTAGCATGCTCTGAATCACTATAGCCTAAGTCGTTATACGCGGTGCACTGCTCTAACGCTAATGTCGTGACTTGGGCAGTAAATTGCAAATGAGGATGGTTTGCAGGTTCTTCGTCATGACTACCAAGATGCAACTGATGCTCACCCATGTTGCCACCTGCAAACTGCAGAAGCACAACGGCGATCATCGCTATGGCGATCTTGTGAGTGAATTGACGAAAGTTATGCTGCAAAGAAAACCTTATTGATTCAAAAGAACTTAAATTAAGAGCTCGGAACTAATAGCTCATAACAAAGAGTTAGGAACTAGCTTCTAATCCTCTGACCCAGATTATAATCGAAAGTTCAAAACTGACAATACTTAATACCCAAGTGTTTTTGTAAAGTATTGTCAGAATCAAATTTTTACAGTCTAGCGATTATTCAAACACACTGTGATTTAAATAATCACCATTAAAATACGCAATGCTTGGCGTAGTCGGCCGCTTCGTTAGCGGTCCAGTCACCCTTGTCTTTCTCACTCATCTGCTTACACCACTGTTCGCTACCGACTTCTGGCGCACAACCAGATAGGCCAATAACAAACATAGACGCTAAGGCAAGTGAACCTAATTTGAGCACGTTATTGTTGATATACGACATTCTTTTTCCTTAAAAAATCCATAAACTGCAGATATAATACAAGCAATCAGCTCGAGACCCAAGTTGCTAAACTAATAACCAATATTTACCACTTTAATATTGGCAAACTAGATCATTTGTCCCGATATCAAAGCGACGAGAAGTAAAGCGATTAAACAGGCAGTGGGCAACTCAGTTTAGCCGTGATCCACTCGATAGCTTGAGGCTTGTCATCCAGAGAAAACCAAGCAACTTCACTCTGCATAAAGGGACCCAACAAGCGTACGGCATTACCGAACCAATCGGGTCCACCAACCAACACCAGAGCATCGAATCTTGGTAGCTGGATTTCCCCCACCCCAGATATAGAATCACTCTCCCACCCCTCTAACAACACATCGGCTTCGATATAGAGGCAAACCTTGCCCGACTCGGCACTATATTCCTCGATAATGGGAACGATTGTCTCACAATAGTCCTGGGTCGAGAGTCGCCCACTGGCAAATAAACTGATCACGCCTTTGGTAATATCGGCGATTTGACATAACATAGATGAGCTCCGCTTCCATCTGCTAGCTAATAATGAGCGAAAGGGTTACAACCTCTTCATTCATCCCAATAGGATACCTGTTTGAGGTCTTAGACCAAATCGGCACCCAACAACTCAATCGACAAAGGGTAATACAAAACCCGAATCAAAGGCCATGATAAAAATCACTAACCGTGTACTTCTTCAAGAAAATGAACTCGAATGGCAATTTATCCGCTCCAGTGGTGCCGGCGGACAGCACCTGAATAAGGTCTCTACCGCCGCTCAGTTAATTTTTGATATACGTAAATCATCCCTGCCGGAACTTTATCAACAAAGGTTACTCGTCAAGGCCGATCATCGCATCACTAAAAGCGGTAAAATCATCATCAAGTGTCAGGCTAGTCGTAGCCAAGATGCCAATCGTCAGACCGCATTAGCCCAATTTATTGAACTGGTCGCCAGTGTGGGCCACACACCGAAAAAACGCATTGCCACTAAGCCCACCAGAGGCAGTCAACGCCGACGTGTCGATGCTAAGAAACAGAAAGGCGCGACTAAAGCGCTAAGACGCAATAAGTCAGATTATTAAAAAATCTTAGGGTTTGGAGCTAAGACGATGGCCTTCGGCCTGTCGCTGCGCGGACGGCTTCGCCTATTAGACGGACTGCGTCCTGAATTGTCTGTAGGAGGGGCTTTAGCCCCGATGTTCAGAGGTTGGTTCCCTCGTGTAGGAGGGTCTTTAGGCCCGATGGATTATGGTATTGGTTCTCTCGCGGCTAAAGCCGCTCCTACGAGGGTGCTTTAGCCCCGAGGCTTATAGGTTCATTCTCTCCCGGCTAAAGCCGGTCCTACAACACAGTCCCACCAGCACAGCATCATCTTAGCCCTACTTCGGCCTATTTTCGTCGAAAATGCAGTCAAATGTCGACATCTTCGCTAACTTCTGTTGAAATCAAACGATTCATCTTATCCGTGGTTTATACCCCTTGGTATAGCGACGAGTCATCTGTATTTCAAAGGATTTTGACATGAGCAGCAAAGCAAAGGTCTTATTAATTAACGGCCCTAACCTTAACCTTCTGGGTCGACGTGAACCGGGCCACTATGGCGTGAGGACCTTAAATCAGATAGTTAAAGACCTCACGGATGAGTCAAATGTAGCTGGTATAGTGCTTGAGCATATTCAATCTAATGCCGAGCATGAACTCATCGATGCCATTCATAACACGGATGCCGACTTTATCATCATCAACCCGGCGGCATTCACTCATACCAGCGTCGCGATTCGAGATGCGATATTAGGCGTCGCCATTCCTTTTATCGAAGTTCACCTATCTAATGTTCATGCCCGAGAGCCTTTCCGTCATCACTCATATTTCTCAGATAAGGCCATAGGCGTGATCTGTGGTTTGGGCGCCGAGGGTTATCACTTCGCCCTGCAATCAGCGATTACACGATTACATGCGAAGACGGCTGAACATTAAAGCGGTTTTCGACTTAAGTGTTCCAGATGGATTTTCAAGTATAGTTTTACAGAAAAGCTTTTAAGGTAAGAAGTTATGGATATTCGAAAAATAAAGAAGCTGATTGAGCTGGTTCAAGAGTCCGGCATTGCTGAGCTCGAGGTCACTGAAGGCGAAGAGTCGGTACGCATCTGCCGCCAAAGACCTGCTGAGGTTAATACGCCGCAACAGGTTTACACTGTGAGTAATCACTCACCACAAGCTAATGCCAACACTGCTCACCCTCAGGTTAATACTGCCCTAGCAAGCTCAACAACAAGTGATGAGATACTTGAGCCTAACGAAAATACGGTTATCTCACCTATGGTGGGCACCTTCTATCTATCTCCTGCTCCAGAAGCTGATCCCTTGTCTGAAATCGGACAAAGAGTCGAGAAAGGGCAAGCCGTTTGCATCATAGAGGCGATGAAGATGATGAACCAGATAGAGGCTCATCGTAGCGGCATAATCAAGGCTATATTAGTTGATAATGGCGACGCCGTCGGCTTCGATCAGCCCTTGATCATTATTGAAGATCAATAAGACCAGTTGCGAGTAGCAAGTAGCAAGTAGCAAGTAGCAAGTAGCAAAAAGTTAACCAAGATTTAAGCACTAACAAAAGAGGAGTAGCCATAGATGGATCTGCCAGTTGTGCGACCAATCAAGCGCGTGCTCATCGCCAATCGCGGTGAGATAGCACTGAGAATTCAGCGTGCCTGCTCTCAACTTGGTATAGAAACTGTCGCCGCCTACTCCAATGCAGATAAAGACCTGCTGCACGTGCAACAAGCCAATGTAAAGTTATGCATAGGCAAGCCTGCAGCGAGTGAGAGTTATCTCAAGATTGCCGCTATACTCGCCGCGGCATCGGCCGCCAAGGTTGACGCCATACATCCAGGCTATGGTTTTTTGTCAGAAAACGCCGACTTTGCCGAGCAAGTGGAAGCCTGCGGCTTTAACTTCATCGGCCCGACAGCGGCAGTGATCCGATTGATGGGCGATAAAGTCTCAGCCATCTCGGAAATGAAGAAAGCCGGAGTTCCTACAGTACCGGGCTCAGATGGCATGCTTTCAAATGATGCACAGCTCAACAAGCGGATTGCCAACAAAATAGGCTATCCGGTGATCATTAAGGCCACTGCGGGAGGCGGCGGCCGTGGTATGCAGGTAATTTGCAATGAGAGTGAACTCATCCAAACCATAGAGCTGACTCAGGCCGAAGCCAAAGCCGCCTTTGCAAACGGCGATGTCTATATGGAGAAGTATCTACAAACACCACGCCATATCGAGATTCAAGTGCTGTCAGATGGTCAAGGGAATGCCATTCACCTAGGAGAACGAGACTGCTCCATGCAACGCAGACATCAGAAAGTCATAGAGGAAGCTCCAGCCTTGGGTATAGACTCAGACACCCGTCGTGAGATTGGCGCCTTATGTGCTAAAGCCTGTGTCGATATCGGTTATCGCGGCGCAGGTACCTTCGAGTTTCTCTATGAGGCGGGACGATTTTATTTTATCGAGATGAATACCCGCATTCAAGTAGAGCACCCCGTCACTGAGATGGTCACTGGCGTCGATCTGATCCAGGCCCAGCTGGAGATCGCGGCGGGTAAACCACTTTCAATTAAACAAGAAGATATCTTGCTCAGCGGCCACAGCATAGAGTGCCGTATCAATGCCGAAGATCCACAAACCTTTATCCCCTCACCCGGCACAGTGACAGCATTTCACGCACCCGGCGGCATTGGCGTTCGTTGGGATTCTCACCTCTACACAGGCTACACAGTCCCACCCTATTACGATTCTATGATTGGGAAACTGATCACTTGGGGGTCAACACGAAACCAAGCCATAGCCCGCATGCAGACCGCACTCGATGAGCTAGTTATCGAGGGCATATCAACGAATGTGCCTCTGCTACAGCGAATACTCGAAGATGAAGGGTTTAAAAAGGGCGGGCAGTCGATACATTATTTAGAAGAGAAGGTGCTAGGGAGGAAAGATTAGGCCTGAAGGCTTAATAAGAGGGGCTGAGGTGCTAGGTTAGAGCTTTAATCTTTTTACGGTCAGAGTGTAATATACTCCTCCCCAAAAGAATGCTAAAGACCAGTATATAAGACACCCCCAATAACCACGCCACTCTAAAAAAGAATAAGTAGAGTAAATAGACTGAGCAACTAAAAATAATGTTAGTAGACCAAAAGCTAAATTATTTTTTGAAAATAATAAAATTTCTTTAAAGGGAAAATTCAATATAAATAAAATGATTCCTAAAGCGCCCAGCCACCATAATTTAGTAAATAGAGCAATCAAGAGTATAGGTAAAGCGCTGAGTACTCCTCCTCACATCCCCATATCACCGTATAAATTTCTTTGACTTTCGTTGTACATAAATAGAGGTTCTAGTCACCCATTGTTAATCAATAACATATCTAGTCTGCAACCACTTATCAATGAGTTATTAACCGAAAAACAGTCGATTAAGCCAATAGCATATTCGAAGTCAATGAAGCTAATGGGCTACACCCATTAATTTTAACTAGAAAACATCACAGTCCCAGTGAGTTTTTAAATATCTATGATAAAAGTAAGCCCAAAAACAGCAACAAACTAGATATAGAAAATACAAAAAGAACGATTCAAAAAAAAGAAATCCCAAGGTATATAAAATAGTCAGAATAAACATAAATAAACTAAACCAAAAAAAACCTTTGTATGCATTACACATATAAATAATATTATTAAATGGAAAAGCAAGAGCTATAAAAAAATGCAGCCTAATGTTAACAACCAATGACCTTGACTCATAAACATTACTGGCAATATCCACGCTAGCATACTAAAAGTAACAAGCTTCATTTCATGATATAGACTTACTTTAAAAGGATAGATTTTCACTAGTAATTACCCATTTATTTAGTTCATCTGCATAAACAGCAGCACTAGCTCCCCATGAGGAGATTTCTATTACACCTTTTATCACTACGAAAAGAGGTCTTAAAGGAGCCTGAGGTAATTAGCGACTTCCATCTATAAAGCACACTCATTGTCTACGATCTTGAGCCAAGCTTGGTTCGCATGATGAGGTGTAACTATCGAGTTCGATGAGCCCTCGAAGTATGATGCCGTGATAGCGGGCTTTAATCAGCTGATAATCCATGGAAGGGGCAAAATAATAAGTGACATCTTCTGCGCCCGTTTGCTCAACTGGGATCAAGGTTAACTCGCCCCAAGGCTCTATACTGGCTGTCAGCGTATCCTGAACATAGAATTGATACGACTCTATGTCATCAGAAGCTTGTCTGATTAAGGCGAATTGCTTGCGTCCTCGAAGCAAGTATTCACGGATTTGAATCAACAAGGTGTCCACATCTCGCAGAGGAATATCTTCTGATGCATAGGTATCTATGTCGCCATCAATATCCACCCGAGACTCACGACCATGATGATCAAAAGTAACCTGCATGTCTCGAGAGCGAAACCCCGTCACTTTTTGATGAAAATTATCGGTTAGCCATTCATTGGTGGTACTCGACCAAGATAACTCTGCCCGCTGACGATACTGAGTGCCAATACCTAAAATACTGGCTTCACTTTTTGACGTAACGACCGCGGTGTTTCCCTGCCAAGTCTCAGTTCTGTTCATTGTGCCAGTATATATACCACTCAGATAAATAGAGTAGTTTGACGTGCGGCTGCACTGCTCATGTTCATGTTCATGTTGTTCATTGGCAAAGGCTGTATTGGTTAATGTTCCAAGTAATAAAGTTAGCCCTAAAACTCGCACTAAAACTGGTGTTAGAGCTGATACTGACAAAAAAGTGTGCCCAATGGCACACAAACTAGTAGTGATTGAGACGGACCTGCTTAAGACTGAATACGTCATCATCTAAGTAAACTCTTTATACTCTTCATACATCCCATAACGGTCGCAGTGTTAGCCATGCTTAAAAGACTTCATTCACATTAAGGTAGAAGTTGGTTTCATTTTCACCAACGCCCACGTCAAAACGTAAATTAATATTGTCTTTGATGTTAAAACGGAAACCTGTTCCGTAGGAGGTTAATAACTCCTCGGTCAGATCGCTTACGTGGGGTGCCACGCTACCTACCGCGCCCCAAAATACCATGCCATAACGTTGGAATATGGGTAAGCGATATTCAACTTGTCCCATCATCATCTGCTCATCACGATAACGACCTTTGATATATCCGCGCATGGCATTAGAGCCGCCAAGGTCTGGCAACATATTCCAAGGCACATCGCCATCGGTAAAATGTCCCTGCACTTGCCATGCGATGAGTCCTGGTGCAGAGCTGCCTAGGTCAATATAGTTAGCTAACTCAATATTATAAGTCGAAAACGAAGAAGACTGGTTGTTTTGATATAAGCCGGCATCAACTTGAAATAACCAACCCTTAGTGGCATTTAATCGATAATCTCGTGAATCATAGATACTGGTGATCACGACGCCTGAACTAAAGTTATTCGGTAAAATATCAGCTGAATCCACAGGCGTTTCGGTTTCTACTAACTCTAACTTTCCTGCACTTGCATAAATCAAGTCGGCACCGACACCGATAAAATAATTGTCAGCCACTTCAGTCATCCAACGAGGCTTGAAACTATATAACTGCTCTTCAAACTCATGATGATTACTGTCTAGATCACCTTGTTCGATGCCTTGACCATAATAAACTGAGGCTTCATTGTGTAACTCTAATTCCAGCAATAATCGTTGCTTGCCTTGGTTGAAAAACGTCATATTTTCAACTTCGACACCATAAGAGTTATTCATCGAGACAAACGAATTTAACACTAACGATGATGGCTGCTCTTCAGGCGATGCATTGTCGGTTTTATATAATCCGACCATCAATAAGCCCACACCAAATTTTTTCTCAGGCGTGTAATAAGCCGTTGGTAAATAACTCATATCAATGGCTTTAGTCTCATCAAACTCACCATCGGCACCAAAAACTGACAAAATGTCATCAACCCATGTCGGCTCCATATCTTCTGGAGTTTCAAATAAAGGTTCAACGGCAATGGCCGCATTAGAAAAAATAAACAGGGATAACAGTAAAATCCGTTTCATAAAAACTCTAATCAATGATGGGAATAAGGGAGGCGCTAAACGACCTTTTTAGCTGTCATTTGACATGCCGAGCGCATTTTAACACGACATCAATTTTGAACAATTAATTTGTTCAAGCTTAGGTATTAATGCTTATCACCCGGCGGTACGGCCTGTTTCAGACTCAGTGGTTCACAGTCAGTCTGATACAGGCAACCCATTATTCCCCAGTCACTTACAGCTATTATTCAACCGATTAAACCAAAGTCATGCTTTAAAGAGTTATTTTATTTCGACAAAAATAGGATTTGAATAGAACCAAAGATCATCATAATTACGTTGATTAATCTTGTTATACCAAGCTTGAGTCTCACCTTCGTCTGCCTGAGGGTATGACTCTGACTTAAGAGGATCGCCTTTATGCGTTAACCCTTCTTCATTGTAATCCAGGTTGGTCCCTCTTAAACGATAGTATTGATCGCCACTTGCGACGAAGCTGTAACTCATAGCATAGAAACCTTCATCATCAAGGTCCCAATCTTGGGCAACAAATGTCTTCACGACCTTAGTACTGTCATTGGTTTCTTTATAGTACTCACTAGTATCAGGCAGAGCTTTCTCGCCAACATTACCCGCAATCAGATCGATATGATGAATACCGGGATTTAACCCGTTAAAGCTTTCATCCCCTATATCTTGCTCCTTGTTGTTAGTTTCAGGGCTTTTGAAACGAATTTTAATCGTAATCATCTCACCTGAATTGGCAGCAAGTACTCCCCCCATATGCTCGGCATCGCTCGAGCCTTGCATAGTAAAATCAAGTTCATTGATTAGATCCCCAAATACTGCAAATGTTTTGCCTGTTCTTAAACCATCCACAATACCTTGAGCACTCGTCTCTTCAGCATAGGTATAGTTCTTGGCATATTCACCGGGAAAATAACTACTGGCATATGGCTCTCGCACTTTGAAATGAATATCGGAATTACCAACATTCCAAATTCGCCGCCCTTCACCCAGTAAGGCATCCCACCAACCTCCAACTTCAGCAACAACAGGATCGACACCGCCGTAAACACCACTGCTTGTTCCTGCATAATCACCACGATTACCGCTAAACTGACCGCCCACCATGCCTTCAACCAGAAAAAACACATCTGGCGCTGCATCATGTAACTCTCTGACATCCGAGATGCTATAGCTGGTTAAATAACGCCTTGGGTGGTTTAACATGCCATAGCTGCTTGTAGGGAAATGTTCCTGCAGCCAAGCAAGCGCATTTATAGCATCTTGATGGGTTTGATTTTGCCTCACCAATCCTTGTGCATTCCAATTGGCCACATCGGCAGGATCAAAATCTTCAATACTGTTTTGATAACTAAACAGATATTCGAAAGTCTTAATCGCTTCCAAAGACTCAGCAGAGTTTATTTCATCGCCTAGTATCCCGATATTAAAATGTTCATGGGTAGGCATATCCCACTCGAATGTTGATAACACGGTTTTCTCTGGATAGAGGCTAGCTTGAAGCTCAGCGACGCCTGGAATTTCATAGTGAACTAAGGCATCGAAAAATAAGATCCCACCAAGGTCGTTATCATCATTATCTTGACTGCTGTCGCGCATATGATTTGAAAGCGCAACATAGTCCATGTTGAAAGTATCGAAAGACCATTTTAAAACATCACTCAATGTTTCTCTGGCATCGGATGAGATTGCAGTATGTACATGTAGATCTCCTTTGACCCATTGACCTTTTTTCTCTTCAGGTGTCGTCTCTGAAGAGTCAGAAGAACAAGCGGCCAAGGCTAAAGCAGCGAGACTCATAGTAATGATAGGTATACTTTTTGAAAACACAGTAAACTCCACAGATATCAAATAACAGAGCTGCGTATGCTATAGACTGGTTATGTCACTGAAGTTTCCAAACTGAATCACTTTGTATCTATTCGACTAACTTGCTCTATTACCAGCAATTTATTTTTAACTGCCCCCTCTAAGTATTTCCATCACCTAAGCACTGCGCTGCAATGGCTCATCATCCAGATATTTAGCAAGGTCTACATGGTTGATCTGAGCGGCATCGAGGAACTTGTGGGCGTATTCGAGATAGATCCCACTCGTTAAAAACAGCTTAAATAGATCCATATCGAGATGCTCGTCCAATGCCATCTTGTGAAGAATATCGATAGCGACACTGAGCGGTTTGGCCTTCTTATAGGGCCTGTCGGCCGCGGTGAGCGCTTCGAAGATATCGGCCACCACCAGAATTCGCTCAGGAATGGAGAGGTCTTCAGCGCTGAGTCTACGGGGATACCCAGTTCCTTTTAACGTTTCATGATGAGTCGATGCGTATTTTGGGACTTTAGCTAACTCCGGCGGGAATGGCAGAGTTTCCAACATCTTGATGGTGCTGGTGACATGTTCGTTAATCTTGAACCTGTCTTCTGCGGTGAGCGTTCCTCGAGATATGGAAAGATTATACAGTTCACCGAGATTATATTGATGCTCAGGGATATCCATCTTGATACCAAATTTAGGGTCAAATTCCACCTTATTGATACGCTTGATGATATGTTCCGGCTTGTCTCTCAAGAGTCGCTCGGTAACTGGGTAACTCTCTGTTGACTGAACATCACTTAAGTTGAGCTCTTCGACAGGAGACAAACCGAGTCTATCATCGAAGTTCCTCTGCCAAGTGATTTCAGCAAGCTCGGCCAAACGGTCTTTATGCGCTTGGTCCATAAACTCCCCGCCCACGTTAGCATTGGCGATAAACTCAAAATCAACTTTAAGCTGCTCACGTTTATGTTCTAACTCGGCAGCCAATAGTTCTCTCGACTCAGTAGAAGATAGCCGCTTAAGATAATCGATTTCGGCGTCTCGCCATAACACTTCGAAACGCATACGCACTTCATGAATTCGATTATAGACAACTTCTAGCTTAGTGCCCTTATCGACGATAAATTCCGGGGTGGTGATCTTACCGCAATCATGTAACCAGGCCGCGATTCTGAACTCTCTGTGCTCATCGGCCGTTTTGAAGCCAAAGTCTTTAAAAGGAGCCAGATCAGATTGAGCGGCGGCATCGGCCAGCATTAAACCCAGCTCAGGGACGCGATTACAGTGCCCAGCCGTATAGGGAGATTTATCATCGATCGCCTGAGCGATCAGTTTGATAAACGACTCCATCAACTCTTTTTGATTACGTTCATGTAGCTGGATTGACTCGGACATGTCCCACATTGAGCTAGCCAGTTCATCAAGCTCGGCAATATTAGAGTCAACATTGGTGACTTCATCATAATGGCGGTTCTTGATTTTCTCATTTTCAATAGCAAGCAGCTTAATCGGGCGAATGATAGGTGATGCAAACACAGTAGAGATGGGAAGTAATAAGAATAAGCATAATACTGTGATAGCGATAGACTTCTGCACCTTGTCAGTGCTCGAGGCCAACAGGGTTTGGGTCGGCACTATGATGGCGAAGCGATCTTGTGTCTGTGAGTTATTGCCAAAAGGCGTTACAAACACAAATTGCTCTATGCCACCCAGTTCACGGCGAACCAGCTGATTGTGCAATAGCTTATCTTCACCAATATCGATAAGTGCTTCATAGGGGACAGCACCTTGAGTGGTTAGCTGGTGTTGAGTCCCTTCGGCAAACCATTTGGCTCTTAAGGCCGTTACCTGCTCAGGAGTGATATTTGCCAATGCCTTATCGATAATAGGGATCAACGACGCATTCTTGCCCTGCATGGCAATGTGTAATCCCGTTGGTGTCTGTACATCATCAAAACCGATATCTTCGTGATATTTCAGCTCATCGATGAAGAAACTCTTAGCCGTATAATGCAAGATAATACTGTTATCCAAGGCTGCAAATACCTCACCTTGCTCCACGGCACTCAATATTGCTTGGGTCGATGCCAGCTCGACTATTTCAACCTCAGGGAAATTAGCTTCAATAACAGGAATAATCGACCAACCCAAGGGAATAGCCAGCCGCTTACCACTCAGCTCTGACAATTCCTTTATCTGCTGCACATCGGGACGCGTCACTATGCCATATTTAAGGTCTAAAAATGGCGTACTAAACTCCCCCAAACTTTCATTTTTGGCCGTTATCATAATAGGCTGCAGCATATCCAACTCTTCGATCATGTAGCTGTCGACCAGTTCGTTCCAAGTAAAGCCATTGATAAACTGAACCTTCAGTCCTGTCATCTCGGCAACTAAGTTAACCACGTCAATACTATAGCCTTGGGGTTGACCTGATACAGCAAAATCGATCGGCGCCCAATCCGTTTCGTTAGAAACCAGCAAGGTTGGCGTATTGTCGATAAGTGCCTGTTGTTGCTGAGTCAAATTAAGCACTGCAGATTGAGGGATCTGGACTTGTATTTGCTGCTTCTGGTTAGAAGCAATTAGCTCACCACTAGGTTTGTAAAGATAGATTTCTGCTTGTGATTCTCCCGATTCATTCTCACTCTGACCAATAAGATATTCGTTCAGGGTAGATAGCGCGATATCGACGCCGAGAACCGCACCGGACTCGGATAATTTGATTGAATAGGTCTGCCCTGGGGATTGCAGGTGCCTGAAAAGATAAGGCTCAGTTTTAGATACATTCTTAGTGTTCGAGTCAATAAACCATAGTCTGCTGGTCGCATCATAATCACTGGGTTCTGTACGTGTCACTCGCGGCTTGAATTGCGAGTCTAAATAGGTCGTTTCTCTTACCCCTTCCCCCCCATCTTGCTTTATGGTTATCCTCACCCACCTGTCCATATGTGTGGCCTCTAGCTGCTTTCTAATAATGGGATGGGCATTTAAGTTAATCAACTCATAAAAGTCGCCGTCGGGCATACCAATATAGATAGCATAAAATAGGGGGTTGGTTCGCATCACTTGCGCAAACATCTGAATAGACTCTTGATTAAACTCATCATCAACGACTAAATTATCGAAACTCGAGAGTAATTGGGTAGTATTAGTGGCCTGACTATCCACTTGAGATAGATAACTGCTGACATTCTTAGAGGTAAGATTATAGAGTTTAAGCGCAGACTCGGTGACCATGGACTTGCTGAAATAATACTGTAGGCCTATCGCAATTACTGCGGTAACTACAGTGGCCAAAATGAATATTCCCACCACAGTGAAATGTATGGTGAAACGTTTACTCTTTTTGTTCGTTATCGATCCCATCGAAAACCCCAGCACATTCAATCCATGAAGGGTACTAGTGTATAAAAACCATACTGATAGTCAATAATGCATAACAACTAATTAACATTAATTTCAAGCAAGAAGCCATTGACTAGCTTGCGATACTTTCTACTTTGGCAAGACACGCTGTTTCTCCTTCACATGTCAGCGTCTCCAGATAGTTAATCAACTTAAAACAGAGTTCGATATATTGAATAGCTTCTACTTTACCTATCTCGTAACCTACCGCATGGGCCACCCGGTTTCTTAGTTGCCTAAGCTCACTGAACAGCTTTCCTTGCTTGGTATTGATGAGGCTCTCTTTGAGTAAGATACTCTCTATATGCTTATAGCGGGTATTAACATCCAGTTTGATATTAATTTTCTTGGCTCTAATCAGCGCCTCTGCTGCAACATCCACGGCCTCCCAAGACTCGATAACGGCCGAGTTAGGTAGATTGTTAGCCGAGGCAATGAGCAGAGACTTGCTGTCATATTTAAGTTCAGGAAAGGCGCCTTCTGCTTTCTGGACTATCGACTTTAACTCTTGGCCAAACTCCACTTCCAAATCTTTAAACTTGAGTTTTTTAGCCAGAGGAATCAACTTAGAAATTGGACGTTTAAGACTATATACACAAATGAGAATGACGGAAGGCCAAGCCAATTTATCAAAAAGCTGTATTACAAATTCCATCCAGTTCATTCCACGTACCCTCGTATATTCTGTTGCAATAGAGAGTAACAAGTTACACAAATGAAACATAGTGACTGCTACACTTGTCGGATAACAAGTTTCAAATATCTTTTTCTGATTGCTTCATTGGACTGGTTTGATACTTGGTAGTGTTCTGCTTACCAATATTGCATTGTTATCTACCGCCTGTCCGGCGAGGAATGTGCAAACACTTCTGTGAGTCGCTGCGAGTCCGTCCATGGAAGCTCTACTAAATCATCCCTGATTTAGAAGCTCACAGCCGCGTTCACACCTGCTATGGTTTCAAGAAAGTTATCGCTTCGATTTGAGTTTTACTGGCATGCAGTTCACTTTTGGACAGAAACCACTTAGAGTATTGATTCTAGTTAACCTGTATTGGATTAGAATAGTATCTGATTTTACTCTTCCCCCAAATAGCTAAAGACCCAGCTATTCACCACGGTGAATATGACGTAGTCATAAGCAATGAACGAGAGGCTGGGAGCCGAACTGGCTGTTAAACATGGATGTTGTTGGACATCGAGGCCACGGAGAAGAGCGAAATCTAAAGTCCTGTTCTCTAAACCTTAGTATTTTAAATCTTTGCGCTCTAAATCTTTACCTCCGTGTTCTCCGTGTAGCGCAGCGCTCCGTGGTGAGAACGCTGTTTGTTTTCGTTAAGTATCAAACCAAAGCTAATCCTCACGGCGGAGGAAAAAGGGCATGAGGCATGGAGTAGGATGAGGGAAAGGAATTAGTTCAGTTAAATTCTATGGGTGTCCACTTAACGTATTGTATAAAACCAATCTAGACAGTATTGCAATTGATTTTAAATCAATGCTTTACCCATATTTATCATTACTAGCTTTGACAGTGTTATGTGATGACGAGGCCTTCTTTTTATTATGGCTGGCTTGATAAATTCGTTTTACTTCGAAGACTTGTTGTAATGGTTAACTATGTCTTTATATGTAATGACTGTATCTTTAGTTAGCACCATTTCGCTTTCATCATAGCCAAATATATCATTTTCAGATGCAACATTACTCCAGTAATAAATGAATGGAGAAGATGAATTAAAGTTTATTTTCAGCTTACTTAAACTAGGAACAGACGAAAAGAAATCTAATTGTTTTACTAGATACTTTTCTCCAATTTTTATTGACACTTTGCCACCAACCCAGTTATGGCGATAACTTTGTGGTACAAAATCAACTGAGATATTGTGATTGAAAATGGAGCAAGTGAAGTTATGATTACCACCACTAATGCTATATATATTTTTATTAGCTAGGTTTTCGGAAATACTTTTTTTCTTCACGGGATTCGAATCGTGGAAGTTATTGGGCGACTCTATGGATAGCCTTTCAATTTGGAAAACACCTAGTTCAGTCAAGCATGTGTACTTAACAAAATGCTCATTCCATGAAGCGAATGACGAAGATGAATAAAATATTAAAATTGAAATTAATAAATACCGAAGCATGATAAAAATACTCTAACGCCCTGCTCTAGGGAATCCCCAGATAATTTCTTTTGTTTTCAAAAGCTAGACACACATGGTGCAATTTGATCTAATCAATTTCGCCAAAAACAAACCAGATAACAACACCATGCGC
>NZ_VOQB01000016.1:0-149006 GCF_009377275.1 Shewanella sp. YLB-07 | reverse complement strand
ATGAAATGGGGCCTTAGCTCAGCTGGGAGAGCGCAACACTGGCAGTGTTGAGGTCAGCGGTTCGATCCCGCTAGGCTCCACCATATCTAGCTTGCTCATATCTAAATAGGATAGAGTAGACATATAAACCACCGGCAGGTGGTTTTTTTGTATCTGAATTTTCGTGGCTTTCTCCGTACTAATTATCTTCCCATGCATTGCTATTTCCCCACTATTTCGATATCTGTACATGACTGGTGCTAAGTTCTTTTAGTAGTACACAGAGTAAGGGGAAGCATTTCTAGCAGTACAGAATGCTATTGGTATTAGACCATCTTGAATTAGTGGAATCGAAAGCATAAAAAAGCCATCTGAATGATAGCTTTCATGTTCTTACTATCGATAGTGATTAATCTAGACCTAAGAAACCACCAGTCTGGTGCGCCCATAGTTGAGCATATATACCGCCATCGTGTATCAGTTCTTGATGGGTGCCTTCTTCAATAATATTGCCTTCATCTAAGACTATTAATCTATCCATAGCGGCTATGGTGGAGAGCCTGTGAGCAATAGCTATTACTGTTTTCCCTTCCATTAGCTGGTATAAGCTTTCTTGTATCGCGGCTTCTACTTCCGAGTCCAGTGCCGATGTTGCCTCATCCAGTAGCAAGATCGGTGCATTCTTGAGGAGTACTCGTGCAATGGCGATACGTTGTCTCTGACCGCCTGAGAGTTTGACGCCTCGTTCACCCACTTGAGCATCTAGGCCTAGATTCCCTTCTGCGTCCGTCAAGGTTTGGATGAAGTCATAGGCCTGTGCACTCTTAATTGCACTCATTAGCTCCTCATCGCTGGCATCGGGTTTTCCATAGAGAATATTTTCTCGAATCGATCTGTGTAGCAATGACGTATCTTGCGTGACCATGCCTATGTTGGCACGTAGAGAGTCTTGTTGAACATGTTTGATGTTCTGCTTGTCAATTTCGATAGTGCCTTTTTCTACATCGTAGAAGCGCATCAGCAGGTTGACTAACGTCGATTTTCCAGCGCCAGAGCGACCGACTAGTCCAACTTTCTCACCCGCTTTTATATTGAGGTTCAGTTTTTCGATCACACCGCTATTCTCACCATAGTGAAAGCTGACTTTGGTGAAGTCGATGGCGCCTTTTTCGACAGTAATCTTTGGCGCATCCTTTATATCTTGAATCTCAGTTGGCTTAGATAAAGTATTCATACCGTCGGCAACTGTGCCTATATTTTCGAACAAGGAACTTATTTCCCACATGATCCACTGGGACATGCCATTCAACCTTAAGGCCAGACTGATGGCAATGGCAATGGCGCCTACCGTGATGGCACTCGTTGTCCATAACCAGATTGACACGGCTGCGATGGCAAATGCGAGTAGGTAGTTGATGATCTGCACACTGACATTGATACCTGTGACGAGTCGCATCTGTCTATACACGGTATCCAGAAACGTCTGCATGCTGCCTTTTGCGTATTCGGCTTCTTTCTGGGTGTGGGAAAACAGCTTCACTGTGGTGATATTGGTATAGCTGTCGACGATGCGACCAGTCATATTTGAACGCGCATCGGCCTGTTCGGTCGATATTTGCTTCAATTGAGGTAAAAACCGGAGCTGTAGGCCGATATACAAGCCTAACCAGAGCAACATAGGTAGCATCAATCGTAGGTCTGCATTGGCTATCATAACCAGCATAGAGGTAAAATAAACTAATATGTACACGAGTACATCCAAAAGTTTAGTCACGGTCTCTCTGACAGCTAACGACGTTTGCATCACCTTTGTGGCGATACGACCCGCAAAATCATTTTGATAAAATGAAACACTCTGTTTCAGTAAATATCTATGGGCTAACCACCTGATAGACATGGGATAGTTCCCCAGGAGTCCTTGATAAACTATCAGTGCATGTAACAGGACTAAGGAGGGGATCACCACTAACACTAATATTGTCATCCCGATCAGCTTGAGGCCTTCCTTTTCAAATAAGGTATCAGGGTCATTGGCTATCAATAAGTCGACAAGCTGACCCATGAAGCCGAATAATGATACTTCTAATATGGCGAGAATGGCGGTGAGGATGGACATTAATATTAGCGGGCGTTCGAATCCCTTAGTGTAATGACGGCAAAACGCATATATCCCTTGAGGAGGTTGCTCCGGCTCGGCTGCGGGGAGGGGGTCAACCCATGACTCGAATCGTTTAAACATCTGTTACTCAACCATAATGAATTAATTATCTCTGCCGCTAGCATATCGTAAATTGATAACTTTGACTTAACTTTGGCTTTTTTGTATTCAGTTCCGTTTTCCGCTAGTTCATACTGCTTTTATTCAGTAAAGTGCTTTTAAGGATTTCCTCTTATAGTTAGCACAAATATGTCGAACGTTTTGCCTAAGTTATCCAATGAGTCATGTAGAAAAGCTAGATTATCCCGTGATCCACGTTTCGATGGGAAATTTTTTATCGGGGTACTCACGACCGGTATTTTTTGTCGGCCAATCTGTCCAGCAGTCGCTCCGAAGGAGGAGAACGTTCGTTATTTTGATTCAGCCGTTAGTGCGTCCAGTGCAGGGCTTAGGCCGTGTCTTCGTTGTCGTCCCGACAGTGCCCCCAACTCCAGTGCCTGGAAAGGTACTCGAACGACATTAGAGCGGGCATTGACCTTGATAGAGGGGGGCGTGCTTTCAGGAAACGATGGCATAGACATTGAGGCATTATCGGATAGGTTGGGTATTTCTAGCCGTTATCTCAGGCAGATTTTTAGCGACAATTTTGGTACGTCGCCTAAAAAATATGCCCAGTTTCGTGATTTAATGTTCGCTAAACAGCTTCTACATCAGACAAATTTAAGTGTCACTCAAATTGCGTTTGCAGCAGGGTTTAACAGTGTCAGGCGATTCAATGAATCATTTAAACAGACGTTAAAGCTCACGCCTACCGCCCTTAGAAAAACGACTCAGAAAAATGCTAAAGGTGAAAAGGGGACAGATAAAATGGCTCAGATAACTGATGGTGTGATGCTATCTCTGTTTTTCGCTTATAGGCCGCCATTGAATTGGACTCGTCAGATGGCATTTTATCGGCTGCGTATGGTTGAAAAAATGGAGTGGGAACTCGATGGAGAAGGTTATGGAAGATGTTTTCAGTTTGGTGAAGCGAAAGGATATTTCGAGGTAAGTCATCAAGCAGACAAAAATGGATTTAAAGTAAATATCTATCTGGCTTCGAGTGATCATCTTGCCAGTTTAAAAAATATCACGATGCAGATCCGTAGGTTGCTAGACTTGGATGCAGATATGGACAAGATTGAAACCGTTTTAGCTTCGACTGCCATCATGACCAAAGACATGATCCAAGGGCTAAGGTTACCAGGGACCTGGTCCGTTTTTGAAGCGGGTTGCCGTGCTGTACTGGGTCAGCAGGTGAGTATTATTCAAGCTACAGCACTGTTAAATACACTGGTCAAAGCCTATGGTGAGAATGTCACTATTTCCGGTAAGCAAGTCGTACTTTTTCCTACACCTGAAGCAATTGCAGCAGCGTCTCTGGATGAGCTTAAAATGCCGGGAGCGCGGAAAGCGGCGCTAAAAGCACTGGGGTTATTTGTCAGTGAGAATCCTGGCGGTGCTGTCGATGAGTGGTTATCGATTAAAGGCATAGGCCCATGGACGCTTGCTTATGCCAAGATGCGTGGCCTAAGTGATCCTGATATTTTATTGTGTTCCGACCTAGTGGTTAAGAAAAAGGTACTATCTCTGTATCAGCAAGGCGTAGAACCCGTCGCCCACGATAAGCAAGCCAATACGTTATCCCGAGTCGATTACAGTGAGCTAACAGATAGGCTTACTGAGCAAGCGTCTCCCTGGGGCAGCTACTTAACGTTTCAATTATGGAATTTAGCATGAAGCAATTAACGGATGTGCCAGTATTTGCCCATTTCGATAAAGAGTCGCCAATCACCTCAGATACCATTATGGCTAAAACCGTGACAACTCAGGTGGGCGAGATCTACATTAAGGCCAATCAATTTGGTTTATCACATCTGAGCTTAGTTGAAGCTAAGCTGGAGATGAATGAGCAGACAGAACTAAATCAACAAGCTTTCAGCTATTTAATTCAGACTGAAAAGGAGTTAGAGGAATACTTCTCTGGCAAGCGACAGCGCTTTTCAGTTCCGTTAGCGCCAAAGGGGACCGAGTTTCAAAAAGCCGTTTGGCAAGCCTTGTTAACGCTAGATTACGGCACGACCTGTTGTTATGCCGATATTGCCAACAAAATAAACAGACCTAAGGCCGTGAGGGCCGTCGGAGCGGCGAATGGCGCTAACTCCATTGCCATCATCATCCCCTGCCATAGAGTGATAGGGAAAAATGGTAGCTTAACCGGTTATGCTTATGGTCTCGAGATGAAAAAGTCTCTGCTCAAATTGGAAAACTGTACAGGCTTTTAGCTCAGTTAATTATTAATTTTTTGAGATCTCTGCTGCACTGGATGGTCTCATCGATTTTAGAGGCAAAGGACCTCAATGGTAAAAATCAAAATAAAAGCTTTCCCTGCTGATCTAGCGTAGAATATGGGCCATATTTAATATTGCCCTCTTTTTACGGATCTATCCATCCTTATGACCCAAGCACACTCTCCACAAGTTAAGCCTGAAATTACCTTCGAACAACTTGGGTTAATCCCGGAACTGCTCAAACGTTTAACCTTACTCGAGTATCTCAATCCCACTCTAGTCCAAGGGAAAACGATTCCAGCCGTTTTATCGGGTAGAGATCTACTGGCAGGAGCGATTACAGGCTCAGGTAAAACAGCAGCTTTTGCTTTACCTATGCTGCAGAAACTCGCCAAGAGTAGCGCTAATATTTCTAAAGGAAATCAGGTCTGTGGACTTGTTTTAGTACCGACCCGAGAACTTGCTCAACAGGTTGCTGAGAGCTTTAAGAGCTACGGACAATTGATTAAGCCTAGGTTGAAAATAGAGGCCGTATTTGGTGGTGTGTCGGCTAATACCCAAATGTTAGCCATGAGAGGGGGGGCTGATGTTCTCGTTGCAACTCCTGGTCGATTACTCGATCTCATTTCGAGTAACGCCATCAAGCTTGATGATGTGAAAACATTAGTGCTTGATGAAGCGGATCGCATGTTGAGTCTCGGATTCACTGAAGAGCTAAATCAAGTTCTGGCCTTGTTGCCTAAACACAAACAGACCTTGCTTTTTTCAGCCACATTTCCTGAAGAAGTCAAAATCCTTACCGATAATTTATTATCGACTCCAGTCGAAATCCAGATTCAGACTGAGGAAAAATCGACCATTAAACAGCAGGTGTATACGGTTAACCGTAATCGTAAGACAGCCCTGCTCGCACATCTGATTAAAGAGAATGACTGGCGTCAGGTGTTAGTGTTTGCCAGTGCAAAAAACACTTGTAATCGACTCGAGCAAAAGTTGGCCAAGGCTGGTATTGCGGCGCAAATATTTCACAGTGATAAATCACAAGGTGCTAGAACTAAGGTACTTGAGGCGTTTAAAAGTGGCGAGACCCATGTGTTAATCGCCACCGATATCGCTGCTCGTGGTATAGATATCGATAAACTACCTGTGGTGATTAACTATGAGCTGCCCAGAAGCCCAGTTGACTATATGCACCGTATTGGCCGAAGTGGTCGTGCTGGTGAAGCAGGGCTGGCGCTATCACTCATCTCTCATGATGAGTATCAGCATTTTAAGGTCATTGAGAAGAAAAATAAAATCAAGTTAGACCGTGAGCAAGTCAGTGGTTTCGAAGCCGATGATGAGGCGCCCTTAGATTGTCCCTCAAGAGAGATTAAATCTATGGCAGCCCCAGAGGGAATGGGTAAGAAAAAACGTAAGAAATTGCCTAAAGCAAATGCTGAGTTCTGGACTAAAAAATAGCTGTGTTAATGGCTAGCTAAAGTTTTATGTTTGACGGTGCTGGTTACTGTAATGATTTTTCAGTAGTAAGTGCCGTTATATTCCAATGTTAATAAGAGTGGTAAAAGGTTATGCAGCATCTATTTTGGTTAGTTGAAGACAAAATTGCTGGACGCAGTGGACCTAACAAGGAAGCTTGGGATTTAAAGGAAATAAAGCGCTCGGGGATCGGTGCAGTGCTTTCGGTTAATGGTGGTGAAGACTGCGACCCCCAAGCATTTATCGATGCAGACTTATCTTATGCCTGTATTCCATTTTCAAGCAACATCCCTCCAAAGGAAGAAGATTTGGCTTTGTGTGTGGAGCAGTTACCAAAGGCATTAGCGTTCATTCGTGAATGTGAGGCAAACAATATGCCGGTATTGATCCATTGTCGTTCTGGAAAAGACAGAACGGCGTTAATTATGGCTTATTACTTGATGGAAAATGGTGCTGCGCCGTTGCATGCTGTCAGTCAAGTTCGTGCCGTCAGGGATATCGCTTTTAGCGCAGAAGGGTGGGATCAATTTGCATTCGATGTGCTCTATGCATTACAAGATTAAAGCAGAAGTAATATACAAGCGAGTAGGGTAACAGGAGCTAGGATGGCGAGAGATAAACTGTATGTGATGCTAGTGTCAGTTTTATTTTTTCTGTTGTCTGCTTGTAGTAGCGCCCCCGATCTCCTTGATAAAAAAGCAAGCTATCGTCTTATCCCCGCAGACGATTCCCCTCTGGCCACATATGTTTCACCACTCATAGAAGATCACCCCGATAAAGCAGGGGTCATTCCGTTAATTGATGGTCTGGATGCCTTCATTGCCAGGCTGGCATTAATCACGTCTGCTAATACGAGTATCGATCTTCAATATTATATCTACCGTAACGATGATACGGGCAAGCTACTTATCTGGCATATTATCGATGCTGCAGAACGTGGCGTAAGAGTAAGAATACTACTCGATGACCTCACCACCAAAGAGTTAGACAAGGGCTTGATGATGCTGGCGAACCATCCAAATATTGATGTCCGCCTGTTTAATCCTTCCTATTCTCGTACCCTGAGAGGACTAGAGTTCATTACCGGTTTTTCGAGAATGAACCGCCGCATGCACAATAAATCACTGACCGTAGATAATTCAGCCTCGATTGTTGGTGGCCGGAATATCGGTAACGAGTATTTCTCTAATAATGACGATGTTGACTTTGGTGACTTCGATTTGATGTTTATTGGTGATTCTGTTGATGAGGTGTCTCTACAATTTGATCGATATTGGAATGCGGATGTCAGTTTACCGATAGAAGCGCTGTCAACTTATGTCATTGTTGATAAAGATCTCGCCCAAGCCATCGACTCGATAGAACTTGAGCGTGAGGCATTTGAGTCTAATCAATATGTTGGGCGTTTAAAATTAAGCCTGTTACTGAAACAGATCCAAGAAAATACGCTTGAGTGGTACTGGGGAAAGGCTGAGGTGGTCTATGATCCACCAGAAAAAGCGCAAAGGAAATCAGAAGAAAGTTGGTTGTTATCAGACTTATCTCGATTTTTATCCGGTGCTAGCCGTGAAGTGCTAATCGTATCCCCCTATTTTGTCCCCACAAGAGAGGGGACAAAAAGCTTGGTCGCAGCCGCTAAGGCTGGACTAGACATTAAGGTAATCACTAATAGTCTAGCTGCTACCGATGTATTGGCGGTTCATGCAGGTTATCAGGGCTATCGACTGCCTTTATTAGAAGCTGGCATTAAGCTATACGAAGTGAAGGCCGACCCGCTTTATAAGCCTTCGGCCTGGTCTGGGAGCTCTCGTTCCAGTCTGCATGCGAAAACGTTCATCTTAGATAGAGAGTCAATCTTTGTCGGTTCTTTTAACTTCGATCCCAGATCGGCAATGATCAATACCGAGATGGGTATCATGTTCCATAATGCCATATTTGCAGATGCCATAGTGACTGGAGTCGAAATGGGGCTACCCGAAGCGGCTTACACCCTTGCAGTGGAAGATGGGGAGCTAGTCTGGATAGATGAAGCCGAGGGGCTTATTGTCTACGCCGAACCTGGAGCGGGTTTTTGGCGCAAGTTTATGGCAGACCTGATTGCCTTGTTTCCTTTTGAGTCCCAACTATAGAACTTATCACGGTTATTTTGATTAGTGTCATCCTTTTTACACTATGATAGATTAGACTTAATCCATTATTTAATTCTCAATTCGGTATGCTAATGAAGAGTAAGGCCAGTCAATCACAAGGCTTACTGCTTTTTCGTCTGTCACAGAGACAACTTTTTGCGCTGGGTACACTTAAAATCCGTGAACTTGTCCCCTACACGCCTCTCAGTGCTATTCCACAGTCTCATCCAACCATCATGGGCGCCGCCACCATTAGAGGTAAAACCATACCCATTATCGATATGGCATCCGCTGTTGGCTATACACCCATAGCACAAAAGGAACTATCGAAAAGCTATATTATTATCACCGACTGTCAACGTATGGTGATCGGTTTCCTTGTTCGCGCCATAGATAAGATCATTGAATGTAATTGGCGAGATATTGAGTCTCCTCCAAATAATTTAGGTAAAAATGCGTATTTAACTGGGGTAACCAAGTTCGATGATCAGCTCGTTCAGCTGCTCGATGTCGAGCTACTGCTTTCCAAAGTTTTTCCACCTAGTCCGGAAACAACTCGAGCCATTTTGACCGATGTCCAACGTGAGAAGCTTAAGCCTCTCCACATATTGTTGGTTGATGATTCCAAAGTCGCACGTAAACAGTTATCCGATGCACTCGACAGCATTAATATTCCCTACCAGGTCACACCGGACGGGAGAGAAGCATTAGCTATCATGGAGCAGGCTGCTAAAGATGGTATGCCAATACAGTTGCTAGTAAGTGATATTGAGATGCCAGGTTTAGATGGCTATGAACTGGCGTTTGAAGTAAAGAATACGCCGGCGTTAGCTCAGGCTTACATCATCTTACACACCTCTCTATCCAGTGAAATTAGCGTGAGCCAAGCTCATCAAGTCGGCGCCAATGAAGCCTTAACCAAATTTGATGCCCATGAGTTGATTAGCGCTATGCTAAGAGGGGCAGAACAACACAATGCTAATGTTTAGTATTCTGTTACCATTATGCTGCCATAGGGTAATATAGTCAGGGTTTTATACTGTAGTACTAGACATGAGCAGGCTGTTTAGATAAAACTTCACAGTGAAGGAAGAAGATTCAGGTGAGGTTAAGGTTTGTCAAAATCTATACACCCTGATTGTACATAAAAAATATAATATAATAATGACAGGTCTATCAATGAAAGAAAATCGTTCTCTGTTAGCAAAAATTGTTAACGGCAGCTTAGTGCTGCAAATTTTATTTGGCATCATCGCCGGTATCTTAGTGGCGACATTCTCAGAAAGTGCAGCCCAAAGTGTTGCCTTTTTAGGTGGTCTCTTCGTCGGTGCTTTGAAAGCCATTGCCCCAATTTTAGTATTTATCTTAGTTGCGGCTTCTATTGCCAATCAAAAGAAGAATGCTAAAACCAATATGAAACCCATTGTGGTCTTATATCTCTTCGGCACTTTCGCCGCAGCTCTTACGGCTGTATTGATGAGTTTCGCTTTCCCTATTACTTTAGTTTTGGCAACCGGTGCTGAAGGTGCTAATCCGCCAGAAGGGATCGGTGAGGTGATCCATACCTTGCTATTCAAACTGGTGGACAATCCTGTTAATGCCCTGATGACTGGCAACTATATTGGCATCTTGGCCTGGGGTGTTGGTTTAGGATTAGCCCTGCATCACGCTAGTGATTCAACCAAACAAGTGTTTTCTGATGTGAGCCATGGTATCTCAGAGATGGTGCGATTCATCATACGTTTGGCGCCTATCGGTATTTTTGGCCTGGTAGCGGCGACGTTTGCTGAAACTGGCTTCGCTGCTATCGCAGGTTATGCTCAGCTGTTAGCGGTGTTGCTGGGTTCGATGGCGATCATCGCACTCGTAGTGAACCCTATCATAGTGTTTATCAAGATCCGTCGTAACCCCTATCCGCTGGTGTTTACCTGCTTGCGTGAGAGTGGAGTCACGGCCTTCTTCACCCGCTCGAGTGCGGCAAATATTCCGGTTAACATGGCGCTGTGTGAGAAGTTGAAGCTCCATGAAGATACCTATTCAGTATCAATCCCTTTAGGTGCAACCATCAACATGGGCGGCGCAGCAATTACTATTACAGTATTAACCTTAGCTGCGGTTCACACCATGGGTATTCAGGTTGATATGCTGACAGCCATTCTCTTGAGTGTGGTTGCTGCGGTTTCAGCCTGCGGGGCATCCGGTGTGGCTGGTGGCTCTTTACTGCTTATTCCTCTCGCTTGTAGCCTATTCGGTATTTCAAATGATGTAGCCATGCAGGTGGTTGCGGTAGGCTTCATCATAGGTGTTATTCAGGACTCGGCTGAGACTGGCTTGAACAGCTCTACCGATGTGATCTTCACCGCGGCAGCGTGTGAAGCGGCGGAAATGAAAGAGAATAAAACGAGCTAACTGATCCGTTAAAGCAGATTTAAGTTTAGTTATTGAAAGCCCCCGGATTCAGCAACCCGGGGGCTTTTTTGTTATTTCCAGTGCTATCATGCTCTTGATAGAAAACCAATAACTCAACAAGACGATCGATTTGCTTGGGTAATTGTTGTGTCTGGCTAAGGGATACACGCTCGCCGTGATGAATAACCAGTAATTCTTTAGGCTTGAGAGCTAAGCGGTGTAAACATTGGGTAATGGCGAGTGCTCGGCGATGGCTCAGGGCTTTATTGTACTGCTGGGAGCCTGTTTCATCGGCATACGCGTGCACCTCTATCCTGTCGGGTTCTGAGCCAAATTGGCTTAACCACAGAGTAAGGCGGTTTATTTCACTGATGTTTAACTGGTCTTGGTCGAAGTCAAAAAACAGCTGTAAACGTGTAAAGTGGGGACTGGGCTGCTGTTCTTGTTTACTTTGGGTTGGCTTATCTGAAAAATCATATTCGTAGGAACTCGGCTCTGTCATATAGAAAGTCAGTTGGGTTGGAATCGTCGGGATGCTCAGGCTCTGAAGCTGGACGAACTGATGCTTGTACAGGGGGACTGCGATAATCTGACTGATTCTGGGGGCCCCGTGCCATAGCCAGATTTTCAGTGGTGAATGACCAATATATTGACCATCTTTATAAATGGCAGCCTTGGTTGGTTTGGTCTCTATGGTTAACAGTTGGTTCTCGCTGCCTTCAGGGATCTCTCTCGAACTAATTTGCATACAAGCTGTAATTAGCACGAGTATCATCATAAATATTGGCAGAGTTTTCATGATGCTATTTCTTCATACAAATTCGCCAGACGTTTGGATATGGCCTGCCATGAGTAGGTTTCGACGGCTTTGAGGGCATGGCTTTGGATGTGCTTATAGAGCATCTTGTCTTGTAATATATCGATCATTTTTTGGTAAAGGCAGTCCACAGACTCAACGTCAAAGAACAAGCCATTTTCGCCGTTTATTACAAAAGAAGGCAATCCTCCGACATTACCACAAAGCGCTGGGGTGCCAGATGCCCAGGCTTCAAGCACAACAATACCGAAAGGTTCATAGAGGCTAGGCAGTACAAAAAGCGCTGCGGCGGCATAGGCATTAGCTAAGCTAGGGTCATCGAAGTTAAGATTGATGATAAAGCGAACATCCTGCTTCAGTTCTAGCTCCGTGCTTAGGCTCTCTAAAAGGTCAAAGTAGTCCTGATCATAGATAACGCCAATTAAAACAAGTTTTAATTCCGGGGAATGCTTGTGTGCTTTGGCAAAAGCCCTGAGTAAGGTTTCTTGGTTTTTTTGCGGGGTAAAACTACTGACACATAAGATTATCTTGTCAGTTCTGGTGAAATGGTATTTGCTAATAAATGCGGATGCATTACCCGAGGAAAACCTTTGTTTATCAACACCATTTGGTAGATAGACTACTTTTTTTTCAGGATATTTTGCCGCTATCTTTTCCCGCTCGTTTTCCCCTACACAGATAACGGCGTCTGCGCCTTCTATGACCTTGCTACTTTGTAGCAAGAGGTCAAACGGTTTCCCCCAGTTAAAGCTGCCTTTTAGGGGCTGCATCATATCGTCTAATTGCTCTTTAGGGAGGCCTAAATAGCCCCCATGAATACTGACCACATAGGGGATTCCTTTCAGTCGAGCAGCTATGCGGGCTATGGCTCCCAGTCTCCCCATGGTATGCAGGTGGAATACTTTGGTTTTTTTGCTGAAAAGAAGGTAAAAAAACAGGGAAAGAGAGAACATATTTCCGCCACGTTTATCGAGCAGGAGTCTATGCTTCTTTGAGAGGCCCAAGCGAGTATAACTGTAAGTAAAACGTTTGACTGGAATACCGAAAATCGACTCTTGTTTATTGTCAGATAGCGCTAACGTGGTGACGCTTTCAAGTTGGTAACCGATAGCCTTAAGCTGATGTGCAGTTTCAGTGATCACGGTTTCGGTGCCACCCCATTCATCTTTTACAAATCTGCGCGGTATATTGATAATGGTTCCTTTCGTCATATTCTTCTCCAAAAGCGTATGTTGAAAATCCACTCATTTAACTGTTTGTTAAAGACTAGTCATGTATCGGTTCGATTTACAATTTCAGCTGCAATCTAGGGGCCATAGAAATTATTATGTGTTTCAATTGATGGCGCTCACTGACGGACAGGTAACATTTGTAGGCAGAAAAGAGTGCCGGAATCACGCATATCACGCTGACCGCGATGATATGCAGGAGTGAGTTATAACCTTCTGTCACTAGCTCAAATAAAACGAGTCCCGACGCGAAGGGCAGGCCAACGGCAAGGCTGGCGATAACCAGAGGCTTGTAGATCTGCCAAATAGATGTTTGCGTAAATCTCTTTGTCATTGGAATGCTGACGAAGATGGCCAATAGGATATTTGGAATTAGTGTGCCCAAAGCTACACCCAGGATGCCAAGGGATTGTATTAGCAAGCAGCTTAATATCAGGTTGGCTATGCATTCGGTTATTCCTATCCACATCAAAGGTTTTTGGTAACCACACATGAGTAAGATTTGATTAGTGGTATTGCGATAAATAACCAGAATGGCAATATTCAGTAATAAAATCCGTGCACACCAAAAGGTTTGTTGATTATCAAGCCCGAGCCAGATCCGCAACAGATCTTCGACAAAAAACCATGTAGGCACAATGAGTAAGACTACGATAAGACAGACAAAACGTTGACTACGGCGTAAGAGTTGTCGTAAGGCCTGTTTATCTTGTTGTGCGTTAAAGCTTGAAGACATAGGGGCTAGCACGTCATGTATTTGCGAGCAGAGTAAGCGAAATATCTCGGCCAATCGGGTCGTCACGTGGTAGTAGGCCACCAGGCCTACACCCGCTAAGGCCGAGATGACAATTTGGTCGGTTCTAAAAACAATCAAATTACTAATGGTGATCACATAGGCACAGAGCGAGAAGCTCATCAGCTCGACCATTTTTGTCGGACTGTATAAACGCCAGGAGAGTCGTAAGCGAGGCAAGGCACGTTTAGCTGCTATATACATGGCAATATTTGCCAAGCATTGACTGGTGATGACTATAATGGCTAACACACGTATATCGGCATTTATTCTCAGGGCTATCACTAGCGCAATGCAGTTGGCTATATCTCTGAGTACCTCGATACGATTTCTAACTTGCATACACAAAGCGCCACGTAATACTTCCATAAAAATCCCAAAAGGAAAGATGAGACCGGTACCAATACCAAAAAACAGAAAGCATTGGGTATACAGAGCCTGAGTTCCCGGCTCAAACACAAAGATCAAATTCAGAAATGGTGCACTCAGGCAGGTTAGTACGACGATAACAAAGCCTAATAGAAAATAAGTCCCGAATAATGTTGACGCAGTGCGGTTATAGCTATCCCAATCTTGATGTTCTAATACTTCACTGGTTTTTTTCTGTAATGCGACGCCAAAACCCAGGTCCAGTAATACAGAGTAGCCAAATATGGACCAAAGTAAGGCCCAGAAACCATAGGATTCTTTGGGTAACTGTAGAAACATCTCCCGAGTCAGGTAGATCATGACCATAAACTTGATGATAGTGGCCAGGTAGTTTGAGGCTGTTAATTTAATTAACTGTTTAGAGTGAGGCATAGCTCATGCTCCTCTACCGCGTGTAGCAGGACTTGTTCCACTTTTTCCTTGACCATTTCCAGACGAAAGTGCGTGCTGACATGGTGATAACCGGCTTTAGTTATTTCATGATAACGGCCAGGGTCATCGATAAGTTGTGCCATGGCATCGGCTATGGCTATGGGATCCTCCGGGTTGATCAGAATGCCCAGTTTATCGTTATTAATTATCTCGGCAGGCCCGAAACGGTCACTGGCGATGACTGCCAAGCCATTGGCCATAGCTTCTATGATGACCAGGCCAAAAGGCTCAGGCATCAAGGTGGGCATCAGTAACACATGGTGTTGTTGATAAATATGTTTCATGTCATCAGTAGGAGGTAAAATCTGTACATTTTCACCTAGGTGCGCGTTATGGATCATCTGTTCGATAACCTGCTTGTAATGGGACTCTATCGGGCCTATACAGGTTAGGCTAAGCTGGTTGTTAGGAAATTTAGCTAACAATAATTTAAATGCCTGTAGGCTTTGCTCTATTCCCTTAATTTGACATAGTCGTCCACAAAACAGGAAAGAGGTAGGTTGATTACGGTTTCTTTGAGGCTCGGCGCCCAGTTGAGTGCCATTGTGTATGACTTCTACATTTCTGGCGTTGAGTTGCTCTTTAATTGCTTTACCCACCCAATGAGAGCAAGCGATGCAGGGGCCAAAATCGAACCTTCCGCCAATCAAACCCGGTAGCCAAGATTTTACTTTGCGTTTTAGGGCATTGATAAAGCCTGGACGAATATAAGCGGCGGGCCAAAAGTCACCAATTTCATAGAGTTTAGCAATGCCACTATTTTGGCTGGCAAGTGATGGTGCTAAAGAAAGGTATTGCTGATTCCAGAGATAGATAAGATCGGGTGATACCTGATTAATGTATCGTTGGCAGATTTGGTAATTGCAAGTTTCAACCTCGGCTCGTTGGCGATAGCTTGGGTTATCATAATCAATATAAATGAGTTCCCGGTGGACAGTTCCCATTTGCTGAATGTTTGATTGAGCCGTGTTGCCTTTATTCCCAGTTAGTACAGTTACCAGATGTCCTTTCTGACGTAAGAATTCTACCGTGTCTCTACAGGCGAGTTCATAACCGCCAATGTGAAAGGGTGGGTAGTAGTTACTGATAATCAAGATATTGAGTTTTTTCATAGTAATGACCTAATTAAATCGATAAGGTGAAAATTCTTAAACAGGTCGATCCCGAGCATTGACTTGATTTCGTATGCAACCCAGAGGACGATTAAACTGGCCAGAATAAAAAATATTCCTTTGGAAAGGATAAGGGTACCCTTGGCGAGTAAACCGCTGACGATAGGGACGGTGCTGGTGCGTTCTCTGGAGCGAGAGTCGATCCCCAAGTACACCACCAGATAGAAATGCCGGAAGAACCAGAAGCTAAGCTGGAGTGAGAGTAGTTTTTGACTGGGCACAGACACAGCCCGGTTTAATACTCTTAGGAATTCCTGACGTTGCTCCCGAGATAAGTCGGCTTCGACACCGGGAGAAAGCTGCTGATAAAAATAATTAGCATCTCTTTCGCTTGGCTTGGCCATTTAGCTCTCCTGTTTGGATCATTCGGTCCATGGTTGCAATAAGTGCAAAGACCAACATCAATTGATAAAAATTATTGGTTTGTTTCAACACCCACTCTAAGGTGGACTGCAGATAAATACAGGTCAGTGAAGCAATCAATGCGATGCAGATAAAGCGACTTTGTGAGCCTTTCAATCGAAAATAATTTTTTATGTTTTTGGTATAGAAAAAAAGTAACAAGCTGATAAAAATAACCAGGTTTAACCAGCCAGTTTCGGCTGCAATCATTAAGTAAACGGTTTCCACCAAACCATGTTTTTCATCGGGATCATTTTCGTCGACCATAGGGATATGTGATGAGTATGAATAGGGAGGATTGATTTTATGAGCGAAGTTATTTAAGCCCACACCAAGAACTTTGTCATTGGCCATATAAAGCGCTGCTTTGGCGAGTTGAACTCTTACTATCTTTGACTCTTCCGGAGCGGATAAAAATCGTTCCATAATGGTGTCTGAGGCTTTGATTAACACCAGAGTTCCCGCCAGCGGTAAGATGATCAGTAAGATCAGGTGACGCTTTCTGACCTTGGCATTGCTTTGTTTACTGCATAGCGAGATGCAAAACACCATTAAACTGTTGAGAATAAACAGGGCAAGGCCAGCGCGCGAGAGGGTGGCGAGTATGCAGATAGAGGCCATACCAAAGATGGTGAACCAAAACCAACTTCGGCTGCTGGCAACATTGAGCAGATAGGCATGGGCCATGGCGCCAAAGATTGAAACGTACATCACCAATGAATTTTGATGAGGAAAGGGTCCCTTACATTGGAACATGCCGAGCAGATATTTTTGTTTCATGACAGAGAAAAATATGTAGATGATAATGGCGCCGATTGTGGTCATCAACCACTGCAATTGCTGCTCATTTCTCAGGTAATTTGCAATGGTCCAGAAGTAGACATACATACGGCACATCTTGAGTATTTCGAAGGCGGAATAGATACCAACATCGGCATTAATGATTGATGCCAGGCTAAACAGAAAATACAACAGGTACAGACTAGAGCCCATTGGGAACCAGTCGATGGGCAATTGATGCCTACGTTTAAGGACTAAACTCAGCAAAATATACAATGAAATATCCACCATGCCGAACTCGAACCCTCTGGTGGTACCACGATAAGTCTCCATGGAAACAAAGTTGATATCGACCATGTCGCAGGTAAAAAATATCACCAGAAAGAACACCAATTTCTCGCAATTTTTAGAATGCAGACAGCAGAGGTAACCTAGAGGCACACCTATTATCAAGGTCATGAAGAAGATGAGGTACTTAAACTCAGTCATATCAGCTTCCTTAATTACGACTCTGTAAGTCGTGTACTCTGCGTTCGAGTAATGAGCCTGTCAGCATGGTTTCCAGAGTCGGCATTAACTGAGTGAGTAATGCATTCCACGAGCCGATCATACTCTTGGGCACGTAAACCAAATCGTTGGGCTGGATCAAAAAATCATGTGTTTCTCCGTTGAGAATTTTGTCAATGTTGACCTTATAGACTAAGGGGTGTTTGATGTTGCCGCGGATAACCAGCACGTGGCTATTGGCGGAAAGTAATAGGCCTTGGGCTCTGGACACCAGGCGCGCTAATGTCATACGTTCACTGTAGCCATAATAGCTAGGCTTATTGACTTCACCTGTGATGAAGACCTCTTGGCTCATGGAGGAGGCAATGTAAACATAATCACCGTCCACTAAGGGGACATTGTGATGCATATTTCCTTTACGTATAAGCTTAGTTAAATCAACGGGTAATAGGTACTCACCTCGCTGGATATAGGAGTGTTCTAGATCCGCTAATTCGATGGTATTGTCATCAAAAATACCGATGGAGAACCCGCCTGCCAGGCCAATGGCTTCGGCGGCTCTCAGTGAACCATCGAAGTAATATACGCCGGGGTGAATGACTTTACCTATGATGGTGATAGAGGCACTGCGCATGTCGTATGGCATCAGGGTCACCTTAGGAAAATGAATATAACGCTGTAATTTTTTCTCCATTAAGGCGGTGGCCTGAGGCACGGTTTTTCCTGCAATTTGCACATCACCAATGAGCTTAAAAGTCAGGCTACCATCGAGTTTAACTATCGCCTGTTTACTATCTAAATCAGGCTCGCCATAAACGAAAATATTAAACTTATCCCCGGCTGAAATTTCATAAGTACCGGGTTTCACCAGATGTAAACTGGCTAGCTCTTGCTCTAGGCGTTGCTGGGAAATATGAGCTGGTTCGTCTAAGGTCTCTACATCAGCCATTTTTTGTAGCGCTAAGGGTAATTCAAGGGGCGGGTTACTACTCGGGTCCAGGTTGGCGCAGCTGGATAACAGAAGCGTCAGTGCAAGTAATCTATGGAGCAGGATAAAGTTATGCATGATAGATGTCCTTAGGTACTTGGGTGAGTATGATCCCTATGGGCTTAATATTCTTTTCGCTCAAATAGTTGCTCACTCGGTTGAGGTTGTCTTTTCGTGTAAATAGACTTTTTGCTATCAATAGAATCGCGGCAGGGGAGTTGTTGATCACGCTGTAGAGTTGTAAATGGCGCTGGGCAGGAAAAAGCTCCCAGATAACCACATCATAGTCCTGAGATATTGTGTTGATAGTCACGTCGAAACTGGCTTTATCCAGATAATTTAAATAAATGTCTTGATCGTAAACGAAGTAAGCATGATCAATACTATCGGCAACATTGAGAGGCTGCCATTGGGACTCTTTTCCGTAGATTAAGGGATTGAGTACAGCCTCATCGACGTTGTCACCTGCTTCAACTGACTCAATATACAGAACGCGCTTGCCCTGACGCAGGTAAATATCTGTGAGGGCATTGGCGATGGTGGACTTGCCTTCATGCTCGTGAGTGCTACTTAAGGTGATGAGTTTACTTTGATTCTTACTCTCACTTCGAAGTTGCTCAAGGTTGCTAAACAGGCCCTGAAATGCGCTGTAATAGTGATATTCTTCGACGGTATCTTTATCGGGAAGAACACCGATTAAACGTTTGGGATCTAAGTCATTACGGGTTTTCACTCTTGGATCAAAAAGGACACTGGCGATCAGTATCAGTGCGCTAACGGTAAAGCCAAATATGCCAGCTGTGATGGCCATGAGCTTACGATATGAACGTTCAGGATATTTTGGAGGCAGCGCGTTTTCGATGATTTCAAAGTCACTGATATTCGACTCCAAAGCGAGCTTAGAATCGGTGACCCGTCCCTCCAGGGTGCTGACCAGATGACGATATTCAATCATTTTATCCTGATGACGCTGATGTTCTTGTCTTAGGGCACTGAGTCGCTGCAGACTGTCTTTGGTATTATTAATGCCCTGACGATAACCGGCTAATGACTGATCTGAGACATAAAGATCAAATTCATAATGGATCATCTCCAACTCTAACTCCAGGTAGAGGGGGTTTTGACCATAGACCTTTGTGTCGACCTGGCCGGTAACAGACGTGCTATCGGAATTACTCTGCAGGGTGGAAATTTTTTGTTCCATTGCCATGACCTTAGGGTTTTGTGAGGTGTATTTCAGTTTGAGCAGTTGCAGGTTCTCACGTAGCCCATTGATACGGCTTAGAGCGGCACCAGCAACCATGGTTTCCAGTGGGATCTCCTTTGGAATAGTGGTGAGTTTTGAGATTGTGGCTTTTAGCTTGGCTCTTTTTTCGTCTGTGGCAACCTGGCTTTCGATGTATTTAATTTCTAACGCCTGTATTTTCTGGTAGTTCGATGCCATCTGATCGTCAAATGACAACAGCTTGTGTTTCTGCCTGAAGTCAGACTCTGCTTGTTGCGCAGCAATGAGTGCTTTACGGCTTGTTGAAAGCTCATTGAGGAAGTAGGTATTGACCTTTTGTGCTGCAGAGTTTTGTACGCTGGAATAGGATTCAAGAAAAACCGCACTGACAGTGTCCGACATCTTGACTGCCATTTCTGGTTGGTGCCAGATAGCGGTAATATTGATAATATCTGAGCGATTTCCCCGGCTGATAATGATGTTTTTGTATAAGTCTTCGGGAGTAAGGGATAGCTCTAACCGTTCTATAACCCTAAGCAGATGATCCCGAACCAATATCGTTTGCATTATGGTATTAAAGTCAATTTGCAGATACAGGTAAGGGATTTCTGCTTGTGATGACATGTTCTTCTGATGGCGGATGATGATGGTGTTGGCTTTCCAGCTATCTTTTATAAAATACTTAGTCAAGAGCAAAGTCGAGGCGCCACACAATATGGCCACTAAAAAAGGTAGCCATATTTTGCCTTTAACTTGTGACCAAAGTAGCTCCAGATCGATCTTAAGACCAGCTGTTTCAGTTTGATCATCCTCGGCGGAAGAAAACTCAGTTGCGGAGTTCATGCTCGATGATCCCGCGAATATCTGTGATACTTTTCACGTTTGCTGTGATGGGTTTATTAGCGGCGATCATGGCGTAAGAGTCTTTGTCCTCTGGGTGATAGCCATGCATTCCAGGAATGGATTTAAGCCCCATGTAACAGGGCGTGATGAGCATACCTGGCTCCATCAAGAAGAACAGCTCACCAAATCTATGGTCCTCAAAATACACATGCATCTTCTTCAGGTCATCGTCTTCGACGATAGCGCCGTGGGTTTGGTCTTCGAGTACCCGGCGAATGATGGCTTCTGCATCCGGCTGCATAAACCAAAAGCGCGCCATGGTGGAATCGTACATGGCAACATAATCTTTACCGTATTCCAGCCCGGTCGCCTGAATATCTGGAATGAGATCGATATCACCCGTGACATCCTTCATGCCGTGGTCGGAAATGATGTAGAGCGCCACTTCATCATACTGGCTTAGTGCCAGTTCATATAAGGAACGGATCTCTTGGTCTAGCCAATTTATCTGTTTTTCAACGGCAGGGTGATTGGTGCCATATTGATGCATGATGCCATCAAGACGGGGCAGATAAACATAGTTAAATTGGGTCTCACCTTTTTCTATTTCGGAGCGGTTACTGGCCAAAATCTCTTGTTCACTATGACGCCAGTTCGAACAGTAATAAGGAATATCTTGGTTGACACACCAGTCAAATATGGTGTCCGTGGCCATAATTCCACCCGGGACGAAATAGTCGCGTTTCTCCAGATAGTCAAAATAGGGCAGATGGGCAAAGGGCACCGAATACATTTCGAAATAGCCTGTATATCCGTATACCTTGGCCATGGCTTTGCTCAGCCAATGGCGCACACGGCCCCGATCAAAAATTGCACTGGGAAGATGTGCTAAGTATTTAAAGGCTTTGAACGGAGATTCTTGTGGGTTGTAATTGAAGCATGACCAATGAGTATGTTCGTCCGGAAAACGGCCCGTGAGTATAGAGGGATCGGCTCCGGAGGAAAAACCGAATGTGGTTTGTAGCGGATGGGCATCTTCAATGATCCCATCAAGAAATCCATATCGCTGGTAGATCTCCCAACCAAATGCATCAATAAATGTAAAAAGAGTCAGTTTCTTTTTCATGGGCCTTGCTCCAGTTGTTTTTTGTATGCTCCTGGTAATACCCAATCAATCGTCGTGCCAAATCTTTCCAACTATACTTTTCCCTTACAAGATCAGCGCCTTGCTTTGATATTTTAAGGGAAAATGGTAAGTCAGTAAGTGTCCTTAAAATGTTATTCGCAAATTGGGATGCATTGTCGGCGTAGCAAATATGTTGCTGGTCGCATAATGCCAAGCCTTGTGCACCGACCCGGGTGCTAACAACAGGCCGCTCCATTGCTAAGGCTTCTACTAGTTTTAGTCGTGTTCCACCGCCTATGCGAAGGGGACAAATATAGACATCAGCCATGGCGTAATAGGGACGAATATCGGCGACTTCACCTGTGACGACAACTTGATCACCATTTTGCCAACTGTAAACTTCTTCCGTAGGCTTAGTCCCCACGATAATTAAGCGAGCATCAGGGAGTTTTTCCAATACCTTGGGCCAGATATCTTGTATAAACCAGCGCATGCCGTCTAGGTTAGGCTCGTAGTCCATGGTGCCGGTAAAGACTAAGGTTGGATTGTTATTAATGGGTTTTTGTTGTGGATAAAAATAGTCACTGTCGAAGCCATTTTCTAATACCAATGGAGGCGTGTCGAGTTGCTGGTGGCGCATTATATAATCTTGGTCTTCTCTTGAGCACACGACATGAAGGGGGAATTGTGCACTTAATCGCTTCTCGAAACGGCGCGTTTTAAACATGTTCTCTCTGGCTGACAGACGACGTTTCCAGCCTTGTAAGTAGGGCAGCTGTTCTAATTGGTATTCGCTATCTATCCTGCTATGGTCGTTAATTAGCGGGCATTGACAATCTATTTCCTGAAAATACTGAGTCATACAGATATCACTACAGTGCACTAGGTCAAATGAATTAGATTGCATCAACTTCCTGAGTGCGTGACTGATCTCAATATCAAACCAGTGGTGTAAGGTATCGGGAATCGGGTCAAATATGCGTTTTGACAGACTGCGCCAGGCTTTTAATTTTATCGGCTCAGTGTGGAACTGGCTAAATGGCAATAGTGACTGTAATTCTTTGGCCCGTGATAGCTCGGCATCGCTATGGGTCAGGCTAAAAAAAATCACCTCATGCTCATCACATACGGCCTTAAGCAGATTAAATATGCGTTGGTTCGTCCCGCTGTTAAGGGGATAGGGGATATAAGGTGTTACAAAAAGTACCTTCATTATGATCTCCGTGTCTCGATTATTTTTGAGACTTGGTTACGTTATCAAGTGTTCATTTTTTGATGCTTGTTGCTTAACGTATTGAGTAACATTCTGGTATGAACTCCCCAGTCGAATGCGGTTACCCGCTCGAGTCCCCGCCGGATCAGCTCTTGCTGAAAAGACGGCTGTGTGAGTATTTTTCCTAGGCATTGGGCAATACTGGTTGAACTTTCTGGGTCGAAACAAAGGGCTGCTTCTCCCACAACTTCCGGCATCGCCCCCCGATTAGAGCAAGCCACAGGTGTTGCGCATGCCATTGCTTCCACCAGAGGGAGTCCGAACCCTTCATAAAGCGAGGGCATCACAGTCGTTGCAGCGCCGTGATACAGGCTAGGCAGATCGCTGCTATCAACAAAACCAAGCACCCTAATGGAGCTTGCTGCAGGTGAGTCGGCAATTCGCTTAAATACCACTTCGGCACCAGACCAGGCACTACCGACAAACACCAAGGGGTGTTTATTACGTATTGTCTCGGGCAGCTTTTCATACGCTTGGATCAGGCCGATATGATTTTTCCCCGGATGTTCGATGCGCGAGACATATAACAGGTAATCCGGTTTAAGCTGGAGGCGTTTTAATCGCTTAGCGTAATCTGATGGTTGTTGCTCATTGAACAGACTCTTGTCGTATCCATTGTGTAACACACTGATATGATGAGCCGGAATGTGCAGAAACGTTTCCATATCCTTACGGGTATTGTCACTCACGGCAATGAGATGAGGGCGGTAGGGACTCGCTATGGGTTGCAGAAATTTGGGGATAAGGTGACGAATGTAGTGCATACGAAGAATATCGTATTTATTGGCGATATGGCATTGGGATAAATCGTGAAACGTGGCAACTGTGGGTAAGGGATAATGACTCAATACTCGGCGGTTGGCAGCCGGTAAAATAAGGGCATCATAATGGCTAGTCTTGAGTCGTTGCTTGAGTTCGTGAGGCAGTACCCAGGTGTGGTAAACCATATTGGTAATAGGGTGGCTTAAATACCACGGGAGTACCACGAGTGTTTGCCTGGGGTGTTCAATGGGCCAGAACTGTTGATCCCTGTTATTAATTAACACAGTAACATGATGTGATTTGAGTAATTCAGTCACCACATTTTGCATATATTGAGAAATGCCTGATTTGCCGCAATCAAAGCCGCAAGCACTAAATATAAGACGCATATCCATCCCTCTTTTTAATATCTTATCTACGGGGGGCTAAGAACCTGCCACCTGAGCCATTCGCTACTTACTGTAATGCCAGTTCTCTACGGTTCGATAAAATGCCTCTAAATGGGAGACTAGCTGAGGCCAACAGTATTCGCTTGCTACTCGAGCTAGGCCATGTTCGATCAGACGTTTTGCAAAGGATGGTGAGCTTAATACCTTGCTGACATTCGCCTGCAGTGAGTCCAGGTTGTCTGGATTAAAAAGCAAGCCATCATGATTGTGCCTGATAAGGTGAACTAAGCTGCCAACACGACTGGCAACGATAGGTAATCCGGCGCTCCATGCTTCCAATACCACAATGCCAAAGGGTTCATGAGTGGAAGCGAGTAAGAAGCAGGACGATTGTTGATACAGTGCAGGCAGCAATTCATTATCGGGCTCGATGCCTGGAATAATAGTGACATGTGCCTGCAGTCTATTGCGCTCTATGCTTCTGAGTAATTGACTCAAGTAACTTGACTGGATCACTGGGCCTGCCAATATCAGTTGATACTGAGTCTCCCCCCTAGCATGTAATCGGCTGAGCAAGTCGATAAGCATCAGTTGGTTTTTCTGACTGTCGATGCGCCCGACGGATAGCAGTAATTTTCGGCCCTTGGGTATGTGTAGATGTTGGTGAACATCCAGGCTTACGGGTGTTGAAAAACGGCTGGAATCCACTCCGTTTGGCAAATAAATTACCGGTTTATCAGGGAAGCATACTTGGGTTTTAAGGTATTCATTGTAACCAATACAGATGATGCCACTGGCATCGGTCAATACTTTCTGCGGTTGCAGAAGCAGATCGATAGCCTTACCGGCATTGAAGGTGTTTTGCAAAGGTTTGATCAGGCTGTCTATTTCGGTCTTAGGAACCGTAAATTGACCGCCGTGTAAAGAGATGACATAGGGGAGTCCACGCCGCTTGGCTGCATATCGCACCATAGCAGCCATACGCTGCATGGTGTGGCAATGATATAAACGAAATTCACCTCTTAATAGTCTCTGGCTAAGGGAGAAAGAGTAGGGATTCCCCCCTTTTTTATCCAGATTGAGCCTCTTTTCTTTGGTTAACCCTATGTAAGGGTAATGGTAGCGAAAGCGTTCGATAGGGATGTTATCTATCACCTCTGATGGAACTCTATTGAGTGCTTGTGTACACAAAATATGGCTATTGATGTGATGTTGTTGCTTTAAGCCCAAGCTGGTATTCCAAACTGCACCTTCCATGCCACCCCATTCCTTTATATGGAATCTACGCATGACTTGAGCGATAGGATATTTGTCGCGGTTTTTCATATTAGGTTCCTGATATAACTTGAGCCATGTAGGCTTATCTCTGAGTTTTTGAAAGTATTCAAGGTTTGAGATCATTGGTATCGGGATAACACGGCTTGTTGTCCTGTCGAGTCGTTTTTTAACTGCTGGCTAATCCGGGTATTACCCCAGCGTAAGCCGGAATAATATGCCCAGTGGTAGACAAACACTCGACGTGGAGTGGCGAGCAGTCCTGCTAAGTCCGAGGTGATGATGTGGTGATAACATCCTCGGATAAAGCCTTTGACAAAACTGGTGAAGGCTGAAGTAAGATTATGTTTTTTATGATAGATAAATGCATCCGCTTCTCCCTCCACAAACCGTCGACCGTACAATTGTTTTAACGTGTAATTATGAGAATGCATAAGAAGTGCCAGAGGAACATAGGCTAATTTGTATCCACAAGTTTGAGCCCAATGTCCCCACTCAGTATCTTCAGACGCCCAGGCATCCTGATAGAAAGGATGTTGTAGCCAATATTGTCGGCGAATGGCGGCAAAGGGTAATGACAGGGTGATCCAGCTTGGGGGAGTGCCTGTGGCTGGAAAGCTGGTGGCATAATCGCGCTTTACCCATTGATGGGCTTCGGGGCGGGGGAGCTGACGGCCGAATGCTGCAACAGTGTCGGGATCATTAAATGCATCGAGTAAATTAGACAGGGAGTCGTCCCTTAGTAATACGGCGTCGGAGTTTAGAAAAATGACGATATCAGCCTGGCATTGTTCAATTGCCTGATTGAGCACCTTACCTGGGTAGTAATCACCTGGCTCTATATGGATAAGTCGGCAGTCATAGAAGCTGGCAATTTCCAGGGTTGCATCTGTCGAACCTGAGTCTACGAGAATCAAATCATAATCTTGGAAATCTTGCGAATGTAGCGCCGCAAGTGTGTTGGCAATGACCCAAGCTGAGTTTTTTGAGCGCATGATGATGGCTAATTTGTGGCTGCTCAAATTAGGGGGCGCGACGATTGTTGCTTTCTTATGATCTCGTGAGGCTGATTCAGGCATGGGTTGTTTCCTCTGCGAAATTTTGTGAGGGTTGATGGGCTGGGATTGAGTCACTGAGCCAAGCCGTCTCTTGTGTACTGATGTAGTCGAGTATCTTGTCGAAGCATTGAAACTTGTCACATAAGTACATGGTGATGGGGTGGATCAATAAGTTGGCATCAAGCCCTTGAGCTTCACAACTTTTCAGCTGACTTAACACCCGCTCTGTCCATTCCCGGATATAGTAGCTTTCGCTGCCAAAATCATCGGACCATGAATAACGTTGTTGCCAGTGTTCGACCCATTTTGGGGTACGCTCTGCGTGGTAAAGGTGCTCATGGTCTGGAATGATGTTAATAGGGAAGTTATAAACCCCATGCTTGGATTCGAGGGGGTAGAAATTGTTGCGTTTTACTCCATCGGAGCACAGCTTGATCCCGAGTTTACTCAATACTCTGTCGGTATGGTGACCGTGCATATACATGTGGTTTCGCCAGCAGGTTATCCGCTTGCCAGTCTTGCTTTCGATGATCTTGATGGTGCCTAGAGTATCTAAATATTGATACCAGTATGGGCCGTTATAGCTGCCTAAAAGCTTGTTACAGAGACGGTGCCAAATCTGTGGAGTAAACCCACTCCAGGTGTGACCGCCAATTTCAACCCAGTCACTCATGCATAGCACCTGTGTATCTGCCCATTCTTCGACGAAACAGCGACCGGTAATAAAACAAGTTAACTTGACCTGGGCTTGTTCGATACGTTTAAGAAATAACTTTGCTGTCTTGAGCTCTGAGATATCACAATGCGCTTGATTGCCCGTTCGTAAACTGGCGTGATGAATATCTGCACTTAGATAAATCATAAGTTGGCCTCCTCCAAAGATAAGCCTAAGCCATCCAGTAGGTTACTTATGTTAGCATCCACAAAGTCCTGCCAGTTTTTAAGGTAACGCCGGGTCAGGGTATCGGCAGAGTTTTCAGCTGGTTTCCCTTGACGATAGAGCACATAGGGAAAGCACAGCGGGAGCTTTTCAGCTTGAGTCAATGCCAGATAAGTCCAGGGAGAAGGCTCTTGGATAATGGAAAGCCCGGCCGTCATACCCAGAGTTCGCTTCATCAGGCTTTTAACCTGACTGTCGTTATTCCAAAAGGCATCTCTGGCAGCGTATTTAAGGTAGCTTGCCCAGGTGAGATTCGGTTTGTTCAGACGCTGGCGCTCACAGCGCAGATGGACAGGCTGCAAGGCGGTTATTATGGATTCGTTCCAGGCGGTGAGATCGATATTCTGAAACCGAGTATAACTGGGAGAAAATCGAAAACTCATTGCCTGTAGATACAGCTGTTTTAACTCAGGTTCTACGCTGGTTTCATTTGCCATACGCAGCTGTTTTTCTGCATAAGACCAATGGTATTTACCCAAGGAGAACAATAGCGCATCACCATAGCCAATGATCGCTTTCATGGTATGTTTAATGATGGTAGAACGATAACGTTCGGGTTCGTTTTGAGCCAACAAAAATCGATTAATAAGCAATAGAGACCCTCTGTTAATCAAGAGGTTTCGTGCATCCCAAGCCGGGATGTTCTGCAGCGTATGTTGGGTTAATGACGGTACGAAATCTTCATCCCCTAGCAAGGTTCGGTGACCGTGTCGCATGTCATACCAAATCACGCGGCAAGCCGCACTACGCATTTTAGCTCGGGTGGTAAAAGAGACATCAATTCCCAATCCCGCTTGCTGGCTAATGGGCTGCAACGCTTGATTAATGGATTTTTTTAACTGTGGATCTGCATTTATCTGCTGGTTGAGGATCAGTAGCAGATCAAAATTATTGTGTGGATAGAGCTGGCCACTCACTGGGTGCGAGATCAATCCTCCTTCACCACGGCCATACCCGCCTAACAAAACTAAGGCGCAGAGTTGGTTTTTATCCAGGTATCTCGAGACGGTATCGCACACCTGTGTAAGTACATCTTGGCAAAAGGCTTCAGCCTGGGGATCTTGTAGCAGAGTGACGTGTTTAATGGTTAACATGGCTGCTCCCTTCTGTCATTGACCTTGCCGTGATTGTGTGGCTTGAATTTCCCTTCAGAACATGGTCAAAAACCTGCAGAAGCTGGTTAATATGAGCTTTTATACTGTATTGCTGCATAATAACTTTCTGAGTATGGAGGGCATGGCGCTGAATCGTTTTGGGATGTAGAAGTTGCTTCCGAATAGCGTCGCTGAGTGCGAAAACATTATTGCTATCTACTAGTCTGCCGTTTACCCCATCTTGTAACCACTCGGGGATAGCGCCGACACTGGCTGCTATTACGGGGCAGGCGTAAGAAAGTGCCTCTATACCAGTCAAACAAAATGTTTCAGGTGTGCGAGACGGGATCACCAGCGCCGATGCTTGTTGGTAGTATTTGGCTAATGTGGCAGTGTTACACTGGCCCTTAAACTCCACTCTGGTTTCAATTCCAAGTTTTTGGCTGAGTTGTTGTAACTCCTCTTTTTGAGGACCTTCGCCGCAGATCAGTAAATTAGCTTGCTTATTCTGTCTAGCAATTGCACGTAATAAGAGGTCGACGCCTTTTCCCCGCATCAGGCTGCCAACGTAGAGCAGCTGGTTCGAGTTTCTGGGCTGTGATGGCTTGATAATTGATATGTTGGAGGTGGTGAATAGCGGGATCACATGGGTTTTATTAACTTCAAACTCATGTTGTTTGAGGACCTGTGACATATATTGTGAGCCAACAATAAACCCAGCTAAAGTTTGATTACTATGTTGGTGAGCACGTAAATTACCCAGTCGATTCAGCGTTAATTTATGTTGTGTATTTCGACCAATAAAACCTAAGCAGGCATAGCAGGCTGGCCCCGTTTTTTGTTGGCAAGTGTTGAGGCCTATTGTGGTGTATTTGTGCTCCCTAAGGCAGAAGAGTTTATGGTCGTGATAAAAACGAATACTGGGAATACCACTTTGAACGCAAGTCTCTATATCTTGTACATGGTCTAGTTGATGGAGATAAATAAGAGTGGCGGCTTGATTTTTTAGTTGTGTTTTAAGCTCTGTGATGGGATAGACACTATTAAATACATGAGTGAATCTGGGATGGATTTTTCCGTCTAACTGATATAACAGAGTTGATTTAACTCCTTTTTCAGCAAGTGCCTTCACGGTATCGTGGATATAGCGTTCCGCTCCGCCTACAAAATCCGCATGCTTATTTATCCAGATAACATGTAATTCATGGGGATTTGTATTCTGCATACGACTATGCGAGTGAGTGACTGCATAATTTGCCTTTTGCATATCAGCTATCCTTTTTGCTTTAGGGATACTGAGTTATTGCATGGAGCTTGCCAATACGGCAGATAGGAAGAAAGTACTGGCTTTGTTCACTTGGTTAAATGGCTTGTTCAGCTGAAGTTGCTTTTCAGTTTCAAAAAGTGTTGTTCGAACAGGTGGAAACTGCTTAAACCGAGCAAGGCGGTGAGCACCATTGTGGCTAAGAATGTGATGAGCCAATAATCTATATTTAGATACGTGACTACTTTAGCCACAAAGTTGTATGCCAGCATATGTAACAGGTACATACCATAACTAATTTGTCCTATCTTTCTGGCAAAACTATTCTCCAATAGGGGGCGAACTATGGGGCGGGGGCTGGTGACACACGAGGCAATTAATAATGCCATAAAAATATACACCAGTATTAATGGCACTCCTTTTATTGCCAGAGAAGTAAGCATAGCGATGAGAAATATCAGACTGGACTCAGGTCTTGCAATGAGAGGTGATACAAACTGATAACCCTTCTTGTTAGCTAATGTATGGGCTAATACAACCCCAATACAGATAGGAATAGCAATAATATCTAAGGCTCTTAAATAGAGGTTGTCACTGTCCACCCCAGTGTAATGTAACAAGATGCTGGCAATAATAATGAGAATGAGTAAAGGGATAGATATGACAGGCGCTATCATACGTTCTATGGTCGGCCAGATAAGATAGAACTGCTCTTCTGCAGCAAGAGACCAGGCGAAGAAGAATATTATTCGGTCGCCTGCAACAAAAGGAACAAACACGTTAGAAGTATAGGTGGCAAAATATTTCAGATTATCCAGAAAAGCTGTTCCGGTTGGAGTGTCAGGTTCAAGGACTAATACCAGAAGAATGTAAATAAGTAATACACAATAATAAAGCGGAAAGATACGCAGGGTTCGTCGGATATAAAATTTCTTAAGGTCGATTTTTCCCTTAGTTCGTTTTTCTTTCAGGAGCAAAGACGTGATTAAAAATCCACTGATCACAAAAAATAGCGTTACCCCGTGAAATCCTTGACTAGCGAGATATATATGATCCCAATATGGATAGCCAGCATGATGCCATATGACGGCCAAGATACTCAGACAGCGTAAACCATCAAGGCACAAGTACCTTTTTTGATTTAGGTAATTAGTGTAATTCATAGGGCTATTCTCCCTTATGTTCCATACCTGTTCAGATTCTGAAAACTGGGGTTATACCAATCGGTATTCGTATCTTGATTCTCGAGTTTGTCTATCGAAGGGGTATTTAGGAGCAAGTGTAGCCTAAAAGTGTTTGTTGGGTGAAAATTATGCTCATCACTCTCTTCCAAGATCATAAAATCGAATGAATGAGCTGCTAAGCAAGTATTAGCCAACATGGTGCATAAAAAGTGACTTGGATCGCATTTTTATGGTACAAATGGGTTACACTTTTATACAGTTATTGAGCTAAACTGAGTTGTAAGTGGCTTGTGGTTATTTGGTATCAGTTTAACTCGAAGTGCGCACAAGTAGTTAACATATCTAGTTTCAATGGAGTTAATTGAAAATGAGTTCAATGGCTGAAGTCATGCAATACCCAGATCGCCCTACAGAAAGTAGAGAATTACTTAAGGTGATTAAAATGTCAGTAGTAGATAAGCGAAAACGCTTAGGTTGGCAAGATAAAGACTTAGAGGCTCGTGAAGTCATTGGCCGATGGATTGATGGGCGTGATGGCACTTCAAACAAATTAACTCTTTATAGGCAGGACGATAAAATTTACTTAGAGATTTGGTCAAGCGATGGCTGTCATAGCCTGGATGTCATGATGTGCACTCAAACTGAGGAAGGCTTAAAACTCGAAGATAAAGGGGGGAATATTTTCGGCGAGTATTTCTTGTTATCTAATGATAATTCACTGAAATTTTGTAATTCCAGCGAATGCTACTATACCGCTAAAGCAGCATAATATAATAACCAGTCGGTATTATCAGTGTTGAGAAAGGGCATCAGTGCGAAGGACTCATGCTTATGCCTCTCATGGTAATGTCGAATCAGGTCTTTTTTCCTGAAATAGAACGATTAAAAAGGGTGAGTACTCATGAATGTTATCTCTTTACCCGAAAAGGGATGGCTGATGCTCAATGACATTGCATGCAATCTAAGCCTGTTTGAAGCCGCTATTACCTCTTTATCACCATAAAACTCATCGCCTAATATTGGATGACCTATAGCCAGCATATGAAGTCTGAGTTGATGTGTCCTTCCTGTCACAGGTTTTAACTCTACCAAGGTACTGGTTTCTCTGCGATCCAGCACCTTGTAATAGGTCTTGGAGGCTTTGCCATCTTCTGCTATCTCTTGCAGTGGAGGTCGGGTTTTATCGGCTTTCATCGCCAGTTCTATCACGCCTTGATCTTGGTTTAATAATCCACGGACCTCAGCAATGTAGGTCTTCTTACTCATTCTATTCTGAAATTGAGTCTTAATATTAGACTCCGCCTTCTTATTTAACGCAAAAACCATAATGCCCGAAGTCGCACAATCGAGACGATGTATCAGTATGGTTTCAGGGTATCTCTGAAGTAAGCGGGTAAGCGCGCAATCGTAGGTATTATCTGCTCGACCAGGATTGGAGAGTAAACCCGAAGGTTTATTGATAACGAGTATATCTCTGTCTCGATAGCGTAGATCTAACCAAGGGACTGAAGGGGGGGCGTAAGTGAATATCTGCATGAGTTCTCCTGTAGCGGCGAATTCTAGCAAAAACAGATCCAGTTGAGAATTGCTAAACCTAACTTTTTAGTTGATTTTATGCTGCTAAAGCCCTAAAGCCCTAAAGCCCTAAAGCCCTAAAGCCCTAAAGCCCTAAAGCCCTAAAGCCCTAAAGCCCTAAAGCCCTAAAGCCCTAAAGCTCGTTATAAATATTCTGTCGGTGTCTTACGGGCCCAAATACGGCTGTATGCCATCAGTTGTGGATAGAATGTTCTAAATGCAATCTCTATCTCGATATCTAGCTTGTCGACCGCTTGGGTAGCACCTTGGAAAATTTCAGGTTTAGAGATACGCTGAGCGACAGAGTTAATGGTTCGGTGGAGACCTTTCTTGCTTCTATATGCGGTGAGCCAATTTTCGCTGCGGATTTTCGGAGCAAGTAGTTGCAATTTTTCTGGCAAGCGTTCACAAGCATCTATGGCATCGTAAGCATTTTCGGCAAATTGTTGCAGAGTAAGATGATGATATTCATCCCAGTATTTCGCCAACATATGGTCGAAAGCCAGATCGACAATAATAGGCGCAGCTCTGGTTAAACTCTTAGGAAACTGAGCGACTAAGTCTTTGGTGAGTTCGTGGCTGTCTGTGAGCTGGTCAATTTGTCTATGTATCCAGATCCCTTGCTGTAGGTGTTTAGGATAATTGTCTATGTTGCCTTTGGCAAAATCGCCGGCAAGATTAGCCGCTAAACTGGTTTTACTGTTATCGGCAAGATGTAGGTGTGCAAGGAAGTTCATGATGTTTTTGTTAATTTTCTTGGTTATAACTCAAGTTTCACGTTATCATGGGCTCAGATGCTAAGATAGTTTTTCTCCAATTTAAATTGGTTTTAAAGTGACTTCTTAAGGATGTGCATCGTTTTGATTATATTCTCATCAATTATCGGTTTAAGGATCAAGGAAGATGTGGAACTGGTTATCTAAAGTGTTTCCCAAGAAAGAGCAAGCTCAGCGAAAGCGTGTGCAAATAGATATTCCCTACGAGCAGCATAGCTATCGAAAGGAAGATTTTGATATTGATGAGCAGTCCAGTGCCCTTGAAGATAGTAAAAGCGGCAACTGATCCTTGATCTTCTCTGTCTCTGTTAATAGACTAGCGCCGGATTTATGCTAAGCAGAGACTAACCATGCGTGTGACCGATTTTTCTTTTGAACTTCCGAACGAGCTTATTGCTCGATATCCTACCGCCGAACGTACCTCTTCGAGACTACTTTCTTTAGATGGCAATACTGGCGAGGTCACAGACAAGCAGTTCACCGATATTCTCAATATGGTTAATCCCGGCGATCTTATGGTGTTCAATAACACCCGAGTGATCCCGGCGCGATTGTTTGGTAAGAAGCAGAGCGGTGGCAAGCTGGAGCTTTTAGTCGAGCGTATGCTCGATGATAAAAGCATATTGGCCCATGTCAGGTGTTCGAAATCCCCTAAAGTCGATTCGATTATCTGTGTCGATGGTGGCTATGAGATGATCATGCTTGCTCGTCACGACGCCTTATTTGAGCTTAAACTGCTGTCGGACAAAACCATACTCGAAGTGCTCGAAGAGGTTGGGCATATGCCTTTACCGCCCTATATCGATCGCCCAGACGAAGACGCGGATAAAGAGCGTTATCAGACCGTTTACAATGAGACTCCGGGCGCTGTTGCCGCACCGACGGCGGGATTACATTTTGACGATGCTATGTTAAAAGCCTTGGCTGATAAAGGTGTTGATACCGCGTTTGTCACCTTACATGTTGGCGCCGGGACCTTTCAGCCGGTAAAAGTGGACAATATCCTCGAGCATAAGATGCATTCTGAGTGGGCTGAAGTCACTCAAGAGGTTGTTGATAAAGTCATGCAAACTAAGGCGAATGGAAAACGTGTTATTGCCGTAGGCACAACATCGGTGCGTTCATTAGAGAGTGCAGCTAAGGCAAGTGCTGCTGAACTGGAAGCATTTTGCAGTGACACTGACATCTTTATCTATCCCGGATATGAGTTCCAAGTGGTCGATGCCATGGTGACAAACTTCCATCTTCCCGAGTCGACCTTAATCATGTTGCTCAGCGCCTTTGCAGGCTTCGATGAGGTAAAAAACGCCTATCGACACGCGATCGCTCAAAAATACCGCTTCTTTAGCTATGGCGACGCCATGTTTGTGACTAAAAAGCCGAACTAATCTCGAAAATTGTTTTAAAATACCCACCCACAAGATGAGGTGGGTATTTTTTTCTGCTATTTTTGTGCATATTTTAAGGATACAGGGTTGATACTCAGTTGTTTGCCCTTATCTCTAGTTTTAATGTTAGCTTGTACCGATTATTTAGCTTAGTGCAGGCACTTATGAGTCAGACTGTTTATCTGGCGAGGTGAAATCATGAAATTTGAATTAGATACAACCGATGGACGCGCCAGGCGCGGCCGTTTGATTTTTGATCGTGGCACAGTAGAGACCCCGGCATTCATGCCCGTGGGCACTTATGGCACAGTAAAAGGCATGACACCGGAAGAAGTGCGTGAAACTGGCGCCGAAATCCTTTTAGGTAATACATTCCACTTATGGTTGCGTCCGGGTGAAGAGATCATGCGTAAGCATGGTGATTTGCATGACTTCATGAATTGGCATGGTCCAATTTTAACCGACTCCGGTGGATTTCAAGTATTCAGTTTAGGTGATATCCGTAAGATCACCGAAGAAGGTGTGCATTTTCGTTCACCAATCAACGGTGAGAAGATTTTCCTGGATCCGGAAAAATCCATGCAGATCCAGAACTCGCTGGGCAGTGATGTGGTGATGATTTTCGATGAATGTACACCGTATCCAGCCACAGAAGATGAAGCGCGTAAATCGATGCAGATGTCACTGCGTTGGGCTCAACGTTCACGTGATGAGTTCGATAAGTTAGAAAACCCTAACTCTCTGTTTGGCATCATTCAAGGTGGTGTCTACGAAGACCTGCGTGATGAGAGCTTACAAGGGTTAGTCGATATAGGTTTTGACGGTTATGCCGTCGGTGGTTTGGCAGTAGGTGAGCCTAAAGAAGATATGCATCGTATTTTAGAGCATGTCTGTCCCCAAATTCCTACTGATAAACCTCGTTACTTGATGGGGGTCGGTAAGCCAGAAGATCTCGTTGAAGGTGTGCGTCGCGGTGTCGACATGTTTGATTGTGTTATGCCAACACGTAATGCCCGAAATGGCCATCTGTTTACCAGTGAAGGTGTGATTAAGATACGCAATGCGCGTCATCGTGATGATACTGCCACACTCGATGATAAATGTGATTGCTATACCTGTAAGAACTATTCTCGGGCATATCTTTACCATTTAGATCGTTGTAATGAAATTTTAGGTGCTCGTTTAAACACCATTCATAACCTTAGGTATTACCAAAGGTTGATGCAAGGTTTGCGCGGTGCAATCGAGACAGGTACATTAGACGCCTTCGTTGAGGAGTTCTATACCAGTCAAGGTCGTGAAGTTCCTAAATTATCCGATTAATTTTAACTACTGCTAAATAAGAAGAGAGAACTATGTTCATTTCAAATGCGTACGCTGCAGATGCTCCAGCAACTGGTGGCACCATGGAGTTAATTTTCATGCTGGTTATATTCGGCCTGATATTCTATTTCATGATTTTCCGCCCGCAGTCTAAGCGCGTCAAAGAGCACAAGAACTTAATGGGTTCATTGAGCAAAGGTGACGAGGTGCTCACCAGTGGTGGTATTTTAGGTAAGATTGCTAAAATCAGTGAAGAAAATGATTATGTGTTACTGACAATCAATGAAACATCTGAAATTACGATTAAGAAGGATTACATAGCGGCCGTATTGCCTAAAGGCTCTATTAAGTCACTTTAAGCCAAGAGGGCGATGGTGTGTTAAATAAATACCCAATGTGGAAAAACTTGATGGTGGCTTGCATCATCTTCGTAGGTTTTTTCTATGCAATTCCGAATCTCTTCGGTGAAGACTATGCGGTACAGGTAGTCGGCACTCGTGGAGCCGAGGTGACTGTGGCGACTCAGTCAACAGTCAATGATATTCTTGCCAGCAAGAATATTGCGATGAAGCGTTCAGAGCTTGAAAATGGCCAACTACTTGTTCGTGTGATGGACGGCGATCAACAGTTACTCGCCAGAGAAGCGATTGCCGCTGCGCTGGGTGACAAATACACCGTCGCCTTAAACTTAGCGCCGGCGACGCCTGAATGGTTGGAGAGTATGGGCGGTAGCCCTATGAAACTAGGTCTGGATCTTCGAGGCGGTGTTCACTTCTTGATGGAAGTGAAGATGGGCGAAGCGGTCCGTAAGATGACCGAGTCTAAGATGGCCGATTTCAGAACCGACCTACGTGGTGAGAGAATTCGCTATGCTGGTATACGTGAAAGTGCTAAAGGCATAGAGATCAAATTCCGTGATGCCGAGAATTTAGCTAAGGCTGAGCGTTTCCTCAAGTCTAGTGGCAATGACATGGTGTTCACCGATACCTCATCGGGTGGCAATTACTTCTTGATTGCCAATCTCAGTGAGAGCTATCTAAAACAGGTCAAAGAGGATGCACTACAGCAAAACATCACTACGATTCGTAATCGAGTGAATGAGTTGGGTGTTGCTGAGCCAGTGGTACAACGCCAAGGTGCAGAGCGTATTATCGTTCAGCTACCCGGTGTGCAAGATACCGCTCGCGCCAAAAAAATTCTGGGTGCTACGGCATCGATCGAATTTCGCATGGTTGATGAGAAAGCCGATGCTACCGCTATAGCCAGTGGTCGCGTCTCTCCTAACTCGAAGGTCTATGACCGCCGTCAAGGTGGAAAAGTCGCCCTCTATAAAGAAGTCATGCTATCAGGCACCCATATTCAAGGTGCACAGCCGAGCTTCGACGAATATAGTCGTCCTCAGGTAAGCATCAACCTAGATTCCAAGGGTGGCTCAATCTTCTCGAATGTGACTAAGGATAACATTGGTAAACCAATGGCTACCTTGTTCATCGAGTATAAAGATAATGGTGCTAAAAACCCGGATGGCAGCATTAAGCTGGAGAAGATAGAGGAAGTTATTTCAGTCGCGACTATTCAAGCGCGTCTGGGACGTAACTTCGTTATCACAGGTTTGGATCATGGCGAATCACAAAGTCTAGCATTATTGCTTCGTGCCGGCGCCTTGATTGCTCCTGTGGTTATCGTTGAAGAACGTACTATTGGCCCAAGCTTAGGTGCCGAGAATATTCAAAACGGTGTTCAAGCGATGATATGGGGCTTAGCCGTTGTGCTTATCTTCATGCTGGTCTATTACCGTGCTTTTGGTCTGATTGCTAATCTGGCGTTAACCGCAAACTTAGTCATGGTGGTCGGTGTGATGTCGATGATCCCTGGGGCTGTGCTAACACTGCCGGGTATCGCTGGTATGGTATTGACCGTAGGTATGGCAGTAGATGGCAATGTGCTGATCTATGAGCGTATCCGTGAAGAGCTAAGAAATGGCAGAAGTGTGCAGCAGGCAATTCATGAAGGTTATGCGAATGCATTTTCTACCATTGCCGATGCCAACATCACCACCTTTATGACAGCACTTATTTTGTTCTCCGTCGGAACGGGTGCAGTGAAAGGTTTCGCAGTCACCTTGATGATAGGTATTGCGACTTCTATGTTCACCGCTATTGTGGGCACCCGTGCAATTGTTAACGCTGTTTGGGGTGGTAAGCGCGTTAAGAAACTGTCTATATAAGGAAAGTTGATTATGTTTCAGATTTTATCCATAAAAGGCACGGTCAACTTTCTGCGTCATGCCGTGCCAATCAGTATCCTGTCGCTTATTTTAGTTATTGGTTCTTTGACGTCGCTAGCGACTAAAGGCATTAACTGGGGTCTCGACTTTACCGGTGGTACCGTTGTTGAGCTCGAGTTCTCATCGACTGCAAACCTTCAGGCACTTCGCGCGGAATTAACTAGTGAAGAAACAGAAGGCGTCGTGGTACAGCATTTTGGTTCAAGCCGAGATGTGATCACGCGTCTTCCTGTTAAAGAGGGCGTGAAGAGTGAACTCCAGGTCCAGCATGTGATGGAAGCTGCGATTAAGCTAGATCCGCAGGTGATCCAGAAGCGTGTGGAGATGGTTGGACCTCAGATTGGTCAAGAGCTCGCAGAGCAGGGCGGACTAGCAGTATTAGTCGCATTGATCTGTATTTTGATTTATGTATCCTTCCGTTTCGAGTGGCGTTTAGCACTCGGCTCAGTGGCGGCATTAGCACACGATGTGATTATCACCTTAGGTGTGTTCTCTCTGTTCCAGTTGGATTTTGATCTTACGGTACTGGCTGGGGTATTGACGGTTGTCGGTTACTCACTCAATGATACTATTGTTGTATTTGACCGTATCCGTGAAAACTTCCTTAAGATGCGTAAAGGTGGGCCTGAGGAGATTGTGAATACCTCAATCACTCAAACCATGAGTCGTACCATCATTACGACTGGTACTACTCTGGTCGTGGTCATTGCCTTGTTCCTCAAGGGCGGCACCATGATCCATGGGTTTGCAACGGCACTCTTAATGGGTATCTTCGTCGGTACTTTCTCCTCTATCTACGTGGCGAGTTTCCTGGCGGTTAAGCTTGGAATTAACCGTGAGCATATGCTGCCCGTTGAAATCGAAAAAGAAGGCGCAGATCAAGACCCATTGATGCCTTAATATTTTTTAATCTTATTCGAAGTACACTGAAAACCACCTTCGGGTGGTTTTTTATTGCCTTGGTAAAATAGATAATAAGTATGTGTGCATTTGAGATATCAACAATGTTCCACACTCAAATAACTGAATTCTCATTTGTTATCCGGCTTGGCCGCATTTATCCTCGACAGACTCGCTAATTTAGCAGTAGGATGTTGGCACTCATATGATGAGTTAACATATTTATCACACCTTAAATTTGCCAGAAGAGCAACAGTTGTAGGGAATAACATGGAAGAGCGAAGTAGAATGGTTGCGGGCGGTAATTTATTACAGGCTCATACGTGGAAAGGTCTGTTAGAAACAAGTGGAATTGAAGTAGAGCTTCGTGGTGAAGCGTTACTCGGTGGAATAGGTGAGCTGCCAGTAGATCTGCAAAATGTAGAGCTCTGGGTCTGTGAGTCGAAATATGAGCTTGCTAAATCTCAACTCGAATCTCTTAATGCCGAAGGTCCTCGATGGCGCTGCGTAAAGTGCCAAGAAATGAATGAGGCTAGTTTTGACTTGTGTTGGCAATGTGGAACAGAGAGTTGTGAGATACACAACTAATTTCCTGCTACACATCAAATACTGTTATTACGATATACTCTATCCTCTGTTTCGTGGGTGCTCTTAGGCTCCAATACGATTGCCGTTAATACAAGTTTAGGAATTATTATTAATGCAGTACTTTCCCCTATTTGTTGATACATCCAAGCTGAAAGTCTTGTTGGTGGGCGCTGGTGATGTGGCCAATAGAAAATTAGAGCTGTTATCCAGAACTAATGCTGAGATTCTGGTTATTGCCACAGATATCTCCACAGAGGTATCTAAGCGTGCCCAGCAAGGCCGTATTACTCTCGTTAAACGCAGTGTGGTGCCAGATGATATCCATGGGGTCGATCTCGTTTATCTTGCGACTGCTGATGACAAGCTCAATGCAAAGTTCGCGAGTATTGCCGATGAACGTGGGATTTGGGTGAATGTTGTAGATAGCCCCGAACTGTGCCGTTTTATCACACCATCGATAGTCGATCGGGGCCGTCTTCAGATTGCGATAAGCACGGCTGGTGCAGCGCCCGTTTTTGCACGAGAGCTAAGGGCGCGACTCGAGTCCTGGTTGCCTCAGTCTCTCTCGCCTCTGTTTGATTTTGTTGCGGCTAAGCGCAAAGAAGTGCAGCAAAGACTGCCTGAATTTAAGCAAAGAAAGCTATTTTGGGAGCATTTCTTCAGAGCGAATGGTGATAAGTTTGATGATGAAACTCCTGTTCATTACGACAACGGCTTCCAAGGCTTGTCGACAGGCGGAGAGATCCTACTTATCGATGATGAGACTCAAGCCTCTTTGTTACCCATAGCTGCAATGCCATTAATGCAGAAACTCGATCATATTTTTAGTCTCGAAGAACTGCCTTTTATTCTCAATGAATTTGTCAGACGCGATGCTGAAAGAGGGAAGTTACCCACTCTAAGCGAGCTGAGTAAGCTGTACGAAAATGGCCAACGTTGTCTAGTTTATGCGGATAACGAGACTGTGACTCAACTAAAAGCCCATTTCCCCATGGCGAAACACTTGAGAGCCGGAAAAATCTAATGTAAGCGCTAGTGATACTAATCGGTATAAGAAAGTAGTCAGCTTAGAGCTATTTTTACAGCGTATTTCGAGGTGAATGAGTGAGAAAGTGGTGATCCCTTTTGAACTTATTCAACACAGAAGTAGGCAGACCCAAACACTCCAGAAGGCGAGTTTATTTATCGAATTAAGGTCGGCATATCTCATTCGGCGGGAGATTGAGTTACACTAGCGCCAATTAATTGAGAGAATTAGAAGTTATGGCACCAAAAGCTACCGTATACAAAGTCACTCTGCAGATAGCCGATATGGATCGCGGCTATTATCACGATCATCAACTGACATTAGCTCAACACCCTTCAGAGACTGATTCCCGTATGATGGTCCGTCTGCTGGCTTTTGCAATGAATGCGAGTGAGTCATTGGCATTCAGTAAAGGGCTTTGCGTCGAAGATGAACCTGAGCTTTGGGAAAAGTCCCTAGTGGGCGATATCGAGCTTTGGATTGAGTTTGGTCAGAGTGATGAAAAATGGTTAAGAAAAGCCAGTGGCAGGGCGAAGCAAGTACAGTTATTTGCTTATGGTGGACGAGCAGTACCTATATGGTGGCAACAAAATGAGAAAGCATTAGAACGTTATAAAAATCTTAAAGTGTGGAATATCCCTGAAGAGGCCGTGAAGCAGATGGGAGACTTGGTTACTCGTAATATGGAGCTTCAATATAATATAAGTGATGGGGAGATCTGGCTATCCAGTGAACATGCTAGTGTTCAATTTACCCCAGAAATACTGAAAGCTTAGCGTTTAACCTTAATCCTAAAATTGATGTAAATCAGCCAGTCATAGACTGGCCTTTTTGTTTGTTTATTTATTAGTCTTGGGTTATGGATCAAAGTTTGAAATTCAAATATTGATTATAAAGGCATATATTTATTAGCCTTAAAGGTAGCAGTATTATGTCCGAATCAGTTCATGGCCATCAAGTGATGGAGTTGATGCTCACATTAGGTAAAGCAATAACCAAAGAAGAGCTTAAAGTATTGATGCACCAACATTTTGGTGCATCGGTGCGCTATCATACTTGCTCTGCGAGTGAGATGAATGCCGATGCGCTAATTGAGCTATTGGAAAAGAAGGGAAAGTTTATTGAATCAGCTAAAGGTATAGAGACTGTTGCGGATAGGATCTGTTCTCATTAAGAGCTTAATGTTTTGATTGTATAGCTTCATATAAATCAAAGTGCTAATTATTTGGTTGTTGGTTATTAGTCATCACTCAACTCGATAATAGTACTTTGCTCATGTTTGCTTTTTACTGAAAACTCACGAATTAAAATTCTGATGAGGCGTGATTTAGCTATTTTTTTCTCAGCCGATATCCTGTCTAGTATTCCAATTGCATCTTCAGTAAGGGAGAAAGTAGCGTGTTTATAAATTTTGGTTGAATGTTTATCTAAGCCTTTATGCTTAGCTCTGCTTAGTTTTTTTCTACTTTTACTGACGACGCTAGGTTGGCCAAAGGCGTAATTATTAGCATCTTCGATGAAATCCTCGATAGAGACTTGAGTTTGAGGTGTTTTCTTCTTGCGCCTTTTTAGATCAGTTAAGCTCATAGCAATTTTCTGGTTCTATAGCAAAAAGTTCATCTGCAATTGCTCGTATCTCTGCAGCGGCTTTTCCATCGGGCTCAATTTCAATAACAGATGAGCCAAGTTCTTCACTGTCATCGTAAATATTTCTGTTGAAAGTCACAGCATTTAATACCCGTAACCCAAATGATTCCACGACTTCTTTTGCTTCGAGAATTCTTTTAAATTGACTGGGTAGAGAAGGACATTGAGTCATGACTATAGTTGCTACCATTTTAGGGTTGACCATCTTACAGGTACTTAGCATATCTTCCATATGGGGTAAGGTTTTTAAGTCTCTACGCTTGGGTCTTAATGGAAGTATGACATAGGTTGCGACAGACATGGCTGCACGCATAGCCAGATTATCTTGGCCCCCACAATCGACGATGACATAATCGAAGTGTTTATCTTGACTCAAGAGGTCATTACGGATTTTTCCGTAAAGTTGAATGCAGTTGATGGTTGGAAGGTCTGGATCTTCATTGCGAGCCTGAATCCAATCTGAAGTTGTGCGCTGTGGATCGCAATCAATCATTAATACATTCGCTTGGTATTTCTGCGTGATATGAACAGCTAGATTCTGGGCCATACAGCTTTTCCCTGCTCCACCTTTTTCTCCGCCCACAAGCAAGATCATAAAAGTATCTCCATGTCTTTCAGCACCAATTATCTTTGATTATTAAACGCGTTAAGTATAGAACAGACTATAGAGTTTTGCCGAAAACTCCCTCTGCGGACATAGGGGCTAACGCTTATATAAGTTGTATTGCGATATGGAAGCTTTTGGGGTTACAGCTGTTGGTTCGACAGACTTGCCCTTTGACCATATGCTTTTTATCATTATCCGGATTAAAGGTTATAGTGAGAAGATCTCCCACTTTAAAACTCTTTTTATATTCAATTAGCACCCCGTGCCTCGCCAGATCGACACAGATCCCATCGTCTGTTTGTTCCTGGCCGTTTTCATCTTGCCAAGCCAAGAGAATACGTTCGGCTTCAAGGTCGACTCTGAAGGAGGTGCGTCGTTCATCTAAGTCTTCGGTATTATCTTGCATAAAAATCCCTAATGCGGAATGAAAAATAAGCTCTTTAAAAGTAGCATAATTTTTGTTCTAAAAACAAAGTTCGTGGATATTGAATGGCATTAGTAATAGCGATGACGGCATGGAGGAGTTTGCTCACCTAGTATTCTATCGACGGATACCAGGTGAGTGAAGTGATCGCTTGTTAGTGCTCTTCTTTACGTGGGTAAGGAAGTTTAAGTTGACCCCAGCGAATAACAATAACGGTTATAGAGAGTACTAGAGTTGATAATGCTATGGTCATAATTCGCCAATCATCCATGGCTTTTATATCTAGTATCAGGTAACGCGCCAGTGCCACAATCGCGATATAGATAGGCATGCGTATAGGTAGTTTTCCAGATTCGGCATAATTAGCCACCATAGCCAGTACTTCTAAATAGATAAATAGCAATAATAGATCGGCTAAATCGACCCTGGCATTTCCGATGATATGTACTATCTCCTGACCTATGGCGACTATTGTCGCGATGGCAATGATAATGAGTACGAAATGTTCGACAGCTTTAAGACTTTTCGAACCGTAGTGACTGTATAGCTTTCCCATAGCGATCTCTGGTAGGTGTTTTTTTTATGGTAGCAATATTTGAGGATTCTGCTTATTTTTCTATGTGATGGGACTCACATTATTGGTATACATAGGGAAATGAATAACCAGCTAGTGTTTGCTGCTTGGCTTGGAAGCTGTGACCAATGACAATTGTATAAGATACTAAGCGTTGCTGAAATAAAAAAGCCATCTGGCTGATGGCTTTTAAATCTGTTCTTTCAAACGCTAAGTTTAGCGTTTAAGTGCTTCGCTCAGTAAAGGACGAGCCGTTTTAACGATAGCTGAAGTCGTTTTCGGAGCGCCAGCTATGATATTGCCCGAAGTCATATAGCCGTGATTACCTGTGAAGTCGGTAACCGTACCGCCAGCTTCACGTACGATGAGATCGCCTGCAGCAATATCCCAGGGCTTGAGGCCGATTTCGAAGAAGCCGTCTACACGACCCGCTGCGACATAGGCAAGATCTAAAGCTGCAGAACCTGCACGGCGCATATCGGCACATTGAGTAAACAATGAGCCGAAAATTTTCATGTAAGTTTCTGTGTGCTGTTTGGCTTTGAATGGGAAGCCTGTCGCTAAGATAGTGTCTTTGAGATCGTTATGCTTAGATACGCGCATACGGAAATCATTGAACTTAGCGCCTTTACCACGTACCGCGCTAAATAGTTCATCACGGATTGGATCATAAATTACAGCGACTTCTGTCTTGCCCTTGTACTGAACGGCAATAGATACTGCGAAATGAGGAATGCCTCTAACAAAATTGTTAGTGCCATCCAGAGGGTCAATGATCCAAATGTAATCTTTATTCTCGCCTTTGTTCTCACCACTTTCTTCACAAATAATAGTGTGATCTGGGTAAGATTTACGGATCTGATATGTAATGGCGGCTTCAGCTTCTATGTCTACATTCGTCACGTAGTCATTCACTCCTTTCGCTGTCACTTCGACTTTATCGAGTTCAGCAAAAGCACGTATAATCGTTTGGCCGGCGGCGCGAGCGGCGCGCACGGCAATAGTCTGCATCGGATGCATTACAATCCCCTGGATGTTAAAGAACAGATATAATAATCGGGGCGTAGTATACGTTAACTAGTGAATATATCAAATACCGATTTTTGTATTAAGCAAACAAAGTTGACTGTGTTAATATCTGTGAATTGTTTAATCATCAAAATTAAGTAGTTTCATGCTCAGCAACATTCGTGTAGTACTCGTCGGCACATCCCACCCTGGCAATATTGGCTCTACCGCCCGAGCAATGAAAACCATGGGGCTCTCTACTTTATATCTAGCTGAACCTAAGGTCCAACCCGATGGCCACTCTGTAGCGCTGGCAGCCGGTGCGTCAGATATATTAAAACATGCGGTCATAGTTGATAGCGTTGCCGAGGCGATTGCCGATTGCAGCTTGGTTATCGCTACTAGTGCACGTAGCCGCACTCTAGATTGGCCTATGCTTGATCCAAGAGGAGCTGGCGAAAAGTTAGTCGCGTCAGCACTCGATGGTCCAGTTGCAATCGTATTTGGTCGTGAAAATAATGGCTTGTCCAACGAAGAGTTGCAGAAGTGCGATTATCATGTAGCTATCCCAGCGAACCCTGAATATACCTCATTGAATTTAGCTCAGGCCGTGCAGATCATCTGTTACGAGGCGCGTGTCGCTCATTTAGAGCACGAGAAGCGTGAGTTTGAGAAAGGCCGCCCTGCAGATTATGTCGAAGAAAAAATTGAGTATCCTTTTGCCAAAGAACGTGAAAACTTCTTTGATCATTTGGAATCAACCTTATTAGGCACTGGATTTATCGTTAAACAGCACCCTGGTCAAGTCATGACCAAATTGCGTCGTCTGTTTAGCCGCGCTCGCCTTGAAAGACAAGAGATGAATATCTTACGAGGCATGCTGACTTCGATAGATAAGAAGATGCCACCGAAAGACGACAAACAAGCATAAGGAATCGATCCATGGGAGTAATTGCTCGATTAAGAGATGATATTAACTCTATCTATCATCGCGATCCTGCGGCTCACGGAACCTTGGAGATATTGTTGAACTACCCTGGGATGCAGGCCATCTGGATCCATAGGGTAAGCCACAAGCTTTGGCGGCGGAAATGGCGCCTGCTCTCGCGTTGTTTATCTACTTTTTCACGCTGGTTAACCGGTGTTGAAATACATCCTGGCGCCACCATAGGCGATCGATTTTTTATCGATCACGGTATGGGCGTGGTGATCGGGGAAACCGCTGAAATTGGTGATGATTGCACCCTCTATCATGGGGTGACGTTAGGTGGCACAACATGGCAAGCGGGTAAGCGTCATCCTACGCTTGGTAATAATGTAGTGATTGGTGCTGGTGCTCAGGTATTAGGTCCTATCACCATGAACGATGGTGCGCGTGTGGGCTCCAATTCTGTGGTGGTGAAAGATGTACCTAAAGATACCACAGTCGTAGGCATACCTGGCCGCATCGTTTCAACACCTAATGCTAGCAATAAAGCGGAGAGTAAAAGACGTAGCGAGATGGCCAAGAAGTATGGCTTCGATGCCTACGCAGTTTCTCCGGATAACCCGGATCCGGTTGCTAATGCCATTGGCCAGATGCTAGACCATATGCACCTGATGGACTCAAAAGTTCAAGAAGTCTGCCAAGCGATTCAAACCATGGGCGGTAGTGTGTGTACCGATAAACTACCAGAACTTGACGTCGAAGACTTTAGCGATACGGAGTTGGCTGCGGCAAAGCAACGTGAGAAGGCAATAAATGAGTTTGATCCCATTATCTGATTCTCAGTGAAATAAACCCAAATCATTGATTGAATATTGAGACATAAACGGGTTAAATACCCCAGTCAAATTGAAGGGTATTATTCAGTGCTATAAATTCATTAATACTTGACTGTTTTACTAGGTTTAATACTTGACTAAATTACTCAGGTATGTTTGAATTCCCCTATGCATTATTGGGAGCCATGGTCGCTATGAAACTTACCTCGAAAGGCAGGTATGCAGTCACTGCTATGTTAGATGTTGCTATGCATTCTACATCAGGGCCTGTACCTTTAGCCGATATTTCTGAGCGTCAAGGGATATCTCTTTCTTACCTCGAACAACTTTTCGCAAAACTCAGAAGACATGGACTGGTCTCAAGTGTCAGAGGACCCGGCGGTGGCTACCGTTTAGGTGCCGATGCTGTCGATATCTCAGTTGGCATGGTCGTTCGCGCCGTCGATGAGTCAGTCGATGCAACCAGGTGCAAAGGTCAGGGGGATTGTCAGAATGGCACCCGTTGTCTCACGCATTCCCTGTGGGGTGACTTGAGCAAACAAATTTCAGATTTCTTAAATGGGATCAGCCTTGCTGGCTTAATGAATAAACGAGATGTTCAATTTATCTCAGTGAAGCAAGACGCAATGCAACAGGAACAAAGAGTAACGTTATAAGTTAACTTTGTATTTTATATTATTTTTTGTACATCTGTTTCGCCTCTCTGAGGCTACGCTGTACGGAGTGTGTGATGAAGCTTCCTATTTATCTAGATTATGCTGCGACAACGCCGGTTGATCCACGTGTTGCAGAGAAAATGATGCAGTGTCTGACTATGGACGGTAATTTTGGTAATCCTGCGTCTCGCTCCCATCGTTATGGCTGGCAGGCTGAAGAGTCGGTTGATATCGCTCGAAATCAGGTCGCTGACCTGCTCAATGCCGATCCTCGTGAAATTGTATTTACTTCCGGTGCTACCGAGTCAGACAATCTGGCCATAAAAGGTGTTGCTCATTTCTATCATAAGAAAGGTAAGCACATCATCACCAGTAAGACAGAGCATAAAGCGGTACTCGATACCTGTCGTCAGCTAGAGCGTGAAGGTTTTGAAGTCACTTATCTTGAGCCTGAGTCAAACGGACTCATTCCTCTCGAGCGAATAGAAGCGGCTATGCGAGACGATACCATCCTTGTCAGCATCATGCAGGTTAACAATGAAATAGGTGTCATTCAGGATATCGATGCCATAGGTGAACTTTGTCGTAGCAAGAAAATAGTTTTTCATGTCGATGCAGCCCAGAGTGCGGGCAAGTTACCTATAGATGTGCAGAAGACTAAGGTTGATTTGATGTCAATCTCGGCCCATAAGATGTACGGACCTAAAGGTATCGGTGCCTTATATGTGCGCCGTAAGCCGCGTATTCGCCTCGAAGCGACGATGCACGGTGGTGGACACGAGCGTGGAATGCGTAGTGGTACATTGGCGACTCACCAAATTGTTGGTATGGGCGAGGCTGCTGCTGTCGCTAAAGCCGATATGGCATCAGACAATGCTCGTATCAGAACATTACGTGACAGATTGTGGGATGGCGTCAAGCATATCGAAGAAACGTACATCAATGGCGATAAAGTACAAGGTTATTGCGGTAGCCTCAATGTGAGTTTTAATTTCGTTGAAGGTGAGTCTTTGATGATGGCATTGAAAGATCTTGCCGTATCATCGGGTTCAGCCTGTACATCGGCCAGCCTAGAACCAAGCTATGTTTTACGTGCGCTTGGATTGAATGATGAGATGGCTCATAGCTCGATCCGTTTCTCTCTCGGTCGTTTTACCACCGAAGAAGAGATAGATCACGCTATCGAAACAATTAATAAGTCTATCGATGACTTGAGAGAGATGTCTCCACTTTGGGAGATGTTTAAAGATGGTATTGATTTGGACTCGGTTGAGTGGGCACACCACTAAGTCGTATATCAACAGATAAAGATTTTGGAGTAGTATCATGGCTTATAGTGAAAAAGTAATCGACCATTATGAAAACCCACGTAACGTAGGTTCTTTTGATAAAAATGACCCATCAGTTGTAACCGGCATGGTCGGCGCACCTGCTTGTGGTGATGTGATGAAGTTACAACTTAAAATCGATGACAAGGGCATGATTCAAGATGCCAAGTTTAAGACTTATGGCTGTGGCAGTGCCATCGCATCCAGCTCACTGATCACCGAGTGGGTTAAAGGCAAGTCTATCGAGGAAGCTGCAGCGATTAAGAACACTGATATTGCTGAAGAGCTTGCATTGCCTCCAGTGAAGATTCATTGCTCTATCTTGGCTGAAGATGCCATTAAAGCAGCAATCGAAGATTATAAGTCAAAGCAAGCTAAGTAATTTCTGGAGTTAAGATGGCTATTTCAATGACTCCGGCCGCCTCAGAACGCGTTAAAAGCTTTCTGAGCAATCGTGGCAAGGGGATTGGTTTACGTCTGGGGCTTAAAACCTCCGGATGTTCAGGCATGGTTTATGTCATCGAGTTTGTCGATGAATTGAATGACGATGATGAGGTCTACGAAGTTGCAGATGTTAAAATCATTATCGATGCAAAAAGCTTTATCTATCTTCAGGGCATAGAGCTGGACTTCGTTAAAGAAGGGCTCAATGAAGGTTTTCAGTTTAATAACCCTAATGCAAAAGGTGAGTGTGGTTGTGGCGAAAGCTTTACAGTCTAACTAGCCGAAAGAATGAAGCCATGAACTATTTTGAGTTGTTTAGTCTCACGCCCTCCTATGACATTGACACCGCCCTCCTTGCAGAACGTTATCACGAACTGCAACGGGCGGTTCATCCCGATAAGTTTGCTAATTCCAGTGAACAAGATAAACGTATCGCCGTTCAACGAACTGCTCAAGTTAATGATGGCTTCTCGACATTGAAAGATCCTCTGTCGAGAGCCGAACATATCTTGGCTCTAGCTGGCATAGATCTTAGCCATGAGTCGACCACGGTGAAAGATACGCAATTTCTGATGCAGCAGATGGAATGGCGTGAGTCGTTAGAAGATATTGCTCACAGTGAAGATCCCGATGCTATGATAACCGAGTTGTATGCTTGTTTTAATGAGTATAGCAACTGTATCAGTCTGGACTTAGCTGGCTTGTTACTCAGTCATTCTGAGTCGGATCTCGCTTCCGCAGCAGACCTTATCCGTAAATTAAAATTTATGGCAAAATTACAAATCGAGCTGGAACGCATCGAAGATGCACAGTTTGATTAGTCGTTTTTACTCTTTTTTTGATTAGCTATCCTTTCTCAATGGCTAATATTTAGGTTGGAATTTTATGGCCCTTTTGCAGATCGCAGAGCCTGGACAGAGCACAGTACCACATCAACATAGGTTGGCTGTTGGAATTGACTTAGGTACTACAAATTCGTTAGTGGCTACGGTTCGTAGTGGCGTTGCTAACACCTTGGCCGATGAGCAATCTAGACACTCGTTGCCCTCGATTGTGCGTTACACGGACGATGGCATCCAAGTCGGCGCCGAAGCAGAATCTTATTCTGCACAAGACCCACAAAACACCATCATCTCTGTTAAACGTTTTATGGGTCGCAGCCTCAGTGACATTCAGTCAGGCAGCCAAGATCTTCCTTATCGATTCGAAGCCAGTGAAAATGGCCTTCCTCTGTTTGTGACTAAGCAAGGTCAGGTGAACCCGGTGCAAATCTCGGCCGAAATTTTAAAGCCGCTGATTTCGCGGGCAGAGAAGACCTTAGGCGGAGCTCTCGAAGGGGTAGTGATCACAGTACCAGCCTATTTCGATGATGCTCAACGCCAGGGAACCAAAGACGCTACAGCCCTTTTGGGAGTAAAGGTCTTACGTTTATTGAATGAGCCAACGGCTGCTGCGATAGCCTATGGCCTAGATTCGGGGCAAGAAGGCGTGATTGCCGTCTATGATCTGGGTGGTGGTACCTTTGACATCTCTATATTACGTCTGAATAAAGGCGTGTTCGAAGTGTTGGCCACCGGAGGTGACTCTGCGCTTGGTGGAGATGACTTCGATCATCTCTTGCATCACTATTTATTAAATGAATGGCAGCTGGGTACTCCTTCGGCGACTATCAGCAGGCAACTGCTTATCGAAGCCAGACGCATCAAGGAGCAGTTGACCCAAGATACTGAGGTCACGGCTTCATTGACGTTAGAGGATGGTAGCCAATTACAGCACAAGGTTACCAGAGCCTTATTTGAGTCATTAATCGGTAAACTGGTGAAAAAAACCATAAGCAGCTGTCGTCGCTCTTTGCGTGACGCTGGGATTAAAACCGATGAAGTGCTTGAAATTGCCATGGTGGGTGGCTCGACTCGGGTGCCTATGGTCAGACAACTTGTCGCCGACTTTTTTGGTCGGGCGCCGCTGACATCCATAGATCCTGACAGAGTCGTTGCCATAGGCGCCGCTATTCAAGCGGATATATTGGTCGGTAATAAACCTGAGTCCGATCTCTTGTTGTTGGATGTTTTGCCTCTGTCTCTGGGAATAGAGACCATGGGAGAACTGGTGGAGAAGGTGGTATCACGTAACACCACCATTCCGGTCGCCAAGGCACAAGAATTTACCACATTTAAAGATGGTCAAACCGCGATGGCATTTCATGTGGTCCAAGGCGAACGTGAGCTGGTGGGTGACTGCCGCTCTTTAGCAAGATTCACCTTGAAAGGCATACCGCCAATGGCTGCAGGTGCCGCTCACATTCGAGTCACGTTCCAGGTTGATGCCGATGGCTTACTCAGCGTCACAGCGATGGAAAAGTCTACCGGAGTTAAATCCAGCATTCAGGTGAAACCTTCATTCGGGCTAACCGATGTGGAGATTGGTGCCATGCTCAAAGATTCCATGGCCAATGCTAAGGAAGATATCACCCGACGCATGTTGGCAGAGCAACAAGTAGAGGCGGCTCGGGTCTTAGAGACCCTGACAGCCGCTTTAACAAAAGACGCTGATCTGTTATCTGAAGGTGAACGTGTCACTATCGAGAAGAGTATGGCTGAGCTCGCTCAGGTTGCTGCGCTTGATAATACCGATGCCATTGAAAAAGCCATCGAGACATTAGATGCTTGCACGCAAGATTTTGCATCTAAGCGTATGGATAACTCTATCCGTTTGGCACTTACAGGCCAATCGGTTGACAGTATTTGATCAGTCATCAATCATAATCATCAATAGATTAATTGGTAATCAATAGGTAAAAAAGATGCCACAAATTGTATTTCTACCCCATGAAGAGCTGTGTCCAGATGGTGCAGTCGTCGAAGCCAATGTTGGTGAAACCGTTCTTAACGTTGCCTTGAAAAATGGTATTAATATCGAACATGCATGTGAGAAGGTGTGTGCATGCACAACCTGCCACGTGATCGTTCGTGAAGGGTTCGATGAGTTAGCAGAAAGCGACGAGCTCGAAGATGACATGTTAGATAAAGCGTGGGGACTCGAGCCCGAGAGTCGTTTATCCTGCCAGACGAAAGTGCCAAATTGTGATCTCGTGGTCGATATTCCTAAATACACAGTTAATATGGTGAGTGAGGCTAACTAGTCTTGATCGCAACTTGTGTCTATTTGAAGATAGTGAGTCGAAGATAGTTAAGCCAGTCTCCCGAGACTGGCTTTTTTTATGCGGTGAGATGCCAGCTATACTCTAGTCATTACAAATATGTTCAAGGGGCTAGATATGCCATTAAAATGGATAGATTCACTCGATATAGCCTTAGACTTGTTGGAGACGCATCCAGAAATCGATCCTGAAACGATCAGATTTACTGATTTACGTGAATGGATTTTAGCGCTGGATTCGTTCGATGATGATCCAGAGCACTGTAATGAGCGCATATTGGAAGCAGTCCAAGCCTGCTGGATAGCCGAGCAGTGAGCTCTGGAAATCGTTGGCGCATAGACAAGTTTATACCGGCAGGTATTAGTGTTCAGCTTGAAATCGGCACTGGATAGCGATGAAGCAGGATAAGTTAACGCAATATTGCATTCCGTGGGCTATAAAGGTAGGTTTTTGGTGTCAAATTTCGTATAATCCGCGCGAAAATAAAAACCTGTTTATTATGAAGGAAGCTTCTCATGGCTATCGAACGTACTTTTTCTATCATTAAGCCCGATGCTGTTGCAAAAAATAACATTGGCGCTATCTACAACCGTTTTGAAACTGCTGGCCTGAAAATCATCGCTTCTAAAATGGTTCACCTAAGCAAAGAGCAAGCTGAAGGCTTCTACGCCGAGCACAGCGAGCGTCCTTTCTTCGGTGCACTAGTTGCATTCATGACTTCTGGTCCTATCATGGTCCAGGCTCTTGAAGGCGAGAACGCAGTTCTAGCTCACCGTGACATCTTAGGTGCTACTAACCCAGCTGACGCTGCACCTGGGACTATTCGTGCCGATTTCGCTGAAAGCATCGATGAGAACGCAGCTCACGGTTCTGATTCGGTTGCTTCTGCTGAGCGTGAAGTGGCTTACTTCTTCAGCACAGAAGAGCTTTGCCCACGCACTCGTTAATTCGACGCTAAGTAAAGTTGAAAAGGAGCCTATGGCTCCTTTTTTGTTGCCCGTATTTTGAATGTTTACAGGTCTCCTCGTCTCAGTAACTGTAAATTTCTCATCGATTAATGTAGCAAGAGTATGTCGCTTTTTCTCTAGCTCGTTTCTATTATCTTATTCATTCTAGCAAGTGAAACATCCCGGTTATTTGTTAATAATTTACTCTGAAATAGAGTTTTTCTTGTTTTGTGAGCGTTTCCTGCCTGGTAAGTTAACGAGTTTAACACGTGCTTGTTTAGTAATTGTAAATTTCGTGGTTTGTATATTGCTTGCATGATTTTTTGGTTTTTTATCTCGAGAATACATAATTAATTAAAGTTATATTTCTGGTTTTAATCTTTCTTCGGTTTATAGTTTTGCAGTGGTTATTTGTTGTTGTCTTTTATTTATTTTGCCTAGCTATTTTAATTAACTGAATAAACATTTGGGATATACTGGTCTCAATTTGTATCCTGTCGTCGCCGCAGTTTTTAACATTGAGTGCTCAATCATTTGTTGAATTAAATTCACGTGTAACACATTGATTTTATCGGCTTTACTTTGTGCTTGTTGTTTTTTTGAAATGTATCGTTTTCTTGTGAATGTATCAATTATTATCATTTAGGTTGTTTGATTGTAATTGATGTTGACTTGGGTGCTGTATTTTAACAATATTTAACCCGAAGGTATTAACTGTTTAATTACAGTTTTGAAAAAACTAAAACAATAAAATAATAATTATTGTCACGATGTCAGTATTAATCGTTCAGTTATTAATTAATGTCTAAGTGATAAGGGAAAATATATGAACTCAATGACCTTAACAGCAAAAGCAGTACGCGTTGGCTTATTAGCCGCAGCAACAACAAGTGTAGCATTTTCTGGTTTAGCATTTGCTGAAGAGCAAGGTGATGGTGCAAAAGTAGAACGAATTTCTGTCACAGGCTCGCGTATTAAGCAAGTTGATATGGAAACATCATCTCCAGTTACCATTATCAGTGCAGCTGATATTGCCATGACAGGTGAGAAGACAGTCGCTGATGTACTAAATAACTCGGCGATAAACAGTTTTGGTTCATGGCGTGGTATGTCTGGTTATGGTTCAGGCAGTAGTGCTACCAGCAGTGTTAATCTTCGTGGCCTCGGATCTTCGGCGACATTAATATTGTTAGATGGTCGTCGTATGCCTGGTACAAGTTCAAGTTCAGGTGCAACTGCAGATACTTCTCAGATCCCAATGGCAATTGTCGAGCGTATTGAGATTCTTCGCGATGGTGCATCAGCAGTTTATGGTTCAGATGCTGTTGCCGGTGTTATTAACATCATCACTAAAAAAGATTTTGAAGGTGTTTCAATTGATTTTAGTACAGAACAACCAAGTGTAGATGGCGGCGATGCAAACCGTTTCTCACTTGCAGCAGGCTACAACACAGATAAAGGTAATGTGACATTCACTTATGAATATTACGACACTAAAGCTGTGATGGATAAAGATATTTGGGCATTAGATGATCCTAATTATGAAGGTTATAGCTCATTCAGCTCAGTTCCTAACGGCTATTATGACACTGGTAAGCTTGATGAAAACGGTAAGCCAATTTATGACTTCTATACCAACTCAGAGATGTGTGATCAGACTGAGAATGTAACTGATTGGCATGATGGAGAAAATAATGGACGTTGTGGTTATAGTTATGGTGAAGTGACTAAGTTATTCGGTGATGTCACTAGAAACTCTTTTATGACTACTTTTGATTACGAAGTGACTGAAAATATCCAATTCCGTGGTAGGGGGTCTGCGACGTTAACTGAAACCAATACTCGTTATGCTGCAACGCCAGTATCTACTAATTACCCAGTGATGGGTGCTGATAATCCTTATAATCCTACTGATACTGATATGACCCTCTACATGCGATCAGTGCAGACAGGTGAACGCGATACGCTAACAGAAGGCAATAATTTTGATATTTTAGGTGGATTTGTTGGTTTTGCTGATATCGGTAATGGTATTGATTGGGAGCTAAACGCTCAACATTCTTCATCAACTACAAATTCTTTTAATTATAACTTAATTAATGACAGTATTGTTCAAAGTGAAATTGATACAGGTAACTATGACTTATTTAATACATCAGGCATGAGTTACGAAGATTGGAATTCTCAAATGACTGATCTGTATGGTAAGGCTGCTCATACTGGGGTTTATCAAGGTAAATTTGATAGCACTCAATTTGACGGATTAATCTCTAGCACTTTGATAGAAGGGGACAGTGTTGTTGTTGCTGCAGTGGGTGGTCTAGAGTATGAGATGATTAACTTCTCGCAGGTAAGTGATCCTGAGTCTGCTGCCGGGATTATCTCAGGTGGTTCAGGTGGTGATGATGTTGATGCAGAGCGTACCCGTCAAGCTGCATATGTTGAGTTTCAAGTCGGATTACCTGCAAATGTAGATTTGTCTGCGGCATTACGATATGAGCGCTATGAGCAAAATGGTAATACTAATAATGGTAACCAAGAGTCGACATTTGACGCTGTGGTTCCCAAATTAGGCCTAAGCTGGCGTCCTGTTGACTCGCTGTTACTTCGTGCAAGCTATGGTGATTCTTTCCGTGCGCCTAACATGGGTGAAATGTTTGCTTCTGAGGCATTAAGTTTCGAAAGTACAATGGATACGGTTTGGTGTGGTGATAATACAGATGCAAACTACTGTCGTTCTACTCAGCAGCACAAGACACTTTACGGTGGCAACCCTGACCTAGAGGCTGAAGAGGGTAATTCCTTTACCTTGGGTGGTGTTTGGAATGCAACTGATGCATGGAACATAGAGCTTTCTTATTACAGCATTAAATATGATAATAAAATTGAAATTGTTGATGTAGCAGATCTTGTAAAAGAAGAGAGTGAAAACGGTGGTTCTGAATTTATTAAACGTGGCCCAGACGGAAAAATTCAGACAATTCACAGCCAGTATCGTAATTTAGCTAGTGTTAACACTTCCGGTATTGATTTTGTGACAGGCTATAATTTAGAAACTGGTGTCGGTGATTTTAGCTTTAAAGTTGAGATGACTAAGATTCTATCTTTTGAAGAGCAACAAAAACCAGATGCTGAAATGGTTGAATGGGTTGGAGAAGTAGGAAGACCGGATCTACGTGGTAACTTCATGGTTTCATGGCAGGGTGACAACTTCCAAGCAGCTTGGAATACCGTATATATTGGAGCTCAAGATGCTGATTTTACCAATGACTACTACGGCAGAACTGATACGGGTTATGAGTACGCAGATCGTCCAGACTACTTCAAGCATAACGTACAGGTTAGCTATTATCATGACTGGAATGGTTCATTAACTCTTGGTGTTAACAACTTATTTGACGAAGAAGCACCAAACGACTTTGCCGAATACCGTGATTATCGAGATGCAGATACCGGATTATATGATGTGCTAGGTAGAACTTACTTTTTGCGCCTTAATCAGAAGTTTTAATCTATCAATCTAATTTAAAGCTAAAAACCTCCGCTTGCGGAGGTTTTTTTATGCCTGATTTATGGCCGTACGTTGAAGCGACTTTCAAGGGGGAATCTCCAATATATTAGTGAAACCCTCAAAAATACCTTTTCAACAGACGTTAATTCTTATACAAAATAGCTCAAGATAATAAAAAGAAGCAGGTTCTAGATGAAACAGGCTCAGAGTTATAAGCCGAACATGATGGTGGGGGATCAATCTTATCCGGCCTATCAATTACGTAATGTACTGGCTTATCTCCGTCAGCATTATGGTGAAGAGGTGGTTGAGCTATTGTGCTCTCAAATAGGCGTCGGTGAGCAAGAGTTAGCACATCAGCAGGTCATCTATGTGTGGCAAGCTGATTTTGCCATGGAGTTTCTGCAGACATATACTCAAGATGCCGAAATTGGTGCCAAAGTGGGTCATCAATATTCGGTGGAGGATTTAGATTTTTTACTGAGCTTTTTTAGTCGCTGCGATACTATCGGCGACTGTTTGCAGTTTGTACTGACGCATCCTGAGCTTGTTGGCAGCTTTACCGATACCTTAGTCAGTCACGAAGATGGCAAATTGTACGTTCGCTGGTTAAACACGGGAAAAATCAAACCTGAACGTTACTCATGTCAGTTTCAACACAGCGTTTGTGGCTTGTTGACTGTGGGTAAAGGCTTGGCCGGCCAAGCCATCTTAGCCGATAAAATATTGTTGACTGAAAGACAAAGAGATGCCGAGTTCTTATCTTCGGTTACTGGGGCTGAGGTGATATTTGAGGCGGAATTTAATGAATGGACGATAGATCATAAGTATCTCTCACTTCCTGTGACTTACTGTTTCGACAAAAGTAATACCAATACGACTTCAAATCAGCAAGTTTCTTATATCCAGGTCTTACTCGATGAATTGCGTCAGTCTTTCCCGGACTGCCCAAATATGGATCAGATGGCAAGCAGTCAGAATATCAGTAGTCGAACCTTACGTCGTAGAATCTCACAATCAGGTACCAGCTATCAGAAGTTGGTCGATCAGGTTCGCTGTCAGGCTGCCATCGGCTTGATTTTGTCGGGTCAGAAGAGCATAGATGAGATAGCTGAAGTGATGGGGTTTGGTGAAGTCAGCCACTTTCGACAAAGCTTTAAACATTGGCTGGGTCATCCACCCGGCCATTTCCTGCGTTTGAATGAGAAACTCATTTAACTATTAACTATTAACGATGAAAAACCCTAGGTCCTAGTACCTAGGATTCAGCCTTTAGTCTTACCATTGGCAGTTGCCTAAGGATGGAGGCAGAGTATCGATCCAGTTTTTTATGATTGCTACCGCTTCGGTGTGAGTTAAACTTCGGCCTAAGGGCGGCATCCTGTCTTTAGGCTCACTGAGCTCTTGTCTGTAGGCTAATATCGAGTGTTCACCATCACCCGGGACAATATCGTAGGATAAGCCTTTAGCGCCACCATCCCAGCCTGGTGGCTGTTTGCATATGCCGTATTGGTAGCTGGTGTGGTCGATATTAAACCCTAATCTGAGTCCTGAGATACTGGCAAAGCCTTCGGCTCTGTGACAGTGGGCGCAGTTGATATCTAAGTAGCCTTTAACCCTAAGAGTGAGGTCGGCGTCGGTATCGAACAGATTGGGTGCATGAGTTATCTCTTTTGCGGCCCCGCTGGCAATGTCATCAGTATTTGGTAATCCTGTGAGCATGGAGAGCTCCTGCCACAGGGTTAATTGATTTATGATTTGGCCTTGGTAGTTAATATCGTGATTGAGTAGGTGGGCCTTGAGCCCTATTGGGCTGATAATACTGTTGCCGTCACGATTTAGTTGGTGGCATAACTTACATTTCGCACGGCTGGGAACATGGTAGTCGAAGCTTTCTGTCTTGCCTTGGTGGTTTAAGCTATGAGGGATGTCGGCTCCGGCTTGAATGAGAGTCGCTTTGCCGTCTTGCCACAGATAGGGCAAGGTGGTCCAGCCAGTTGCTCTTCGGATCAGCAATCGGGTTTCGATCAATACTTCATTTTCAACGCCGATGACTTGAGTATCATAGGGCATGGAGAAGGTCTTAGCCAATACTGTGCCTATGGGAAAGTCGAAGGCTTCACTGGGATGAAAGCTGGCCTGTTCGCCCTCTGGAATGAAGACAAACCTGTGCTTGTTGGCGTAGTTGGTAAATAACTGGGTCGATAATTGGTACAAGATCCCTGGGGAAACCGGACTCGATGTTGGCGTGCTCGGATCGATAAAGAGTCCGTACTGAGCTAAGTCATCGCAATTTTCAGTTAACAGGGCATCCCAATTGATGGTACTGCTGCCAAGCTCACACACTGATATTGGCGAGGGGGGAGTAGGCGTTGTAGGTGTATCTGTTACTGGGTCTTGTTGGGCATTTGAGTCACTGTCTGAGCCGCCGCAGGCAGTTATCAGTGTGATGATCAATAAAAGCAGGCTCGAGTTTTTCATAGCTGCACCTATAACTTTGAAATGTTTGGAGTTATACCGATTTTTTAAAAGAAAAGGCCGGGGTTAGCCGGCCTTGTTTGAGTATTACCAATCGGTATAAGAAAGTGGCCAACTCAGAGTTATTTTTGGCTGCGTAATTCAAGGCGGATGAGTGAGGGAATGGTGATCCCTTTTGAACTCATTCAACACAGAAGTAGGCTGCCAAAAACACTCCTGAAAGGCGAGTTTTAGCACTTCCGATACGGCGTTAACGAGCTTAAACGTAGAATAACTATGTTCCTCACTCGTTGCCTTGCCTCTGAAGCGCTAAACTCTCGCTGAGTGACCACACCTTTATACCGATTGGTATAAGCTTATAGTGGTAAGCTCAGCAGTTATGGTGAACAAGTCGCTACAGGTAGCCTTTTGATCCATTCATGGATAAGCGCAACACCTTCACCGTGTGAAAGACCTCGGCCAATCTCAGGCATGCGATCACCGGGGAGATTAGTCTCCATTCTGAAGTGTAGGATAGAGCTTTCCGGGGCTGTTGGCACGATATCGTAACCCAGCTCTCCACCGCCATAGGCGACGGGAGATTTACAGGTGCCGTGACCGTCGGAATAAGGTCTCCAATATTCCAGTGTGAGGCCTGTGTTGGATGCGTTGCCCTCGGGACGATGACAATGGGCACAGTTCACATCCAGATATCCCTTAGCCGTGTCCATCAGCTGCTCATCGGTTAATGACGCTAAGCCTGTTTCATCGCCATCTGAATAAGCTGGCACAGCATCGATAGTCGCCACATCGGGGGCACCTTGGAGTATGCCTGCAGACTGCCACTTGAGTAACTGGTTCATGGTGCCATCGGCATAGACATAGTCTTTATTCAGGTGACGCGCCTTAGGACCTATGGGTACGAAGACCGCAGGACTGTCGGCATCGACCTTGAACTGATGACATTGTTTACAGTTGTTCATACTGGGAACGACGTAGTCGAACGCTAAGGTTTCACCATTATGGACTATCTGCTTACCTTGAATGGCTCCGGCCTTGGCGAGTACTGCATCAGATTGCTCCGAATTATACACGTAGGGCAGGGCTGTCCAGCCTGTTTCACGGCGAATAAGCAGACGAGTTTCGACCATATCCTCATTTTCGATGCCACGTTGACTCGTATCAGCCGGTAATGCGAAGGTTTTACTGATCACTGTCCCTACAGGGAAGTCCATGCTTTCCTGAGCCGAGTAATTAGCTATTTTGCCTTCGGGTACAAATACGAAACGATATTTACTCGAGTAGTCGGTAAACAGTTGTGTGTTCATATCGTAGGGCATGCCAGCTGAGTTGGCGTCAGTAGAGGGATTTTTCGCATCGGCAAATAAGTTGTAATCTGATAGCTTGGGGCAATTGGCACCGAGCAGGGCATCCCAGTTAACCTCAGATCCCGAAGTTTCACACAGAGCCAGATCACCGTCACCGACTAGGCCGCCTTCACCTTCACCTATACTGCCGCCGCCACCGATTAGGATGCCACCATCACAGCCAGCGACATTATCGTCGACACCACAACCAAATATCTGATCACCAAATGTCACCGTATGAACCGGCAAGCTGACCTGAGCACATTTTAGTAGATCTGTTTGTGTCGACTCAAATAAGACATCCGCAATACTGGCGTCTGTGTTGTCATTGGCATAGAGGCGGCCTATGGAGACATCACCATTATTACTGGCACAGACATTATCACTGCCGTCTGCGGCAAATGGCGTCTCTTGTAGGCCTAAATAAGCCGCAGTGCCATTATTAGATAACATCTCGCCCAAGCCATCATAGAGTACGCCTGGGAATTGACCATGGGTGAACAGGTAAGCCTTGATAATATCGTCGATAAGGTAACCGTTGGGTTTTTTACCGTAACCAGTGATCACATTATCATGAAGGTAGATGTTTCTTGGAGTCGGTCTCCAGCCATCTTCGATGGGTTGGTTTTCCTGGCCGTAACTCGCCACAAAAGCGCCCATATCGGGTTCGGCGATAAAGAAGCTGGTAATGGTGACAGCCATGGTATCGTGGTTAGTTATTTCGTTGTTGAAGATCTCGACATCATCAGTAGACAGGATGATCATACCGGTTCCGGGTGGAACGATATGGACACCAGCTGGGTTTGCAGAGGCATTGGCAAAGTTCTTGGTGTTGTTATCATAGATCTTGTTATTGAAAATTCGGACACTAGAACCGTATCTATGGTTGTTGATCGGTAAGTCGAAGACTAAAATACCGCCGGTATTGCCCATGGCTTCGTTGCCGTATACATCGGCATATTTTGAGTTTTCAATTTCGATACCTGCCACGTTTTCTTTGGCGATATTGTTTCGAACCACTATGTATTGAGACTGACCTACATAGATACCTGCATCGGCGCTGCCTCGTACATAGCTATCTTCGATGAGGATGTTTTCACATTCGACAGGATAGAGGCCGTAGGCTCCGTTGCCTTCATCTAACTCGCCTTCCCACACGGTAGCGAGTCGGCGTAAGATTATGCCATTAGTGTTTTTAAGCTTGATACCATTGTTCTTGGCTTCGTTGACCGACATATCCTGAATGATAATATTGACGGCGTTCTGTACGAAGATACCATCACCGGAAACAGACTCGGAGAAGTCTAGAACGGTTTCATTCATACCGTATCCCATGATAGTGATGTTCTTAGCATAGGTACCATCGCCGTCCACATCGCCATCGAACAGCAAAGTAGATGCAATCTTGAAATTACCTTTAGGCAGTACAATCACATCGTTGGTTTGCGCATTGATCAGAGCTTCCTGAATACGGATGGTGAGGTTTTCACCATCCTCAATCATGATTGCGCCTTGTGGAAAGCTGGGGGATGGATCTGGGCTCGGCACGACAGTGCCTTTATCTTCTTCAACAACTGGGTCGTCATCATCCGATGAACAACCAGCGATACTTAGCGCGACGGCACTGGCCACTAAAGTTGGGATTAACCAAGATGGTTTCTTGTTGAACATAGCGTCTCCTGCTTATTTTTATTATTCCTTCCTTAGATTGCACTGACGTACCATATATGCAATGTGAAATCCGGCCAACAAGTTGTTAACATTTTATCGTCAAAGTTTGTTGTGGGAGTGTCAAACAGGCGTTTAATATTTTATCCATATAAAACAGGGTGAAGCATGACGAAACTAAACGCAGGAGTTGGATGAGATTAAATTTATTGTTTTCACGCTAGCCTGTATATATTTGTAACTGGTGCCTTCTATCAAGGTAAACCCGTATAAAAACATAGATGAGCATTATTTAGGTCGTTGTATCTCTGGGGGAAAAGGTAGTGACCTATCTAGTCGATAAAACCAAGTTTAACAGGCTTTAATCTGAGAGATGTTAGCAAAATCCTTAAAATTAATTTTATCAAGTTTAATTGAAAAATCTTTTATATTAAGAGGTTTATCAAAATAATAACCCTGAATCTGGTCACAGCCAAGTGAAGATAAATATTGATATTGCACCTCTGTTTCTACGCCCTCAGCTACCACTCGCTTTCCTAGTTTATGGGCCTGCATGATGATAGCTTCGACAATTTTACAGGTGTCCTTGCTCTGAGGCAGTTGGTCGATAAACGACTTGTCGATTTTTAGCACGTCACAGGGAAATTGCACTAAATAGCTTAGGGATGAATAGCCAGTACCAAAATCATCGACTGAGATATGAATATCGAGATCTTTGAGGTGATTGAGTATCTTAATATTTTCTTCACAGCGCTCCATTAACAAGCGTTCAGTTATCTCTATTTCGAGTTTATTGCCAACCACCTGATATTTTCTTGGGTACCTTGAACACAGGAAACCAGATCGCCTCGCTGAAATTCTCGGCTTGGGATGTTGACTGAGATCACCGGGACTTCAAGACCCTCCTCTTGCCATTGGCTGATCTGATTAATGACCTTGTCTAGTATATAGCTATCGAGCTTTAGGATCAGATCGCTCTGTTCGGCAACCGGAATAAACTCGTTTTTAGGATGGTGCCACCTGATCAGCGCTTCTGCACCTGTGACTCTCTGGGTTTTTACATCTACTTTGGGTTGATAGACCATATGAAAATCATCATTAGCTAGGGCTAGCCTGATCTCCTGCTCTAGATATAATCGCTTCTGAGCTTTGGCTGTCATCTCATGGGAGAAATAGATAAAGCTGTTTTTACCATTTTTTTTGACCGATAGCATGGCGGTTTGGGCATTGCTGATTAAAGTTTCACTGTTTCCGGTGAATTGACTGTGGTAGCAGATACCAATACTGCAATAAAGATAGATTTCGTGGTTATCAATCTTTACAGGTATAGTGCTGGGTCTAATTATTTTTTCGGCAACAATTGCAGCATCAGATGCATTCTCTATAAAGTCAAGGTAGATAGCGAACTCATCTTCACCCACTCGGCAAAGGGCATCGTTACTCCTGATGATAGATTGCAATCACCGCGATCATGGTGCGATTATCTTAAATTGGCAATATATTTAGTGTTTTATCTTGATTTTTCATCAAAAAGTCCTTTTTTGATAAGGTAAAACGAATTGAAATATGGACTCATTTGAAGATAGTTAAGGGGCGTATGTTTAGCAAGATCCCCACGCTGTATGCCTGTTCACAAGACTAAAAAGTCTAATCTGTGACTCTGTGATAACTGCTTGGCATAAAAAAGACCGCAATGCGGCCTGGATAGTGAGTGATTATCCCATATGGGTATTAAATATCGATACCGAAACCGATAATGAACTGATAGTCATTTTGTTTAGGGAAGCTCATATCGGCATTTTGCTGTGGCTGGTTAATGTGATCCCAGACTAAAGAAAGATCTAAATCAAACATGTCGGTCAGTTCGATAGAGAAGCCGGCTAATGCATGGTGAGTATACCCGCCAGATGCATCACTACCATAGTTAACTCGGTAGAGTGTATTGAAGTCAATATCAGCGGTGATCTCTGTATCAAAAACGGTTTCAATCACTAGAGCTGCACTGGTTTCACTCTCACTTTGACCCTCTAAAACATCATCAAACTTAGTATAAGTGTATGCAGGACCGCCACTCACGCTCCAGTTCGTTTTGGATGAGTCGATAATGTCGTAACCGATACCGAAACCGACCGTAGCCTTATATTCATAGTTAAGAAAAGGGTCAATATAGATTTCAGCGAAGATAGGACGTAAATAGAACTGCTTCGATAAGTACCAGTCAAAATTGGTGTTAATACGGTGATTATTGATGGTGTTATTACCATCTGTTTTCGAGTAGTTACCTATATAATCAAGGTTGTATCTAGACTCTGTGGTGCGACGGAGTGCATTAGCTATGGCGCTATAATCGACTTGATCTGTATTCCCTGAACGTAGATTTGCACCTAGGGATATTTTGCTCGACCAGTAGTTCGCTTCTGTTTGCTCACCAGCGATAATCGTCATGATTTGAGTGCGGTCAAATTCAACGTCATCAATAAAAGTCTTGCCCTCTTTAATGAGCAATTTACCAGTACGCGTCGTAAGGTCGGTAAAGCCAACACTGACGACACTGTGGCTCTGAAGAACCTTAATATCATCCCAGTCAATGTATAAAGTATTGAGTTCATCACTCTCAAACTCTAATTTGTCATCATAAAGGTTTTTAACTTCACCTTTAAGGAGTTCATTAGAGCTTAACTGTATCCAATCAAAATCTGCATCGACAGGTGGAGATAAATCCCCTGGATTTAGCTGCACCATTTGAGGCTTTAAGGAACTGGTGGCAAGTGCACTAGTGCTGAAAATTAACGGTAGGCATAGGCCCGCTGCACTGATACAGAACGTGATGGTATTGAATGGGCTCTTCATAAGCCAGCTCCCTGAATAAACTAATTCTAAATATTTGCTTATTTTATATAAAAGGCTATTAAGCGGCAATTTTCTGCCGAGTTTATTATTTTTTCGGGAGGTGGAACACAGTTTTAGTGTTAAATAGCTAAAAGTTTAAAACTGCGCTTGAGAATGGGATAGTCAATTCGATGCCTGTGGTGGACTCACTCTAAGATTTGTGTCACCCAAGGCTGTACGAAGTCGGCAATCTGCATCTGTGCCTGAGCATTGGGGTGAATTCCGTCTCTTTGCATCAATTTGGGATAGATGGCGATATCTTTCATGAAGAAGGGCATAAGGGTTATTTCATGCTCCTCTGCCAACTGGCTATAGACATCGGCAAACATCTGCGCATATCTGGGGCCATAGTTTGGCGGTACCATGACCTCACTCAAGAGCACTTTTGCATGAGTCTGTTTGGATAAGATGATTATTTTTGTAAGATTTTCTTTCAGTTGTTGGGGAGTAAATCCGCGTAATCCGTCATTGCCTCCCAATTCAATCAAGACGAGCTTAGGTTTACCAGATTCAAGCAGGGCGGGGAGTCTACGTAATCCCCCTGCCGTGGTTTCACCACTCACTGAGCCGTTTATTATCTCATGTTTCGGTAGTTGAGCTCTTAACAAATTGACCCAACCTTTATCTTCATCGATACCATAGCTTGCACTTAAGCTATCTCCTAGGATTAATATAGGGGCGGCTAATACTTGAGTGCTAACGAACAGGCAGGTTAAGGTTAGCAGAGTCAGGAAACGTCTAAGTAAGATGGAATAGAAGGGTTTTATGTCAGATATCAGTGCTATCACAGTTAAGAATCTCGTTAAGTCAGTGGCTACCCAAGAGGGAGAGCTTACTATCCTCAACGGCATCAATATGGATGTCAAGCATGGAGAAAGTATCGCTATTCTTGGGCCATCAGGGTCTGGGAAGTCGACCCTGCTCGGCTTACTCGCGGCGTTGGACTCTCCGAGTTCCGGTGAGATCATCTTAGACGGTATTGCCATACAGCATTTAGATGAAGAGAAGAAGGCGGCAATGCGAAAGCAGAAAGTCAGCTTTATTTTTCAATCATTCATGTTGGTCGATACACTCAATGCGTTGGAAAATGTCATGCTGCCCGCCGAATTGGCTGGAATATCTCAGGCCAAAGAGAAGGCTAAGGCCATGTTGGACAGAGTAGGCTTAAGTCATAGGCTGAATCATTTCCCCAATCAGCTCTCTGGTGGTGAGCAGCAACGCGTCGCCATCGCCAGAGCATTTATTTGTGAGCCCAAGGTGTTATTTGCCGATGAGCCCACGGGAAACCTGGATGCAGCCAATAGTAAGAAGGTGGCGGACATGTTGTTTGAGCTCAATCGCGAGAGCGAGACGACACTCGTGTTAGTGACTCACGATCTGGTGTTGGCTAAACGATGTGAGCGTCAGTTGCTGATGGACTCGGGTGAACTGAGTGAGGCTAGAAATAATATGTCAGATGCCACTAAGCCTAAGGTTGTCATAACAGATAGTCAGCTAGCTAAGGCGGAGGCGAGTTAATGGAGATGAGTCTGGCGTGGCGTTTGTTTAAACGTGAACTCTTACAAGGGCAACTAGTGCTCATCGTTTTGGCTATCACTCTGGCTGTGTTATCTGTGACAGGATTAGCACGAGTCAGTGAGCGATTACAGTTAGCCATCAATGGCCAAGCATCCAAATTTATCGCTGCCGATAGAATCATCAACTCACCGACTAAACTCGATGAGTCAATTCTCGCCAAAGCCGATGAGATAGGATTGGAGCGAGTCTCCAGCTTACAGTTTAACTCTATGGTATTTGCGGATGATAAATTTCAATTAGTCACGGTCCGTGCCGTGGAGCAGGGATATCCTCTTAAGGGCAAGATAGAGCTTAACTCGGATAGCCGTGTTTCCTTACCTGGCTTGGGAGAGATTTGGTTTGAAACCCGTTTGGGGGGCTTATTGGGTTACCCCAAATCCTTAGAGCTAGGTAAGGCTCAGTTTACCTTGAGTGAGGAGATAGCACGCTTACCCGACGCCGGATTTAACCCATTTGCTTCCTCGCCCGTGGTCTTGATGCGTATGGCGGATGTGGCCGGAACCGGTGTGATCCAGCCTGGCAGTCGAGTGACCTATCTGGCGCAATTTACCGGTAATGAGACTCAACTGAAACGGTTCGAAGCCTATGTTAAACCGCTGCTCAATAACAGTCAGCGTTGGATAGATGTGCAAACGGGTGACTCACCCATCGCCGATGCGGTTAAACGGGCGGAACGTTTCCTCTTACTCGCCAGTCTACTGGGTATTGCGCTGGCCTGTGCGGCTATCGGCATCGCCGCACAGAGGTATTGCCAACGTCATTATGATGTCGTCGCCATGCTTAAGACTTTCGGCGCTTCGGGTAAACAGATCCGCACCTTGTTTGGCATGCACTTGCTGTTAGTGACCTTGCTCGGGGTTGTGCTTGGTTTGCTCGGTGGTTTTGTTTTAGATATGGCAATCACCTTCTTGTTACCGCCTGAAATCGCCGCCTATTCTCCGCCTTTATCCAGACCGATATTACTGGGGCTCGCCACCGGGTTTATCAGCGCCTTTATGTTCTCGGCCTACCCCTTGATGAGGTTATTATCTATTCCGCCTCTGCGGGTTTTGCAGCGTCAGTTAGAGGGATTGCAACTGGGGATGTGGCTTCATCTGCTATTGAGTCTGACTGCCATGGCGCTGTTGGGGTATCTGTATTCCGGCAGTCTGGTATTGACCCTGACGGTTGTCGCCGGTGTGCTCTTGCTGGGCTTACTATTGAGCGTGTTAGGTTTTTTCATGATCCGTATGGGTCATAGTGTGGGCATGAAAACCACTAACCCATTACAGTTAGCCCTAGCGGGTCTGAGACGTAGGGCGAAACAAAATGCCATACAGCTCGTGGGTTTCAGTAGTGCACTGGTATTATTGTTGACCATTTTCGCCTTGAGGCAAGACTTACTTAATGAATGGCAGAAGCAGCTGCCCGAAAATGCGCCAAATTATTTCTTAGTCAACATAGCTCCCGATGAGGTTAGCCCTTTAGAGCGCTATCTGGCTGCCAATACGGTTAAAACCACAGATATTTATCCTGTGGTCAGAGGTCGCTTAACGGCGGTGAATGGCGAGAAGTTCCTCACATCTGAGCAGGTAGAGGCAGGGGGCGAGGGCAGGCAAGGGATTTCACGTGAGCTCAACCTCACCTGGCGAGACAGTGTGCCGCCAAATAATGAAATACTGACAGGGGAATTTAATGTTAACTCAGACGAGGTGTCGGTTGAGTCGGGTATTGCGGAGCGCTTGGATCTTAAGATAGGCGATAGTCTGACCTATATCATAGATAACCAGACCTTAGTCGTTAAGGTTGGCAGTATTCGCGCCGTGCATTGGGAGACCATGCAGCCTAATTTCTTCATGATTTTCACTAAGGAGTCACTGGGGGCGTTTTCCTATACTTCGATGGCAAGCTTCTATCTCGAGGATAATAAGTCTCAGGTCATTCTGGATATCATCAAGCAATTTCCTACGGTATCCATCATAGATGTGGGCACCATGATCAAGCAGTTGCGACAGATAATCGATCAGGTTTCCCTGTCCCTCACCTTGGTGTTAGTGCTGGTGGTGTTGGCCAGTAGCCTGGTAATGATAGCGCAAACCGAGGCGGGCATGGCGAGCAGACAAAGAGAGCTGGCGGTGTTACGAACCTTCGGCGCATCGGGCTGGTTATTGAGGATGGCAACCGGACTCGAATTCGCCTTGCTGGGCACCATAGCCGGATTACTGGCGGTGATAGTTGCCGAGTTTATTCTCTATCTGCTCAAGACTCAGGTGTTCGAATTGAATGTCTATATGCACTGGCCTTGGTGGGGGCTGGCACCCTTGTGTGGTGCTGTCACTGTCGCACTTTTGGGGGTGTGGCGTTGCCGACAGTTGCTACAAAAGTCTTGCAGCGACTTGCTTAAAGCGGGCTAGCGTTCACGCTTTGATGAAGGCGAAGCCGCAAGGTTTCGCCTTTTTTATTTCGATTTACGGGCCCCTAGATTGCTTATTTTAACCGTTTATAGGCTTGATATTACTCAGTGGGTTTCTGCAATTGAGAAGCTAGATCTATACTCACAGTAATGACATCTAATTGTGAGTTTAAAAGTCATGGTATGGTCTTTCTGAAGCTGGGGTTCTTATTATGTATTTTTGGTATTTTTTTCTCTTGTGAGATGCATGCCGAAGTGCAAAGAGTGCAAACCGCCCCCGTTGAGCATTGGCAACAAGCGTCTGCAAGAGGTCAAGCAGTCGTTTGGACTCGAGAAGTGCCAGGCACCTCGATCAAAGAGTTGAAGCTGGAGGCGATAATCGATGCGCCTATCGAACAGGTATGGCGAACGCTGACCCAAGTTGAGCATTACACCAAGTTCTTGCCTTATATGGATGAGATCAAGGTCGTCAAACAAGAGGGAGTGAATAGAGCTTATGTCTACCATAGAGTTAATCCGCCCCTGGTGAGTCAAAGAGACTATACCTTACTGGTAGTTAATGAAGTGGACACAGAGAAGGGGCGATATTATCGTTATTGGACCCAGAGGAACCAGTACGGACCTAAACCCATAAAGGGAATAGTACGTTTAGTTGTTTGTGATGGCAGCTGGTCTCTCACTGCTCGAGAAGATGGACGTACCCAGGCGACGTATTGGCTGTATACCGACCCTGCGGGCAGTATTCCAGCTTGGTTTGCCAATACTGTCAACACCAGCGGCTTGTACGATATCTTATGGGCCATAGAGGCCAGGGCCCAAGATCTGAGTTGGCAATAGCCTTTTAGGAATAGGTATTACTTGGCATTCTCTATCAGTGAAGAAAATGCCTGCTCTAACTCAGGATAGGTAAATTTAAAGCCCGCTTCCTCAGCTCTGGCGGGAAGTACGTATTGACCTTGGGTTAACAACTCTGACATCTCTCCCAACAGCAGCTTTAAAATAATGGTGGGCATTGGCATTAATGCCGGACGAGAGAGTGCTTGTCCTAGCAGTTTAGAAAACTTGTAATTACTCACGGGAGTGGGGGCGGTGGCATTAAAGATCCCCTGACATTTTGTCTGCTTGAGTAAAAACATGATTAAATTAATGTGGTCGTCTTGATGGATCCAACTCATCCCTTGCTGACCCGTCCCTATGGGTCCCCCTAAACCTAATTTAAACGGTAACAGCATTTTGGCCAGTGCACCGCCGGATAAACCTAATACCAGTCCAGTACGAATTATGCAGACTCTGGTGTTGTCTGACTGAGCGGATAGCGCAAGCTCCTCCCAGTGAGAGCAAACTCTTAAGGGGAAGTCATTGGTTGTTCTTTCATCGAGTGAGGTTAACACATAGGTCTCATCGATGGGCTGAGCACCTTGCTGGCCATAGATACCTACTGCAGATGCACTTATCAATACCTGAGGTGGACTATCACTGGCTTTAATTAACTCAGCAATACGTGAAGTCATGTCCCAGCGACTCTGACAAATCAATTGTTTCTGTTTTTCTGACCAACGTTTATTGACAATCGGCTCACCGGCAAGATTAATCACGGCGTCAAACTCATTAAAATCTGATAGTGAGGTCAAGTTTCCCAAGTATTGATGTTCTGCACCTAGCTGGTGGTGAGCCGAGGCGGGAGAGCGGGTTAAAATAGTCAGTTTATTTTCATGACTCAAGACTCTGACAAGCTGGTGGCCAATGAATCCTGTCGCACCTGTGAGCAATATTTTCATGGTTCAGCTTTTCTAAAGGTGAGATTAGTCATAGATTCAATTGTAGCAGAGAGATGTGTGTTGTCGCACAAAGCCTTTATATTTATGATGTTTTCGACATGTAAACGGACTGAAATTGAATTACTTGTCTATCATTATTGGCTAAGGTCTGTATTTAACTCGGGCGGGCTTGGTTCACTTTGGGACAGGGTAACCTGTGTAAACTCTGATGTGAGTGAATGTAGCGGCTGAAGTCAAGAACCTGAGATGTCAGGTTCTTGACTATCAATATGGGGTAAACTGGTCCAAATCATTAATCGGTATAGCTCGTGATTACTGACACTTACATCTTGTTATTTTTACTGTAGCAAAGCGAGAGAGACACAGAATCTGCGAAACGAAGTGCATGAGGCTTATCTATTTCGACACTTGCAAACTCGACCCAAGCGTGGTCGCTGGCGATGTTGAGCACCTGACCGGTAAGGTTTTCTAATAAATTAAATCGATTGTGTTCAACTAATTCGATGATTTTTTTGGTGATTGTGCGATAATTCAGCGCATCATCCATATTGTCACTGTTACGTGCTTTATTAGCACAATAATGAATTTCAGTATTGATTAAAATATCTTGTTTGTTTTGAATTTCGTCATCCTTGATGCCGATAAATGTCCTAAGACGTAGATTTTTGATGCGGATGATGGCGATTTCTGGTCTCATACTAGTCATTGCTCCATGCTGAAGTTATTTTTATTACGAGCTATTAGTTATTAAGCCTATCAATCTATTAGTTAATCATGAAGGATTATATTCATATGCCAAGAGTTGATACCCAATCTGTTGCGTATAAAGGTTTCGCGATCATGGCATTTATTGTCGTGATCTTAGCCGGAATTAAGGCGGCAAGCCCGATTGTGGTGCCATTTGTGCTTTCGGCATTCATTGCCGTGATCTGTAATCCGGTTATTGGCGGAATGACACGGTTTAAAGTGCCAAGATCTTTGGCTGTTCTCCTCTTGATGGTGTTTATTGTCATGCTGGGGTTGTGGTTAGCGCAAATTGTCGGCAGTTCAATCAATGAGTTTTCTAATCAGTTACCTCACTATCGTGATCAGCTGGTGGAGCAATTTGGTTGGATTGTTCAAAAGCTGCAGAGACTCAATATCATCATCACCAAAGAGCAGATCTTGGACTATTTCGATCCCGGTATCGCCTTATCCATGACCACTAACATGTTAACTGGCGTGGGTGGTGTGATGGCTAATCTGTTTTTAATCATTCTTACCGTGGTGTTTATGCTGTTTGAGTCTCAGACCTTGCCTAGGAAGCTACATTTTGCTCTGGATGATCCTGAGATGAGAATGCAGCAGATAGATAAGTTTTTGCACTCGGTTAATCAGTATATGGTGATTAAGACGCTAGTGAGTCTGGCGACTGGTGTGATTGTTGGGTTCGGCCTGGCAATTATCGGGGTGGATTATGCGCTTTTATGGGGGGTCATCGCCTTCCTGTTTAATTACATTCCCAATATAGGTTCAATTATCGCCGCTATTCCTTCTGTGCTATTGGCATTTATTCAACTCGGCCCAGCAGCAGCAGGGGCAACGGCTCTGCTTTATTTCGGCACGAATATGGTCATGGGTAACGTAGTTGAGCCTAGATATATGGGTAAAGGTTTAGGTCTTTCTACCTTGGTTGTTTTCCTATCATTAATCTTCTGGGGCTGGTTATTAGGCTCAGTAGGCATGTTATTATCGGTACCCTTAACCATGATTGTCAAAATCGCCCTCGAATCGAGTCAGGGAGGGAGCTGGTTAGCGATATTGCTGGCCGATGATGTTGATGATGTTAAGCCGGATGATAATGATAATGAGAAAGAGGATGTGTCTCAGATCGTTTAAGTTTTGTCGGCGAGATTCGAATATTAACAAAGCCACTGATACGTGGTTTTGTTGTTTTTATAGAGAAATAAATTTCTACAAGTGAGAGAAATGCAGTTATTTTTTGATGAGTTGAATAAAATGACTCTGGGGGAGGAGGTTAATCGCCTTTTTCATGGTCGTGGTGGCTTATATCCAGGAGCTGAGCATATCTGTTTGGATTGGTACCCGCCAGTACTCCTGTTAACCAGTTTTAAGCCTCTGGAGCCTGATACCTTAGATAAGTCGGTAGAATTGATAAAACAAAGGTGGCACGTCCTTAAAGGCAGCGAAGTGATAAACCTTGTTTATCAGTATCGCAGCGGCGGACGTACTCAAACCGATTTAATCGAGGGAAGTGTCCCGGATAAGCACACTGTCCTTGAGAACAGTGCCCAATACCATGTTCATCTGCTGAAAGGGCAGAATCATGGCCTGTTTCTCGATATGAAAAACGGCCGTCAATGGGTGAGGGAACATGCCCAAGGTAAAAAGGTACTCAATTTATTTTCATATACTTGTGCATTTTCAGTGGCAGCACTGCAAGGTGGCTGTGACAGTGTTGTTAATATCGATATGAGCAAGGGGGCATTGTCGATAGGTAAACAGAATCATCTACTCAATGGGTTCACTGCTGGCGCACGTTTTTTCGGCCATGATATCTTCAAGTCTTGGGGTAAGTTAACCAAACTTGGTCCCTATGAGATGATTATCGCCGATCCGCCAAGTAACCAGAAAGGCAGTTTCGTGGCGACAAAAGATTATTCCAGGCTGCTGAAACGTCTGCCTGAATTATTGACGCCCGATGGTGAGGTACTCTTGTGCTTAAATGCGCCTGAGTTGAGTATCGATTTTTTGATGAAGCAAGTGGAAGAGTTTAGCCCAATACTAGAATTTGTTGAGCAGCTGGCTAATCCAAGTGTTTTCGTGGATATCAGCAAAGACAAAGCGCTCAAGGTACTTAAATATAGGCGTAAAAACACCTAAGTTTCAATTATAGATACAAGGACAAAATACCAGTTCGAATGTAGGACTGGTATTTAATTTTGCTAATAGATTAAGAGATGTCCGCAGGATAACTACTCAAGCTAAAGAATCAATAATTCAGTCTTTCATGGATCGTCGATTGACCATGGGACTCGATAATATGCTCGACTTTTGCTTTATCTATATATTTTAAGGCTGATATCTCAGAGAAGAGTCTGTCCTGTACATCAATTGGCATGTTCATCATGTCCATAAACATGAATATATTGAGTGTGTCACCTTGACCAAACAGGTCAACCAGTCTTCCTGCTTCAAATTCAACAAGCGCATTCATTATTCCGTCCTCCAAAAACTCAATGACGTTCCCACAAATATTAATAGCTATCCTTAATTGATAGCAGTTTGAGGGCCGAAGCCTAGATTTTTTTGCAGCAAAAAAATCACACTTAGGCCTCAAGCGTATAAAAATGTGAAAGTCTTTCATCTTTTATAACGGTTTAAGGCTATTTTTAACGAATTTGACGATAGATTAAGCTTTCGAGTGAAACTAAACTGAAAGTTTTATGTAATTGCGGCAGGATGCCTGATATAATTAGTTCAAGAAGTAAGTAGAACATCTGCCACTTCCTACCATGGCAAAATGTCATCAAAGTAATGACATGCCTCAGACCTTACAAACTGGATTCGGAGTTGTTATGGAAGTTCAAGAATACGAAAGCGCATACTACCAAGTACAAGACGAAGTGATGGAGTCTTTACCTGTTGAGAAGGATGAAGATGCGTTTTTGGATTAGGGAACAATCCTCAATTCGAGAGTTAATCTAGCTTATGCTGGAATAAAAATAGCAAGCTTAGCTTGCTATTTTTTTGCCTGTTTTTTCCGTTCTACTTTCTAGTTAAGATTACCTTTCTCGAGTAATACTTCGGTAATCTCCCAACGCGAGCCAATTTTGTGCAGTCGAATGGTTCTATCGTCTATCCAGGCCTCACCCCCCTTTAGTCCCTGCATCTTGACGATAACGGTAACGTCGTCGGTGAACTTTCTGAAGAAGTCGATATCTATCTCTTCGATCTGCATGGTGACCTCTGTCATGGAGAGGTTGAGGACGTGCCTCTGTACCGCCGAAGCTATGTAGTAGTGGCTGAGCACCTCTTTCATGGGCTCATTGACAAATTGTTTGGCCTTGTTGACGTCTCGTTCCACATAGATGGCGTGAAAGAAGCCGAGAGAAACCTGTTCAGGTGTTCGGGTCGGTGCGCTATCAGGACTGCAACCGGCAAGAAAGAGGAGACTAAGTAGGGCGATAATTTTCATATAGATTATTTTTTATGGCTCGAATAAGGTTTGAGTCAGTATCGCTATTCTGCTGCAGCAAGGCAAGGCTGATGAGTGCATCAATCCTATTAAGTATTTTAATTCTTGACAGCGAAGCGTTATTCAGTCATATCTGAATGAATAACTTTTACTGGTTATCCACAGAATCTGTGGACAAGTATGTTGAAGACTAGATGCATAACTTTTAAGTTCATGTTTAATATGGACTTAAACTGCTGGTTAAAAAGTGACGCATTACTGTTTCGAATGATTTCTCGTCATCTGGTCGAGCTAGTTATCCACTTATTAAAAAAACCTCCCTAGCTTGTGGCTAGAGAGGTTTTTTGTTTTATACGTTAACCGACAGGCTTGATTTAAGCTTGCTCACTTTGTGAGGCTTGAATCGCTGTTAAGGCTATGGTGTAGACGATGTCGTCAACCAGGGCGCCACGAGACAGGTCATTGACGGGTTTGCGCATGCCCTGAAGCATAGGGCCGATACTGATCAGGTCGGCACTTCTCTGTACCGCCTTGTAGGTTGTATTACCCGTATTGAGATCAGGGAATACAAATACCGTTGCCTTGCCGGCCACAGGGCTATTAGGTGCCTTAGACAGGGCAACATTTGGCATTACTGCTGCATCGTATTGAAGTGGTCCGTCTATGATAAGGTCAGGACGCTTCTCTTTGGCGATTCGAGTCGCTTCACGCACTTTATCCACATCTGAACCTGTGCCTGAGTTGCCGGTAGAGTAGCTGATCATAGCCACTCTAGGCTCGATACCGAATGCGGCAGCCGATTCGGCAGACTGGATGGCGATATCGGCAAGTTGCTCGGCATTGGGATCTGGGTTGATGGCACAATCGCCGTAAACTAATACCTGATCTGGCATCAGCATGAAGAAGATAGACGAGACGAGACTCGCTCCCGGTGCTGTCTTTATCAGCTGTAAAGGAGGGCGTATGGTATTGGCTGTGGTATGAACTGCGCCAGAGACGATACCGTCAACTTCATTTTGAGCGACCATCATGGTGCCTAGCACCATGTTGTCTTCCAGTTGCTCACGAGCAACGACTTCAGTGAGTCCTTTGTGACGACGCAGATCCAACATAGGTTCAACGTAACGTTCACGGACAGTTTCCGGCTCGATTATCTCGATACCTTCGCCTAAGGTCACACCTTGTTGGTTTGCAATGCGTTCGATCTCTTCCCTGTTACCAAGCAAGATACACTTAGCTATTCCTCGCTCGGCACAGATACTGGCCGCCTCGATAGTGCGAGGCTCATTACCTTCGGGCAAAACTACGGTGCGGCGGGCGGCTCTCGCCAGCTCGGTTAGCTTATATCTGAATGCTGGAGGTGATAGGCGATGCTCACGAGGTGAGTTCTTGGTGGCAGACTCAATCCAATGTTGATCTATGTGACTGGCGACGAACTCCTGAACCTCTTCGATGCGCACGGCGTCATCCACTGGGACTTCATGATCGAAGCGCTGGATGTTGAGCGATGTCTGCCAAGTATTGGTATCGATAAGGAATACCGGTAGTCCGGTTTCGAAGGCTTGTTCACATAGGGCCATGATCTCTGGCTCTGGCTCATAACTGCCTGTGAGCAGCAGGGCACCGACCTTGATACCATTCATGGAGGCCAGACAAGCGGCGACGATGACATCTGAGCGATCGCCTGAGCTGACCAGTAGCGAGTCAGTTTTTATGTGAGTGACCATGTTGGGAATACTGCGGGCACAGAAGGTGACTTTACGCAGACGGCGGGTGTGCATATCACCGGCATTGATGATCTTAGCCCTAAGATGCTTGGCAAGATCGGAGGCGCGAGGTGCAACCAGATCCAGATTATAGGGCACACTGCCTAATATACGCAGTGAGCTCTTACCCGGTAGTTGGAACATATTTGCCGCATCGGGTCTTTGGATATCCTGATGATCGAAGACTTCTGAGAGATCCGGACGCGTGCGTCCTTCCTCATCGACCGGGGCACCAATCTTGTTGATGATGGCGCCTATGATACGTTTGTTCTTCTTTCCGCCCCATGAGTTATGGGCTATCTCTAAACGGTTCATCAAGGCCGTAGCGCTCTCATTGCCAGGTGTGGCAACAAAGATAACATCGGCATCCAGAGCCTTGGCGATAGCATAGTTAACATCGCCGGAAAACGGATGATTTCGGGTCTGTACCAGACCTTCAACGACCAAGGTTTCAGTTTCATCGGTATACTCACTGACGCGAGCGATGATCTGCTCCATCAATACATCGATTTTATCGGCGCGAACTAAGTTTTCCGCATGTTCCATCTCGAATGGTTCGAGTGGGTTAACTGTCGGAGACTTGCATAGGATGGTGGTCGAACGTTCAGGGCCCGCATCTTGTGGACGCTGTTGGGCGATAGGCTTGAAGAAGCGAACCTTAACACCGTGGTGCTCGAAGGCGCGAACCAGACCTAAACTGATAGAGGTGAGGCCTACGCCTGTACCTATGGGGATTAACATAATATTGCGAGACATAACAACCTCTTGGTGACGCTCGAAATGGCATGTTCTCTAATTTGAACATGCCGAACGATTTAGCTTACTCAATGACTTTCGTGACAGGCTCGAGGCAATCAATATGCCCCCAACCTGCATGTATTAATTTACTTCAGCAGACTCATGGCATCTTCTGCGATGACCCATTCTTCATTAGTCGGGATAACTAATGCGATAGGACCCTTGTCTGTGGTGATTTGACCTTGATTACCGAAACGTGCAGCCTTATTACGCTCATCATCAACCTCGAAGCTGAAGATTTCTAACAGGTTAAGCACCTTAGCTCGGATAAGATCTGAGTTCTCGCCTATGCCGCCGGTGAATACCAAGGCGTCCAGACGACCTAGTGGCACTGTGTATGAGGCGATATATTTAGCTAAGCGGTAGCAGAAGATATCCAATGCCAATGTGGCACCTTTATGACCTTGTTCATAAGCTTCTTCTATGCCGCGACAATCGTTGGTCAGCTCAGAGATCCCCAGCAAACCACTCTGCTTGTTCATCAGGTTGTTAACTTCATCTAAGGTGTAACCTAGACGGCTGACAAGATGATGTATGATGGATGGATCGATATCACCACAACGTGTACCCATGACTAAGCCTTCCAGAGGCGTGAGACCCATGGATGTATCGACACTCTTTCCGCCTTTGATGGCTGTGACCGAGGCGCCGTTGCCTAAGTGAGCACAGATGACATTGGTCTCTTCGATATTCTTACCGATAACCTTAGCTGCTTCACGGCTGACGAACAGGTGGCTGGTACCGTGCATACCATAACGACGTATACTGTTTTCACGATATAGCTTATAGGGAAGGGCATAGATAAAGGCTTTTTCCGGCATACTTTGGTGGAAAGCGGTATCGAATACGGCAACCTGAGGCTGGCTTGGGAAGGCGGCTTGGGCGGCGCGAATACCGATAAGGTGAGCCGGGTTATGCAGTGGTGCGAGAGCAGCGCAGTCTTCGATGCCTTGGACTACCGATTCGTCTATGATGACTGAATGAGTGAATTTCTCTCCGCCATGAACCACACGATGACCGATAGCCAAGATCTGTTCGGCAATTTGTGGGTGAGCGCTTAAGATATTATCAACGATATATTCTACTGCTTCGCGGTGAGCGGTGAATGCACCTAGGCTGGCTACTTGCTTCTCACCGTTGGCTTTCCACTTGATACGGGAGTCTTCTAGTCCAAAACATTCAGCAAGACCTGAGATCTGGTCATCGCCCGTAGAGGCGTCGATAACCGCAAATTTCAATGACGAGCTACCGCAATTAAGTACCAATACCAGTTTGTTTGACATGTTTAAACCTTTTGTAATGCTGTGATTATTTATCACTGAACAATATGACTTCATTGGCAATAATAGCCGAAGTCGCTAGAAGTGCTCCTATGTCGGAGCCTGGAACTGCTTAATTTAGCTATCGCAAGGCCTTGGGGCTCTATTGCTGCATGTGCTATGGTAAAAGCAGTATCCATATAAATAGGTGTCGTAGTTGAGCATTCAAGTTATCAAAACTCTGGGCGATGGTCGTCGATATATGAAGACTTGGCCTATGGTCAGACAACTTAGTTTTTACTTTCCCGAATACCGGGTCATCAGGGCGACTCAACTCGCAGTGACCTTGATGCCAGTGCTCGCCCTCTTGGCTGCTACGAGTCAAGTCTATATCCATGGTTGGGGGTTCTTGCCCCAGGCAATCACTATTGCCCTGTTTTTTCTTAGCTTACCTGTTCAAGGTCTGCTTTGGCTCGGCTGGCGTGCTCGCCATCCCTTGCCTCTGTCTCTGCTCGATTGGTGCGATCAACTGACCGCTAAACTGTCGAGTATGGGAGTCATACATAGTCCCCTTGGCCCGAGAGCTTGTTATCTCGACATGGCGCTGTTATTAAAGGCGGCATTTGAGCGATTAGACGATACTTATTGGGAAGAGCTTTAATTTTATCACTAATATTGAGCGAGTATCATCCATTCTACTAGTAGATGGCCTTGATCCCAGCGTCAACAAAGACCTGCTTTATCTGTTCCATGGTTTCACTCGACGGTGGTGAGATATTATCGAGTTGATATGTCTCTCCCATGGCTTCCCATTTATGTTTTCCCAGTTCGTGATAGGGCAGTAGTTCAACTTTCTCTATATTAGTCATTGGCTTGAGGAAGTTTGCCAGACGTTGTGCCGCGCCAATATCATCGGTGAAACCACCGACAACCACATAACGTATCCAGGTTTTTTGTTGTTTTTTATTCAGGTACTGGGCGAACTCTAAGGTGCGTTGATTGCTGACCTGTGTCAGGTCGATGTGTCTTTGATCGTCTATATGTTTTATATCGAGCAGCACCAGATCGGTATTATCTAGCAGCTCATCTATGATAGGCGTGTATTTACGTACAAAGCCATTGGTATCCAGGCAAGTGTGAATGCCTTCTTTCTTACATTCTGCGAATAGAGCCGAGACAAACTCCGCCTGCAATATAGCTTCGCCGCCACTGGCGGTTACCCCACCGCCACTCGCTTCGAGGAAGGGGCGATAGCTGATAATTTGTTCCATGAGCTCTTTCACTTCGACTTCTTGTCCACCGTGAAGATCCCAGGTATCGCGGTTGTGACAGTATTGGCAGCGCATCAGGCAACCTTGCATAAAAGCGATAAACCTTATGCCTGGTCCGTCTACAGTACCAAAGGATTCCAGTGAGTGGATCCGACCTTTTACTGTCATTATTTCTCCTTAATTTTGCTAAGTTAGGCTGTAGTTTATTTGGCTACAGCCTGACTCTATTGACGTTAACTAGGACTCATCTATATAAGATAAGCTCATTACATTCCCTTAGTAAAGGTACGTGTGATAACGTCTTGCTGCTGCTCTGGTGTCAAGGCATTGAAGCGAACTGCATAACCTGAAACTCGGATAGTAAGCTGAGGATATTTGTCCGGATTAACGATGGCATCTTCGAGCATCTCACGATTCATTACGTTGACGTTCAGATGTTGACCACCCTCACGTGACTCGTTATGAGAGAAGTAGCCGTCCATAAGTGCTGCAAGGTTAGTGCGTCGGCCATCTTCATCTTTGCCGAGTGCATTTGGTACGATAGAGAAGGTATATGAGATACCATCTTGTGCATGAGCAAATGGCAGTTTTGCTACTGAAGTCAGAGAAGCTACAGCGCCTTTCTCGTCACGACCATGCATTGGGTTTGCACCCGGCGCGAATGGTGCACCTGATGGGCGTCCGTCCGGTGTGGTACCTGTCTTCTTACCATAAACCACGTTAGAGGTGATGGTGAGGATAGACTGAGTAGGTATGGCGTTGCGGTACATTTTCATATGACGAATCTTCGCCATGAAACGTTCGACGAGATCACTGGCTAAGTCATCGACTCGTGCATCGTTGTTACCGAATTTAGGGTAATCACCTTGGATGTCGAAATCGATGGCGATACCATTTTCGTCACGGATTGGCTTAACTTTGGCGAACTTAATCGCAGACAGTGAATCGGCGGCGATAGACAAGCCCGCAATACCACATGCCATGGTACGACGCACATCACGGTCATGAAGTGCCATCAGGGCGGCTTCATAGGAGTATTTGTCATGCATGAAGTGAATAGCGTTGAGTGCAGACACATATTGAGTGGCTAACCAGTCCATCATGGTATCCAAGCGGCCCATAACATCATCAAAATCTAACACTTCTGATGTGATAGCATCGGACTTAGGACCTATTTGCGTCTTAAGCTTCTCATCGACACCACCATTGATGGCATAAAGCATAGTCTTGGCCAAGTTAGCACGAGCACCGAAGAACTGCATATGCTTACCGATAACCATAGGACTAACACAGCAGGCGATAGCGTAGTCGTCAGACTCGAAATCGGGACGCATAAGGTCATCATTTTCATACTGGATTGAGCTAGTGTCAATAGAGACCTTAGCACAGTACTTCTTAAAGTCTAACGGTAGCTTCTCAGACCATAACACTGTGATGTTTGGCTCAGGACTCGCACCCATGTTGTACAGAGTATGCAAGAAACGGAAGCTGGACTTAGTGACCAGAGTACGGCCATCTAGACCCATGCCGGCAATCGATTCAGTGGCCCAGATTGGATCACCTGAGAATAGCTCATCGTATTCGGGGGTACGTAGGAAACGAACCATACGTAGCTTCATCACGAAGTGGTCGACCATCTCCTGAGCTTGCTGCTCGGTCAAGGTACCATTTTTAAGATCACGTTCGATGAAGATATCGAGGAAGCTTGAAGTACGGCCAAGAGACATGGCGGCGCCGTTTTGGCTCTTTACTGCGGCTAGATAACCGAAGTAAGTCCATTGAATGGCTTCTTTAGCATTGCTTGCAGGCTTAGATATGTCGAAACCATAGCTGGTAGCCATCTGCTTCATTTGACCCAATGCCTTGTGCTGCTCGGCAATCTCTTCACGAAGTTGCATGGTAGCACTTAAGTCTTCACCAGTTTCGAAACGCTCTTGTAAGGAGCCGAATTGGGCGAACTTGTCGGTCATCAGATAATCGATGCCGTAAAGGGCGATACGACGGTAATCACCGATGATACGACCACGGCCATAGGCGTCAGGTAAACCGGTCAGTATGCCTGATTTACGACAACCCATGATTTCCGGGGTGTAGATATCGAACACACCTTGGTTGTGAGTCTTACGTAGCTCAGAGTAGACATATTTAATCTCTGGGTTAAGTACGCGATCGTATGCCTTGCATGAACCTTCTACCATACGAATACCACCGTTTGGCAACATGGCACGCTTAAGCGGTGCTTCTGTCTGAAGGCCAACAATGGTTTCGAGCTCTTGCTCGATGTAACCGGCTTCATGGGACGTGATGGTCGATACCTTGTCGGTATCGAAATCCACAGGTGCATGAGTCTGGTTTTCTTGCTTGATCCCAACCATCACCTTGTCCCAAAGCTTGGTGGTTGCTTCGGTTGCTTCGGCTAAAAATGACTCATTGCCTTCATAAGGGGTGTAGTTAGTCTGGATAAAGTCACGAACATTGACTTGAGATTTCCAATCGCCGGCGGTGAATCCTTCCCATGCGTTGGCAAACTGTTCAGTTTTTTCGGTCATAGCGCAAATACCTTCTGTTAAGAATTAAACTTGATTATCGTTCTGTGCCTTCGCGAGTGCGGGGCGGCGATAAACAAACCAATAAGTGAGTCCTACGAAAATAGCGCCGCCCACAATATTACCTAAAGTGACCGGGACGAGATTGTGGAGTATAAATTGACTCCAAGTTAGATCGGCAAACTGGTTAGGGTCTATCCCCGCGCTTGCCCAAAAATCGGCTGTTGCAACTTGCTTAGTAAAAATCGCCATCGGAATAAGAAACATGTTTGCTATGCAGTGTTCAAAACCTGCGGCGACAAACATGGCAACGGGTAATACAACGGCAAGCAACTTGTCGGTGACGGTTTTTCCAGCGTAGGCCATCCAAACAGCCAGACAAACCATGATGTTACACATGATGCCTAAGGCAAAGGCTTGTCCGAATGTATGGTTTAGTTTAGCTTGAGCTGTCTGTAAGTAACCTAGGCCAATCAGCCCGTGTCCCGCCTCATAATGCTTAGCGGCGATCATGAGACCGACTAAGAGCATGGCACCGATAAAGTTGCCCAGATAAACCAGCCCCCAGTTACGCATTAACGCTTTAGTGGTAACACGTTTGCTGGCGCGGGCAGTAATGGTCAATACGGTAGAGGTAAATAGCTCGCCTCCCAAAACGACAACTAACATCAGGCCCAGGCTAAAACAGAGACCACCGATGAGTTTATTGAGTCCGTAGGGAAGAATGCTGCCTCCTGCCGTGGCAACGACATAGAAGATAAAGGCTAAACCGATAAACATGCCGGCCGTCATCGCCAGGATCAGCGTAGACACTGTGTCTCGGTTGACTTTAATAACGGCAGCATCTTCCACTTTTAGTGCGGTGGCTGCTGGAGTATTAGCATCAAACGGACTCGGACTATTTTTCATGTTTCGCCTTTTAATTGCCTTATATTGGTTTTTTCAACCAATATAAGATTGATCCTTGGTCAATGGAACCGCTAAGTGAGTAAATTTGTTCCCGATAAAGCCAGTATAAAAAAGGTGTAATTAAATTTCGTGATCTTGGTCAAATTGCGGCCTAAAACTCGAAAAGTGTAATTTATTTACAGAATGTTCCTTTGTCAATGCTTGATCTTTACTTGAATCTAGCTGTGGTTCATTAACACTCGATCTTAAATTGGTAAGACCAATTTACCACGGAGATGATAACACAATCTGAAAATGACGGCACTCCTTGTCTGGGCTACTGGCTTTGATAATCAAAATTTTGCGAGCAAGGTAACAATTGTATAGGTAAGCCTAATAAAGGGATACTTTAGGCACGTAATTTGCTTCATGTATTCTAGTGAGTATTATTAATATCGAAAATAATAACGAACAGAGAAGGTTTTTATATTTATATTTAAATAATTTCAATCGATTAGGATAGATCTGTTCAAGATTAAATCAATTGGTAATAGTCTTTAAGTTTGCAGATCAGGTTAGCTTGTTAGCGGATAATTTGTACTGCAAGATGGTGGTAGTGATATTTATGATTCGATAATGGGCTCATTAATTTGAGACTACACATTGCTTCTGTGTGTTATCGCTTTGAGGCAAGTGTTAATTTAGTTTATATTGCGTCCATATTATAAGAATAAATGGCTGTAAATATGGAACAGACGAGCTCAATTGGTAAAGCCCAAGCGGTCAAAAACATCTCTACATGGCAGATGCCAGATACCTTAGTTATCATTTTTTTCGTTGCATTGGCGGCTGCGGTTTTAACCTATTTTGTCCCTATTGGGGCCTTCGATACTCAAGAGGTCAATTATTTAGCCGATGGTGTTGAAAAGTCGCGAGTCGTTGTCGATCCAAGTTCATTTCAATATATCCTAGACGAGCATGGCGATCCTAAACTTCAGCCTGTTGCGCTGTTTGAAGGAGGCGGTGGCGCAGGTTTCTTTAACTTCGCTTTCGAAGGTCTTGTCTCAGGCTCCAAATGGGGTAGCGCCATCGGCGTCATCATGTTTATGCTGGTGATTGGCGGCTCGTTCGGAGTCGTGATGGCAACGGGCACCATAGATAATGGCATCTTAAGGCTTATCGATAAGACCCGTGGTAATGAGATGCTGTTTATTCCGGCTATATTTAGTTTGTTTTCTCTCGGCGGCGCCGTGTTCGGCATGGGGGAGGAGGCTATTGCCTTCGCGATAATCATCTGTCCCCTGATGATAAGACTGGGCTACGATGGCATAACGACCGTGATGGTTACCTATGTGGCGACCCAGATTGGGTTTGCCAGCTCATGGATGAATCCATTTAGTGTAGCCATCGCCCAAGGGATAGCCGGTATACCTGTGCTATCGGGCTCGGGTATGAGAGTGATCATGTGGGCAGGATTCACCCTGATGGGGCTGGCATTCACCATGAGCTATGCTAAGAAGATCAAACAAACACCTTCACTCTCCCTTAGTTACCATTCGGATGCTTATTTTAGGGATAACCAGAGTAAAGCTAGCTTAGATAGTCGTTTCAATATCGGCGACATCTTAGTATTACTGTCGATTGTTGCGACTGTTGCTTGGGTGATCTGGGGCGTGGTGACTCAGGCTTGGTTTATTCCCGAGATCGCCAGCCAGTTTTTTACCATGGGTATAGTGATAGGCTCGATAGGCGTGATATTCAAGCTTAATGGCATGACAATCAATAAAGTGGCGACCAGCTTTAAGCAAGGCGCAGGCACTATGCTTGAACCTGCCGTGTTAGTTGGTTGTGCTTCAGGCATTCTTATCTTACTCGGCGGCGGTGGTCCAACTGAACCTAGCGTGCTTAATTCTATTTTAAACAGTGCAGGTAACGTCATTGGCCAATTACCTAACGCTCTTTCTGCCTGGTTTATGTTGCTGTTCCAGTCGGTATTTAATTTCTTCGTGACCTCTGGCTCGGGACAGGCTGCTCTGACGATGCCTTTAATGGCGCCATTGGCCGATATTGTGGGTGTGACCAGGCAGGTGGCCGTGCTTGCGTTTCAGTTGGGAGATGGTTTTACAAATGTCTTGGTTCCGACATCGGCATCCTTGATGGCGACCTTAGGTGTGTGTCGCGTCGATTGGGGGGATTGGCTTAAGTTTATCTGGCGTTTTATGCTTGGATTGTTTGTTGTATCAAGCTTAGTGGTCGTAGGGGCACACTATTTAGGTTTTAGTTAATGCCAGTATGATTAGATAGATTAATAGAAAAACGGCATCAAATGATGCCGTTTTTCTGTTTAAAATCATATTAACTGAGTTAAAAAAGCCTAGGAATAACCTAGGCTTTTGTCAAAAATTATCTTTTTTAGAATTTTTGTGTATAAGACGCTGTGTATGTACGTCCGTATAGATTATAAAGAGATGAATCATATTCTAGATCTGAATCTAGAACTGGATCTTCATTGGTGATGTTACGCACACCTAAGGTAAACTTACCATTCCATGCAGCCATGTAACTATAGCTTGCATCGAATGTTGTTTGTGATGAAAGACTTCCTATTTGCTCATAGGTATTTGGATCTGTTTTTTCAGATTGTCCATCAATGTATTGAGTCAATAGTGAAGCTGAGTGATCACCATATGCCCAATCAACAACCCAAGTGAAGCGGTACTCTGGCATGCCATTACGACCAATTTGGTTGTTTACTGGTCCGTTGAAGTACTCTTCATCATCGAAAGAGATGATGTAAGTTAGATCGAATGTTGAGCCAAAATCACCAGCGGCAGTTTCTAAGCCAGAATAGGTTAAGTTGAAATCGATACCAGAAGTATCGAAGCCATTACCGTTGACCTGTGGGGTCGTTGCAGACAAGATTTTACCATCTGCATTATTACCCACACGTTTGATATCACCTAGAGCCAAGTTACCGTAGCCGACTTTCTTCTCTTCTTTAAGCAAAGAGTCAAGAGTGATAAACGTGATCACATCATCGATACTTAAATTGTAATATTCAACTTTAGTACTGAAGTTGTCTGTGATGTTCCAGATTGCACCAAGATTATAGAAATCAGATGTTTCAGGCTGTAGCTCAGAGTTAGCCGTACGAGTTACGTCATATTGCTTAGCTTTACAGTCTGTAGTAGACGTTCCTTGCTGTTCACAATAGTGATAATCGGTTGCTGAATCTGCACTGAAAGAATCGGCAGCATAAAGATCTGATAATGCCGGTGCACGGAAGCCTTGGCCCCATGATGCACGTAATACAACATCTTCAATTAGCTGGTATCTAAGTGCAATCTTAGGAGTCGTTGCTGAGCCAAAGTCTGAATACTTGTCGTAGCGGAATGCAAGGTTGAGTTCCAGATCATCAGTAACGGGAATGATACTCTCAGCAAAGACTGCAAATACATCGCGATCTCCGCCTGAACCGTTACCCGAAGATCCGATGACTTCACCTGCAGCGGTTTCGGCATCGACGTTAGCTTCATATTTGTACTGCATAAATTCAGTACCCACATACCAACCAACTATGCCAGCAGGAAGATCGATAGCTTCGAAGTTGATACCAGCATTCACACTTTGGAATTCCATGATATCTTGCTTAAGGGTATCGTGGCTTATTGCAGCAACAACAGCCTCACTGTTTCCTTCTGGACCGAAATTAAATTCACCACTCTTAACCATAGCCTCAACAGTTGGACGGTGTACATAGCCCTTACCGTAGTTGCTATTTTCAGCTAGATTATAGTGATAAGTGAAATCCCAGCCAAAGTCATCATGCTCACCGACTAAACCAACTTGGATATCTGTGCTGTAATCGATTGTAGATGAATCACGGGTACCTACGTCGGTGAAACGATAGTAAACTCGGCCATCATTTTCATTTTTACTTGTGCCAGTGTTAGTACCATCGGCTGAGTAATTTTGAATATCAACTTGACCAGCATCAACATTAAACCAGCCAGCTGCAGGAGCGAAACGACCGAAAGTCTCGTTACGTGAGAATAGGCCTTGAGTTTCAAACATGATTTCGTCAGATAGCTCGTAATTTGCAGTTACATAACCTGCAGTATACTTACGCGCGGCGTGATCGGCTGCTTCTGAGGTGTAGTCATAACCACAGATATAATCGCCATCACCATAATCGTAAACATGGCCGCCACCGACCATTTTTTTGTTATCACAGGCAGCCATTGGGCTAAACTGTCCTGAAGTCATATCCAAAAAGTTACGGGCATATGCAGAAACACCCGTCGTATCGGCATATTTCTCTGCTAATGTGTTAGTAGAGCTTGTGAACCAACGATCACGTTGGAAGATAATTTCACGACTCTGATGTTCGAATGAGAAAGTTAGACTGCCCTTGTCGCTGCTCGTACCACCTATGATGTGAGTTTTCCACTCTTCACCACCAGCTTGTTGAGGGTTAGTACCCGTACCGGAGATCTCTAGTCCTTCAAAATCTTTCTTAAGGATAATATTAACAACACCAGCAACGGCATCAGAACCATAAACAGCTGAAGCACCATCAGAAAGGATTTCGATGCGTTCAATAGCGGCAGTAGGAATGGTGTTTAAGTTAACTGCTGTGCCACCCATAGTCGGTGAACCAGGCATACGTTTGCCGTTTAGAAGAACCAAAGTTCTGTCTGCTCCAGCACCACGCAAGTTGATATTAGCTTGGCTCTGCCAAGAGCTACCCGATGATTCGGCGCTTGAGCCGAAGGTGTTTAAGTTACTACGACGTAAAACATCGGCGACTGACATAGCGCCAGTTTTTTCCATATCAGCAGCGGTAATAGTCGTTACCGGTGAAGATCCTTCTAAGTCAGTACGTTTTATACGTGAACCAGTAACTTGAATTCTTTCTACTTTTTCATCATCACTTGCAGCAAATACGACTGGCGCAGTTAATGCGGCAGTTGCAGCACCACTAATTAATGCAAAACGTACAGCTTTAGCCATTTTTGAGTTTGGCAGCATTTTGTTCTCCCTGACACTTATTATGTTTTTAATAATTTGGTTTTAATTTTTATATAGCAACAAATGCAATCAGTCATACGCTTGTTAATTTTATTAAACGAATATTGATTAATGTTGCTAGGAGTGGGATATAAGCACGTAGTGATAACATCTGCAATGGTATGTAAACGAGAAGGATTAAAGCGCATTACTACTTTTGGTTAACTTGCCCACCCCTTTCTCGCAACACTTCAGGCTGTTGTAAATCTGTTAATCAATGGGTTAGGTTACAATTATAATGGGTGTGTTAATCTTTGGGCATTTTATATTCTGTTTCTATTTGTTCGGAGAGCTTTATAAATGTTTCCCTGGGTTAAATCGGTAACATATGGTTAACCGGATGATCGTGAAAAAAGTATTCGATTGAAACAAATATAATCATCTTGTGATTTTGGTCACCATTTTGATCTCCTTGTTTTGTTTTTAGTTTGTTTGAAATATCATCAATTTTACAAGTTTGATGTATTTGTAAATAAGTTTAATGTTTGAGTTTGTTGTTTTTGTAAGCGACTTGTGATCAGAGGAAATCAATATTAGAAGACAGAAAGTCAGCCATCATAAATTGATGGCTGTGGGAAATACTGAATGATATGTAATAAATAGTTGAGCAGTACCTGTTTCCGTGTAGATATTTATGCTCTCCAAGCACTAGGACTGTAGTGAGATAAGTAACGATAGGCGACATATATGACCACTGCGGTTGCGATAAACAGTTCGCCCTCTGCTGCTTGCTGGATAAGGCTGGTGAATTGATTCATTCCATAGGTCTCAGTTAGCCAGTAGTAGGTCTTGAACAGAGCTGTTGCGCCTATGACCATAGGGAAGGTAAATGCAGCATAGCCAGGTGAGAAGGGCAGTGTTAACAAATGAAAGAAGGCCAGATAGATAACCGACGTCATTAAGACTGCAATGCTGAGCAGAAGTGCGACAACAACAATCGAAGGCTGGGTGCTAATCGTCAGGTAACCGGCTAAAGATAAACTGGCGGGGGCAGCCAGTATGGCAATGGTGGGTTTAGCTGCATCGGCAATGGGGGCACAAAATATCAGGCGGTATAGCATGATTGGTAACATGACGAGGTAACACAGCATACCGAAGTTTAATGTGCCGTTAGCAATCCACTGAAGATTTTGAGCTGCCGACTCAGCATGACTAGGGAAGCTTACGGCGGCGACTATGATACCAATAGGCGGCACAAACCAACTTGGTACCATATGCTCTAACTTAAAATCTATGGCTCTATAGAAAACAAACATACTGAGGAAGACCAAGTGGATGATTATGGCTAGTAACCAGATTATTTGACCTGTAGCTGCTGAGTATTGACCGATGGAGTTTGAAATGACCATAAGCGCCATGGCAAACGTTGGGATCACGCTGCCTATGACCGGGTGAGTGAGCTCCTCATGTAAAACCTTTGGGTGAAGTACAAATTTAATCACCAGGCTTGCAAGCAAGATAGCCGCAATAGCAGCGCTGATGATTTGGCCTCGACCTCCCATAGCTGGAAGCATACTCTCCCATGCCCAACCTAGGCTAGCGATAGCAAGTGCTAAGCCGGCCATAGGGCTTGGTAAACGAGAGACTCGGTGAGAAAGGAGGTTAAAAGTAGATTTCATTTCTACTCCCTAGTTATTAAGTGATGACTTAATGTTAAGGGAATAGACTCATTAAAAATATTTGATTCTAGTTAATCATGAGTTCAATTTAATTTAGTATGACTAAATAGACTCCATATTAGCTTGGTTTTAGCTTACAACGTAATAAGGTATGCCCGAGTCCAATGTCATCGATATCCTCATCGACATACAGACCGGCTTGGGAGATGAGACTCAACATATCTTTAGAGTGATACATTCTACTGTCACCATTTGCCATGGCGGTGAAGTAGATAGAGGTGGCATTGACACAATATGCGCCGGCCTCGAACGGTTGCCTGTCCCAATAAGTTTCTAATATACACAGCTCACTTAGCGTCGTCATACTCAGTGCAGTACGTTTCAGAATACTTAATATTTGCGGCTTGGAGAAGCAATCCAAAAATTGGCTCATCCAATAAAGGTCGCCCTCACGGCAGAAAGCTTGTGACTCATCGAGGAGGTTGCATTCATACCCCTGGACTCGGTCGGCTACATCTTTATTCTTAGCATTTTTTAAGGCGACTTTCAGCTGACCGGGGAGGTCCATGATGGTGATATTGACCTGGCTGTTATAGCCTGTGCATGCCAGTGCCCATTTTCCGGTATTACCGCCGACGTCGACGATATGTTTAGGCTGGTTTTTAAATATTAATGGCAGTAACTGGCCAAAAGCATGATCTGAATAGTAGTGATCGAATTCGAACCAACTTTGTTTTACTTGCTCGGGTAATTCACTGAGAGTGGGGTAGATAGTCTCCCAATCACCGAATACTTTTAGTCCCTTTGGCTTGCCTTCGACGAGTGATGCCTCTAACTCGTATACACCTTGGTAGCAAACATCATGGACAAAATTCAGGTTAACCTTGGCCATATCATCGTGTAGCAGGAAGAAACCAATCTTATCCAAGCGATAACGTTCATCTTTATGCCAAACGAGTCTCATACTCAGGCCCATATCCAGTAATACGCTGACAGCATATTCAGATAACTGGGTGCTGTGTTGAATATCTTCGAGCAAACAGCCAGATTTACCCGCAGCATCTATCTGCTCTAATATGCCAAATTTGAGTAAACAGCGTGCGACTTGAAAACTGATAGGGGCGAAAGCAATTTTTTGTGCTTCAAATTTTGCATCGAAAGCACTGATATCCTGTGGAGACTGATAGAAAGGCATAATAAATGTAGACTCGGTTATATAAGTAAAAGCGCAAGTCACTCTATCATGTTGGAAGAAAATAACAGTATGATTTATCCGAGTTTATTTGTACTTTTATATTAACTTGTGATGCAGCCTGTACTTGTCGTTAATAACACCAGTCAGTGGGTGACAGCCTCGAGCATGTCGGCAAATACACTTGGAAATGTTCCTACACCTATGACGGTTATGATAATGACCCAAGAAGTCACTTTTTCCCTTATATCAAGTTTACATGGGACAGAGGCGCTTTCAGTTTTAGCTAACATGATCATGATGATCCTAAGATAGAAATAAAGGCCTATCACACTGGCAATCACCAAGAAGCTCATCGGCCACCAAAGCTGGCCGGAGATGGCTGCAGCGACAAGATAGAACTTTCCCATAAATCCTATGGTTAATGGTATCCCGGCTAAAGACAGCATGAGTACACTTAAACATGTTGCCTGCAGGGGTTGTCGCCAGAAAAGGCCGCTTAATTGCTTGATTGAGGTGGTATTTTCCAGCTGCATTAACACTGAGAAGGTACCTGTTAAGGTGATCATATAGGCGAGTAGATAAAAAACCATTGCTTCAAGATTAAAGCTTATATCATTTAGCAGGCTGGCATTACCCTCGAGTAATAACAACATAATCAGTAGATAACCAAAGTGAGAGATAGAGGAGAAGGCCAATATTCGCAGCAGTCTATCTTGCTGCAGTGCTAACAAGTTACCAATAAGCATAGATGCGACCGCGACTAGGGCGATGACGTCTAAAATTGTGCTATCGGTTTGCCACTCTCCATAACTGAACATCCTCCATAACACGATAAAAGCTGACAATTTCGAGACGATAGCCAAGAGGGCCGTAGTGGGCAGAGGAGCTCCTTCAAAAATGTCTGCGACCCACAGATGACAAGGTACCAGAGACAGTTTGAAACAAAGTCCTGTGAGAATAAAGATCATCCCGCTAGTGGTTAAATTCAGCGGCGAACTCGCTAGGTGCTGCAGCTTGTTTGTAGACACTGCATCAAATGTCAGGCTGCCCGTTTGCAGATAGATGAGCGCGATTCCCATGAGTATCAAAGCCGAAGCGCCGGCCGATAGCACTAGGTATTTAATTCCGGCTTCCTGACTATTAGGATTGTTATTTGAATAGGCGATAAGCCCGATGAAAGAGAGGCTCATTAGTTCTAAGGCCAGGAAGAAACTGGCGAAATGCTGACTGGCAATCATGGACACAGCGCCCAGACTGGCCGTCAATAACAGCAGATAATACTCTTCATTGGTGTTATCCGACTTATCCAGCCAATGATAAAGCTGAGACCAGAGAAAGACTAAGATGACTAATAATCCAGCAGAGACAAGGGCATTTACCGGGGTGAAAATAAATAGTAGCTCAGACGTGGCAGGGGCTTCAATCAAGGACACTTGAACCAGACAAGCGCCAATTAAGCCCACACCTGTGATCAAAAAAGCATGAATGTGCGAGCGTTTTAAGGCAATACTCAGTAGCAAGATCAAAATTGTGCTCAACAATATGCCTGCCGGAAGGTAGTGGTTACTCATAGTGCACTTCCTGTTATGGCGTATAGCGCAAGTACTTGGGCTAATGGTTGCTCTAGCATGTCCAATAGTGGTTGTGGGTGTATCCCCAAAAGTATCAAGCCAGCTGCGATTGACATGAGAGTCAACTTCTCCTTCAGGCTAAGATCTGGGTATGGGCTGGAGAGGGTAGGCGGTTTTGAGAGGGGAGCCACTTTGGCGCTTACTTGATCACTTGTCGATGTGAGGGCTATTTCTGTGTCAACTGTGGAGGCTGGGTCATCCAAGTCTGAGCCTCGGGTTTGAAAAGGCCCGAAGAAACTCTTTTGAATCATGCGCAGGGAATACACAGCGCCAAGTATCAAGCCCAAGGAGGCTAGAACGGCAAAACTAGCGTGCTGTTCTAAGGCGCCGACCAGTACGAGAAATTCTCCGATAAAATTGCCCAACCCCGGCATGCCTAGGGAGGCGATGGCGAAGAAGAGTCCCATGGCGCTCAGTTGAGGAAAATAGCGCCATAAGCCGGAAAATTGATGCAGATCCCGGCTATGAAGCCTTTGTTGTATCAGGCCGACTAACATAAACAGAGCCGCGCTGCTCAGACCATGGGCGAGCATCTGCATCACAGCGCCCTGAAGTGCAATCATGTTCAGGCTAAAGCAACCTAAGAGTACGAAGCCCATATGGCTCACACTCGAGTAGGCCACTATGCGTTTCAAGTCATGTTGAGAAAAAGCCATCAAGGCGCCGTAGATGATGCTCAAAACGGCGAGGCTCATCATCAGTGGCGACCAAAACTGCACCGCGTCGGGAAACAGGGGCAGTACGAATCGTATGATGCCGTAACCACCTGTCTTTAAGAGTATTGCCGCCAATATAATACTCGCCGGAGTGGGGGCTTGGGTGTGGGCATCGGGTAACCAGGGGTGAAAGGGAAAGGCGGGCAGCTTGACCAGAAAAGCGATAATAAAACCTAAACAGATCCAGATGGCCGTAGGGGAAGCGATGGGTGCGAGAATTAACACATGGTAGTTGAAGCTAAGCTGGCCGGTTTCCTGATAATGGAATACGACTAAGGCTATGGTGCTCAGTAGCATCAATAATCCGCCAGCCTGGGTAAATAAGAAGAATTTCAGCGCAGCATATCGACGGTTTTCATGTCCCCATATGGCAATAAGAAAATACATGGGAACCAACATGACTTCCCAGAAGACGAAGAAGAGCAGCAGATCCATCGCCAGAAAAACACCTATGATCCCGGCTAAGGTCCAGAGAAAATTGAAGTAGAAGAATCCCTGATGTTTGTCAATCTCACTCCAGGCCGAAGAGAGGGCGGCTAGGCCCATCAATAGGGTTAGTAATATCAAGATCAGGCTAAGGCCATCCATGGAAAAGTGAGCCGTGATGTTAAACCTGTCAATCCAGACATGGCTCTCATCGAAAAGCCACTGACTGCTTCGGGCAAGTGGGCTGGTTAATGTCAAAATCCCTATATAGGCCAAGCTGCCCAGGAGTGTGAACAGAGATATTCTGCGTGGCAAGTTTGGATTAAAGCCTTGACTGTACCAGGCAAGCAGCCCGCCCAGGAGTGGAATTAATATTAAGCAAAGTAGCATCATCTTATGAGCCTTATTAGGCTAGTTGAGGTGCAGGTTATAAAGGGACAAAGCAGCAAGGTATGCGGCTGTCTAAGTGAATTCATCTTATGACTCCCCATGCGATAGCTAATATGCTGAATAAGATCAGACTGGCGCTGTAACGTCTTAGTTGTCCCGTTTGTAGCCGATTGAACATCAGGTGGAGGCGATAGCTGACTGTCTCGAGTGCTCGAAAACTCGCATCAATAATGTCATGGCGATTGAGGAAAGTGAGTTTTTTAAAAGGTGTGATAAAAACGTGAGTGAACAAGGCATCGAAGCCCCAGCCTGAACGTATAAAACGGCTTAAACTTACTTTATTGACGGGTTTATCTCTGTTTGTTTGACTAAACAGAAACCAGGCTAAGATCACACCGATTAACGGCACTAGAATAGGTAACCCATGTTCGAGAGGCGTCAGGTTTGAAGATGAGCTAAGGGTTAACTCGCCAAACAAGTGTAAGACCCCTTGTGGCTGAATGCCGCCGAGTAAGGCCAGAGTCATCAAGATAACGAGAACTGCAGCCATAATAGTAGGGGTTTTATGGCTAGGCGCATGGCCAAGTTTTCCCATAAAGATAATAAAGAATAACTTGGCACTGTATAGCGCGGTAAATAATGCGCCTAATAAGGCTCCCCACCATAGGAGGGGCTGCTCAGCCATTGCCACCTGCTGTAAAATTAATTCCTTGCTGAAAAATCCTGATGTCATGGGCAAAGAGGCCAGGGCGGCGCAGCCTATGGCAAAGCTTAGAGCCAGTAAAGGCAGCTTCTTACTCAGGCCGCCCATCTTCATTATGTCTTGCTCATGATTCATGCAATAGATCAATGCCCCGGCACTGAGAAACAGCAGGGCCTTGAAAAATGCATGGGTCATCAGATGAAAGATTGCCGTGGATGCGGCGCCGACGCCTAAGGCTAAAAACATATAACCAAGCTGACTGATGGTCGAGTAGGCCAATATGCGTTTAAGATCCGTTTGAAACAGTGCCGAAGTCGCGCCAAGGAGTAGGGTCAATACCCCAATAACGGCGATAAAAAGCAATACTTGAGGGGCGAGTTGGTACAGGGCATCATTTCTTGCGATCAAGTATACGCCAGCGGTCACCATAGTCGCCGCGTGAATGAGCGCACTAACTGGTGTTGGGCCGGCCATGGCATCGGGTAACCAGGAGTGTAATGGCATCTGCGCCGACTTTCCCGCGGCGCCTGCAAATAAGAGCAAGCATGAAAGTGCAATTAATTGGTTTCCTCCCACGGTATTAGCCTGTAGAAGTGTTTGAGATTGCTGCTGTATCTGCTGAATATTGACGGTATCGAACTGATAAAAAAGCAGTATAATTCCGATTAACATGGCGGTGTCACCGATGCGGGTGATGATAAAAGCCTTGTTGGCGGCCTTGTTATTGTCAGTCTTTTGATACCAAAAACCGATCAAGAGATAGCTGCACAGGCCCACGCCTTCCCATCCCAGATAGAGGACCACCAGATTGTCGGCAAGCACCAGAATCAGCATGGAAGACACAAACAGGTTTAAGTAAGCGAAGAAGCGGCATTGGTCGGTATCTTGGATCATATAACTTGCCGAATAGATATGGATCAGGGCGCCGATACAGCAGATGATGGTGATCATCACCAGGGATAAGGGGTCCAGATACAGGCCAAAGTTCAGGTTTAGTGATCCTGGATTTTGAGTGGCTAACTCCGAAGACACTAATGCTGGAGCGCCTATATTGAGCCACTCACCCAAGGAAGTCTGAATGATAAACACCTCTTCATCCCAGACTTGCACATTGAGTATAAGGGCTAACAGGGCTGCCAGGATCACAGAGCTCACCCCCAGTATTCTTGTCCACCGATCATTGGGCTGAACTAGAATTAATATTGCCGCGCTGCAAAGGGGAAGCAATGGGATGGCCATCAACAGGTTATTCATCAATAGATCATTTATAAATAGACTGTTCATATTATCCCTTCAGCTTAGTGAGTTTATCGACATCAAGATCTTGCTGTTGCCGGTAAATATGAATAACCAAAGCCAGGCCAACAGCAACTTCACAGGCGGCCAGTGTGAGGATGAATAGGTACATGAGTTGCCCATCGACATTGCCATGCAGATTCGAGGCGGCGACAAATATCAGGGCTACGCCATTGAGCATGATTTCCAGTGAGATCAGCATAAAGAGTAAATTTCGGCGGCTAAGTAAGCCGAACAGGCCGATAGCGAACAGCACACCACTTAACACCAGTACCCAAGTGATCTCTATCATCTGTGTTCACCTCGGGTTTGCTTGTTCGTCTGTGCCTGACTCGGTTCAATTTCGGCGAGGGTTAATTCGCTAGAATCTGAGTTGTGTGCTGGCTTAGCTTCAGTATCCGGCTCAGGGTCGTTGGCTGAATTGGGTGACGCTGTGCCACCTTGTTTGGTTATGTAGTTAACACTGACGTCTGGGGTGAATTCGCTAGAACCTAAGCTTAGTGCCTGCTTAGATTCAGTATCCAGGTCTTTGACTGAACTTGATGACGCTGGATGCGGTGTGCTGTCTTGCTTGGTGATATGGATGGCACTGACAAGCGCGGCCAGCAGCATGATGGCAGCTAACACGACCAGAACCCGATAGGAGCCGAAGAGCTGTATGGCCAGCTGTTTCACCGTTTGATTCACAGGTAATAGGCTAGTGAGTATCTCTTGATGTAGGCCAACCGAGCCTAGGGATATCAAGATGAGCTCTATGACCAATAGCGCTGATAATATCAGGGGACCTTTAGCCACCTTAGGATTAAACAGTAGCCGCTCGGCGGCTAAGCTGCGCTCACCTTGGTGGAGCATCATGGTGACAAATACGAATAGCACCATGACGGCGCCTGCGTAGACAATGATCTGTAGTGCAGCGGCAAAAGGTGAACCTAGCAGGAAGAAAATCAGCGCGATAGCCAACATCATGGTGACCAGATACAGCAGAGCATGTACCACATTATGGGCGCTGACGGTGAGAAGTGCCGATATGATGGCGACGGCGGCTGTGATGAAAAATATAATGTCAATCATGGCAACAGACTCCTGACATTGATGGGAGCTTGCTCGTCGATGGCTTCACCTTTAGCCTTGCCCGTTATCGCCTTACCACTGACTTTATAGAAATTATACTCGTGATACTTACCCGGGCCAGAAATCAGCAGGTGATGCTTCTCGTAGACCAGGTTTTGCCTGTCATATTCCGCCATTTCAAAATCAGGCGTGAGTTGAATCGCGTGGGTCGGACAGGCCTCTTCGCAGAAGCCGCACATGATGCAGCGGGAAAAGTTGATGGTGAAGGTCTTAGCCTCCCAGCGGCCATCGGGTTTCTCGGTTTTTTCTACGGAGATACAATCGACGGGACAGGCGACTGAGCAGAGATTGCAAGCGACGCAACGTTCCTCACCATCGGGATCTCGAGTCAGCACAATTCGGCCTCGATACCTGGGAGATAGGTAAGGTTTCTGCTCCGGATACTGCACCGTATCGGCGGGGGTGAAGGTATGCTTCAAGATGGTGATCAAGGTTCTTATTTGGCTAAGCATGATCCACTCTCCTGTTAGAAACCAAGTGTTAACTGCCATAGAGCGGTTAACAGCAGGTTGAGTAAAGTGAGAGGCAATAATACCGCCCAGCCGAGTCGCATCAGTTGATCGTATCTGGGCCTGGGTATGGCGGCTCTCAGCAAAATGAAGAACACCACGAAGAATCCTGTTTTTAACAGGAACCAGATAATAGGGGGCAGCACTGGCCCTTGCCAGCCACCAAAATAGAGAGTGGTTATGAGCGCGGAGACAAAGATGACGCCCAGGTACTCACCAATGAAGAACATGCCAAATTTCATGCTGGAATACTCGGTATGAAATCCTGCCACTATCTCAGTTTCGGCCTCGGGAAGATCGAAGGGAGCACGATGACTCTCCGCCACGCCCGCGATAAGAAACAGCACAAAACCAAGGGGCTGACTCAGAATAAACCAGTAATTTTCCTGAGCCGCCACTATATCGTTGAGGCTAAAGCTGCCTGTGATGATGACAACGCCCATCAGAGCCAGCCCCATAAACACCTCATAAGACAGCATCTGAGCCGCGGTTCGCATCGCGCCCAGCAGGGCATATTTACTGTTGGAGGAGAAACCAGCTAGCATGATGCTGTAAACCGACAGTGAGCTCAGCGCCAGGATGAACAGCAAGGCATTATCGAAATTGGCTATCTGGATATTCGGGGAGAAAGGTATGATGGCGAACCCGAGTAAGGTCATTATCATCAGGATCATCGGCGCGATAATGAACAAGGCCTTATCGGCGAAGGGAGGGACCCAATCTTCCTTGGTAAAAATTTTTATCATGTCGGCAACCACTTGCAAGAGTCCCATAGGGCCGACCCGATTGGGCCCCAATCTATCTTGCCAGACCGCGAGCAATCGTCTCTCTAGCCAAGTAGACCAGGCAGCGCACAGCAACAATAGTAGCAAAACGCTGGTGGGAACCAGTAACACCTCATATAGGGCCATCATGCTCCTCCTTGCCCTTGAGTGGCGTTATCTTGGCTCGCTTAACCTGCAAGGTGAAAAGGATGAATAATGTATTGGGCAGCGGTGACACTTCATATAGGACCATCACTGTCCTCCTTACCCTTGAGTGGCATTATCAGGGCTCGCTTATCCAGTAAGGTGAATAATCTAGTGGACAGCTGTGACACCTCATGTAGGACCATCACTGTCCTCCTTACTCTTACCTTTGAGTGCTGTTATCTTGGCTCGCTTACCCAGTAAGGTGAATAATGAATTGGGTACTTGTGCGACATCTGGGGACATCTGCTGATTGAGTGTGCATATAAGGCTGGCGGCTTTATGCTCACCTTGGATCTGGGCTTCCTCTCCTTCGATGAGGTTCAACGAGGCGGCTAGGCTTGGGTGAATATTAAGGCTGGGATCCGGGCTCATGGAGTGTATCGATGATGAATAGCTCGCCAGCTCAAAATCGGCATATAGGTTAGCCGAAGGCATTAAGCGGATGCTGGCGCTTGTTAACTCTAAGCTATTAGTTTCTTTTCGACTCGCATTAGTTTGCTGCCCGTTTCCTGGCTTAGCTTGATGGTCGCCTAGGTATGCTTGAGAGAAAAGTGTGATCCCCAAGGTCCAGGGGGAGTGACTTTCATTGCCGAAACGATTGGCTCCCTGATCTGAGTTCCACTTGGGTGACCAAGCATTAGCGGGCAAGACTGTGATCATCTGTACCTGACTCTGACGAAATCCCTCGACTCCTTCCATAGATTGAACAAAAGGCGTGCCAGAAGCCGATATTGGCATCTGCTCTTTGACATCATGAACGGCATGTATCGCCGTTCTGGCACTGGCTCGTTTGGGTTGGCTGGCGATCCGGAACTGGGAGCCTAGATTGATTTGAGCGAGCTCAGAAAATGTTTCGATGGGGGCCAGTATGGGGAAATGCTGGGATAGCCAATGATGGATCTCTGCTGGGCTAGATAAATCCGTTAGCTCAGAGAGCCAGGTCCAGGGCATCATGCGTTGATTAAGCCCGGATATGGTGGCAAACCCATGCTGTAATCTTCCTTCAGAGCTGAGGTAACAGCCTTGGGATTCGGCAAAAGAGCCGCTTGGTAATATAAGATCTGCCATCTGAGCGGTTGGGGTTAACATTTGATCTATGACGATAATATTATCTATCGCATCCAATGCGGCTTCTAGTCGCTCAACTTCCATATAGCGATACAGATCTGTCTCTAAAACAATCAAGGTATCAGGGGCTTTATGGGTTGAGTCTTCTCCCTCTTGGCCCATGACTCTGGTGATGAAGGAGTCGATACCCTGATAATTTTCCTCTCCTTCCTCATCCTTGATAAGCAGGCCAAAATGAAGATCGTTTACCTGCTTGGTCACCCCATAAAAACCCGCATTCGGCTTAAGCTGTTTGAGCAAACTTGCAATATTAAGGCTAGTGCTCAACAGAGTCGGATCTTGACTCTGAAGGCCGGTAATCACCATGGGAGTGTCGGCAGTTAACAGAGTGTCGACGATGCGCTGGGTAGAAGCAGAATAGGACTCTGTATTTGCATATGGTTCGATATTGCTATTAATATCGCTATCTATGTCTGCTGCGGAGCTGGTGGGGCGATGGGGTATGTCTGTAAAACGCTCGGGATTTTCGTTAAGTCTCTCTGCTTCGTTAAGTTTCTTAGTTTCTTCAAGTCTGTGCGCTAGTTGATCCTGTATCTCTTCAAGCAAGATCACTTGCTCATCGGGGGAAATGATAACTTCCTCAGTTGCCAAATTGGACAATTGACTGGTATCGCTGGCGATAATCGCTAAAGGTGAGCGGCTCGTTTGCGCTATATTCCTAACCGGGCCATCTTGCCAATCGGCTAGGCCCAGTTTCGCGGCATTGTCTACCCCCAGGTTACGGCTCATCTGCCTGATGGCGAGTGCGAGTCTGGGCGCCGTGTGACTAATGTCTTCATTGATTATCAGGGCGGCGTCGCAAGCTTGGGCCTGTTTGATGGAGAATGGGCTGACTCTATTGCTCTGATAAGCACTGCACAGCATGTGCAGCATCTGGACTTGTTGGTCCGGTACGCCCAGATAAAAGTTGTCTTGACCCACCAGTTTCATCAGCGCAGCATTATTTTCTATCTGTGTTCTGGCAGAGCCTATGGCAATGCACTTGCCTGTTGCTTGGCTGAGATAGCTTCCTTGGTCATCGCTGTCCGCTGGTGAGAGGAGCTTGGCTAGCTGCTTCTTGGCTTCAATGCTGGAAAGGATTACAGAACTCTTATCGGCGTTATTGCGCAGCAAGGGAGCATCGAGTCGTTCATTGTGATTAGCATGTTCATAACCAAATAAGCCAATATTGCATAGGAAATGGCCGTTGATCTCATCATGCCTGCGGTTAGTTATCCTGCGAACCTTCTGATCTCTTTCACTCACTGTGATGTTGCAGCCCAGGCTGCAGTGGGGGCAGATAGTCGGGGCGGTTCGTAGGTCCCATTTTCGAATGTAGTGCTCGGAGAAGGGTTTATCGGTAAACACTCCGGTCGGGCAGACCTCGGCCAAGTTGCCTGAGAAGTTATTTTCAAGGGCCCCGGATGTGGCTCGGCCAAAGTAGAGATGGCTTTTCGAGCCAAACACATTGAAGTCATCCCCACCACAGTAGTCCCGATAGAAGCGGACGCAGCGATAGCATCCTATGCAGCGGTTCATCTCATGATTGAGCATGGGACCTAAATATTGATTCAGATGCGTGCGTTTCTTACCTGTGTAACGTCGGTTGATATGGCCACTGATGGCGGTCATATCCTGCAAGTGACAGTTCCCCCCCTCTTCACACACCGGACAGTCGTGGGGGTGCTGGGTCATGATGGCTTCGATATTGGTCTGTCTAAATTGTATTGATTGAGTATCTTGCATCGAGATGACCATGCCATCACATACTGGGGTCATGCACGCCATGACTAAGCGGCCGACCTTGTCCTCATCATTTTGATACTGTTTTACCGCGCATTGTCTACAGGCGCCCACTGAGCCCAGCTCCGAATGCCAACAGAAATAAGGCAGATCTAACCCAAGTGTCAGACAGGTTTGCAGCAGGTTTTCATTTGGTGATACTCGATAGGCCTTGTTATCTATGGTGATGCTGACCATGTCTGTTTCAGTGTTGAGATTATTCATCACGTCCCCTCGACTCGGTTAGCATTTATCGTGCTGAGTGTCTCAGCTGTGGCTGTCTTCTTTGCGGCTAGTTCGTCATGATAGGGGCAGCATTGATGATTGATATGTGTCTCAAAGTCTTGCCTGAAATATTTAAGGGCGCTCTGCAGCGGCTCGACCGCGCCAGGGGCGAGTGCGCAAAAGGTGTTGCCGGGCGCTGCAAAGTCGCACAGCTCCTCCAGCTGAACAATGTCTTTGAGCTCACCTTCTCCTCGCTCAATTTTTTCGAGTAAGGAAACGGCCCAGGGCAGGCCGTCTCTGCAAGGTGTGCACCAGCCGCAAGACTCCTGAGCGAAGAAGCGCACTAGGTTGAGCACCATAGAGATGGGGCAATATTGATCGTCCAAGATGATGATGGTACCGGTGCCCATGCGGCTGCCTAACTTGCCAATTTCGTCGTAATCCATGAGAGCATCTAAGTGTTCTTCGAGGAGGAAATCTGTGGAGCCGCCGCCAGGAAGTAAGCCCTTGAGCCGATAACCGTCGCACATGCCGCCAGCATGGTGCTCGATGATCTCTCTGATGGATGTGCCCATGGGGAGCTCCCACAGTCCTGGACGTTTGACTCTGCCGCTGACGCCGAAGATTTTAGTGCCTGCGTCTTGTCCCTTGCCGAGTGCCTTAAACCAGTCACTGCCGAAATTGATGATGTGGGGCAGATTACAAAATGTCTCAACATTGTTGACTATGGTAGGTTTCCCCCAAAGACCGGCAACTTGAGGGAAGGGAGGCTTAGCCCTTGGCGTCGCGCGCTTGCCCTCCATGGCGTTGATCAGTGCAGTTTCCTCGCCGCAAATATAACGTCCGGCACTGGAATGGATATGAATATCGAAGTTAAAGGCTTGTCCTTGAATACCTCGGCCTAAGATGTCCCGGCCGAGTAAGTGGTGTTGCTTGCATTCATCTATCGCTTGCAGCAGTCTCTCCTCGGCGAGATAGTAGTCACCTCGAAGGAAGATGTAGCCTTGAGTCGCCCCTAAGGTTAAGCCGCCAATGAGTAGACCTTCGATGATCTGATGTGGGGTCTGCTCAAGCAGCCAGCGGTCTTTAAATGCACCAGGCTCCATCTCATCTGCGTTGACTATCAAGTATTTTTCCCTAGGAGCATCTGCCCCGCGAGGGACAAAGCTCCATTTGAGTCCGGTTGGGAAGCCAGCTCCACCGCGTCCCCTGAGGTTTGATTGTTTAATGCTATCTAGCAGCTCATCTGAACTCATCTCCATAGCCCGGGTTAATCCATCGTATCCGCCATGACTCAGGTACTCAGACAGTTGCCAGCAATTAGCTTTATCGGTAATGAAACGAGTCAAGGGATTGAGAGGAGAGGTCATTTTTTATTTCCCTCCAGTTCATCGAGCAACTGGGCTATTTTACTCAGGGTTAGATGCGGGTAAACTTGCTCTGACGCTATCATTACCGGGGCTTTATCACATGCCCCCAGGCAAGGAAGAGGAATTAGGGTGAAGCGGTTATCTGGCGTCGTTTCGCCGGGTTTAATATGTAATTTCTGGCTAATGGCTGCGCGAACTTCGACCCCGTCCATTAAGTCGCAACTGATACCATCACAGGGGTGAAGCACTACCTCACCAACGGCTTGTCTGAATATCAGGTTGTAGAAGGTGGCGACAGAATCCAGCTCTGCAACGGAGACTTGAATATAAGCAGACAGCAGAGATAAACTGGCATCGCTCACCCAGCCTCTTTGCTTTTGAATCACCTTGAGTGCATCGATGGAGGTCGCGGCTGGATATGGGGCCGATACCAGCAGCTTATCGAGCTGCTTGGTTTCACATGGGCTCAGTTGGGATGAATCATCAACAGCTTGCCTATCTTCAACCTTGGCTAGAGTCTCTGCAATCTCTGCGCTGGGTGTTAGCGCTGACTCGGCCAGTGTGCTACGGACTGGAAACTCATCCTGAGTATGGGTCTTCTCTGGTGTCGTGAATGTAGCTTGTGTGTGATTGCCCGCCTGATCATCGGTTGAAGCATCGCCGTTCGAGGGTAGGTCACCGGACATGACTTCCTGGATGGAGATCCTCAATAGCTGCTCATAATTCTGTGTCATATTAGCCCCTACCTATCCACGTCGGCCATAACAAAATCGATACTGGCTAAGATCACAATCAAGTCGGCTACCATTAGCTCCTTTGCCAAGGTCGGGATCATCTGCAAATGGGGGAAAGATGGGGTGCGGATCCGAGTTCGATAACTTGAGCTGGTACCGTCCGATATCAGGGTGTAAGCGTTGATGCCTTTGGTGGCTTCAACGGCGAAACTTGACTCTCCTTTGGGCATCACACCTCCCCAACTCACATTCATAAAGTGTTGGATCAGGGTTTCGATATCTTGCTTGCTCCTGTCGCTTCTTGGAGGAGTGGTTAATGGGTGATCTGCCTTATAATTCCCCTGTGGCATATGATCTATGCATTGTTGGATGATCTTTATGCTTTGTCTCATCTCATCGACCCTGAGCTGGCAGCGGTCATAGGCATCGCCATTGTGAGCCGTTGGAATGTCGAACTGATAGTTTTCATAACCTGAATACGGGCGGGATTTGCGCAGGTCCCACTCGAGACCCGTGGCTCTTATGCCCACGCCGGAGATGTTCCATTCGAGGGCCTGCTGGGTGTCATACTTGCCTATGCCAACGGCGCGATTTTTGAGTATGCTGTTCTGCATCACCATGACTTCGTATTCATCGAGCTTAGCTGGGAAGTAATCGACGAATTCCTGCATCATAATATGCCAGCCCTGAGGCAGGTCTTGGGCCACACCACCTATCCTAAACCAACTTGGGTGCATGCGAGCACCTGTGATGGCCTCAATGATGCTGAACAGTTTTTCTCTGTCGATAAACAGATAAAAGATGGGAGAGAGCTGACCGACATCTTGGGCAAACGTACCGAAGAACAGCATATGACTCAATATGCGAAAACACTCGGCCAACATGACCCGGATGCACTCGACTCGCTCAGATACCCGAATATCAGCTAATTGTTCTATGGCCAAAATATAGGGGAAGTTGTTCATCACCCCGCCTAAATAGTCAATTCTGTCAGTGTAGGGGATAAAGCCATGCCAGGTCTGACGCTCCGCTATCTTTTCTGCGCCTCTATGGTGATAACCAATATCAGGTACCGAATTTTTAATCTGCTCGCCATCGAGTTGCAGCGCGATTCTAAATACCCCGTGTACGCTGGGATGATTCGGGCCCAGATTGAGAAACAGATAATCATTATCTTCGCTGCTGTCGTCCATTCCCCATTCTTTTGGATTGAATCTTAGCGCATCTTGCTCTCTGGCAAGCTTTTCATCATCCAGAGTGAATGGCTCAGTCTCGGTGGCGCGGCAGGGAAACTCTTTGCGCAGGGGGTGGCCCTGATAGGTCGGCGGTAACAGAATACGGCACAGGTTTGGGTGTGCATCGAATACGATGCCAAACAGATCCCAGGCTTCACGCTCATACCAGTTTGCCGAGGGCCAGATTGAGGTGATGCTGGCTTGATGTTCATTATCCTCAAGCGCTACCTTAAGGCGAATATCTTGGTTCCTTTCTATGGAGAGGAGTTGATACACCAAGGTGAAATCTTTGGCCGGCAGTAACGCTTTATCTAACCTAAGACGTTCGTCGACGGCATAGAGGTCGAACAGAAAATTGAACGGTTCGGTAATCGATTTGAGCAGGCTTAAGGCTGGAGTAACCTGATGCTTATCTATCCAGAGGGTGAGAATATTGTCCGCCGTATTCTGCTCAATAGCACTGTCTCCCAGAAGACGTTCCAGTTCAGGGACCATGGCTAATGTTAGCCCTAGTTTGAGAGTCCGTGTGGGTATTACTGACATATCCTTCGTCATTATGGTCATCTTTATACCCTGTCTGGCGGCGTGAGTTTATTGCTAGCGACTCTTAAGGCATGTTTTTCATCCCGGAGGTTACGGCAGGCAAAGGATTCTATCTCTTGTGGGGTGATGACGCGGTTGAGTGGTCTTCTCTGTCTGGCATCACCATTCTTGATGGCCTCTTGTAGTAAAGTGAGCCCATACATCAGGGCTTCTGGTCTGGGTGGGCAACCCGGAACATAAAGGTCTATGGGGAGGAATTTATCTGCACCCTGGACCACGCTATAAACATCATACATGCCGCCTGAATTGGCACATGAGCCCATGCTTATTACCCACTTGGGTTCCAACATCTGATCATAAAGGTGCTTGATCACCGGGGCCATCTTAAGAAATACTGTACCGGAGATGACGATGAGATCGGCTTCTCTTGGCGTCGCTCTAATGACTTCGGAGCCAAATCTGGCGATATCATGACGACTGGTGAAAGAGGTGGCCATCTCGACGTAGCAGCAAGATAAGCCGAAATTAAACGGCCATAAGGAGTTGCTTCTTCCCCAAGCGACTAGGTCTTCTAAGCGGGTGACTAACAGGTTCTTCTCTACCACCTCTTGCATGCTCATTGAGGCCGTTGGAATTGTCTGAGTGTCGTTAATATCAGGTTTGGTTAATTGCCATCGCATCAAGATTCCCCCTCTTTGCGAATTCCCCAATTGAAGGCGCCTTGTTTGATCTCATAAATCAAGGCAATGAACAGGGCTAAGATAAATAAACTGGCTGTGAGTAGGCCGGGCCAACTTGTTTCTACTACCACCAAGGACCAGAGGTAGAGAAATACGGCTTCGATGTCGAAAATTACGAAGGAGATGGCGATTAAGAAATAGTTTACGTTCCAGCGAATATTGGTATCACCGACGGGGACTATGCCAGATTCATAGGGGTAGGCGTTGCTTCTCTTATGACCTCTGGGGTTTAGGGCATGCGACACAATAATCATCGTCATGGTGACTATGATTATTGCCAAAACATAGAAAATAAAACTCGCAGATACCATAGCTCAGCGCCTTATTCTTTGTTTCTTATCCCAAAAGACTTAATTTATAGGCCATGCCTTAATTGTGATAAAGCATAGTCCAAAAAAATGAGTTCAAAAAAATGAGTTAGCTAATATTTTTATTTTAATGAGTGACTTGTGTTCGCATGCTTGACTGCATTGATCCGCTGAGATTTTAGTCCAGGTTGGTATCATCGCGAGTACAAGCTAAACCAAACGGGTGTGTCCACGCTCATACATGGCTCTTAAATGGTCGTCTAAGGCCTTTAATACCGCTGAGCGATTAATTACGCCAATTAATTTATCTTCTTCATCTACAATAGGGTAAATTTTAGGCTTGTGATGGGTCATCTTTTGCGCTAGGTCTAAGACAGATGCTTCCTTCTTTACCGTAAGAGGATCGCCATGCATCACATCTCCTACAGCATAATGATTTTCGTTGAGGTAAGTGGCTTCCAGCATCTTGATTAAGCAGTCTTGTTCAGACAGAAAGCCTATGACTTTTCTATTTTCATCAATAACGGGCCCACCAATTTGTTTGTTATGCAGGAAGAGTTCAACTGCCTCTGCGATTGGCATATGCGCTGTAAATGTAACTGGATGTCTATTCATGTAGTCAGCAATTTTAATCGACTCCATAGTTCGCTCCCTTATTGCAACTGAGTGGTCCTGTCTGTCATATTAAGTTGACGTTATGTTAAAATGTAAGTGTTTGGTAAGTGATGTGCCTAAGCATCTGAAAATATGCTCTGTTGTTATAAGATTAGACGCAATTTCTTGTTTTGTTAGAGAGATAAACAAAAAGAATTAAAAACAAATGTCGGAACAAAATTTATAGTGACTTATATTGGTACAAGTGAAAATGTTAAGCTTAGTGACTATTTTTCAAGATATTGCCAGCGTAATGAGCTGGCTAAAGAGCAGAAGGACTCATGATGACTCATCAGTTAACCTATGTGGGACGTCAAACAAGCCGAAGTGATGGCGAGGCGAGGCGGCTGGTTATTTTAGAAGCCACCCTGAGGCTTATTGTCAGAGAGGGGATCCGTGGGGTTCGCCATCGCGCCGTGGCGAAAGAAGCCGATGTGCCTTTAGCATCTACCACTTATTATTTTAAAGACATCAAAGATCTTATCAGTGATTCATTGACCTATTTTGCTGAAAAAACCTTATGGATGAATAAAAAGTTAGAAACCCGCAGCTTCGAGTTACTCAAACAATTCAGCAGTGCGAGCCTAGGAGCCGACGAAGAAGCATATAAAGCTAGCGAAAGCACTGAAGTTTTAGTGAGCAAGTTAACGCAATTTATCTGTACCCATATCCGAGAGCAGGTGTCCTGCAGAGATGATCGTATACTGGAGGTGGCTTTTCATGAGGAAGCGCTCAGAAACAAACAACTTGCCAGTGCGATAAAGCAGTTAGATGAATCTTTACTGGCGACCATTCAAGGTTTTTTCGAGCAGCTGGGTTCGTGCAGCTCGTTGGCGGATGCCTACCAAATATTAGGCTTGATAAAGCTGCTCGAATACCAATCTATCGTTCGAGACGATAATAGTGAGTCCGGGCCCGAGTTTGAAAAAATAATCAGTTCGACGATTCGAAATATTATCAGAGGTATTCTTGCGTAACGGGGAGGCATAAAAAAACCGGATATCACATCCGGTTTTTTAATTCCAATATCAGTGATTCTTACTGAACATTTTCAGCGTCAGAGAATTCGCCCTGGAATAATACTGAAGAGAGATAACGCTCGGCAGCAGAGGGTAAAATCACAACTATGGTCTTGCCTTCAAATTCTGGAAGCTCGGCAATGCGATTTGCAGCCACTACCGCTGCACCGGAAGAGATACCCACTAAAATACCTTCCTCTTTCATCAAACGTTGAGCCATTTCGATTGACTCTTCGTTAGTCACAGCTTCGACGCGATCGATTATCTCAAGGTCTAAGTTACCAGGAATGAAACCAGCACCGATACCTTGGATCTTATGTGGTCCAGGTTGTACTGGTTGACCTGCAAGAGTCTGGGCGATAACCGGTGAATCCGCCGGCTCGACAGCAACAGAAGTGATTGCCTTACCTTTAGCATTCTTAATAAAACGGCTCACCCCAGTGATAGTACCACCGGTGCCCACACCCGCAACGATAACATCGACTTCACCGTCGGTGTCGTTCCAGATCTCAGGACCCGTTGTCTTTTCATGGATCTCTGGGTTAGCCGGGTTATCAAATTGCTGCAGTAATACATATTTCTCAGGAGCAGATTGGCGAATTTCTTCGGCCTTGTCGATAGCGCCCTTCATGCCTTTAGCACCATCGGTAAGCACTAAATTAGCCCCTAAAGCTTTGAGTAGCTTACGGCGCTCCAGGCTCATGGTATTTGGCATGGTTAGAGTCAGCTTATAACCGCGTGCTGCTGCAACATAAGCCAGGGCGATACCTGTATTACCCGATGTTGGTTCGATCAGCTCTTTATCTTGAGTCAGCAAACCTTTCTTCTCAGCATCCCAAATCATATTTGCACCGATGCGGCACTTAACGCTAAAGCTTGGATTTCTGGCTTCTATTTTGGCTAAAACATTGCCTTTGCTCACACGTTTTAGGCGAACAAGAGGGGTGTTACCTATGGTATAAGAATTGTCTTCGAAAATTTTGCTCATTGCTTGCTGCTCCTTTGAATATCCAAGCTAATCATAATCGCCTTTAGCGGCAATAGAAGTGATAGTTTGTTCTTCGTTATTCCATTTAGTTATGAAACATCATGTATCTAGTATTAAACCTTGAGTTGGAAGTCGGTTAAAAATGTTAACCTATTGTATCTGTAATTGATTCTGGCTTATATCTACTACTAAATCTAAGATGTTTAATATAAAGGTATTTACCTACCTTAGGTATAAAATATTTGCTCACTTTGGCATAAGTTTATCTGTGTATAAACTAAAAAAATAATAAAAGCGGATAGCTATGATAAGTGCAACTCACGAGAAAAAATCTGAACACGTCTCGCAATTGGCTCCTAAAACCGATCCTAAATCAATCGTCACTCCCTTTGCCTTCGAGATTGCACCTCAGGTGCTCTATACCCCATTAGCGACTCCAATGAAGCGTGGCTTGGCCATGTTGGTCGATGGCTTGTTGATTTCCGTGCTCGCTGAGCAGGCGGGCTGGGTGTTTATCCTATTAGTTGGTTTGACCTTGCTGATCCAGAAAAAGAGCCGTGAACTGGGGAAAATATTTAAATGGGGCCTGTATATTTCCATGTTGGTGATGATGCTTTGGGTGACAATAGGGAACTTCTTATCCTCAGCCGATGATGATGATTTAAATATAGAGTCAGGCTTCTCCGCTTCGCCAGTGACAATGGAAGCTGTAGGCCAGCTTATTGGTTATGTACCCAATATTATTCGTTTTAGCAGTTGTTTAACTTTGGATTGCGCCGAAACTGAGCTAAATGAGTTAGTGCCTGCACTGAGAGCATCACAATTGCCAATTTCTGAGCAGGCCTCGATACTCAAGGATACCATAGAAGATCTTGCCTTATCGGAAGCCGACAAGGTAAAGCTTAAGCAGAATATAGCGCAAGGCCTGGCCGAATTGGATGAGTTAAAATTAGGTGAGGTAAATGGGCTCGAGAAAGATAAGTTAAATGAGGCTAGTGTCATTAAGGAGACTGAATTAGTACCGCCACAGGGGTCTGAACAATCCGGTGATGAGGAAGTCTTAACCAATACTCGGGTGTTACAAGAGCTGAACCTACCAGAGGAAGTCCAGGAACTGCATGAGTTTAGCCAATCGGGTGAGATGAGCCAGTTACAAAAATTAGACAAAGAAGATGATGAGGGGGATGACTACAGTATAATTTCCTGGGCAAAAGGGATACTCAATGACTTAGGTTTGGGCTTTGGTTGGGCTGCATTTTACTTCACCGTATTTACCGCCTGGTTTGACGGACAAACTTTGGGCAAGAAGCTACTGGGGATTAGAGTCATCCAACTCGATGGCACTAAACTCTCTTTATGGGATTCTTTTGGTCGTTATGGTGGCTATGGTGCTGGATTTGCAACTGGGCTGCTTGGATTTCTACAAATATTTTGGGATGCAAACAGGCAGGCAATACAAGATAAAATTTCGGCAACGGTCGTGATTGATCTCAATAGGGCAAGAACAACACATGTCGATGATAGTGAGTCGTTCAATCTCGATAGAAGCGCTAAAACACTCGGTAATTATCTGTAAGGGTCGATAAGGCATCGCTTGTACAAAATTATCGATACTATCAGGTAAATCTTTTGTGGCAAACAGAGCTAAAGTGCTACCTTTAATAGATGCAACAAAACATATTCGGCTCCATGAAGGGGTGGCATAGTTCAAAGACGTAGCAGTGGATATAAACGAGAAACGGAATCCTCGCCAGAACACGCTCATCAGAGAAATATATGATAATACCTATGAGGGAAATAAAAGTAAGTCATTATATTATAAATAGAATAAGCCTTAGGAGAATAAATTGCGTATTTTAGTCGTAGAGGACAGTAAAGTTGTGTCCCGTATTTTACAGCATCTTATTGCTCAGGAGTTAGACTGTGAAGTCGATTTCGCGGTGGATATGGCGTCGGCAAAATTGCTATTAGAACAGAAAAAATATTTTGTCGCGATCACAGACTTAAATCTGCCCGATGCCCAGGAAGGGGAAATCGTCAGGCTGGTTCTGTCAAAAAAGACGCCCTGTATCGTGCTCACCGGAAGTCTGGATTCAGAGAAGCGTCAGCGCCTGTTACAACTCGGCATTGTCGATTATATCTTAAAAGAAAATCGTTTCAGTTACGAATATGTCGTCCGTTTAGTTCGTCGTCTTCAACGTAATATAGACGTCAAAGTCCTTGTTGCCGATGATTCCGTGGTGAGCCGAAGATTTGTCAGAACTTTACTCGAGCAGCACCTCTATCAAGTTATCGAAGCCGATGATGGAAATTCGGCTTGGGAGATATTACAAAGCCAACCAGATGTCCAGCTGCTTATCACAGACTACAATATGCCAGGTTTGGATGGTTTTGGTCTCATCTTGAAGGTCAGAGAAAAGTTCAGCCGGGAAGAGCTGGCGATCATCGGCCTGTCCAGTGATTCGGATGAGAGTTTGTCTGCACGATTCATTAAAAATGGTGCCAATGACTTTCTGAAGAAGCCTTTCGTCCATGAAGAGTTTCACTGCCGAGTGCTCAATACTTTGGACTCTCTGGATATGATCCGTAAGCTGTGGGATCAAGCTAACTTAGATTACTTAACTGGTGTTTATAGCCGTCGATATTTTTTCGGGCTCTTTGAAGAGCAAATTGAACAAATTAAGCAGAAGCAGGGGGTATTAACGGTTGCCTTGTTGGATCTCGATTTCTTTAAGAGGGTCAACGATACCCATGGCCATGATGTGGGAGATGAAGTGTTAATTGAGTTTTCGGCTCGTTTAAAGCATTTCTTCGGTCAACACTTTACCGTATTTCGATTCGGTGGTGAGGAGTTCACCGTTGCGTTTAAAGGCCTTAATCAAGAGAAAGCCTTTGCCTTGATGGATAAGTTTCGCTCTCAACTGGAGATGAAGCCTATCGTGACTTCGAGGGGGGATATGTTTATCACTGTGAGCACAGGTATTGCCGGACTGGCAGATGATGGTCTGGATGGACTTATCCAAAGAGCCGATAAGGCTCTTTATGATGCCAAAGAGTCTGGTCGAAACTTAGTCTGTATCGACGCCTAAGCTCGCCTTCGTTTTTAGAAACCAGCGGTGACGCTACTCTTCGGCTTGAATCTGGCCCACCAGTAACACAGGAGCTGCATCGAGTTCCTGGGCATCCATCATCGAGGCGATACGCTCTACGGCCGACAGCAGTTGACTCTGCTCCCACCCTTCGAGGTTTTGATAACGGGTAATAAAATGTTCTTGAAGGGGCTTTGGGGCGTTGCTCAGTAACGCTTGTCCATCTTCACTCAATGACAGATGCACTTTGCGTTTATCTGTTTTACTACGAGTTCTGAACACCAATTTACGGCTTTCGAGTCTATCGATAATCGTGGTCACAGTGGCAGGACTCAGGGCAACTTCTTGGGCTATCTCTTTGACGAGAGGTGCGTCCAACTGGGCAATGTTTTGCATGACCATGAGTTGAGGGCCAGTTAACCCCGATTGCTTATTCAGCTGACGGGAATGTATATCGATGGCCCGAATAACCCGGCGCAGTGAAATCAATAGTTGTTCGTACTTTTCCATAATCCTCCCCTCATTTTTGAGCACAATAACAGAATTCTTAGTGGGACTCACGCAACAAAAATGCAGAATAACGTTTAAGCGCTATTCTGCATGTTTTATGGACTAACCTTGCCTAGCAAGGCCAAGTTAGAAACCAAAGGTTCGCGCTACAGACAATACCGCACGGGTATCGCTGGTATCCATGTTCATGCTGGTATCTTCCACCGCGAGATTAAAGTCGAAGCCTTTCCAGCTTGTCATATACTCGGCGCGGTAATGGTTGTAGGCCTTATCTCCATCCCATGCCCATTTGTCTTCATCGAGAGAGGTTGAGCGATCGAAAACGATTCGAATGTCATGACCTTCGGCAATATTAAACGTATGAGCTGCCATCATGATGTAATGGCCTGCATCGACACCAAAATAATCCCATGAATACCAGAAATTAAGTTCACTCTGGCCGATTGATGAAGCATAACCAAACTTAGTGTATAGCTCTGGGTATTGGTATTCATCTGAACCAGAGTCACCATGATAGGTGTAATAAGCGATACCGGCGTCCAGAGACACGCTCTGTGTTAGCTGGAAGAACTTACCGCCATAGAAATCTAACTCTAACCAGGTATCGTCACCCGAGCCAAAGTCGACATTTGAGGCCCAAGTGCCAACATACCAACCTGAATCTGCTGCATAATCCAGGCTGGCTTGTAAGGCCGGGCCATTATCTGTTTGGCTCACACCGTTGAAGGTGTAATCAGATACCGCCGTGACGGTCGAGCTTACGCCTGCCATTGCCGTTGTCGGTAGGGCTATTAATCCCAGTAATGCTAGATTTTTTATTGTATTGTTCATCATCTTCTCTTTGTTTTATTTTCAGCTTATTAGTTAGCTAATTCAATTTTAGTAAAATCAATCTTGTTTTCTTTAGGTGATTGCTCGATGGTCGCCACTTGCTTATATTTCTTCGCTAAAATATAACCGAAGCAACCTAAAATCAGACCGATAGCGACCGCACCTACCCACTGTATTTGCAAGAAATCCAGTTGGAACAGTAAGGTTAATCCACTCATAAGCACTATGTTGCCGATGATGTACTTGGTCTTACCGAAACGCTGTACAGTTAAGTTTAGATTGTCAGTATAGAGTCGAATGAGTGAATCCAGTGAATTGACTACAAAGGTGATACCTACCATGACCATAGCTAAGTTATAGAAACCTGTGGTCGCGATTTCGTTGGCGCTGTAGTAGTAAAGCACAGTAAACCAAACTGCGATTGGGATAGATGGGAACACCATCATGGCTATCAGCACTTGATAGGTCTTCATACCACCCACGAAGCGAGAGGTAAATTGACCAATCATGATGCTCCAGGCAAACCACCAAAACAGGTAGAATTCATGGTAATCATTCATCGGTAATACAAAGTGATGTAGGTTGCCGAAGTAATCGCCGATCATGGCAAAGGTGGTGACAAACTCGCCGACACCGGAGCCGTCCGACAAGAAAGCGCCAGCCCACATTATCACGATCAAGCCTAAGAACATCCAAGTGCTGGCTAAGCTCAGGGTTCGGACGTAACGAATACTGGTACTGGAATAAACAGCAGTGGCAATCACGGCAAAGACAATCAGATAGAAGCTGCTGACAATAGTCTCACCGTCGCCCATCCCCGGCAGATACCAAGGTAGGTTAGTCAGCAAGAGGTAAGCGGTGAAGGCACAGGTACCGATAATGACCAGGTTATTGATAAACTTAATCAGCGGGATCTCAAAGAATTTAACTCTCGGCTCTATCACACAGAAATAGAAGCAAGTTAAGAAGTAAAATGCCCAGATCAGAAATGCCCAGAAGCCAAACTCTATGGCCAAAGGATTGCTAAAGCCGTATTCAGGGCTAGCAGTCACATCAGCATATCCGGCAAACTCGGTGAGGGGGAACATGATGAGTCCCACGTCGAGTCCAGAGGTGAAGAGTATGGCGATAAAGGTGAAAGTACGAACTGGGGTGACACCGATACATTCCACATTACCCCAACGGTAAATCACAAAGGCGATAGCGGCGAAGGTAAATAATATCCCGATAGTAAGCCAGGTTGTCATTATTGAGTCCTCGCCTTAATATTATGATAAAACATAGGTTTAGTTCCTTATTTTTATTCTAAATGTGCCAAGGAACAAGGTTTTAAACTCGTAAGAATCCCTCAAGCCTTAAACATCGATGCGACAAAATTTAAGGATTGATAAATTGAACTTGGCGTTAATAGGGCCATTTAGCCGATACGGCTCAGGTTGGCCTTACTACCTGGTAATTACCTCTTGTCCTCATGCCTCGGGCTAACGAGTCATCAGGGGTTATCTTTTTGGTGGGTTTAGCCTCTGTTTCTGCTGCCAATCACTGGCTAAGGTGACGGGGACCGTACTGGCTGTCAAAGGTGCATTGCCCAAAATAAGATCGGCAGCGCGCTCGGCCACCATGATTGTGGGTGAGTTAAGGTTGCCATTGGGAATGATAGGGAAAATCGATGAATCAACCACCCTAAGCCCTTGGATGCCATGTACTCTGGTTTCTGAGTCCACTACAGCCATAGCATCTTCGCCCATCTTGCATGAACAGGAGGGGTGGTAAGCACTCTCGACCGAGCTTCTGACGAAGGTATCGATCTCTTCATCTGTTTGAATCCCAGTTCCCGGTTGGATCTCTTCGCCACGGTACTCATCGAGCCCAGGCTGATTAATGATCTCTCGGGTTAAACGTACACAAGCCCGAAAGCCCTCAATATCATCTTGATGAGATAGGTAATTAAATTGAATACTCGGGGCCGCATGGGGATCGCTGGATACGACCTTGACAGCACCGCGACTCTTTGGCTTGTTGTGACCTATGTGGACCTGGAATCCGTGTCCCGCGAAGGCCTCTTTACCGTCATAACGCATGGCTGCAGGCAGGAAGTGATATTGCAGATCTGGCCACTCAAGTCCTGGTTTGGAGCGAATAAAGCCACAAGACTCGAAATGATTGGTCGCGCCTAAGCCAGATTTATTTAAGATCCAGCGGGTACCGATAAACAGCTTATTCAATGGATCGAGTTTACCATTGAGCGAAATGGGTTTAAGACACTTAAACTGAAAATAGAACTCGAGATGATCTTGTAGGTTTTCGCCTACACCAGGTAATTCATGTATCAGGTCAATACCTGCTTTGGCCAAAGTATCGGCCTCACCTATGCCTGATAACTGAAGAATGTGTGGCGAGCCGATGGAGCCTGCGCTCAGTACTACTTCATTGTTGCACTCGATATCGGTAATTTTTCCCTTGCGCTCATAACGAACACCGACCGCTTTTTTACCCTGGAATAACACCTTGTGTACCAAGGCATGGGTAACGACTGTCAGGTTACTGCGTTTCATCGCAGGTCTAAGGTATGCATTGGCCGTCGACCAACGTACGCCATTCTTGATGGTCATATGCATAGGGCCAAAGCCCTCTTGCTGGGCACCGTTATAATCCGCCGTTGCCAAGTATCCGGCATCGACACCGGCATCGACGAAGGCCTGATATAAGGGGTTCTTCATATTGTTGCCGTTATTGATCGCCAGAGGTCCCGCATCACCACGGTACTCATCAGCGCCAAAGGCCCAGGTTTCGGCTTTCTTGAAGTAGGGCAGGCAATGGGCATAATCCCAATCTTTTGCGCCGCTTTGCTGCCACTCATCGAAATCACGGGCATGACCCCTTACGTAGACCATGCCATTGATAGAGGAGGAGCCGCCTAATACTTTTCCACGTGGGCAATGCATACGGCGATTGTCCAGGTGAGGCTCGGCCTCAGTCTCAAACTGCCATGCGTACTTAGCACTGTTCATCGGGATCGAGAGGGCTGTCGGCATCTGGATGAAGATGCTTCTATCACTGCCACCGGTTTCTAATAAGAGTACCTTGTTCGCCGAGTCTGCCGACAGTCGGTTGGCTAATACACAACCTGCACTGCCAGCGCCAACTATGATGTAATCGTACTCGGATTGTTTTTGTGTCTGGGTATTTGTCATATTCATGTCTTAAAACGGGCTTTCCAGTGGCTGCATACCGACATACACAGCTTTAATTTGAGTATAGGCTTTCAAGGTCTCGCTGCCGTTTTCACGGCCTATGCCTGACATCTTGTATCCACCGACGGGCATCTCAGCAGGGGAGGCGCCATAGGCATTTATCCAGCAGATCCCTGCCTCTAGTTGATGGATCACGCGATGGGCGCGGGTGATATCTTGAGTAAAGACACCGGCGGCTAAGCCTAAACGGGTATCGTTAGCACGTCTGATCACTTCATCTTCATCAGTAAAGGTCAGTACCGACATCACAGGGCCGAAAATCTCTTCTTTGCTCAGGGTCATTTCATCGGTGCACTGAGTAAAGATGGTAGGGGCGACGAAGAAGCCATTAGGGGCATTCTCTGGTCGCAAGGCCTGACCACCTGTAAGCAGATGTGCGCCTTCTGCCTTGCCAATCTCGATATATTCGAGCACTTTTGCTTGGTGGTCTTTTGAAATGAGAGCGCCAAAGTTAGTGGCTGGATCCATAGGATCGCCGCAAACTATATTCTTCTGTGTGCGCTCAAGCAGTTTCTCGATAAAGCTTGGGTAAATGTCTTGCTGGACAAACACCCGGGTGCCGTTGGTACAAACTTCACCTTGAGTGTAGAAGTTACCTAACATGGCCGCAGATACCGCATTGTCGACATCGGCATCGTTGAAGATGATCAGAGGTGACTTGCCGCCTAGCTCCATGGTCACTTGTTTCAGTGAGCCCGCTGCCGCAGCCATCACTTTTTTACCTGTACCGACTTCTCCGGTGAAGGATACCTTAGCGATATCCTCATGTGTCGTCAGCCATGCACCGACGCGGCCATCTCCCTGAACGACGTTAAACACGCCATCGGGTGCGCCTGCTTGAGTGAAGACTTCAGCCAGATTAAGTGCTCCTCGTGGCGTCTCTTCAGACGGCTTAAAAATCATCACATTGCCGCATGCCAGTGCCGGTGCCGATTTCCAGCAGGCTATCTGCAAAGGATAGTTCCATGCGCCAATACCGGCACAGATCCCTAGAGGCTCACGGCGGGTGTAATAGAAATCATCGCCAACTTGCTGTTGATTACCTTCGATACTTGGCGCTAGTCCTGCAAAAAACTCGATGGAGTCGGCTCCAGTCACTACGTCGACCTCAGAGGCCTCTTGCCAAGGCTTACCTGTATCTTGTACTTCGATTACGGCAAGTTCGTCATTGCGCTCTCGCAGAATCGTCACTGCCTTTAATAGAATGCGACTACGTTCCATCGGGGTCATCTTTGACCAGATGGCAAAACCTGTCTTGGCACTTTCTATGGCCGCTTGTTGAATTTTTTCATCAGCGACTTCAACTAAGTAACTGACTTCTCCGGTCGCCGGATTAATGACTTCGAAGGTTTCACCTGTGTCATTGGAGAGAGATTGTCCGTGGACATAATTTTGATAAACAACTAATGACATTGATGTTCTCCATACTGGATGATCACAGCCTCAATAAAGGCTTTACATAATAATTGGGCTTGCTCGAATTCTTTCTCGGGGTAGGCGCTCAATGCGCTGCGTAGCCAAAACCCGTCAATCATAGCCGCAGTCTGTTTTGAGGCAGTTATTGCCTCAGACTCAGGAAGTAATTGCTTAAAAGAAAACAGTAAGTTGCTATATAGGCGTTGGTTGTTGATGTGTTGCAGCCTGGCTAAACCTGGCTCGTGCACTGCCTGAGACCAGAAGCTTAACCAAGTCTTAGTAGCCGGGGTTGAACGTTGAAACTCGGTAAAGTTGGCTTCGACAATCATGAATAGACGTTCGATTGAGGTCAGGTTTTTACCTGAGGTGCGACTCAATAAAGCCAGTTTAAGTTCGTCGAGAAGATGCTTGAGTGTCGCCTCTATCAGACCTTGTTTACCACCAAAATAGTGACTGATTAGCCCGGATGATGTGCCGGCTAGATCGCTAATGGTATTAATTGTGGTGTGGTGTAAACCATGACGTTCAACTGAGATCAAAGTTGCGTCGATTAGCTGCTGTTGTCTCACAGCTTTCATTGGCGGCCTGGGCATAAAAAAGCGAATTTCCGTGTTTTAACTTGTTAATTGAACGTTCAATTAATTACAACTCTAATGGTTAGAGCTGTAACTATCAAATCAAATTCCAAAGTGAGAACTCAATCACAGATTTTTTTAGGCTTTGCGATTAGAAGGCTTCACGTTGTAAGGTACTGTTTATCAATGAGTAAATAAAATGTTGAATCCGAAGTGATAATGGAGAAAAATATTTCGATATTTTATCTAAAATTAGTTTCAACCCTAACTTTTGTCGAGGTTTGGCTTTAAATTTAGTCAATTGAAAAATCTAATAACGGTTTAATTTTTTTGGAGGGAAGTGCTTTTATTGGGATAAATATTTAATTTTTAGCGTCGGTGTTTCTACAAAGAACAGCATCGAAACAGAGCACCAAAAATCGGTACCCTTAGCAATTAAAACCGCTTTTTACTCTACTTCGTCACAAATCATCCATCAGCCGAAAGCCGAAAGCCGAAAGCCGTAAGTTATAAGCCATAAGTTAGAGTAACCAAGCATAACTGAGTTTCATGTTTTGTATAAGGTTTGCTCATCTCTTACTGTACTCACTTACTCACTAGAGTAACCAAGCGTAACTTAATTTCATAAAGTAGGTTTGCTCATCCCTCGTCAGAGAATCTATATCGTCGTTTGACTGCATACCGTCTGAGTAACCCAGGTAAAACACACTCTGTGGGTTGAGCTTGTAACCGTAGAGGATCTCACTGCCTAGGCTCTGTTCGTTCTCTTTTGGTGTGCTGTAGAGGTATAAACTTGGATTGCGTTGAATATCTGTATAGATACTGGAGATGCGAATGAAGTTGTTGATATTGAAATACCAACTGAGGCGCATGTCCGTCAAGTTAGCGGTGAACAGCTCGCCATCATAAACATCTAAGCTGCGATACATATGGGATAGCTCCAGAGATACGCTGTCTGTGATATTCCACTCTACTCCTGGGTTGATAAACAGCTGAGTGCCTAGTCTGTCGTTGCTATAATCTATGCTGTCGCCGTAATCGGCATCCAGTTCTATGCTTATCTGCCTGAAAGGGGTAAATTCGAAATAGAGCCAGCCAACATTTTCGGTAAACATCTGCGTGTTTCCCTCGATGGCCAGACTCGAAGCATCATGGCGTCTGCCGACACGGTCTCGATTTACAAAGCCAATGGCGGTGAAGCTTTGCATCGAGCCCTCAAGCTCTATTCTTGCTTCTGTCTCCTCTTCGATTAACTCCCCAGCTTGGTTGTGGCTGATATCCCAGTCGCCACTGAGTTCGATACGGTTGAAGCTTGAATTAAGGGGATACCAAATATAGCCACCGCCCGCGACCAACTTAGTCACATCGACTCGGCTGATAAAGCCTAAGTCGGCTCTGAAATCGTCACCAACCGATTCATATTGAGTGAAGGCAAACCAGTTGCGGCGTTTATGGACGTATTTGAGTCGATAAAAATCATCACTGATCTCATCATCTAGTTTGGTCCGCAACACGCGCTCATTGATGCCACAATCACCCAGCTCACATGAACTGTCGGGAATACAGGTATCTTCCGAGCAGAGCTCCTTATACAGAGAATCGGGATATTCCGTGGTCGAGAATACATATTGTGCAGTAATGGTATCTTGTTTTGTCGGCTGGTATTTCACATCACCACTGGCCACATAGTTATGGTATTGCTCGCTCTGTTTGGCTGTGACAAGTGCGCCGATAGAAAGCTCACTGCCAAAGTCGGCTCGGTATCGCCCCGCAAGGTTATAGCTTTCCTCGTCGATGCTGGCGATATCTGAGCTCAAGTTACCCGGTACCAGGAAGTTGGTCTTAGTGTCGTTGGTGACCATCACGGCGAAGGTGTGGTTATCGATCTTACTGGTGAGCTTGACACCATAGTCGGGTGAGATGATATTTCGGGTATGCAGCAGCTGCAGTTGAGTGTCGAAGTAGTCCTTATTATCGAGGAAGAAGGCCCGCTTCTCCGGGTAGAAGAGGGCGAAAGTGCTGTTAATATCCAGCTGACCTGCATCGGCTTCGACCTGAGAAAAATCAGGGCTTATGGTGGCACTCAGTAAGGTATTCGGGGTGATCCCCCAGCGAATATCCAGTCCGGGCTCTATGTTGTTATCACTCTGCCAATCCTCTAACGGATCTAAATCTCGCTGACTGTTTTTGTTCATCACCAGTGACGGTGTGAGCTGTAGATCTTGGCCAGACTCTATGCCGCTGAGGCCTGTCGCCGTGCCTAACTGGCAGAGTTGGCAATTATTGTTTCTGTCAATGGAGTGGGTCGACAGTCTATGGGTCTTATCTCTCGGGTAAAAACGAATAAACTCGATGCCCCAAGTCTGCATGTCCAGCTTGCTATCGAAATTAAATAGCCTTAAGGGCAGCTCTATTTCCACCACGTAGCCTGCATAGGTTTTTCGGGCACTGCTGTGCCATATCCCATCCCAGGCGTTACTCTCTTCACCGGTAAGCTCATTCTCTATGGAGTCCATCTGCACGCCATAGGGGTTAACGAAGAACTGATAAGCGAGGCGCTCATCATTGAAGGTGTCTAGCTTGATACCGATTAAATCGTCACCCCAAAGAGAGTCACGGTCGGTGATATTGGCGCGGATAAGGTTACCACTGGCACTGGAATCAGGGTCTTGGGCGATAAAAGAAACAAATAAACTGGTGTCAGTGGCGAAGATTTTGACCTGAGTCGCCACCGGTGCGGCTATGTTCTCCCCTGGGCTGGTTTCATATTTTAGCTCAGCATTTGCCGCCAGCTGCCACTGACGCTCATCGAGCCGTCCATCTATGGTGACGCCTTGTTCCAGCGTTGGAATATCGATATGAAATTGCTGGCTCGTCCCAGCTAAAACTGAAAACGCGCAGGCGGATGAGGCTAATAGAATAGTAGAGAGCAGGGGACGTATTAGATGTTTAGATGTCACTTTAAAAGTCATTATGTTGCTTTTGATCAATTTATGTTGTTGTTGTGTGTGCGAACTGTGACAGGTGAAGGCGGTTATGCGAAGCGCTAGCCGACTGGAATATGTTACAAAAATTGTCAGCATTAGAATGAGGGTCGTTTGGATTTTAGCTTTGGCTTGTTTAGGGATGGGATTTCTGCTTTTGTATCTGTGTTTTAAATTCAAATATCACAGGTAAGTTCCTAGCTTACACACACCATTTTTCTTTAAAGGCCCTTATTTAAGTCGTTTTTGCAATTAACCCAAGACTATTGGGCTAAAAACACCGATAATTCTCATCAATTAAGACAAGCAATCGCCGATTGACAGCGCACGTATCTGGACATATTTAATGGAAATCAAAGTTAATTTTCTCGACAATCTTAGACTGGAAGCAAAGTTTGATGATTTTACCGTCACCGCCGATCAGCCTATTCGCTATAAAGGCGACGGCTCAGCTCCCAGCCCTTTCGATTATTTCTTAGTATCGTCAGCTCTTTGTGCGGCCTACTTTGTAAAGGTGTATTGTAAAGCTCGTGACATTTCAACGGAAAATATCAGACTGTCACAAAACAATATTGTCGATCCTGAAGATCGCTACAACCAAATTTTCCAAATTCAGGTCGAGCTTCCCGATGACATTTCTGATAAACATAGAGAAGGTATCTTACGTTCGATCGATCGCTGTACCGTGAAAAAGGTGGTACAAACAGGCCCAGAGTTTAAAATCGAAACGGTTGAAAACTTAGACCAAGACGCTAATGCCATGTTGATGGGGCAACCCGGTGACGATACTAGCACTTACATCTTGGGCAAAGACCTGCCACTCGAGCAAACCATCTCGAACATGACGGGTATGTTAGCCGACCTTGGTATGAAAATTGAGATATCTTCGTGGCGCAACATAGTCCCCAATGTGTGGTCTTTGCATATTCGCGATGCCGCATCTCCCATGTGTTTTACCAACGGTAAAGGCGCAACCAAAGAAAGTGCGCTTTGCTCTGCACTTGGCGAGTTTATCGAGCGCCTAAACTGCAACTTCTTCTATAACGATCAATTTTTCGGCTCCGATATCGCAAACAGTGAGTTTGTTCATTATCCCAATGAAAAATGGTTTCAGTTAGAAGAGGACGATGCGCTACCGTCTGGTATTTTAGATGACTATTGTTTAGATATTTACAATCCAGATGGTGAGCTCAGTGGCTCTAACCTCATCGATACCAACTCGGGCATGGTTGAGCGTGGCATATGTGCGATTCCCTATGTTCGTCACTCAGATGGAAAAACAGCGTACTTTCCCTCGAATTTGATCGAAAACCTATTCTTAAGTAATGGCATGAGCGCAGGCAATAACCTGCAAGAAGCTCAGGTGCAATGCTTATCTGAGATTTTTGAGCGCGCGGTTAAAAGACAGATCATCGAGCAAGAAATAATCTTGCCAGACGTGCCCATGGATGTGCTGGAAAAGTATCCAAGTATCTTAGCGGGCATCAAAGGCCTAGAAGCACAGGGCTTTCCTGTTGTGGTTAAAGATGCGTCTCTGGGTGGCCAATTTCCGGTAATGTGTGTCACCTTGATGAACCCGAGAACGGGCGGGGTATTTGCCTCTTTTGGTGCTCATCCTAGTTTAGAAGTGGCGTTAGAGCGTAGCCTGACTGAGTTATTACAAGGTCGCAGTTTTGAAGGCTTAAACGACGTACCTAAGCCCACCTTCGATAGCATGACTGTCACTGAGCCAGAAAATTTTGTCGATCACTTCATTGATTCAACTGGGGTTATTTCCTGGCGCTTCTTTAGCAGCAAGCATGACTATGAGTTTTGCGAATGGGACTTCTCTGGTAGCAACGAAGAAGAGTGTCAAAGCTTATTTGGCATATTAAAAGATATAGGTAAAGAAGCTTACATTGCTGAATTTGATCAACTCGGTGCCTCAGTGTGCCGCATTTTAGTGCCGGACTATTCAGAAGTGTATCCGGTAGAAGATCTTATTTGGGATAACACCAATAAGTCACTCCATTATCGCGAAGATATTTTAAATCTTCATTCGCTGACTGATGATGAGTTAACCAGCCTAGCTGAGCGTCTCGAAGAGAGTCAATTAGATAACCAAACCGATATTCCTACCTTGATTGGCATCGTATTTGATGACAATACCCCTTGGGGTCAGCTAACCATTATTGAGCTCAAGATTCTGATCTACCTTGCCTTGGGCGAACTTGAAGACGCCATGGAGCTTGTCGGCGAGTTCTTGCAGTACAATGACAATACGGTAGCGCGTGGCCTGTTCTATCAAGCGGTACATGCAGTGCTTGAGGTTAGCTTAGATGAAGAGTTGGCACTCGAACATTATATTAATAACTTCAATAGGATGTTCGGTAAAGACACCATGGATAATGTGGTTGGCTCAGTGACAGGTGAGATTAAGTTCTTCGGGCTGATCCAAACCAGCATAAAGCTCGAAGGCATAGAGCCGCATCTAAGGCTGATCGAAAGCTACAAAAAGCTTCATCAAGCCCGCAAAGTTAGCGCATCGAATTAATACGTTAAATTCTTTATTGCTAAGAGCTAACAGGCCCATCAAATGATGGGCCTGTTAGCATCTAGACTTAGTGGTTTTCAAGGCTGTTTGACTTTAATTCGCTCTGATTCCTTTATCCCGTGACACAGAGAATGATGAATGAAAAAAATTGATTATTTAGTTAAAGTTACGATTTTACCTGAAGATTTGAAACAAGCCTCTAATGACCGAGCTTGTGAGCTATTTCGTACCTATCAAATATATCAGCTATTAGTGGAATCACATTTATTGTGGAGAGTATGCCTGATAGATGAGTTTGACCATACATGGGTTGAAGTGAACTTTATTAACAACGATGGAGAGCCTGAGTTTCACACCATCAAGCTGGATGAAGGAACCTATCAAAGAGTTGAATTTGATACTTACCGAGTTCTAGACTCATTAGCCTGAATTCACGTTATAAGTTAGAGAGTTTAGGCTGCTGTAATCAGTAGCATATTTGATTTTTCTTACTGTAGCTTGTTAAAGTTGTAGTCTGAACTCCCCATAAAAAAGTAAGATCATGACCCAAGTAAAAATCCGCAGAGAGCAAGTTAAAATCAAGGAGATACAGTGAACGGGATGACAGAGCAGCTTAGGGACTTGCTTGAAAAAAGTCGTCATTCTAGCTCGTACCCGTTAGCTAAAGGTCAGCAACTCTTTAATTGTGGTGACAAGACCGCGCATGTCTATTGGCTCGAACAGGGCTTGCTGTGCGCATATTTTGTTACCGCAGAGGGTAAAGAATTTTGCAAAGAGTTCTATTGGCAAGGGGATGTGATATATGGCATGCGCAGCCTACTCGGTAATGAACCTCTGCCTTATAGTGTGGTAGCCCTCGAGCCGTGTAATTTGCTGCGCTTATCGGTAGACGTCTACCGGACAATGATCGATCAAGATCCACAATGGGCCGATTACCACCGTGAGCAGCTGGAGCAGCACCTGTTAATTAAAGAACGTAAAGAAGCATTTCTGCTGTTAAACACTCCCGAGCAACGAGTGTTCGCCTTTCATCGTGATTATGGCTTCCTACTACACCGTATCAAGGGCTACCAGATAGCTTCCTATCTGGCGATGACTCCGATTAGTTACAGCCGCATAAAAAAACGCCTTAACTTAACATAAGTTAATGAGTCCCATGGCCATTCCTCATAGACTTTAGCCATTAACGAGGAAGGATAACCATGCATTTTATAACCAAAAGCTTTAAAGAACTGACTATAGATGAATTGTATGAGCTGTTGCAGCTGCGCATTGAAGTCTTTGTGGTCGAGCAGACCTGCTATTACCAAGATCTTGATGATAAAGACCGTCACCCTGGAGCCCAGCATCTGCTCGGTTATCACGACGGCCGTTTAGCGGGCTATTTACGAACATTGCCAAGAGGCGTGTCTTATCCGGAGTATCAAAGCATAGGCCGGGTTGTCACCAGTGATGCAGTGCGTGGTCAAGGGACAGGGCATCAGCTGTTAGAGGAGGGCGTCGCGTTGTGTTTAGCCCAAGACGCCGAGTTAGCAATCAAGATCTCTGCCCAGGAACACCTACAGGGCTATTATGGCCGTCAGGGATTTGTCACCGTTTCTGACGTCTATCTGGAAGATGGTATCGACCATGTGGCCATGGTCAGAGCGCCGCAACAACTCATATCGCAGTAATGAAATACTCTGGTGGACTGCTGATGGCCATGGCCTTGTTGGTTTTGGGCAACCTGTTTGCCACGCTCTCCGATGTAATCGTTAAGGCCCTAGGTGATGGAAATACTGTGTTTCAATATCTGTGGTTACGCCAGGTGGCAACGCTTGTGTTGGTGTTTCCATTTTGGTGGGCACAGGGACCGAGTCAGCGCCGTCCTGGCGCGATCAAAATTCACTTGCTCAGGGCTCACCTGAGCATTATCGGTGCGACTTGTACACTTTTCGCGTTATTACACTTGAGCCTCGCCACCGCCAATGTCATTTTCTATGCAGCGCCGTTATTAACCGTGTTAGCAGCCTTTATATGGCTTAAAGAGAAGGTTCAGCGCCAGCGTATTATCAACGCTGTGATTGGTTTTATTGGCGTGATGATAGCCTTACGTCCGGATCAGCTGCATTGGGCTGCACTGGTGGCTTTTGTGGTAGCCATAACCATCACAGGCTTTAATTTATTAGTGGTGAAACTGCCTAAGACTATTTCGGTGGTGAGCGTCATGATGTGGACTAATCTGTGTGCACTACCGGTGACTAGCATATTGGTCTTGGCTACCTGGCAGCCTATGAGTGGCCAAGAATTTCAGGATCTGCTGATACTCGGGACCTGCGCCGCCATTACCGTGGGTATTTATCAGGGCTGCGTGGTGCTAGCGTTTCGACAAGCCGATGCCAGTGCCGCAGTCATTGCCGAATACAGCGGCCTGATATTCGCCGCACTCTTTGGTTATTACTTGTTTAACGAATCCTTAGATATCTATACTTCAATGGGCATCTTGTTGATCATATTGCCAATTGCACTTCAGGCTTGGCAGGGAAAACGGCAATAAATAAGGCTTAAGCTATAAATCGAGCTCACATGCTAAGACGTATCGCTCAACATGTGAGCTCGGTTAAAGTGAAGCTGGTATAGGACCGTTTATCTTAGCGTGTCTCATCACTACCTGCGTTTGAAACACTTTCACCGAATCATCTTTATGCAAGACTCTGGTGGTGAATTCATCGTATGCTTCCATGTCTTTTGCTACCACCCGCAAGATCAAGTCAAAGTCTCCCGTCACGTACCAGGAATCTAAGACTTCAGGTTCTTTGTTAATCCGAGTTAAAAACTGGTTTAGTATCGAACTGTGATCCCTTTCTAAGGTGATCATCACCATCATGCTCAACGGCCAGCCCATACTCTTAGGTTTGACTACCGCAATCTCTCGCTCTATGACGCCACTTTTACGCAGCAGCCTTACCCGGCGATAACAAGCGGGTTCTGACAGGCCAACCTTGTGGGCTAAATCGCCCATTGAGACTTTCGCGTCAATTTGTAGCTGTTCGAGGATTTTTAAATCAATGGCATCCATAACTTCAAGATCTCTTTTACATGAATCGTGATAAAAGTTATCATTTTCGGTTTAAGTTTAGCAGTTATTACGCTTGCATATTGATAAAATTTATCACTCTTATTGGGTGACGAAAGTAAAAATCATGAAAGGTCTACTAATCAACAACGAAACAGCGCTGTCAGTTATGGCTGTTGCTCTAGCGATGATGTCGCTAACGGCTGGGGCGGCCTTAGCCAAATCGATGTTTTCCTATATTGACCCAGCCAGTGTGACCGCGATACGATTCATCATGTCAGCCGTGTTTCTCACCTGTGTACTGCGGGCTTGGGAGGTGCAATTAACCCGGGACAATATCGGCACTGTCGTGGTGTATGGCAGCATGATTGCAGGAATGAATCTGTTTTTCTATCTGGCAATCGAGACTATACCCATTGGCATGGCGCTCGCCATTGAGTTGGTGGGGCCGCTCTGTGTCTCTATCGTCTATTCACGCAAGCGCTCTGATGTTATTTGGGTGGCCTTAGTGGCTGTTGGGATAGCGATTTTACTGCCAACTTCAACCAGTGTGATGAATCTAGACGCGACAGGTGTGCTCTACGCATTGGTCGCTGGCGCCTTTTGGGGGGCTTATGTCATTGCGGGGAAAAAAGCCGGCAGGCAACACGGACAGAAGGCGCCGGCTTTAGGGTTAATTGTTGCGTCTATACTCGTCTTTCCCATCGGAATTGAAAAATTATCATTCAGTATCATTGATTGGAATGTGATCATGTTAATCGCTTTGATCGCGCTCTTGTCGAGTGTGATCCCGCTTATCCTAGAGATGAAAGCGTTACGGCATTTGCCGACAAAAACCTATGGCGTCTTAACCAGCGGCGAGCCTGTTGTGGGGGCAGCGGTTGGTTTCTTCATGTTAGGTGAGCAGCTTACCACTCTTCAATTTCTCGGCCTCGCCACGATAGTAATAGCGTCCATAGGCACTGTAACGTCGCCAATACCCAGTATTAAACGGGTAAATAATAAAAAGGCTATGGGCGTAACCATGACTAAATAAACAGAACCTCCTTATAATATTGATTAATAATAGGTAGCCTGATTTTCTGCCCACATACTCAGCAATGTGACGGCCATAGTCAAAGAGCTCAAGATCAATCCATTAAAATGGTTGGAACGTATCACTTTCATCAACAGAAATGCCTCTTGCTGCTATGGATGTAACCTTTGACGTTTAGCCGTTATGCTTGCCATGGTTTCCCGCATAGCAAACATAAGCACTGCAGCAATACTTAGGGTGAGCAAGCCCCACCTAACATATTGTACGATGGAAATATCTGAAAAGTCGTAGCCCGTATGCAATTCACTCGACACCAGAGCCGAGAAAAAGAGTAAATAAGCCAATAGGCGCTTTCTGAACGTGAGTCGGATTAAAGGACATATGTGACTCGCGGCATAGGCACAGCTAAGACCCACAATCGCCCCCATGACTACATCAGCAGGCCAATGTGCTCCCACCAAGATCCGTGATATTCCTACTAATGTCGCCATGAAGATCATGCTCATCCTGAGAAATGCCTGCTGGTTTGAAAGGTAAATGAGCCCAGCGAATAGGAATGCGGTGGCGCTATGTCCGGAAGGAAAGCTGTGCTTGTGTCTGGCCTCTCCGATCACGTTTAAATGTTCCAATATCACAGCTGGCCTTGGCGCATCGAAGTACTGCTTAAGCAAGGGGACAAAAATCAGGCTTAACAAGGCTGCAAGGAGCACTCTACAGATCAACTCAGGACGTTTGACTAGATAGCATAAGATCAAAGCCCCCAGGGTGATGCCATTACCAAAATCGGAGACCAACGCCGAGATCCAATTCGGCATATAGTTACTCATTTCATTAATGCCATGAAATATTAGATAATTGCTAGCTTGGTTTAAGGTGAACAAATGCAGAAGAAATAATATGCATAAAATGATGGGGAAACCGCTCATCAGACTGTTCGTTTTGTCTATGGAACGTTTATTTATTTGTTTAAATGCAGGCAAGTTATATCTCCATAGTGGCTAGTGGGTACAAATTAACTCTTGAGGTGTAAAACAGGTCCTAGTGGTTGTAGATGTTACCGTTACGGACGTAGGTATTGCTTTGTGCAATGGCTTGGAAGGACATCAAGGTTATTGAGATAATTGAGCTTATTCTTTTCATTTTTGATCTTTATTGCACCTGTACATGACTATGGGGTCACTATATTCCACCTGCAGACAGGACATTGTATCCAAATGTAACCAGAGAATGTTTGGGAATGCTGGTGATCCATATCTGTTAGCTTGCAATGAATAACAGTACATCTAGCCACTGAGTTATACTGCTTCTACTTGATGATTTATCTCTTAAATTAAATGAAACTCATCGCCACAGAGATACCTAATTGAGTCATTTAATGAGGTTAGCCATGGTGCGCTTTAGTAACCGCTAACAGCAGTCACGTTGAACTTCGCCTTCAAGACATCACCTACTAGTTGCACCTTCTCTGCTATCAGTAATCGAGCCCATCGCAGTTCCTACTAAATCGCCTTCTTTTAATGAATTAGCTATAGCGCTATAATTGTCGCGAATTGTAAAAGAAGTTAGGTTCGAATGAATAATAACAGAGAGATAATCGCGATTCTTCGCGAGCGTATTCCGTCGTTTGAATGTGTGAAGGGGTGTCACGATTGTTGTGGACCGGTAACGACTTCTTCGGAAGAAATGTCGCGCCTGCCAGTGAAAACTGATGCTGAACATGAAGCCGCATTAGATGAGTGGAACTGTGTACATCTGGGACCTAATGGTTGCGAGGTATATGAGGAACGCCCCTTGATCTGCCGTGTGTTTGGCACAACACCGAATATGCCCTGCCCAAATGGTTGTCGACCAAAAGAGATGATTGACTCGAAAACTGAGGGTCAGATCCATCACTACATCGCGAACACACGACAAGTCTTGGTGTAAGTGATCAATCACAGCTCAGTTATGGACTCATTCATTGAGTCCAACTAGCATCAAGCCCCAAAAAACCAATGGAACTAAACCCCAAATAAAAACGTTAACCTGAGACGTTATTCCGGCGCAGTTTATAGGCTTCATGATTGCTATCTTACTCATCATAGCGCCACTAACACTTAAGGGATGGCTGGATAAGTTATTCAGGTGCTATTTCTGGGTGTTTATAAGCTTCACGATATTTATCTACCCATGGCTGTCGCGCCACAAATAGCCACTGGCATCACGATAAAGTTAACTGTCGGGATCATCGAAAATAGGGTAACGGCGGCGCCGAAATTGAAACTTGTTCCCTTGGTTTGATTGAGGGCGAATTTCATGTCGGGGAAGGGCACCTTATGGTTATCGAAGGGATAATCACAGTATTGTATCGCCATCATTCAGGCACTAAACAGGAACCAGATGATGGGGGTAAAGGTTTGACCGACGAAGGAGACCCAGAACAAGATCAGGCAGATGAATAACGAGACATCCATTTTTATTCTCAGGGAGATAGCCAAGGGATCCTCATCTGACAATCTTGGTTATTGGTTATTGGTTATTGGTTATTGGTTATTGATAGTCAATCACACAAATTTTGATAAGTTGGTCATTCCGTAAAGTGAGGGACGAACTTATACGGAATCTAAGGCGCTTAAGTCTAGCTGGATCCCGGATATCTAGTTCCTCGATTCCGGGATGACGAAAGCAGTCAGTTTTTAGATACGACTCGGCATCATACTCTTAGCAACTCGAGTCGATTAATTCGACTCTAACCTTATCTCCCTGCGCATTTATACCCGAGTATTGCAAAAAGCATTGTGACTCGACAGATAAACCTTTGGGCACAAAATTGACAAAATTATCATTGCCGTGGATATAAATACCCCACTGGCGAGTAACGACAGAGGACTCATCCTTGAGATGCTCGGCATCTAATGCTAAAACCTGAGTAATACTTTCATATACGGCGGCACTATTATCAGCACTACCATAGTTACTTGTGTTGGCTTTTCGTGTCACCTGCAAAGAGGAGGGGATATGACCATAGGTCAATACGGCGCTGCCGATGCCACCTCCCAGCTGAACGTCGGCCACAGCTTGCCGCTCTTTTCCCTGTAGTACAGCTTTAGAGTAGACCAGCTGGTTTCCGCTTGAAATAGCCCCCCTTACGCCATTTAATACTGAACGATGAGCCTCACTTTTTAAGTTGATAAATTTGGGCGTCGCAATGACTGACAAAATGCCCAAAATCACTATCACTATCACGAGTTCGACTAAGGTAAAACCTGAATCTGTTGTTAATCTGACTGCTGGACGCAAGATTATTGCCTCTTTTGGTACTACTGCTACTGCGTTGGTCATTGTGATAAACCCGTTGTGGCCGAAACCATATGAAACAAGTTTTATTTGTCTTGATGATCTCTACGGTAGAGGGCCCACTCTTCAATGACTTCACCCGAGGGAAGCGTGCAAATACCTTGTTGTCCATCGGGACCGGTGACTATCTCCAGCTCTCCACCCTGTGTGATACAGTAGTCGGAAGCTGGGTTACTCATGTTTGCCATAACGGCCTCTTCATGAAGGCAACATGCCGTGAGGGCTAAGATAATAGTAAGCAGGCCAACACTGAGAAAGACGCCGTTAACCACCTTCTCAAATGAGACCTTGCTAAACAAACCAGGGTGCATATTTTTCATGAAATAACTCCAGGTAATCTTCGATATCAGACCGATAAGCTCTCACTTATCGGCCTGTAGATATAACAAAGCGCCCGAGTGGACGCTTAGAGATAACGCTTATCGTTTATTATTTAAGTAATGACTTAGAAACGGTAACCGACAGTAAACATCACAGTGCTGAAGTCTTTGTTATCAATTTCGTTTTTAACACGACCTAAAGAGCCGCTTGTAGACTTGCCATCCATATAGGCACGAGCAGAGTAATCCATGTCTCTATCACCACTTTGAATGGTGTAGTGCAAGTTGAAGTTCAGGCCGTTATCCATGTAGTAACCTACACCAATCATTGGGCTAACGACTGTACTGCTGCTAGCATTCAAATGGAGTCCAGTGTCATGACTAATGCCTCCTGGAGCCATTTCAGTGAAATCAGCACCAGCACCCATCTTATATTTTGAGAACTCGGCACCCGCCTTAACCGCTAGGTGACCCGCACCCACGGCAAACTGATAGCCCACATATAGAGTGTGAGCTTTATAGCTTTCATTTGTATAAGCATCAGCTTGAATAACTCCATTAATATCAAAAGGAATTACATGTATATCATCACTAGCAGCCGACCAGTTTGACTCATTTTTATCGCCTGTATAGGTATAACCAAAGATGAAATTCTGGTAGCCGGCTTCCAGGCCCAAAGCTAAGTTAGTACCGAATGCTTTATTGTTGGATGCACCAAGCATAGGGTTGAGTGTAAATTCACTCGCACTTGCTGAAGCGGATAGGGCAAGCATTGAAGTTACGGCGCACGCTAATAATACTTTTTTCATCTAAATTCTCTCTGATTCTCTGAATGAGTTGGCTGTTGCCCGGTTGTTCACCTTTGTGAGCCTGGCTACTTTCTGACATAGCGTGTCACTGGCGACTACTTAGGCTTGCTAATGGTTACTATGGTTTGGTTTTAACAAAGATGGGGTCTCTCTTTATTAAGATGGGTTCATGATATTGGGAGAGGGTTTACCAGACATCATTAAGAACATTGATAAACCTTAGAGATACAAAGAGGAAAAATCGCCGCCTCATCGTTATTATACGGTGATCATTTTTAACGGGTGGTTTCAGTAGAAATAAATATGTCAGAATTGAGTTATTCTCGAGGCTCTTTTTATATGACTTAGGTTACTCAGCCGGCAAAATCTTAGTGATAGGTATAAAAAAGTGACTCAACAACTAACACTGTAAGTAATGAATAATGGAAAGGTTATCAATAAGATAAACACACATCGAATCGGTAAATTACTTTTAATAATGATGGGTGAAAAAATGAAAATCAAAACATGGGTCTTCGTGTGATATCTGTAGATTATACTCTGGCACCTCATGCCAAATATGACACCATAACAGATCAGGTTATCTCTGTTATCCAAGGGTTAACCAAGCAAGGTTACAAGATGTCAGATATCGCCATCTATGGGGACTCCGCGGGTGGGGCTTAGCCGCAGGTTCTGTGCTTAAAATGCGTGATTTAGGCATGGAACTCCCCGCAGCAGTTGTGCTTTGGTCTCCCAGGTCAGACATTACAGATACCGGCGACAGCTACCACACGCTAAAAGATGCCGATCCTCTTTATCTGTACGACTTACTGCTAAGACCATCGGCAGAAGCCTACGCTGCAAAGAAAGATCAAAAGCATCCTTATGTATCTCCGGTATATGGTGACTACAGCAAACCTTTTCCACCGACCTTAATTCAAGCTGGTACCAAGGAACTCTTTTTAAGTGACGCACCAATATTTCATTACGCTTATAAACAGGCACTAAACGAGATGTTTCAGCAACAGAGATATAGAGATATAGAGATGCAGTAGCGAGTTATCAATCAGGTTCTTCATTATGTCCTGGTAAGGAAGTTCATTCAAAAAAAACCTAATAGTTAGATTAAAAACTAGACTGGATTTTATCCTTTCAATGGACCATATCACAGTTAAATTGACCTAAATCAGCATTTGAATACTTTGCCTTTATGTAAATAATTATGTTTTATATCAAGTTAATAGCTGCAAGCCTGACGTCGGGTGACCGTGATTATAAAAAGGGGGCTTGTCTTTATGTCAACTGACCATTGGGAGAGTTGCTCAGTATTACTCTATAACAAACATTGCTATCTTTTGACCGCTACTTAGCGGTTTTTTTGCCTTAATTTCTTACCGTCTAACTATCTAGATTTCATTTTCGTCAACTGACTTTTAGGAGAGTTGCTCGTCACCAGTCAATCATTCATTCTAGTACGGAAAGTTAGATTCCTATTTAGTTTTTCAGTGACTCCAACCCGCTAATTCCCCCATCAATTAGCGGGTTTTATTTCTTTAAATATTCATCAATATCGATTCTTCATTAAGGGTCTAAACCTATGACTTGAAGGAATCGAAGTGGGAAGTAACTTTTAGTGATTCCCACCGCTGTTTAGTTTTATAGGTGCATTGCTTACAGGCGAGGTGGTAAGGTCATGTTCGGGATTCTAATGAGCGTGTATTTAAAAGCCTATATAATGTATTTACCGTACTTTCATTATTAGAACTATGTAGTGCTCAAGTAATGAGTCGTTTTAATCTATGGTGCGGAAAGACCTTCTTATCAGCCATCTTTATTTTACGGTAAATAGACCTGCTTTTAGCTAATTTATCAGCTGTTAACTCACACGTTTATGCCCTAAAATTATTTAGTGCAAATACTCATTAATACATTATTAATACGTTCACATATACCAATTGTTAATAATTGTCACCACTAATTGATAATGCATTTGTATACAACAAGTATAATATTTCGATCGTGAATATTAGAGTGTGATTAGTGTCACTTTTAAATTTAAATAAAACTGATAAAACCATACTTTAAGTAAGATAAAGGAAATTAGAATGAGTGATATAAAAAATGACATAGAAGGTTTAATGAAGAATGCGGCAGAGATCACCTCGTCTGTATTCGATTGTGAAACACATCAACCGTTTATTTGTACCCACCCCACTTTTTACCATGAGGGACATTTTTATATATTGTCGACTAAGATTGCCAAGCAAACAAAATATTATGAAGCAGGGAGTGAACTCTCAGTCATTGTCGTTGGTGAGTGCACTGTAAAGCAAAATCTTTTCTCTCGTAAAAGGGTGACAATACTCTGTAAACCCAAAGAGTTAGAAAAGGATGATAAATTAAGAGGGTTATTTGAAAAGCATCTTGGTACATTTGCCTCTGGGCTTATGGATGTTACAGATTTTAAAGTTTTTTTATTAAAACCCATTGGAGGCTTGTATTTTAGAGGTTTTGGTAGGGCTTTTGAATTTACTTCTGATTCTGTCGATGTAATACATTTAAAAGAACCCCATAAACCAAAATCTGGTAATACGATGGCAAAAATATTAAAAAATAGTTTATCGAAGGTTTAACAATCATGAAGATAGGCTCCATTTAGCCTATTAAATTGTAATGATTCGTTTGCTAAAATGCTGTTATAGCACTTAAAGGATCTTGTCCTTGGTGATACTGAATGAAAGTTTCTTATGCTGGATGTGCAACTAAATGGTTATCCTTGACTAGATAAATTCCCGATGTAAATTAGGGCTAGTTCGTCCGATGACCGTGATATAGCGGCAGCTAAGAATATAAAAAAATTCGCCTGTGCAGCGAAGCTGTTTAGTGTGGGGGAAGTCAGGTCGTTATATTTTACAACAACAATCGCGTAAAAATAGGATATAAAACAATATACATTAATACTAACTATTATCATCTCTAACGGCATGGATTAACATTATGAAAAATATCGCGATATGGGGAGCAGCTAGTGGGCTTGGTGCTGCAATGGTTGATTACTATCATCAAAAAGGTATTAACGTAATCGCTATTGCAAGAAACCCTGATAAGAATACTAAGATCGCAGAATACCAGTTGACGGCTATTTCATGTGATGCAACAAACAGCAATCAAGTTGAAAATGCTGTCAGTCAACTACCTAGAGATGTGATAAATATTTCTACAATGGGAAGCTTTCGCGCTGATATTCCTGTTGATTATATTGGGCACCGTAATCTTATTAATGCATTAGAAAAGTACTCCCACTCTCGTTTTCTCTTAGTTACATCACTGGGTTGTGGCGACTCATGGAAATACTTATCTGAGCGTGCAAAACAAGGTTTTGGTAGTGCTGTACGGGAAAAATCACTTGCTGAGGCGTGGCTCAAAAGTAGTAGCTTAAATTTTACTATTTTACGTCCCGGCGGTTTACTAGATGGCGCAATGACAAATAACGGAGAATTGTCACAAGAAGTGGAAGTTCATGGCGTGATAACACGAGCTGAAGTTGCAAGGTTAACGCATAAATTATTAGAATCGTCATCTGTTGGTGAGATTTACCAGTGTGTTGATCCTACTGCAACCGACTAAAGAAAGTTTTAAGGAGGAAAGCATCCCCTTAATCAAAGTGCGCCAGAAAATAGTCTGTTAAATACCTCCCCAAAGGGCGGTATTTAACAGTTTTTCTATTTATGCGCACTTGTAGACTTAAATCATTTCGGTCCATAAACGTGCTAAAACCCCACACATTTCACATAGAAAAATATATTCAAATCGAAGAGATAACTTTCTCGAAATCATAACAGGTGTAAACGCGGCTGTGACCTTCCGTGGCAAGGATGTCTCGGCAGAGGCTATAGGGTGCTTGAATGATATCCTACCTAAAGGCCAGTTCGGCGTCCTTGCCTCTCGTTCATAAGCACTTGGCTATGCCAAATTCACCGTGTCGCAGAAGTGTTTGCACTTTAAGGTCATTCACATCTGACCCATAAGGCCTGAGATATTCCAGATATCACTCAGGCATTTCCCACGTCCGTGTTGGTCAGATGGGAAATGTCTTGAGATATCTCTGACCATGTGAATACGACATTAGTGAATCCTTGTACTGTACCCATAGTAGATGATTAATAACCGCTCACCCTTGTTCAAAGTAGAAGTGCACTTATGCATTGAGTCCAAATGGCACCAAACCCAAACCCAAACCCAAACCCAAACCCAAACCCAAAACATCAAACAGCTAAATGAAACTGAGCTCAGAATAAAATGTAAACCCGAGACGTTACTCTGGCGCAATTTCTGGGTGTTTATAGGCTTCACGATATTTATCGACCCACATGGCTGTCGCGCCACAAATAGCCACTGGCATCACGATAAAGTTAACGATGGGGATCATCGAAAATAGGGTGACGGCCGCGCCGAAACTGAAACTCGTTCCCTTGGTCTGATTGAGGGCAAATTTCATGTCAGGGAAGGGTACCTTGTGGTTATCGAAGGGATAATCACAGTATTGTATCGCCATCATCCAGGCACTAAACAGGAACCAGATGATGGGGGCAAAAGTTTGACCGACAAAAGGGACCCAGAACAAGATTAGGCAGATGATGGCCCTGGGCAGGTAATATTTAAGCTTTATCCATTCCCGGCCCAAGATACGTGGCAGATCTTTAATTAAGTCTACCGTGGTACCGGTATTGAGATCTTTACCTGTCAGGTGTTGCTCGACCTTTTCGGCGAGTAAGCCATTAAAAGGCGCGGCAATCCAGTTCATCACAGAGCTAAACAGAAAAGACAGCACCACCAGTAGGGTGATCACGGCCAGAGGCCAGAGGATAAAATTGAGCCAACTAAGGTACTCAGGGAGTTGACCCGATACCCAGGCGAAAGCACTTTCTAACTGACCTATGGCAAAATAGATGACGCTGGCAAAGATGACCAGGTTAATCATCAAGGGGATAAACACAAAGCGTCTCAGCCCTTTAGTCTTGATCAGACTAAATCCATCGAGGAAATAGTTCACTCCGCTCTTCGTCGTTGCTTGGTTTGTTTTGGGGTTCATAAATAGATTCGATCACCGTTCCATGTAAACTTAACGAGATTGTGTTCCACCCGCATGATGATGACAAGTAGTAATACCAATCAATATAAGAAAGTGATCTACTCAGAGTTATTTTTGGCAAACTAATTCAAGGTGAATAGATAATGGGATGGTGCTCCCTTGTGAAGTAATTCAACGAAGAAGTAGGCGGCCAAAAACACTCCTGAAAGGCGAGTTTTAGCGCTTCAGATGCTGTGTTAACGAGCTAAAACGTAGAATAACTATGTTCTTCACTCATTGCCTTGCCTCTGAAGCGCTAAACTCTCGCTGAGCGATCACATCTTTATACTGATTGGTATATAGCCTCTAGCTCAATAAAAACGTGACAAAAACCTACCCGTTTTGGTAGAGTAGCCGCAGAAAATCAACTCTAAACAAGCTCAGTTCGGTAAAATTAAATTTAGTTTATTCTTACCGGAAACGACCTAACTGGCACCATGAGACTCAAACAGATAAAACTTGCTGGATTTAAGTCGTTTGTCGATTCAACTAAGATCCCCTTTCTTAACCCCTTAAGCGCCATCATAGGCCCAAATGGTTGTGGTAAATCTAATATCATAGATGCCGTACGTTGGGTGTTGGGCGAAAGCTCGGCTAAACATCTGCGTGGCGACTCCATGGCCGATGTTATCTTCAATGGCTCGACGGCTCGCCGTCCAGTTTCTGTGGCCAGTGTCGAGCTGAACTTCGAGAACTTAGATGGCAGGTTAACGGGCGAATATTCCAGTTATCAGGAAATTGTGGTTAAACGTCAGGTCAGCCGTGACGGAGACTCAAGCTACTTTTTAAATGGTCAGAAGTGTCGTCGTAAAGACATTACCGATCTATTTATGGGCACAGGTCTTGGCCCGAGAAGCTATGCGATTATCGAGCAGGGGACTATTTCAAGGTTAATCGAGTCTAAGCCCCAAGAGCTGAGAGTGTTTATCGAAGAAGCGGCGGGGATATCTCGTTATAAAGAGCGTCGCCGTGAAACCGAAAATCGCATCCGCCATACCAGAGAGAACTTAGAGCGTCTCGGTGATATCCGAACAGAGTTGGGTCGACAGTTAGACAAATTAGCTGAGCAAGCCACGGCGGCGAAGCAATATCGTGAGCTGAAACAATCTGAGCGCCAGTTAGACTCAGAGTTGTTTGTTAGTCGCTACTTAGAGTTAACCGATCAAACTGAGAGACTGACCCTGGACGTAAATCGTCTCGAGTTAGCCAAGGCGGAAGTTGAGGCCGAGAAGGAGCGCACAGAGCTTGAGCTGACTCGGCTCAATGTGCAACTGGTAGAACTCGATGGTGAAGAGCAAAAGCGCGTCGAGTCTTTTTATCTCTCTGGTACTCAGATAGCTAAACTTGAGCAAGATCTTAAGCACCGTCAGCAGCAAGACTCACATGTCGAGCAACGTATTGCGGGTATCGTGCATAAACTCAAGCAACATCAAGATAAATTATCTGCTGATGAAATCTCTCAGCAGACATTGAGGATCGATTTGGCCCTCAAGCAGCCGCAACTTGAACTGGCACACTTATCCTTGACACGGGTCACCAGTAACTTGAGTGAGCATGAGCTTAAGGCCGGAGAATCAAGAGCCAAGTTATCCGAACACAAAGAAAAAGTATCCTCGTATCGTCTGGCCCATGAAGTCTCAAGGGGCAAATTGTCACATCAAGGCGTTATGTTGGAGCAGACAAGGACTCAGCTTACTAAGATAGAGCAAGAAGCTACCGGGCTCCTCGAACAAGAAGCGGCTAAGATTGAGCAAGATAATATTTCTCGGCTGACTCAATGGCACAGCGATGCCATGGAGCAAGGCGAGTTCAATGATGAACATGACGACAAGCTAAGCGAACTTCTACAAGCCCAAATTAACCTCAAGGCTAAGCAGGAAGCCCTGGGTCAATCTCTCGCCGAAGAGCGGGGGCGTTTGGCCTTAGTCACTAAGTTATTGCCCGATGATGTGAGTCAAGAAGGGACTAAAGCCCTATGGCAACTTATCGATGTACAGCCAGGTTGGGAGAAAGCAGTAGAGCTGATATTTGACGGTTTACTGAAAATTCCAGCGGGTGTGGACAAAGGGGAATTTGGCTTTGAAGGCCTAGTACACCAAGAGTGGCACGGGCTGAGCAGTAATGCGAATCTCTCACCTTGGTTGAGTCAGGTTCAATGGGCCGATAGCCTGGAGCAGGCTAAAGAGTGGGTTGGCGGGATAAGTGAGCACGAACGCATAGTGACCGCGGATGGCTATCTGTTAGGCAGAGGCTTCGTGATCAAGAAAGGCACTGATTCAGGTTCCCTGGTCCAACTTAAGTGTGAGCAAGAAGCGTTAGAAGTCAGCATTGATGATAGCGAGTCCTTACTTAATGATCTTAATCGTCAGGGCCATGACTTAGATGCCCATATCAAGCCGCTAAAAATAGAGCTGTCATCGGGTATTGAGACTCTACAGAAGCTCAATGTATCCATTGCTAGCTTGAGCGTGCAGATAGAAGCGGATAAACAACGAAATCAAGAGCGAAACCGTCGCCGTGAACATCTTGACTCTGAACTCGCTCGCCTAAAAGCCCTGCTTAACGAGCTGCAAGAGGGTGAGGTGAGTATTCAGGCTCGCCTGAATGAGGCGCAATCTAGCTTGGAGCAAGGTGAGCAAGCGCAAACTCGCTTAGTTCAAGGCCTTGAGGAACGAGTGGACTCGGTGAGTGTTTGTAAAGATAAATACAAGCAGCTGCAACAAGAGGATCGTGAGTTGAGCCAAATATGTCAGACATTAACGACTAAGCTGGCGCTCAACGAGCAGTCTATCGAGCAGCAAGGTGTTCGCATCGAGGAGCTGACCTTAGCTAAGTCCGCGCTTGAACATCAGTTGGTTGAACAAAATGTGGCCAGTGAAGATGGCCGCCTGAGCACTTTAAAAGAGCAGTTAGGTCAGGCTCTGGCACAGCAACAAACTAAGCAAGTCGAATTAGCTTCACTTCGTTCGCAGCAGACTCAACTGCAAGAATCGAGTGATAGTGCAGGAATAAAGAAAAAACAACAGCTTGGCAAGACAGAAAACTTGACTCAGTCTATCAGCACGTTAAAGTTACGTCGCGAAGGCTTGAAAGGTCAGGCTGATAGCCAACTGATGCAGCTAAAAGAGCAAAATATTGAGTTGGAACAAGTTAAATCTTCGCTGGATCTGAATAAAAGTGCTCAGACTCGTCAACGAGAGTTAGAAAGGATCAGAGCTCAAATTATTCATCTAGGTGCGATCAACTTGGCCGCTATCGAAGAATATGAACAACAAAGTGAACGAAAGAACTATTTAGATAGCCAAGATGCGGATCTTACTTCGGCGTTGACCAGTCTGGAAGAGGCGATTCGTAAGATAGATAAGGAAACCAAGAGTCGCTTTAAAGATACCTTCGATAAGGTGAATAAAGACTTGGGTTTGTTGTTTCCTAAAGTTTTTGGCGGCGGCAGTGCCGAGCTGGCGTTGACCCATGATGATCTACTCGAGACCGGAGTGACTATTATGGCCAGACCGCCAGGTAAAAAGAATAGCACGATCCACCTTCTTTCTGGTGGAGAAAAAGCGTTAACCGCATTATCATTGGTGTTTGCGATTTTTAGGCTCAATCCAGCACCATTTTGTATGTTAGATGAGGTTGATGCCCCTCTGGATGACGCCAATGTCGATAGATTCTGTCGATTAGTGAAAGAGATGTCTCAGAGTGTGCAATTTATTTTTATTAGTCATAACAAGATCACCATGGAATTGGCCGATCAACTGATAGGAGTCACTATGCATGAACCCGGAGTTTCACGCATAGTTGCTGTAGATATTGATGAAGCGGTGGCACTGGCCGACGCTGGATAACATAGGAAAGACAGGGTACCCAATGGAAAATTTGCAACTTGTATTATTCGTTTTAGGCGCAATAGCTATTATCGCCGTACTTGTGCATGGTTTTTGGTCCATTAGAAAGCAACAACCTAAATCATTGAAAGATAGCCCCATGTCGGGCTTCTACAAAGATCAATCCGCAAATCGGGACTCACAAGGTTTCGATGTCGACGGTATTGGTGAAGTCAGGGTTCGTAAAAGCGAACTGAATTTAGACGATGAAGTCCTTACCGATCCGCTTGATTCCGATACGGTAAAGAGTGAGCCACAATTTAATTCTGCAGCAGAGGCACAGAGCCTGAGTGATGTGGAAATGACAATTGAGAGCGAGAGTGATTTTTCATTGTCAGATCAACCGAAGCAGAAGATGAACCGCCAGAGACAAGAGCCGGTATTATCTGCTCAAGTTCAGGATTCTGACGATCTCAATCAGATGGAACTCGGGCTTGGACAGGAAGCAGCGCCGAGTCAAAGCTCTTTGTTTGAGACGGATAGTGCTCAGCCAGAGGCCGAGATTTTTGTAGAAACAGCAGCCCCTATCTACGCCACACCAGTGACAGAGCCTAGAGTACAGGCCGCGCCAAAACTTCAGGCTAAAACAAAGCCTCAAGTTGCCGAGCAAGATATCTTAGCCGAACCCAGAGATGTATTGGTGCTGCATGTTGTTGCGGCTGAAGATGCGTCATTAAATGGCACCGACTTGTTACCTAGTTTGCTAACGCTTAACTTTAAGTTCGGTGACATGAGCATTTTCCATCGTCATGAAGACAATGCAGGCACAGGTAAGGTGTTGTTCTCGCTGGCGAACATGGTGAAACCTGGTATTTTCAATCCAGATGAAATGGAACAGTTCAGTACAGAAGGTGTGGTGTTATTTATGACATTACCTTGCCATGGTGATCCTCTGATGAACTTCTCGATTATGCTTAATTCTGCGCATCAACTCGCTGATGACTTAGGTGGTAAAGTGCTCGATGGTGGTCGTGATACCTGGAGCGAGACGACTAAACAAAGCTATCTGCAGCGTATTCGAACGCAATTGCCTTAAACACTCCTGCAGACTCATTGATTTTAGAAAGGCCGCCTTTGCGGCTTGCTGTAACCTTGTAAATTATTGATTTATATCGGCACCATAGTTTTGGTGTTCACGTATTGACCACACGTAACCGTTAGGAAAATAAAAACCGCCTTAATCGGCGGTTTTTTGCTTTATGACAACATCATTTGAAGTTGTTAGCAGCTCTTTCAAAAATGTCAGCATCCATTTCAATGGTCCTGTCACAAAGTTGACGAAGCAAGCTAAAATATTGATGATGTTCAGATATTAACTTTGAGCATTCACTGCATGACCATCAACTTCTCAACATTATCTACCAAATATCATCATGTAGGCGCTTCGCTATTATCTGGCTTATAAACTCAGTTACCGTGACATTGAGGAGATGTTCGCTGATTGTAATATCCACTTTTACCACTCAATCCTGAACCGTTGGATTATCAAATATGAGCTGCAACTCGAAGCCGTATTCAGGACGTTACAGCGCCGAGTATTTGGCTCTTGGCGAATGTATGAGACCTATATAAAAGTTAAAGATCGCTGGATTTACTATTATCGGGTCGTGGATAACTACGGCGCTATTATTGATTTTTTATTTGAGTGAAACCCTTGATGAGTCAGCGGCACAGGCCTTTTTAAATAAAGCCATGAACCAACATGGCTTATCTGACAAAGGTAGTTATTGATAAAGGTGGTGCGAATGCTGCAGCATTAGATACCATCAATATTCGTCTTTGGTTATCTGGACATATACTGTCTATGATTGAGATTTTGGCCGTTAAATATTTAAATAATATTGTCGAGCAAAGATGGACACAACTGAAATTATGACGCCATGGGATCAATTTTATTCTTTAGCGGCCAAACAGCACGTGGAGGAAACTGCGATCACTTTGTTTCTCAAAGATGAGACAGAACCTGTTTTCTTACCTTGAACTCCTCCTGTATTCCTCGCACTTATGTTGCATATTTAAGCGCCTTGTTGTAAAGGGTAGGAAATTTGCTCATAATAAAATTTAGTTTTTATCTATAAATTGGCAGGATGCCCTCAAACAGAGATGTTTTGATTCTAGATATCAAATTTTTCTACTACAAATTTAGCTTAATTTGAATTCTGTTCTACTATTTTTGTATTTATCGAAAATTTACTTATGAACAATATGAATCAGTCTTTTGATGAGTTGACTCATCTGGATCTTAATTATTTACCCATGTTAGCAGTTTTATTAAAAGAAATGCATGTAACAAATGCTGCAAAAAAACTGAAAGTGTCTCAGCCCGCTATGAGTCAAATGTTAAAAAAGTTTCGGCATCTATTTAATGACCCCATCTTAGTTAAAACTAAAGACGGCATGATTTTGACAAATAAAGCTCAGGAGATAAAACAATCACTTGAACCCATCTTTGCACTCATGGTTGATACGATTGAAAACCGTCGGTTTTCTCCATTAACGGCCCAAGGCTCCGTACGACTGGTCATGGATGATGTCAGTGCTCGACTCTGCACGGTAAAAATTATCGAGCATTTAAAGGTTTTAGCGCCGAAATTAAATCTGCAAATTAACTTATTAGATCACAATAGTTTTCAAAAATTACGAGGAGGACAGGTTGACTTTGTTATTAGCTGTTATGACAGAGTCCCTTACGCCCTTAATCATAAGGTCATTTCCTATATTACTTATCAAGATGTGTCAATGGGTCACGTTTCACAAGATAAGGAATTAAAACGATTGGTGTATACACATCTCGGCTGTGAAAAATCATCAGTTGTTGCAGATAAGTCTCTCGATGAACTGATCGTTTTGAGGTCTTGCTTGTTAGGCTCGGTTATGAATGCCTTGAGTGCTCCTAATACAGTGGCTTGGCTGCCTTACTATGCGGCAAAGGTGCTGGATGGTGAGTGCCGTACCGCGCTCCAATGGAAAGGACACGCAGAGCAACATGCATTAAAACTGTTTTGGAATGATTATAGTGAACATGCGGAAGTTAACAAATGGTTACGCAATGAGCTTGCTCTGTTATTGCCTACAATACTGTGCGATTGAGGGAGAAGGGGAGTGCATTATTCAATATTAGAACGTATACAAGCATGTGATCTTAATTTGTTATTGAGTTTAGCCGTGTTGATCGAAGAGCAAAGTGTTTCAGTTAGTGCAGAACGTCTCGGGCTTTCTCAACCGACAATGAGCAAGCATTTAAAGAAGTTACGCATTTACTTTGATGATGAATTGTTCTTTAAACAAGGACATAGGATCAAAGCTAACGATAAAGCGCTGTCGCTGTTACCCAATTTACATCAATGGCTACAAATGAGTCAGCGCCTTATGCTGCAATCGCCTTTCGATGCATCAGATCTCCGAGGGGCGATCCGCATTGCATTTCGAGATGATCAGGCAGAACAATTTATGCCGTTAATATTAAGAACAATGGCAAGTGAAGCTCCTCATCTTGAGTTAGAGTTCATGAATAAATCTCGTCAGGTGTTTTCGATGCTTGAGAGGGGTGAATTAGATTTAGCTACCGTTGCCAGTGAACACCCGCCGACAAATATTTATGGAAGTGTGATTCCTAACCTTAAGAATTATGCTGTGTATGTTCATAGTCACCCACTTTCAGCCATTAACAAGCCGACGTTGAAACAAATTTTGTCTCATGCAACTGCGGAGTATAGCTCATCAGATTCATTGGAGTCAGTAATAGATCAACTTGCTACTCAGCTTGATTGCATTAGACAAGTCACATTTAGCAGTGATTCGATGACGGTGATGTTACATGGATTATTAGCTGGGCAGCATGTTGGTTTTGTACCTGAAAGGATTTTTCATGATCCTTTTTGGCGCCAGCATTTATTACGGGTTCATATTCCGGAGGCAAAGAGTGCTATCAATTATTTATGTTGGCATGCACGAGTACATAGCGACCCAATTATTCAGTGGTTTAAAAATCGAATTTTAAGTTTGATTGATGAACACTTAGACACCATACGTTGACTCAATTAATTACTCTGTTGTGTAAAGCGACAGGTTAAATGTAACGTGATAGACATTTTTTATTAACAATACTCTTTTGTAGGATGACACCGATGAAACGATACTTGCTAACTACACCAATATTATTGCTATTTTGGGCAATGTCTTATGTACAGGCGGATACCGTGAATGTAGCTCAAGATGAGAACCTTGGAGAATGGTTTGATACACGTCAAAATAATGCACATGCTTATGTTGGTTTGCGCGGAGGGTGGACGAACGTTGAAGGTGCGTGTTCAAGTGATAGTTCAGTGTGCAATGATGATACCTTCGGGTATGGCTTGTATGCGGGTTATCAGTTCACATCTTGGTTTGCGCTTGAGGCTGCTGTGACTGACTATGGCTCTCCTGACGCGAGTTACGGTGTGAACAATGTCAGTGCCGATATTTGGGGAAGTGAGCTGTCGGGTGTGTTTTCTTACGACGTTTCTGAGCATCTGGATGCTTACCTTAGGGTGGGTGCAGCCTATCAAGGCATTGATAAAGAGAGTACCTGGGGTGACGCGCAGACATCCAATGAGTGGGGGATCGTGTCTGCGGTGGGTTTGGATTATCGATTATCTAAGAATTGGTCGCTTCGCGGAGAATACCAGTTTATCGATGGGATAGGAGATGAAGAGGTGATGCAGGCTGACATGCATTTTGTGTCATTGGGTTTGAGTTATCACTTTGGTCAGAAGAGGCAGTTTATTGCAGCGCCAATCCCTGAGATGGTTGAGCCTGTCGTAGAGTGGGTGCTGGTGACCACCCAAGTTTCTTTAAAGCCGAGTGCTACGTTTAATTTTGACTCGTCAATCATTAAAGCCAGCGCCCAACTCACGGCGTTGATAACGCAGTTGCAGCTATCGAGTGAAGGGAGCATTGAGATTACGGGCCACACGGACAGCTCAGGGAGTGCGAAATACAATCAGTGGTTATCAGAAAGGCGAGCGAACGCCATTGCAGACCATTTGATACAAAACGGCATTAGCTCATCACGTATTACTGCAATCGGTAAAGGGGAGTCCTCCCCTGCTGCGAGCAATGAAACGGCTGAAGGTCGTGCGGAAAATAGACGTGTAGATATCACGTTTGAAAAAACAATCACAGAAGAAGTGAGCAACGAGACATCAATTAATAGCGGCAATGAACAATGATGAATTACTTTAAATACGCGTTCTTTTTTTTGGCTTCGTTGATGCTTACTGCGTGTAATGGGGATGATGGTCTTTTAGGGAGCCCAGACTTAGGGGACCCTATTGTAGGGTTACAAGTCACTCCGGCCACAGCTTCCATTCCCGTAGGGCTGCACCAGCAGTATGAGGCCACGGCCATCATGTCAGATGGTTCTACCGAAGATGTCACCACGCATCCTACACTATCGTGGAGTAGCAGTGATACCGCTATCGCGGCGGTAGAGATTGCAACAGGGTTTGCTACTGGCGTCATGCCGGGTGAGGTGACTATTACTGCTTCGGGTATGGCTGATGGGATTGAGTTCAATCAAACCGCAACCTTAACCGTGACCGATGCAACAGTCACATCCGTTGCGGTTACATCGAATACCGACAGCGTGGCGGCAGGCTTCTCAATAGACTTTACTGCCACAGCCACCTTATCTGATGGCACAACCCATACTGGCTTAGAGGATGGTAGTGAAGAGGACTGGACTATCGTCTCACAACCAGGAATCGGTGCGACCATCGATACTAAGACTGGGGTGCTAACCACTGGAGTGGATTCAGTGGGTGAGATCACGGTGCGGGCTACAGGCACTTCGGCGGCGTGGAGTGACACTGCCGATAAAACCATTACCGTGACCGATGCATCAGTCACATCCGTTGCCGTCACATCGGATATTGACAGTGTGGCGGCGGGCTTTTCAATAGCATTTACTGCCACGGCAACCTTATCCGATAGCACAACGTATGTTGCCACACAAGATGGCAGCGAAGTGAATTGGACCATTTTCTATCAATCAGGAAGTGGTGCCACCATTGATGCCAACACAGGGGTGCTAACCACTGGAGTGGATTCAGTGGGCGAGATCACTGTGCAGGTTAAGGGGACCTCGGCTGCGTGGAGTGACACTGCCGATAAAACCATTACCGTGACCGATGCATCAGTCTCGTCAGTCGCGGTGACGTCGGATATTGACAGTGTGGCGGCGGGCTTCTCAATAGCATTTACTGCCACAGCCACCTTATCTGATGGCACAACCCATACTGGCTTAGAGGATGGCAGTGAAGTGAATTGGACCATTTTCTATCAATCAGGAAGTGGTGCGACCATCGATACTAAGACAGGGATACTCACGACTGCGACAGATTCAGTGGGCGAGATCACGGTGCGGGCTACAGGCACCTCGACTGCGTGGAGTGACACTGCCGATAAAACCATTACCGTGACCGATGCGACAGTCACATCCGTTGTAGTCACATCGAATACCGACAGTGTGGCGGCAGGTTTCTCAATAGCCTTTACTGCCACGGCGACTTTGTCCGATAACACAACGTATGTTGCCATACAAGATGGCAGCGAAGTGAATTGGACCATTTTCTATCAATCAGGAAGTGGTGCCACCATTG
>NZ_VOQB01000015.1:0-174946 GCF_009377275.1 Shewanella sp. YLB-07 | reverse complement strand
AAGAGAGCATCATCTCAGCTCTACCAGCAAAGCATCATCTCAGCTCAACCAGCAAAGCATCATCTCGGCTCAACCAGCGAAGCATCATCTCAGCTCTACCAGCAAAGCATCATCTCGGCTCAACCAGCGAAGCATCATCTCGGCTCAACCAGCGAAGCATCATCTCGGCTCAACCAGCGAAGCATCATCTCAGCTCTACCAGCAAAGCATCATCTCGGCTCAACCAGCGAAGCATCATCTCGGCTCTACCAGCAAAGCATCATCTCAGCTCTACCAGCAAAGCATCATCTCAGCTCTACCAGCAAAGCATCATCTCAGCTCAACCAGCAAAGCATCATCTCGGCTCAACCAGCGAAGCATCATCTCAGCTCTACCAGCAAAGCATCATCTCGGCTCTACCAGCAAAGCATCATCTCAGCTCTACCAGCTGCTAAATCGGCGAGCCAGGTGGCATCTTAAGCGGCTGGGCTATCAGCTTAACCTTAGCATCTTTCATGCCTCTCTCAACGCCATCGGCAAGCCAGGCAAAGTGAGCGGCCTCGTAGGCACTGACCCGCTTCACCTTACGTTTAAGCTGCTTGAGGGTATAACGCAGACGATCCGCCAGTTGCGCCTTCACTTCGGGTCGTGTCTGTTTAGCATGGTAACTCGCTAACAACTCATCGAGTATCACGCTGTTGACCCGCATCCAGACCCCTTGCTCGGCACCATTGGGAATATCCTCATACAGTGTACTGCCAAGCAGCTTATCGACTAATGCCGGAACAGATAGTTGTTCCCTGTCGCCAATATAGCCCTGATTCACTCGATTTAGTCGCTGAGGCGCGAGAAGTTTCTGCACCGTATGACGGCTCAAGACTTCGGCCATACCCAGAGGGTCAGTGATGACACCAAGACCCGAATCAAAACTTTCCCGTGTTCTGTTGTAATTGCCCGCCTTGGGCACTAAGGATTCCTGCAATGTCTGGGAGATAGCTAACGCCTTGGGTGACAAGGTCTCCAGTAAGGCATCCAGGGCACTCTTTTGCAGCTGAGGCGCAATATAGTGCCATGACTCACCTTCGACGCCTTCGCTATAGCTATAATCTGTGCCACCGATAAATTTAGCCGCGGCGGTGATCTGATAACGATTGAGCAGATAAATGGGCACGAAGATATCGCTTAGCTCCCCCCTAGGCTGCCCGGCGAGTAATGCTGAGGGAGAAAAATCAGCGATCGCCTTGGCTCGTACCTTATCGATACGGATAAGCTCGGCAACGGGGTCACTACCATTATCCCAGAGACTGGCATAAGCATTACTGGCCCCTTTCGAGCGAGAATCCGCTTCACCTATGTAGCGTAGCCCCTGGCGCTGCACCTGAGTCATCAATTCAGATAATTTAGCCGATTCCTCGGCAGAGTCGGCATATTCACTATAACCATATTCGACAATATACTTATCCCAGGCACCGACTCCGACGCCATAGGGCGCCGAAATATCTATCTTCTCACCTTTCAATGTCGCCTGTGGATGGGGGTAATCCATCACTGAGGCATTATCATTACTCGAGGCGGCGAAGTTATGATCGAAACCTAAGGTATGGCCAACTTCGTGAGCCGCCAGCTGACGAATTCGAGCCAGTGAAAGCGCCATAGACGCATCTTCAGCAGCCTGTCTATCTTCCCAGCCAGCAGTGAGACCGCGGGCAATCAGATGATCCTGACGGACCCTTTGACTGCCTAAGGTCACATGTCCCTTGATGATCTCGCCGGTTCTGGGATCGGCAACCGCCGAGCCATAAGACCAGCCGCGCGTCGCCCTGTGTACCCATTGGATCACGTTGTAACGAATATCTTGAGGATCGGCATCCTCTGGCAATAACTCGACCTTGAATCCACCGATAAATCCGGCCTGTTCGAATGCCTCTTCCCACCAGCCAGCTCCCTCTAAGAGTGCGCTGCGAATTGGCTCAGGTACACCTGGGTCTAAGTAGTAAATGATAGGTTCGATCACTTCACTGGGCTCAGATCCCGGATTCACCTTCTGCAAGCGATGGCGCAGCAGATGACGCTGACGAATATCCTGATTAACCTGAGTACCGAAATCCAAATACTCATCGGATAGGTAGCCGCTCATGGGGTGGTAATCGCGAGCCACATAGCCCTCTTCCGGCAACTGAATGAAGGAGTAACGCAGACGAACCGACATATGATTAGCATCGGGCGTCACCTGGGCCACATAGTTACCCGCCTTGGCACTGTTGAAGGTCAACAAGACATCCACGTCGCTGTTACGCTCGAAGGACTTAACGCCTTCGGGTAAGATGAGTGAACGGCTTTTATCTAGCTGATAGCTACCCTGCTTAGTGTCTTCGAGCACCGAGGAGATGCCGTGAAGATCGTTAATCACCAGATCATTGATCGACACAAGATCCCGTTTTCCATCTATGATCTTGCCTCGCCAGAGCACTGACTCGGCAAAGGCTTCTTTAACCGCTCTTTGCTCGGCGGCGTTATCGCTACTGGCACGATATTGAGTATTGAGCTGCTTCAAAATCAAGTAGGGACCATGACGCTCAAATTGCACCATGCGGGTATAACCGAGTTGACCACGGTCCAGGCCGATATCATTGGAACCTACGCCATGGGGTAAACTTGTCAGCAACAGGAAAGGCTGATCTAACTTGTTCGCTTCCAGGTAAAGCTCGCCATCGGCTTTAGCGTAAAACAAGTTAATAAAACCGTTTGCAGACTGGCTTTTCTTGATGATAGTGGCGGTATTACTTGGGGCTGCGACGACATCGACGACGGGCACAGAGAGAAGTGCTATCGCCAATGCGAGATTATAGGGCTTCATTGGGTCTCCTTGAATGCGGCTCAGACGGCCTTTAGTACTCAACAATTCAATATTAATTTTTGTTTTAACTGCTGTTCTAATTTTGCACTAAAAATACTAAAGGGATAGCTTAACAGCTATCCCTTTAGTCTCAAGTGCAAATCATTAATTTAGCTCACTCTTATACAATTAGCTTAATTCTTCCTAAGTTAAGAGTGGGCCACAAGATAATTAATCCCTTAATTCACTTCTTCTTTCTGTTTAATCCAATAACTTAAGGTATCGAACAACTCATTGAGAACGATAGGCTTAGTAATATGGGCATTCATCCCCGCCGACAGACTCTTCTCTCTATCTCCCGACATGGCGTGAGCCGTCATGGCTATGATAGGCAGCTCCTGCAGACTAAAGTGCTTCCTGATCTCTCTTGTTGCGGTTAAACCGTCCATCACCGGCATCTGAATATCCATGAGTACCGCATCAAAATCTTTCTCGGCGAGCATGTCTATGGCGATTTGACCGTTATCGGCAACATCGACCTCGTAGCCAGCACTCTTGAGTAGTTCGGTCGCAACCTGCTGGTTGATAAGGTTATCCTCTACCAGCAAGACCACGCCAGCATGTGTATCGACTACCTCTTCGACTGCTACTTCTATCACAGAGCTGACCTTAGGCTCTTCGGCGAAAGCGCCAATGATTTCATCGAACAGAGCCGAGGCTTTAAACGGCTTCTGTAACATGGCGTAAATATTTGAGCGCTCCGCATCTTCCTTGAGAGGCTCTGCGGCATAAGCAGTCATCATGATGACGATAGGACGCTTATCTAATCGACCATCGGCCACCATACGATCCAGCTCTTCGATTACCTGAATACCATCCATCTCCGGCATCATCCAATCGAGCAGCAGAAGATCCACCGATGACTTCTCCAGCTTATATAGCGCCTCAGAACCATTAGCGGCAGTATCCACCTCAAAGTGGAAGTCACGCATCACGGCAGAATAGATCTGTAGTGCGGTCGGGTTATCATCGACCACTAAGGTCTTAAGATGACCTAAACGCTCTGGCACTATCATAGGTTTAATTTCGGCCTCTTCGGCAATCTCGAAGCTGATGGTAAAGCTGAAGGTACTACCGACCCCCATCTCACTCTGGACCTGCATCTGACCACCCATCATGGACACCAGATGTTTACTGATGGAGAGACCCAGGCCGGTACCACCATACTTACGTGTGGTAGAACCATCGGCTTGGGCGAAGGCATCGAACAGGCTGGCCTGCTGCTCATTACTGATCCCTATGCCTGTATCACGGACCCAGAACTTGAGAGTGATGCGATGATCGCGCTCACCCACATCTTCACAACCTAACTCGATCTCACCAGTTTGAGTAAACTTGACCGCATTAGAGAGCATGTTGATCAACACCTGACCCAGACGCAGGGGATCACCCTCGAGGATTAAACCAGCCGTGACAGGGGCGTAGAGGAGCAGCTCGACTCCCTTCTGTTGGGACTTGAGTGCATTAAGATCCAGGGCATGGTCCAGCACCTTATCGAGTGGGAATGCCACCCTCTCAAGCTCTAATTTACCCGCCTCGATCTTAGAGAAATCCAGGATATCGTTGATGATCCTGAGCAGAGACTGGGCCGAGAAGCCAGCCTTCTCCAGATAATCTTGCTGTTTCGGCGTGAGCTCTGTGCGCTGAGCCAGCTGCAGCATGCCGATGATGGCATTCATAGGCGTGCGGATCTCATGGCTCATGTTGGCCAGAAATTCACTCTTATACACGTTGGCCGACTCTGCATCTTGCTTAGCCTCAAGTAGGGCCACCTCGTTACTCTTATGACGAGTAATATCTTTATGGGTACCCACCATACGTTTAGGTTGTTTATTGGGTGTGAACTCCACCACACGACCACGAGAGAGTAACCAGTGGTATTGGCCACTCTTGCCACGCATCCTGAATTCGATATCGAAGGCACCAATAGGATCGCCTAGATACTGTTCGCGATACTCCTGCACCCTGATCCTGTCGTCGGGGTGAATAAGATCGTCTATGGTTGAAACCAATGCCGGGAACTCATTGATCTTGTAGCCAAGCATGGAGTAGTAAGCGGGATTACAGATGATCTGTTTCGAATCCAAATACCAATCCCACAAGCCATCTTCAACCGCATCCATGGCTAAGTGATAACGTTCTTCCGACAACCTTAACTGCTCGGCCGACTCATACTCGCGAGTCACATCACGCCAGACGGCGATCAGGCCTAACAGCTCACCGCGTCGATTATAGAAGGGCAGCTTAAGGGTATCGAGTAGCACTGGCTTGCCGGCGAGTTCCACCTTCTCCTGATAGCGAAGCGGAGTACGTTCCGCCAGAACTCGCTCATCTTCGGCCTTGATACGCACCGACTGTTCTTCGGAGGTAAGTTTTATCGACTCCTGGCCGATGATCTCACTCTCGGTATAGCCCAACATACGTTCGGCCGCCTTGTTGCAACCTAGATACTTACCCTCTCTATCTTTGAAAACAATCGCCTCCGGGATAGCATCGAGCAAAGATCTCAGTAAGGCGTATTCCCGCTCTCGCCTCTCTGTTGTCTCTTTCAGCCTATCGGTACGCCGAGCCACCAGCTTATCGAGTCTCCTGTTTTGTTCCGCCAGGTGCCGGGTATATTGTTGGTTCTCTTCGAATATTCGACTCACCAGTTGGAACCAAGGCTCCCAACCCTGGGTGATCTGCTCAGGGGGCTTACGGGGCTCCTGGGAGCAAGATTCCAGATGCGTCAACAGACGCGAAGCCGGGTTAACGAATGAACGTCGGGTCTGCCAGTGAACTATGGTCACTAATATCGACAGGGCCAATACCACTAAGATAAAGGTCAGCTCCAGCTTTTCCCAAGAATCCTTAAATAGCTCATCTCTATCTTGCAGGTAGAGCAGGCGCCAAGGGGCATTTTGTAGCGCTACCGAGTGGATGTAGTAACCATTTCTGATGATCCCTTCATGGGCATCGAACAGCTCAGACTCAGGAATCGAATGCAGCTCAGAGGGGATCTTCTGACTGATATGGAAGACACGACTAATCTCAGAGTTATCATCATCGCTGTGGGAAAGAATATTGTTCTTCTGATCCAATAGGATAACCGTACCCGGCATCTTGAAGTAGAGACGTATCTGCCTTGCCAGCGAGGCCAAGGTCATATCCAAGTTGATCGAACCGATAAACTCATCTTCCAGATAGATGGGGACGCCTAAGGTGGTCAATAGGCCTTTACCGGTCGGGTCAACGTAAGCGGGGCTCCAGAACACGCTTCGCTGGGGGTTCATCGCCGGCGTCGCTAGCTGAAACTGGTTCTTATTGAGTAACTCATCTCTGAATCTTTGCTCGTCCGATGGCCAGGGGAAATAGGACATGATCCTACGCTTAGAGATGTAATAGATAGATGAGGCTTTGGGAGCTGCTTCGGTTGCCACGGGGAAGGAAAGAGATAACTCGAACAGCATCTCCAGTTCCTGATAGAACTTCTCGCTGCGACCATTGAGGGAGCCCGCACCTGTGATGCGTCCCATATTGGTAAAAGGTTCACCACTCTGGGCGTAACTCGGCTCTAAGGTAAAATACTGGCCACTCTCATTGAATTTCTCATATTGTGGTAAGCGGTCTTTACGCACTAACTCACCGAGCCTGAGATGATCGACGGCCACGTTCCTCAGACTCTTTACCGCTCGGATACTCGATTCCAGCAAGAGATCGATCTGCAAAACATGGCGCTCAACCTGCTCCTCTCTTTGGTCCATAAGCTGAGTTTTCTGGCGTTCGAAGAAGAACCAGGCAGTGATCAGCGCCATAATGATCACGCCAATATAGGTATAAAAAACAGCGCGATTATAGTTTTTCTGTATCGGCGACTTCAGTTGAAGATCTGGCTCAGTCGGTTTCATTCATAGCCCTTGAATAAACCTGCAATTCCCTGCACAGGCTCTAAATTTCATTAACAGTATAGTATCAGGAAGATAGATGAATTGAATACACCATATTAGTCTAATAGCTTAACTTAAGGTGAGATAAAGACTCTAGATAAACACCTAGCTTACAGATAGATACAGAGATGGTTAAAATTTTACCCTAGTGCTACATTTTTCTCTTTACGCAAAATAATAAGACCCCCATAGAGATGGAGGCCTAATTTTTAGGGCTAAAGTAAAGTGAGGAACTCAGGTTATTTAGAGGTTTTCCTCGGCAAATTCGGCCAGACGCGAACGTACGACCCCATTGAGATAGATGTTGGCACTGCCTTCGAAGTTTTTGAAACGCTCCACGATATAGGTCAACCCGGATGTCACTGCGGTGAGATAGTTAGAATCTATCTGCGACAGGTTACCGCTACAGATAAGCTTAGTCCCCTCTCCCATGCGGGTGATCATGGTCTTTATCTGAGAAGCCGTCAGATTCTGGCACTCATCGAGGATCACCACAGAGTTCTGTATCGAGCGACCCCGCATAAAGTTGATGGATTTGAACTGGACATTGGCCTTGTCCATGATGTAGTTCATGCTACCACTGGGGTTCACATCATTCTTGTGTAGCACCTCTAAGGTATCGGTAATCGCCGCAAGCCAAGGCGTCATCTTCTCCTCTTCGGTACCAGGAAGGAAACCTATGGATTCGGCGATTTCCGGCGTATTACGGGTCACGATAATTTTATCGTAGAGCCCTCTCTCCACCACCATTTCCAGCGCTGCAGCCATGGCCAATAATGTCTTACCACAGCCTGCTGGCCCGGTGAGAATCACCAGATCAATATTCGGGTCCAGCAGAGCCTGCATCGCCATGCCCTGATAAATATTCTTTGGCCGTATGCCCCACGCATCCATGTTGAGTAATCTGTCTTTACCGAGATCTAACAATTTAAGATCCCCATTGGTCTTTTCCAACACTCGGGCGCAGAAGTTGGAGTCTTCATCTAACAAGTATTGATTGATATAGAAATTATCATCTCCGACCTCAACCACTGGCACGGTATGTACAGTATGACGTCCATGGGACTCGGTAGAGACGTGTTCCTTGCGCTCCCAAAAATCGCCCTTGAATTGATGAAACCCGGTAGTGAGGAAGCGAATATCATCGATGAGCTGATCGGTGCGATAATCCTCGACCAGTTTAATGCCCGCCCCTTTGGCCTTGAGGCGCATATTGATATCTTTAGTGACGAGAACGACGTTACGGGGTTTATGGATTTTTTGCAGGTGTAATGCTGTATTGATTATGCGGTTATCGTTGTTGTTGTCCGGTAGCGAAGCATGGGTCATTTCGAGTTGATGATCGGGAAAGATGGACAAGGTGCCACAGGCATCGCCGTGATCCTCTCGCCGTGGCAGTTTAACCCCTTGAAGTATCTGCTCTGGGGTGGTTTTACCGCCGAGTATATCTTCGAGTGCCCTGATGGCGACTCGTGCGTCTCTGCTTACGTCTCGTTTTCGATCTTTAATCTGATCCAGTTCTTCCAGAACAGTCATGGGGACAACTACATCGTGCTCCTTAAATGAATAGATGGCTAAGGGTTCGTGTAGTAATACATTGGTATCCAGTACAAACAACTTTCTGTCGTCTTGTTCCATGGCGCCTCCAATTACTTCTATCTATATGATGTTATGTTTTCACAGCTCCCAGTCCTTAATTAGTCCTTTAAAAATAATGTCGAGTTATCCACTTCAGTGTTAACCAAAAGTAAAGAAATAGCTATCACCTTGATTTCATACTGCCACTATTAAAGGGCCGCTTCAATCACTTGCTTAGAACTTTCTATAATTGAGAGTTACTTAGTTAGATTACACAGATATGACAAATTCCAGATAAAGAAACTATTTGTATAATTTGTAATCGGTGCTTTTACTTATTAAGCTTAGGTTCGACACAAAATTGAGGTCGATTAAGCCCCTCGAAAGAGGCTCCTATCCTTGCACTTTGAGGGAGTTTAGGTAAAATACGCGCCCTTTCGTGGTTCACCCGTAGATGAGAAATAGTTAATGCCCTTTTCCTTAGGTCAACGCTGGATAAGTGATACCGAATCAGAACTTGGTTTAGGTACAGTCGTAGGATTAGAAGGCCGTATGGTCACACTAATGTTTCCAGCAACCGATGAGAACAGGTTGTTCTCACGCACCGAGGCTCCCCTGACTCGAGTTATTTACAATCCTGGCGATAAAATTGAAAGCCATGAAGGCTGGAGCCTGACCGTCAGTGAGCTCGAAGAGAAGAATGAGCTCATTATCTACCACGGAATTCACACCGAAACCGGTGAGCAAGTCTCTCTCAGAGAAACTCTGCTTAACTACAATGTTAGATTCAATAAGCCTCAAGACAGGCTATTCGCCGGTCAGATCGATCGCTTAGACAGATTCGGCGTCCGCTATCAGAGTCAATTATTGAGAAATAAGCTGGCCACATCAGATCTTCTGGGATTACAGGGACCAAGAGTCGGCCTGATCCCACATCAGCAGTGGATAGCCCATGAAGTGGGTCGCCGTTTTGCCCCTAGAGTATTACTCGCCGATGAAGTTGGCCTGGGCAAGACAATCGAGGCAGGACTGATCATTCATCAGCAACTGCTTACTGGCCGCGCCGAACGAATTCTGGTTATAGTTCCCGATACCCTGCGTCATCAGTGGTTAGTCGAGATGCTGCGCCGCTTCAACCTTAAGTTCTCTGTATTCGATGAAGACAGATGTATCGAAGCTTACGCCGATAACGAAAATCCATTTTATACCGAACAACTGGTGATCTGCTCACTGGAGCTATTACGTAAGAAGAAGCGCCTGGAACAAGCCATAGATGCCGATTGGGATCTTATGATTGTCGATGAAGCACATCACCTTGAGTGGACCGAAGACGCGCCTAGCCGCGCCTACCGTATCGTTGAGGCCCTGAGTAAAGCCGTACCTAGCGTATTACTGCTAACCGCGACGCCTGATCAACTGGGTCATCAGAGTCATTTTGCCAGATTACGCCTGCTCGATCCCGATCGTTTCTACGATTATGACGCCTTCCTCGAAGAGGAAAAAAGCTACAAGGATGTTGCCAGCGCAGCCGAAGCGCTCGCCAGCGGCGACGCACTCTCGGCCGACGCTGTTGCCCAGCTGACGACCCTGCTCAGTGAGAAAGATATCGGCGCGACTCTGGAGTTAATTCAGTCAAGCAACGCCGATGTCGACAAGCAACAAGCCGCCCGTAATGAACTCTTGCAAGATCTGCTGGACAGACATGGCACAGGTCGTGTGCTCTACCGTAACAGCCGAGCATCGGTTAAAGGCTTCCCGACACGTATCTTCCACGCACATCCACAAGCGATACCAAGCCAATATGTGACGGCCGCGCGAGTCGGTGCCATGATGAATGGCCACTTAGATACTGCCGCCAAGGTCAAACAAGCCCTGAGCCCGGAGAAGATCTATCAGGATTTCGAGAGCAGCAGCGCCAGTTGGTGGAAATTCGATCCCAGAGTCGATTGGCTCATCGAATTTTTGAAAACTAACCGTAGCAAGAAGGTACTGATTATTGCTAGCCAGGCGGAAACAGCTCTTAGTCTGGAAGAAGCCCTGCGTACCCGTGAAGGTATTCAAGCGACCGTGTTCCATGAGGGCATGTCGATTATCGAACGTGATAAGGCCGGCGCCTACTTTGCTCAGGAAACCGGTGGCGCTCAGGCACTCATCTGCAGCGAGATTGGCTCTGAGGGTCGAAACTTCCAGTTTGCCAGCCAGTTAATCCTGTTTGATCTGCCTCTGAATCCGGATCTGCTGGAGCAACGCATAGGCCGTTTAGATCGTATCGGTCAAAACAACGATGTCGAGATCCACTTGCCTTATTTGGCTGGCACGGCCCAAGAGTGTCTGATGCAGTGGTATCACCAGGGACTCAACGCGTTCGAGCAAACCTGTCCCAGTGGACACATACTCTTCAACGAATTTTCTGAACCTCTGCTTTCACAGTTGATCACTCAAGATGAGACACTACTTCAAGAGTTACTCAGTAATACTCAAACTCGTTACCAAGAGCTAAAGACGGCGATGGAACAAGGCCGGGATAAGTTACTTGAGATCAACTCCCATGGCGGCGATCGCGCAGCTAAGCTGGTGCAACGTCTGGCAGAACGTGATGAAGACACGCAACTCATCGGCTCGGTTATCCGTTTATGGGACATCATAGGCGTCGAACAGGAAGACTGTGGTGAAAACACCATAGTACTCAAGACCAGTGAACATATGATGTTCCCGACCTACCCGGGATTATCCGAAGATGGCATGACTATCACCTTCGATAGAGAAGTGGCCCTTTCCCGTGATGATATTGCCCTTATCACCCAGGAGCATCCTCTGGTCCAGACTGGTTTAGACCTAATCACTTCGTCTGAGACGGGTACCACCAGCGTAGCCGTATTGAAGAATAAGGCACTCCCTGCGGGTACCATCTTCCTCGAGCTGATCTACATGGCCGATGCCTCGGCACCTAAATCTAGCCAGCTTTATCGCTATCTACCGCCAACTCCTGTACGTATCTTACTGGACAAGAACGGTAACGACTTGTCTGATAACGTCACCTACGAGAGTTTTAATAAGCAGCTCAGTGCGGTCAATCGACACATTGCCAGTAAGCTGGTTAATGCCTATCAGACCGCTTTACATCCCTTATTTGCTAAGGGAGAAGAATTTGCACAGGTTGAGCTTAAACTGCTTGCCGAGAGTGCCAGAGCAAAAATGACTTCTCAGCTTACGGTGGAGCTCGAGCGTCTCGAAGCACTCAAGGCTGTTAACCCTAACATTCGTGACGAAGAGATCACTCACCTGAAGGATCAGATGACCGAACTCAATGGTTACTTGGATGATAGCTTGCTGCAACTCGATGCCGTGCGTCTGGTGCTAGTGAGTCACGCTTAACATAGGCGACTAGGCCCTAGGTTCGAGAACCTAGGGCCTCTTTTCAATCACCCAACCCATTTATCCTGTTATACTTTATCTATCTTATTCTCTGCCCAAGCTTTGCGTATTTATGCGTTTCAACACAGCTCTTGTTACCACTCTATTCCTCCTTCTCATCGCTCCAACGGCTTTTGCAGCCGATCCCCAAGATGCCTCACCTAACGAAGCTATGACCAAGGAGAGCAAGGCTGAGGATAAAGCCGCTAAGCAGACCAAATATGATTATCTCCCCAAGGAGGAGGTCATTGAAATAACCGTAGGTCAGCAGCAGACTGAGGTATTAGTTAGATCCTGGAGTGGCAAGAAGCAACTGGGCACAGCCATCTTACTTGCTAACCCGGGCATGGGTGCCGATGGCGCTGGATTTCAAGCCTATTTGAGACGGAAATTGAATCCTGCCGGCTGGGCGACAATCGCGATAACACCACCTAAAAAAGTAGCCACACCTAACTTTGCCACCTCCGCAAAAGAGATCGCCAAGGCCGGTGAGATGCAGGGAAATCAAAAAGCCAATGAAGCAACCGAGCAATACTCTGATGCAGTCTGGCAAGATATTCGTGAGAAACAGAGCCAGTTCATCAGTCAGACCATGAACCAGCTTGACGCAATAGGCGCTCCCTATCCAGGTAAACGTTTACTGATAACCAGCGGACAGGGCGCTGGATTAACCATAGCCATGATCAACAAAAACCTCTTGGCCAAGCCCGATATACTGGTACTTATCAACCCCTACCTGAAGATGAAAGGTGAAAACTTGGCGCTAGCTAAGCAACTTGCAGAGTTAGATATTCCTGTACTGGACATCCAATCTGTCGATGGTCATAGGGCCTCATCTGCAACGGCTCATATGAGAGCCGAGCTATCGCCGCAAAATGCCCCCTATCGATACAGTCAGCAGACTTTAGCACTTAACCTCAAAAACCCCATGTCCTGGGAGACAGCCTTGAAGTCCATCGAGGGCTTTGCATTAAGAATAAGCCAAGGCCCAAGAAAATAGGATCTAGTAGGAAAAAGGCTCACTAAGATTTACCACCTGGCTTGCCTGTCTTTATAGGCCTTATCTGGTTCGCTTGTTTGCCGCTTAGCCGCTACCAGTCTATTTTTGCCCAGCAATAACTTAATTTGACTGATGGACTCCCGGGATAACAGGCTGCGGATGCTTGAGCTCCAGCTTTTGTTTATGCTCATCTTAATTGCCGCGTTGGCATCGGGTGAGGTCTTAGCTAAAACTGCGGCTAACTCGAGCGCTCGCACCATAGGCTCATCGACGACTTCGGTCACCAAGCCTTTAGACAAGGCATCTTGTGCACTCAGCACCCCAGCCGTCATCGTCAGCAGTAGCGCCTGATCCTTAGATACCACTTCCCTTAAAGAGACAAGGCCTGCCATATCCGGGACGAGCCCCCACTTAGCTTCCATGATCGACATCTGGGCATCAGAGGCCGCGATGCGAAAATCTGCGCCAAGAGCGATCTGCATGCCACCACCGAAACACACACCCTCAAGTACGGCGATAACAGGCACGGGGAGTCTGCGCCAGCCGATTGAGACCCTTTGGGCCAGGTTGGCATTGCCCGGAAGCCACTTAAACAACAGCTTAACCGCCTGCATGGGTGATTTAATCACGCTCTTCACATCTAAGCCTGAACTAAAGTTGCCATCACTCCCCGAAAGAATAACCCCACGAACCGAGCGGTCATGCTTTATTTCACGTATCACCTCATCGAGTTCACGGAACATATCGAAATTTAGCGCATTGCATTTTCCCGGCCGATTTAAGATGACATGGGCCACCTGCTTATCAACGATTAACTTAACAAACTTCCTTGCCATATTACTCTCCGCCATTAAACTGGTCAGTCCAGAACATGAGGTTAACATATTTGGATTATTTCACTAATAGAGATAACATATAGAGGAAATTTGACTGACGTCAAAAAAATGGCATGGCATTTCCACTTTGGACTCATGCTGATAGACAAAAATTGATATAATAAAGTGAACTCAAAAATATAAATAATGCCTCTGAATTTATCATTTGAACAACCGAGTTCAATAATAAGTGTTATCTTGAATATATGGGCAGATTAGGATGTTGAAACGATAATGTCGATCCCAGTACTGATATGCGATGATTCCGCGCTCGCTAGAAAACAGATGGCGAGAACACTCCCCAAAGAGTGGGACGTTGACATCACTTTTGCAAATAATGGTGCCGAAGGTATCGAGGCCATTCGAGCGGGCAAAGGTGAAGTTGTTTTTCTCGATCTCAACATGCCTGTGATGGATGGCTATGAAGTACTACAAACCATACAGCAAGAAGATCTCCCCGCACTAGTCATAGTCGTTTCGGGTGATATTCAGATAAAAGCCCATGAACGGGTCAAGGCGCTGGGTGCACTGGATTTTATCCAGAAACCCGTTAGCGCCGATGCTATCAGTAATATATTACAAGAGTATGGCATTCTCACCATTGCATTAGGCGATGGGGTTGCTGACAGCCCGATGATCGAAGTAGACCTACTTGACGCCTGTCGGGAGGTAGCCAATGTTGCCATGGGACGTGCAGCCGATCTGCTGGCCAAATTGCTCGATGTTTTTGTGCTATTACCTATCCCAAACGTGAATGTGCTCGAAGTCAGCGAACTGACCATGACCCTCAAAGCCACCGAAGAGCACAGTACGGTTTCCGCACTATGCCAAGGCTTTATCGGTGCAGGTATCGCCGGAGAGGCTTTACTGCTGTTCCATGACTCGTCCTTTAAAGATATGGCGAAATTAATGGGACTCGACAATCCCGAAGATAAGAATACCGAGATAGAGGTCATGATAGATACGGGTAACGTATTGATTGGCGCCTTTCTCAATGGCATCTCCGAACAACTGCATATGAAATTCAGCCAAGGCCATCCCGTTGTACTCGGGCGTCACTGCACAGTGAACGATCTTATTCATGACAATTCGGAGAAGTGGTCTCGCACCTTGGCCATGGAGATTAATTATCGAATCGAAGATCATGATATCCAATGTGATCTGCTCTTGCTGTTTACCGAAGACTCATTACCGACGCTCAATTATAAGCTCGGCTATCTGTTAGATTAAGTTGGATCCATCTATGGCATATGACCAAAGCGCAATGAACGAACTCCACTGGTTAATCGATATGGTTCAAACCATAGAAGTTGGCTTGGTAGTATTAGATAAAAACTTTGATATTCAGCTTTGGAATGGCTTCATGGAAAACCATAGTGGAGTCTCTCCTAACTCTATCAAGGGTTCCAATCTGTTTGAACAGTTCGATTACCTTCCCGCCGATTGGCTGAAACAGAAGATGGAATCAGTTTTCTTACTCAAGAACCGGGCATTCATCAGCTGGGAACAGAGACCCTATGTGTTTAAATTTAAAAACTATCGTCCCATTACCGGACGAGCAGATTTTATGTACCAAAATGTCACTCTGTTGCCCCTCTCCTCGCTCACGGGACAGATCACACACATCAGCATGATTGTTTACGATGTGACCGATGTAGCCATCAACAAGTTACAGCTAAAGGCCGTAAATGAACGTTTAGAGCATTTGAGTCAGACCGATGGATTAACTCAACTCCATAACCGCAGATACTGGCAGATATGCATGCAGAAAGAGTTCGATCGCCACGCCCGTTATGGTGATCAAACCAGCCTGGTCATGTTCGATATCGATCATTTCAAGAAGGTTAATGATACCTATGGCCATATGGCAGGTGATAAGGTGATTCAACATATCTCCCACCTGCTTAAGCAGTCTCTGCGTGAAACCGATTGCGCGGGTCGATATGGTGGTGAAGAGTTTTCTGTGGTGCTGGCGAAAACCAGTGCCAAAGATGCCCTCAACTTCGCCGATCGTTTACGCCATAAAATTGAAACCACTGAACTGGTTTATGAGGGCAAGTCTATCAAGGTCACTGTCAGTATGGGGATCAGCGATCTACAAGAACAGGTCGGCAACAGTGGCCAATGGTTATCATTTGCCGATAAAGCCCTTTATGAAGCCAAGAAGGCGGGGCGAAACAATTGTGTGATCTATACCAGTTCCATTAAGTAAGTGATCATTCAGCGCATAAATTTAATGGAATTGGTATTGCCTAAAACATAATCAGCTTATACAAAACCAGAGTGATGAAAACAGAGAAGGCCCATAATGGGCCTTTTTCATGAGATAGCGATTAGCGTCTAATGGATGATATCTTCTTCATCTTCGTCTTCAAACTCATCGTCGCGCACCTCATCACCGTTTTCATCGATGAAATACGTACCCCAACCGTCATAGTCGACTTTCTGCTTAGCCGCTAACGTTAATAAGGCTTCACAAGCCTTATCGAGCAGCTCAACTTCAAGCTTGTGGCTTGCGACAGCATCGAAACAGTAGATAACAGACCCATCTTCCAGCTCCATCTCTTCGGCATCATTGACTTCAAAACCTGATTTAAACGCATCTACTGCCGCTTTTTCCAGGCGATCGAAGTTAGTCGATGAAAAGTGATGCTCAATTGTGTAGTCGGCATCCGGATGTGAACCGTCACCAAGAATAGCATCGACTATCTCTTGGTTTTCTTGTTTCTGTGCCTTAAGTAAACGCTCAATTGACATGGATGACTCCCAATAAAAAATCTTGGCAAATTATATACCAGTTCCATTAAGTAAGTGATCATAAATTTAATGGAATTGGTATTAATCCAGACATAAAAAAACCTCTAAAATGGAGGTTTTTTTGTCAAATATCTACCCATTGGATCTACTTGGCCATTAACGCCGATGCTTCCCGGTTAAGCTGAGTCAACCTGGCTGACATTAGCGCGTGAATACGGGATGAAAGCTCTTTGACCTGATTCTTAGCCAAGCCCTTGGTCTCGATAGGCTCCATCATCTCTATGATAACCACACCATTGTTCCAACGATTCATCTTAATATGCCCCTGACAGGAGGCTAATACAGGCACCATAGAGACACCGGCTTCGATCGCAGTGTGGAAGGCACCTGATTTAAAAGGCAGCAAGCCCTTACCTTTAGAACGTGTACCTTCGGGAAAAATCCAGATAGATAAGCATTTATCTTTAATCTTTTTGGCTGTTTGTGCCATGGTTTCGAAGGCTTTATTACGGTTCTTTCTGTCGATCAGGATATTGCCCGATAACCAATATATCTGTCCGAAAAAAGGTACCCAGGCGAGACTCTTCTTGCCCAGACTCACAGTCCCCTTAGGCACCGCAGCGGTATGAGTGAACATATCGAAGTTATTTTGGTGATTGGCGAGATAGACACAAGGTTCATCTTTCAAGCCTAAACTAGGCTTACGCACTATGACCTTGATGCCTAACACTGGCGCGGCAAAGGAAAATATTTTAGCGAACATGTGTACATTATCTCGATGACGAGGTCTGAGCAGACAAAAAAGGCCACCAAAAATAAATGCTAGCAACAGCATCACAGCTAATATCAACGATCTGAGGATTAACAGCACAACATACTCCCATGATTCTAATCGCGTCATTATAGCCAGCAAGAGGGTATGACTCAATATTTTGTTTACGTTTGTAGCCCGAGACTGATATGCATCAATTAGAGCAAATAGACTAAAAATGCATTATCAGACAAGGAGCACAATCGCGTTCATAAGCATTAGCCTAGTTTTGGTTAACCTGCATAGCGGCTTCCTGAGCGGACTTTTTGGACAAACTCAATACCAGTCTGAACAGGATGGCACTGACCGCGAGCGTAGCGACTATGGCGGCACCACTCGGCAGGTCCAGAGTTGCAGAAAGAAGTAAACCGAGAATGTACCCCGTCAGTCCCACCATATAAGCAGCCCCCAGCCTATATTTAGATCCAAACTTATTGACCGCGAGCGCGGGTAATATCAAGGTACTAAACACCAGATAGACCCCAACCAACTCGACCGATAAGGTGATAACTATGGCGAACAGAATATAGAAACCACTGCCTTCGAGCAGCTTAGGCTTGAGGAAAACCACGGCTAATACCAGTGCGGAGACACAAGCAGGCCAGATGAGTTGCGACCAGTTGACCCAGAGTATTTGCCCCGATAACAACTGTTTAAGCATTTCTGCCCCATGAGGATCATTGGAAAGCAACAACATGGCGGCGACAGCAGACAGCACATAGAAGCAACCAATTATCGCCTCAAGTTCATCGGCCATACGCTTAGATAACCAGGCGATAAACCCCGCTCCAGCGAGGGCGAAAAGTGCTGGCATCCACACATTAGAGAAAGGCAGATGCTCAATATCATGATTGAGATGGGCGACAATCGCTCCCAATGCAGCAACTTGCGCAATAGCTAGATCGATGAAAATAATTCCCCGCTTTAGCACCTGCTGACCGAGTAACACATGGGTCGACAACACCAGCACACCCGCAGCAAGTGCCGGCAAGAGAATTGAGATTAAGTTAATATCAAACATAGGCGAATACTCGCTTTTTGAGCGTAATCGAATAGAAGATAGGGGCAGTGGATAAATCACTGCCCCTACTTATTTTCTCTAGCTAGCTTTTACGCTAAGTAAGAGATCTAACACACTGTCGTAGAGGCTGAAGAGATCTTGACTCTGATCGTTGCCACCAACCGACATAGGTAGCACCTGAACCGGTAAGTTTGCACGCTCTCCCAGCCAATTAGCACCACGCTCATCCTGATAAGATGCCACGATAATCGCCATGACATCACCCGCCTCGGTTCGTGTCAGCAAACTTGCAAGATGACTGCTACTAGGTGGTAAGCCAGGCTTAGGCTCCAGATCGGCAACTTGCTCAATGCCTACCCAATTGAACAGGTATTTGAAGCTCGAGTGATAGGCGATAACCTTCTTGCCGCGCAGAGGCGCCGCTTTCTTCTCCCAAACCGGGATCGCCGCGGTCCATCTCAGACTAAAGTCAGCCAAGGCCGATTCATAATCCGCTTTGCTGCCGGGATCGACGGCTGTGAGCTTAACCGTAAGAGCCTGGGCCACTTTCAACATCCTCTCAGGTGAGAAGTGAAGATGAGGATTCCCCTTAGCGTGGACATCGCCCATGCTTCGATCCACAGATTTAAGCTGATCTATGGTTTCAACCTGCTCGGCGGCATAGAAGAGACCCTGATCAGTTGAGCGAACTTTAGCGTTAGATGATTTCATCTGCAGCATAGGCAGCCAACCAACTTCAAGATCGGCACCGGCACAGACAGCGATATCCGCCTGACGCATCTTAGCGATCAGACTCGGTCTGGCTTGAACCTGGTGGGGGTCTTGCATCGCGGTCGTCGCCGAATAGATCCTGGCATTCGGTGCCAACTCCTTCGCCAGAGACGCGTACTCAGGCTCGCAGGCAAAGATATTCAATTCGGCAGATGCAATGCTCGAATAACTCACTACTATTGCGGCTATCGCCGACTTTACTAACTTAGAATTGATGCGCACCGTGAGCCCCCAGAGTCATAACATATTGAAGAGTTAGAACGTTATCGTCTTCGATACCGAAGTAATTGGTTCCTTTCTGATTGGTGTACTGCAGACGAACCGTAGAGAAATGGCTGTGATGCCAAGCCAGACTGACCTCAGTTTCCTTTAACTTCTGGGCATCGAAATGGTCCCCATGAAGCTCCTGAACATCGGTCTCACCATAACGCACACCGGCGGACCAGTTTGGACTAAACTGATACACACTACTCAGATACCATCCTTGCATATCATCGACACTATCAGCCGAATCATGGTCATGATCGTGACCATCTTCGAGGGGAGCAAAGTCTGTCACCCTGAAGTATTCACCACTGACTGTGAGGTGTTGATATTTATAGTTGCCGTTCGGAGCCCACTTATAGACGAAATCGGCAATATAGGTATTCTCACCGGTAAAGGTGGCGCTGTGACTGTGGTCGTGGCCTTCATGTCCGGCTGCCAATGCGGCATGGTCTTCGTGCTCACCTTCGACCATGCGGCCATTCTCGTTACGCATGTAACTTAGACCGGCCTGCCATGAACCATTGCCGATATCGCCACCGATCTTGGTATAGGCGGTGTAGACACCGATATTTTTGTACTCACGCTCGGCATGGTCGCTATGACCTTCATGTTCATCATGTTCATCATGTTCATCATGTTCACCACCAGCGGCACGCATGCTGTCACCCTTAAAACCTTCCAAACCCATGGTCCAGTAAAGATCCGTTGGTGCCACATAGTTTACGCGCACACCATCATCGAAATAATGGCTGCCGAGGAAGGCACGATATGCGGCAGGACGGTCCGAAAAGGCGTCGGTATGAACATGTTGATTGTTCAAGTAACCCACATCCGACAAGAAGCGGCCCGCACGAATCGAAAATCCCCATGGCATGGCTAAGGTTTGAATGAAGGCTTCTTCCAGACCCAGCTCAGTTTCACCATCGTGCATCTCAATTACGGCGGTCAATTTACCGTAAAACATATCGTCGATATTGGCACTCATGGCTATCTCGGTGTGGCCTAAGCCGAAACCTTCGCCGCGCTCGGCCATCGGACGCTCGGTATTTTGATAGTAGCCATCGAGCACGGCACTGATCGCCGGGTTTGTCAGAGTGGGATCTTCAGCGAAGGCAGAAGTCGTAAAAAAGGCACATGCAGCGGCCACGCATGATACGCGGTTATTTAAAACGGTCATTTGTTTCTCCAAAATACAGCATAAGTCCCCTAACATTTTTATAAATATTAAGTAATTAGGTGCTAGGTGGACTAAATCAAAAAAATCGTATTACTGAAGTTAACTAGACAGGTGCACGCTCAAGCCAAGGGGCTATTAGCCCCAATAGCTTTAGTAAGAAATGGGGTGTCAGACAAGTACAGAAAGTACAGTCATCCCGTCCCAAAACTGAGCTCGCGATTGAAATTAGTTAACTGAGGTTGATTTGATTTACGCGACAGGAGGAGCGCGGCTACGGAAAACGCTGACATGTGATGCCAGGCGCTCACATACCCGATAGGCGACAGGTTCAAATGTTTGAACTAAAACCGGAAGGGTAAATGGAACACTAGGTAAGAGTTTATTAAGCTGATGTTTATGGAAACAGAGGGTACAGTGACCCTTAGCACCATGATCTATATGTTCAACGCTATGGACAGAAGCGGCAAAAGACAGGCAGATCAATATGGCTGATAGCCATAAAGCAATTCCTCTTCTCACACTATTACTGACCATGAATACCACCGTTGAAGACACAAATTAACAGCCTACCTCGAATCAAGACGAGGTAAAAGCGCGTACAATTTTATGCAAACAGAGAGTTAAGTCAAGTTACGCTTTTAATAAAAATAGGTAAAATTCACAAAATAAATGTAAGCAGAAATGAGTCAGTGTCGAAGAAAGTGCGTATAACTGATGATCTTAATTGAAAAATATCATAATAGAATATGATCGCCATCACTCAATTCTGGGCCACAATTAATACTGACTTAAGCTCTAAAGCCTAAAATTACAACAGATAGCTAAATAAACTAATCCTATTTAAGCGAGCGTAAACCCATCAGGGGAGTAAACACCATGTTAGAGTTCCTACGTGAAAACGGTAAAATGATCTTTTGGACCACCTTTTTCTTCATCGCCATAGGTGGCGGGATCTACTATGTCGATGCCGCATTGGAAGCACAGGTTACGGTTATTAATTAAGTTAGGCTTTCAATAAATACATTCCATAAAAAGTTAGCGATACTTCTGCCTATGCTCACTATCGTCGACCTCTTTAACCTCAGGAGCTTGGGTTACTCTTAGGTGATCCATCATATGACTGACAAGTAAGACAATCACAGCCACTATGGCCAGAGGTGTGGTTAGGTTACGCACCTCAGGCTCAAAATAGCCGTAGACTAAAGCAGCGACTCCAGAATAGAAGGCGGCGATTTTTAAACGAGTGAGAATAGGATTCTTACCTAACCAGGCATCACAATGGGGACATTGAATCTGCGCGTTTAGCCCCTTACCACGCTGGTTCTTGACCGCATTGACACCAAAAGTTTTACTACAGTGAGTACATAACACAGGCTAGATCTCTTTCGTTTAACAATAATTCGGTGAAAGAGTTTAACAGAATCTGAGTTAAAAAAATGCTGGTTATTCAGCCTCTATATTTCCCCTTCCCTCTGACTACTTAAGCATTAATTGACTTAACGAATAACGATAATTCGCTAATGATAATTTACACTGGCCCGATCAAAGTAATACTATAAGCGCCTAAAAAAGTAACAGGACCTTACTATGTATCGCACATTCACCCTGATCATGCTCACTCTCATGACGCTTATCGGGACTCAAGTACGCGCCGAAGAGGCTGATATAACTTACGAACTCACCTCTTTGCAGCAATCAATCCATCGCGATGTCACCCAGTTGCGAAAGGACAAAGGCGAGTTATCTCAATTCACCGAATACCGTATCAAGCAAAAATCGGCTCAATTACATCAAAGACTCGAAGAGTTAATGAATGTGGCTCCCTTGAACACCGAGCTGCTCACTCCCTATGTTAAAGATCATCTCAAGTTTATTGAGGATGTCGATGTTTATTACCGAGGAAGCATTGGCGCTCTGAAGTTAATGTTGGGTAGAGACAATGACGCCGATATCATGATGCAACTAACCAATAGAGAGTTAGATCGTGATGAGATACTACAAGCCAAATCTGATACTTTAAGCTGGGCAGAGCAGCTGTCTATCGATACCGGTGATGTAAAACAACAATTCACATCTAGCCTGATTGAGCGAGCCGATAACTTAGACAGTCTGGTGCATTTCACTCAAGACAGATTGAAAGCGGCGGTGGATGATGCCAGCCTGGCGGGTAAAGATGTCTCGAGCGATCAAACGACTCAGATCACTCGGCTTAATGAGAGACTGTCCCATAGCAGTTCCAGTTTAGCGGTCGTAATTCAACTGCTGGATAATTTAGGCCAGGACACATCTGAGTTAAAACAGACCCTGTTCAGTACATCTGGCGACATCACTCAGGATGTACTCAACCTAGACGTTGCCAGCAGCCTAGCCGAGCAATGGCTAACAACGGCCAAAAATCAGGCCATAGATAATGGCCCTAGTGTGGTTTTCAAGGTATCTATCTTCCTGCTAATCTTAATGATTGCCAGCTTAGTCGGCAAAGGCGTGGAGAAGCTGGTCAGGAAAGCGGTGGGTAACTCCAAACTTAAGTTCAGCAAGCTGCTGCAAGAGTTTTTCACCTCTTTGTCGGGTAAAGCGGTATTCACTATCGGTGTGCTGATCGCGCTATCTCAACTCGGTTTCGAACTAGGCCCCTTATTAGCAGGCTTCGGTGTTGCCGGTGTCATTATTGGTTTTGCCCTGCAAGACACCTTGTCTAATTTTGCTTCCGGCATGATGATATTGGTCTACCGTCCCTATGACGTCGGCGACCTCATCAATGCGGCTGGCGTGACCGGTAAGGTGAGTCACATGAGTCTGGTGTCGACCACCATTAAGACCTTAGATAACCAGAGACTCATCATCCCGAATAACAAGATCTGGGGTGATACCATCAATAACATCACAGTTGAGCATCAGAGACGTGTCGATATGACTTTCGGCATCGGCTACGGTGATGATATTGAAAAAGCAGAACGTGTGCTGATGGATATCGTCGCATCACATCCTAAAGTACTTAAGAATCCAGAGCCTATGGTCAAGTTGCATACCTTGGGTGAGTCTTCGGTAGACTTTATCGTACGCCCTTGGGCGAAACCTGAAGATTACTGGGATGTTTACTGGGACATCACCCGTGAAGTGAAGATGCGCTTCGACAGAGAGAACATCAGCATTCCGTTCCCACAACGCGATGTACATGTTTATCAGAGCTAACAAGCGCTAATACCGGTTGGTGCACCACCGAACAAGAAGCTCTAGGCTCTAGATCCTAGGAGCTTCTTGTTCAGTATTATATTAAGCCAATCCTACTATCTCATCTTGCTCATTAATATCGATATTCAGATACCCTGGCCTCACGCCTAAACCTGGCATAGTCATCACCTTGCCGACCAGTGCCGTAATAAAACCCGCTCCGGCGTTGATCTTAAATTGGATTATTGGTAATTCGAAGTCTGCAGGGATCCCTTTCACCTTAGGGTCATGACAGATAGACAGAGGAGTTTTTGCCACACAAATCCCTAAGCCTTCTAACCCCATGATTTTTATCTGATTGAGCTGCTGTTTTGCTTCATGGGTTAATGTGACCCCTTTCGCCCCATAGCCAGCTTCGGCAATCGTCATTAGCTTTGCTTCCATACTGATATCTAACGGGTAGAGAAATCTAAAATCAGATGTTTGCTGCGTGGCACTCACCACGGCTCTTGCCAGTACTTCAGCGCCGCTAGCCCCCTCACCGAAGGCATCGCTGACTTCACAGCCAAAGGCGGATGTCTCAGCCACAGCCGATTTAAGCCATTTAATTTCGGTGTCGATATCCGTTGGGAAGCGATTAATCGCCACCACGACGGGAACGCCGTATTGACCCACATTGTCTATGTGCCACTTGAGGTTAGCGAAACCAGCCATCAGCCTTTCCATGTCCGGCAGATTAATATCGTGTCGAGACTCGAGCCCAGAATTGGCCTTGAGTGCTTTTAGGGTTACCACAACAACAGCCGCATCGGGCTCTCTGCCAGATTCTCTGACCTTGATATTGCAGAATTTCTCGAAGCCCATATCTGAGCCAAAACCAGCTTCCGTGACCACGAAATCCGACAGTTTTAGTGCGATTCTATCGGCGATAATCGATGAGTTGCCGTGTGCAATATTAGCAAAGGGGCCGGCGTGGATGAGACATGGGTCTCCGGTTAACGTCTGCATCAGGGTCGGCTCGATGGCATCGCGCATGATGACTGTCATAGCGCCAGCAACGCCCACATCTTCTGCCGTAATAGGATTTCCTTGAGTATCCAATGCCAGTATCAGGCGACCGATACGCCGGCGCATATCCTTCAGATCCCGACTCAAGGCGAGTATAGCCATCAGCTCGGATGCCGCCGTGATATCGAAGCCAGAATCATGTACGGGCCCGTTATTCTCCCCTATTCCCACGCTGATATTTCTCAGACTGCGCTCATTATGATCCACAACCCTGCGCCATAGGATCTGCTTAGGATCGATATTGAGAGGCTCAATTCCAGACTGCGCAACATACTCCTCTCGAGATAATCTTGATTCATGAAACAGGCGAGCATCGATAGCCGCGGCCGCTAAATTGTGTGCACTGCTGACTGCATGAATGTCGCCGGTGAGGTGCAAGTTAAGCTCCTCCATCGGCACAACTTGGGCATATCCGCCACCAGCCGCTCCCCCTTTTGTACCAAATACGGGCCCCATGCTAGGCTGACGAATACAAGCGGTAGCACGCTTACCTATGGCATTTAATCCTTGGGTCAGGCCAATAGTCGTGACAGTCTTACCTTCACCGAACGGCGTCGGAGTCACGGCCGTGACAATCACCAACTTCCCCTCCTGATTTCCTTGCAGTCGATTTAATATAGATAAACTGATCTTTGCCTTAGTATCGCCAAATAACGATAGTTCACTAGGTTCGATGCCTAACTTATTAGCGATATGCTTGATAGGACTAAGCTTTGATTGACGAGAAATCTCTATATCTGACAGCATTATTTTGCTCCTCTTCTTAAGAGATGAATTTATTTTAGTTGAGTAAATATGTGTAGGATGACAGCCAAGAATATAGGCGATATATGACATGGGCTAAATAGCCTAAGTCAGATTAGTGAAGCTTATTTAAGCTTTTTTGAATCTAAATCAATAAATAGTAATCTAGTAGAATAAAGCCGAAGAATTGAAGCTGCCCTGGCATCGAACCGGATAAAGTTAGACAAACAGCAATGGTTTAACATCTGGCAGGCCACAGCGTTGCTTAATCTCCAATGCTAAAAAACAAAAAAGGCGCCATTGGCGCCTTTTCTATTCGAGTCATACTCATTATTACAGAAAACTGATTTTTCCAGAGAGATGTGGGCGACGACCCCGTTTATCTCTTAATTCGAAGACTAAGTTATCTTCATCAGTCTCGGAATCGAAGGTAACATCGGCTGGCATTAACAGTGGCAGCTTAAATGCAACTTCCACCTTGCAGGGACGCTCGCCAATTTGCGGCATCATCTGGGCGATACAGCGAGCCTTAGACCACATACCGTGAGCTAACACACGATCGAAACCAAAACGTTTCGAGAGTACGGGGTGAAGATGAATAAGGTTATAGTCTCCCGAAGCTTTTGCATAACGGCGACCTAAATCATCGGCTAAGCTCCAAGCCTCGGGTGACTCCCAAGCCATGGCATTAGCCTTAGGTGGGCGAATACGGCGCTTACCGTTCTCGATACGATAGAGATATGTAGACAATGACTCCCAAACCAATTCACCATCGACGAAAGCTTTCGAGACTAAGTCGAATTCTAATCCTGAATCCGTCACAGTGCTGCTCATTAAGGCGCACTCAATATCGAATTTTTCATCGAGATTTAACACTCTGTACTGAGAAATACTGTTCTTAAGATGAATCATTCCAAGCAGAGGGAACGTAATGCCATCATGGGTAAAGATAACCGCATGCAGACGAAATGCCATAACATACATGTAAGTCATGGGCAGTGTCGTGCCGTCGAAGTCGAAGCCGCATACCGAAGAGTATTGAGCAACTTTATCTTGCGACAAGCTGACATTAGGCGTTGAAACGTAGATCCGTGGCAAAGGCTGCTCATCCCACCCAGGCTTACGCCCGAAGAAGATCTTGCGATAGAGGGAAAATAGAGAAGGCATCGCCTTCAATTCAATAGAATAATCATTTTCCACGTTAACCGAACCTTTCAAATTTTATCTCACCAAACAGATTTCAAGCCAGCGAGTATACCTTAAAGTAAGCTAGATACGCTAAATTCAAACAGAATTAATCTATTTCAAATAGGTTTTGAGCGTACACAAGGCGATAGACTTAGATGAAAACATACTGGATTTCTATGGTTAAAAGTGTAAAACAGATACAGCAAGATTTTGAGATGAATTTGGACTGGGTTTTGATTAAAACCCACCTATAAGATGTCGCCGAAAGTATTGTCCTGGCACTAGAGGAAACCAGGCTTCAAAATAGCTCGATCTGATTATCTTCTTGCTTTTTGACGATATTACTAAGATAGACCTTCTCTTCAGTCACCATCTGACCTATACGCGCAGGTGACATACGTTTCAACAAGACTTTACCGCTATTGGGGTGAAACAGTACTTTACGCGGCCAGGGACCGCCCAAGTCCTCCGACTCTATCGCGATCCCCTCGAGTTTCAGGTATTCCTTCACAAACTCTATGTTGGATTGACCGACATTGAGCACTGACGTCTTAGTAATCTGGGCCCCACCAAACACTTTTGCCTTTAATCTCTGACGCTTACCTCCTAAGGTCAAGATCCCATTGATCAGTTGCTCCATGGCCAAGTTTCCATAGCGGCATGAATAACTGGTCAGTTGGTGCCAGTCTTCATGAAGTTCCTTCTCGGGCAAGAGGAAGTGATTCAAGCCCCCGATCCCCAGTAAGGGATCCCAGATACAGGCGGCAACACAGGAGCCCAAACGAGTGAAAATATATTCGTCATGGGAAGATATATAGAAAGCGCCGGGATCGACTCTGGCTATGACCTTGTTATGCTTCTTATCCCAGTTTCTGGGGATCTCCTCGAAACCCAATTTCGGGGGAGGAATTGTGACTGCTTGCATTCAGCCTCCTTGCTGCTAATCTCGCCGAATCAAACTCCATCTAAGATGCGAGTATCGTTTTGAATACCAATAGTGAGTCCAAAGTATAGTCAGGCAAATGCAAGCTAGCCCTAATACTTAGTCATGATTTAATCCTTATTGAGTCTGAGATTAACAAGTATCAGCTTCAGTCGCATTCCAGCTGCCAACAGCTTGTCACCTTAGCACCGTGCTGAGTCATCTCCATGGGAATACTTCTAGCGCCAACCAAGTGGCCGGCACCGATAATGATAAATAGCGGTTGCTGAATGCCAGGCTCTAGCATTAGCTCACGAATTCTCGCGGCCATATCTATGTTTCGTTGCCAGAGCAATTTGTCCAACATCAAGAGATCCTCCTCATCTGACATCTGCCCCTCCATCAACTCGGCGATATGTGCCGCATCTCCCGTTCTCCATGCCGTAACCAGGCCACGCATATCTTCGTCCGGTGATTCTATGGCTTCTCTTACCATGGCCCACTGAGACTTCTCATCGAAGGAAGAGAGTAAACGGAACTGGAACTCGGTGCTCTCTAGCTCTAACAGGGGACGGCCTTGATTACTAGCAATAAACCTCTGATCCACGCCATACTCAGCACTGTAACCTAGCTCCTCGAACCGATTCATTCCCAATTGCATCGACTGCAACCAAGGCGCGAATCCACTCAGCGTGGCACACACACTGGCTCTTTGTTTACAGTAGGCATCGAGTACAGTTTTCGTTTCAACGTCTATAGGGAGCTTGTTCAATCCATATTTTCTTATCAAGGCCATTATATCGGCACTGGCGGCATCGGCCTCGACAACTAAAGATCCTGCCGACTCAAATTTAGATTCGATCAGCGGGGCCATGGGATAGAAATTAGCCTGACCCACATGAATGGAACCGAGGAGATAGGCTGTCTGGCCCTGATAGTCTAGCTGAAAGAAAGGGGGCCTATCTTCTACTGCGGCCTGAGCCGACGCGGTAAAACCCGAAAAAACGAGCCATACAACACCAAGTAATAACCTATGCCGACTTGTTGCCATCTGATTAGCCCCTTATAATCTCGATAATTTAAAAGTTTATGCAATGAGAGGCTTTTATGCCACACACACGTGTTATTGAACAATTGAAACAAAACTTACAATCAGCCTATCGTAAATCCATCGATGCAGATGGCAAGCTCGATGAGTTAAAAAAAGCGGGTCATGTAAAATTCAATAGGATTTTCACTCAGACTGAAGGCTTCATCACCAACAGCAATCGCTTTAAGCCCTATGTCCAGGAGCTTGCCGATGAACTCGAAGAGCTGCCGACTGATAGCGAAAATATGCCTGCTGCATTAGAGAAGTTTGTACGCAAGTTGGGCGTATTGATTCAGACATTACAGGCATTTAAAGAGCAATCAAAATAATCTGTACGCTGTGAGCTCTGAATTACGAAACAAAAAAGGCTAAATAAGCGATTCGCTCATTTAGCCTTTTTGCACCTAACACATTAGAACTATTCTATTTCTTAGAACTTAAATTTTAGGCTCTACCGTTTTCTTCATCCAATCGGCAAGTAACTTGTTCTCATATCTTAATGGCTTATCACTCATGCGACCTATATTATGCATGAAGCCCATATCGGTCAGCTTCTCGTTACCTACCATGACCACCTTATCGCCCTCGAGTACCGAATAACTAAAGGTAATGCGAGGCGGATAGATATCTTTGATCAAGCGAATATCATTCATGGTCGCACCGAATGTCGGCCTGACATCGCCGGCAAGATCTAAGTCTGTCACTATCAACTCAAGTTTTTGTTCCGGTTTGAGAATTTTGCTCGCCTCTTTATTCAGGCTCTTGGTTAATGTTTCAAACGTACGAGCCTCATAACGCGACTGAATATCACTCACCGCTTTGACATCACGAAAACTGTTAGGGTCTTGCCAAGTTATCTTGACCACACCTTGCTCTGTCACTGGATTTTCAGCCACTTCATCGGCAACCGCGACACCTGAAAGCATCGCGCCAGAAACCATAGTTCCTGCTAGTAATAGATGGGTTAACTTCATATCAGCCTCCTGGGCTAAGTGTTTTTCATGGCATTTAGCGTACAAAATCTAACCTGAATATGAGCTTAATGCAAAACAATTAATGACTATTCACTTGTATAGTGCACCATTTATATTAGACCGTAACATGCTAGATTTAATTACATAATAATTAGATAAAACTGTATCAAAAATTATCATAGATAAATAGAATAGCGTCACTCAATGCTAATCTATCAAACATCAAATGAAAAATGCCCCCGCGATTATTCTTGTTACGCTAATTTTCATCGCTCTTGGTACTAGCCTCTATCTTATCAATAGCTCAGAGAAGAGTCATTCACCTGAAACCTGGTCCTCTTTCGTGTATACCAATGGCTACAATTCGGGTCGATATAAGAAGCAAGATGACTTTATCAGCTATGAAACCTGCCGTGAACACGCAGTAGAAACCTCGGTCCGGTTTGATAACGCCCCCTGGGAATGCGGGCTAAGATGCCGCTTCGACTCCAGCCGACAAGGCTTTCAATGTGAAACAATGAAAAGAGAGTAAGCCCTCCTTCTTAGCCTATAAACCTTACTGATATCGTAACAGTTCAGCAGACATTCAAGTTGGCAATGATAATATGCAACAAAATACCTATCCAAGCACTATGACTATGACTATGACTTCTTCACTAAAAAACATATTAATGATCTCTCTTCTCACCGCATCTTCTTTAGTGAGTGCCACCGACTTATCTAGTTTAGAGATAGATGAGACTAAGGCCACTGCCGACGAAGTGCTTAGCCAGTATCAGGCCCTCACCGATGAGATGGATGCAGAAGCCCAATTAGACAAGATAGATCAGCAACTCGATCAAGAAAACCTCGAACTGCTACAGCCAATTTGTACCGAATACTCTATCGACATGGATACCGGCGAAGAGATCTGTACCTCACAATGATCCGTATAACGAATCCACATATGCAAGTAGCATTGCACTTGCTCATGCTGTCGAAAGAAGTGTAGATAAACTGGATCGAGGCAATCTATGCCTCGCCTTCCTTACACCTCCCAAGCAAACTTACTCAAGAACACATTCTCAAGTCAACTTCCTCAAGATAGCCATTACCGACTCTGAATCAGGCGTCTCACTCCAAATTAAACCGCTCACTTTTCATTCAGCTTAGGTTCATGGTTTACCGTTTAACATACTGAATAAGTTAACGAGCACTAGCACTCTTTTGAGACCAGGTTTCGAAAGAACAAGCTTACTACCAGAGGTGACACTTCTTCATCGACAGTTAAGACGGATGTCGACTAAGTGCAAACGCTTCCTTATCTGGTCACAATACATTTTGGAGACATTTTATGAGCCATGCAATCACGAAAACTAAAGTCAGCTTCTCTGGTAAAATCGCCCTACTCTCAGTCTTTATCATAGGCGCTATGATCACAGGTCAAGCGTCCGCCAATGACTTTACGCCTTCGGAACAAGCCGCCGTCAATCAGCATATGGAACTATTGTCAGAGCAGCAAGGCAGGTCAGATGAAGCTATGATTGATAACCAACAACAAGACTTCGACGCTGGCTTGGAAAAGGCAGAAAACAAATTTATGAGTAATATCTGTAATGAACATGGGCGTCAATACGATAATGCCACCGAAGTCTGTTACGAGCAGAAGTAAGCTAGCAACGAATACCGATAGGTATAAAAAATCAATAAAAAAAGCGAGATTAACCTCGCTTTTTTACGTTCCCTTCTCTAAAAAATCAGCCAGACAAAGCCAGTTTAGAATGGAAATCTTTGGCTCAATTGCGGATAAGTAAGTTTTAGCTGCTTTTTCTTAGTGATGAACTTTTTACCTTGTGGCGTCGCTTTTCCGGAAGGGATAAAAGGAAGTTCTTCTCCAGTTCTATCTTCGAAGATCTGACCGGCTATCAAATCATATTCATCCAAAAACGGATAAGGATAACCATCTTTCTCTGGCCACTGAGTTAACTGAGCAATCTCATCGGGGTTGGCGATCACTTTTTCGTACCAGTCTTGACCCAATGAGATAAGAAAACATCGGTACTCGGCAAAAGCATACTCTGAATCACAGCCAGTGATAATATAAGCCGCTCCCCAAATAGACCAAAAATAGGATCTGCGCATCTGCTGCCCGAATATTTTATCGAATTCGAGCAATTCTTGGTCAGATAGTTGTTCTAATTTACTCTTAAGGTTATCGGCAAGGCTTATCTGGTCTTGCGCGGGTCTCTCTCTCGTTACCAGTTGCCAGAATTCTATTTCAGTCATTGGCTTATCTTCACTCTCATCTACTGCTTTTGACTATTCTAACCAATATACTGACTCGAGACAGTACAAATTCTCAGCCAGGAAGACAGAGCCAGTAAAACTATCAATAGAGGTGTCAGCTAATACCGAGCGTATTGGTACTACAAACTTCCCCTTAAAGAAAAAGGGATATACCTTTGACAGCGCTGATGGACTTTTCTACACTCGCCAACAATTCCTAGCATCAAAATAAACTATCACTTAGGTTCTATGAGACATTTAATGAAAAAACCACCCTTAGGCTTATCTATACTCATGTTCCTATATTTCGCCTTGGCATTAATCGCCCTATTCCGGGCTGTCAATACTCAAGCCGTAGATCTGTTTTCTCTAGGGGTTATCCCGGTTCTTATAGGCCTGCTGCTAAGGACTAACTGGGCCAGCATCGTCTTTAAAGTTTACTTAGGTATACAGACACTGGGATTATCGGCACTGGGTGGCACAGCCATTATCGCCTATCAAATCTCGCCGCAAGATGTCAAAGTCATCCTAGATGGACATGATATTCCCGTTCCCCTTATAGCAATAGTTGCTACCCTACTCTTGTCATTCCAGATCTATCTTGCCCTAGCCAAATCCACTAAGGCCTACCTGCAAGCGGAAGAATCAATCGAACACGAGTAAGCTTGTTTGATCATGCATGATCTTTAATGTAATTTAGCCGCCACACAATGATAACAATATTCCGAGAATCGTGACGATGAGCATGCTACTCCCGAGTGAACTTTCAATATTACTTGTTGAGCCCTCTGATACTCAAAGAAAAATAATCAGTAACAGTTTGAATCAGGAAGGCATTAATAACATTCAGACTGCCAAAACCTTAGATGAAGCCCTCACTATCATAGACAGACATCATCCGGATCTTGTTGCTAGTGCCATGCACTTTGAAGATGGTACGGCATTAGATCTGCTTAAGCAGCTCAAAGGCAATGACGAATATCAAGATATACAGTTTATGTTGGTCTCCAGCGAATGTCGTCGTGAACATCTAGAGGCTTATCGCCAATCCGGTGTAGTATCGATATTGCCAAAGCCTTTCTCTTCTGAGCACTTAGGTAAAGCGCTTAACGCCACCATAGATCTACTCAGTAATGATGAACTCGATCTCAACCATTTCGATGTCCACAACCTTAGGGTATTGCTTGTTGACGACAGCATGATGGCGAGAAACATCATTAAGCGCACCATAAACAATTTAGGCCTTAGATTAGTCACCGAAGCCAGCGATGGGGCCGAAGCCATTGAACTGATGAAGTCGAACATGTTTGATCTGGTGATCACAGATTACAATATGCCAAGTGTAGACGGACTCGCCCTTACCCAGTTTATTCGTAATGATAGCCAACAATCCCATATCCCTATCTTAATGGTGTCATCTGAAGCGAACGAAACACATCTGAGTAACGTGTCTCATGCCGGAGTCAATGCCCTCTGTGACAAACCCTTCGAACCTCAACTGGTTAAGCAACTTCTTTATCAACTGCTCGATGAATAATACCAATTAACCCGAGAAATGCTCAGTGTGGCAAAACAAGAATGGACCAGATAACTGGTCCACCACTGGGCTAAATGCTCGATGATTCGTCAAACAAGCACATTTTGATGATTATTTACTCGAAAATTGACCTAAAACGCCATTTCAGGGCGCTAAAAGCCTTTAAAAATGGCTAAGCTTATGGCATGTTACGTAGAGTAATTACTAAGTACCTAATGTGGTTAGCTTAATTAAATCTACGGAAAGAAGAGACGATTCAAATGAATAAGACTGAACTTGTTGCAAAAATGGCTGAAAATGCGGACCTGACTAAAGCAGAAGCTGCACGCGCACTAAAATCTTTTGAAGAGACAATCACAGAAGCCCTGAAGGGTGGTGATAAAATCTCTATTATTGGCTTTGGTTCTTTTGAAACTACTAATCGAGCTGCACGTACTGGTCGTAACCCACAGACGGGTAAAGAGATCCAGATCCCAGCTGCAACCGTACCTAAGTTTAAAGCAGGCAAAACACTGAAAGATAGCGTTAATCAGTAAGGTTTTTCTGTCTAAAGAAACCTCCTACAGGGAGGTTTTTTTATGCCTGAACTTCCTCCTTGCACGATTAAAGTGCACATCTGCTCTAAAATCATACAAACCAGTCCGGCAATCAGCCAAAGTCTAGATCAATCCCTTTAAATTCAAACAATTAAGTTTTGGCACAATACTCGCTTTCCTTTGAGCACATCCACTGCTTAAAAATATATACCAATTCAACTGCAGGGATAAGCACGCTAACCATCAAAGGGAATGAACATGAAACAAGCAATAATATCTGGCTCTATTTTAGCTTCAGCCATCCTGCTCAGCTTCTCAGCAAGTGCTGCCGTTTCGGGAAATATCGGCGCGACCTCAAACTACCTATGGCGAGGTGTGACTCAGACTCAAGATGCTGTCGCTGTCCAGGGAGGGGTTGATTACGAGCATGATAGCGGACTCTATCTTGGCACTTGGGCATCTAATGTCGATTTCGATGATGGCACCAGTTACGAACTCGATTTTTATGCTGGCTATGCAGGATCAATCGGTGAAGACTTTGGCTATGATGTCGGTTATCTCTATTACGCCTATCCAGACAGTGACTCCAATGTCGATTTTGGGGAGCTCAGCGCTGGTATTAGCTGGAAATGGTTCAGCCTTAGCTACTCATATGTCGTCAACGCAGGCAGCGATGTGGCCAGCGAGCCTTTAGACAATACAGATATGGGATATATAGATGCCGGAGTCAGTTTTCCACTGTCTGAGACTCTATCCATATCGGCACACTATGGCTACTCCAGCGGAGATATTGTCACCGCTTGGTTCGACACCAGCAATTATACCGATTATTCGGTCTCACTCAATAAAGAGACAGATTTTGGATCCATCTCTTTCAGCTTGAGCGATACCGACCTAAAGGATGATGATCCAAAAATTGTCTTAGGTTACAGCTACAGTTTCGACCTTTAATAAAATCACTATCCTGATGCTAGTTTACGTTAGAGTTTGCTAACTTTGTGATCCAGAATCGGCTAGGTTATCGTTTTTTTGGCGATGACCTAGTTCACGGAACACATTAAATCATTGGTTAAAATACAATTAAATAAAACCCACCCTAAGTTATCCCCACTAACCATTAATTTTTTATTATCTACAAATAATGTTAAATGGATCTCACTTTCCCTCCAAATAGCCTGATATCTTTCTTATCAGCGCTTACTAATATGAAGCCGAATACTTCCAACTCAACAGAGTTAACATCCTAAGCTAAAGCACTTTTTCTACTAAGTTCCTGACACTTTGTCAGTCTCATTTTTCTCTGGCACACAGATCCACCAGCCATAGAATTTTTAAAATATAGGAGTTCGTTATGGCTCAGATTATTGAACTTGTGCCCAACGATAGAGAGATAGAAGCCTTCACCTCACCAAGAAACCCTAAAGCGGCAGATGAATTGCAACACCGACGAGAAGTGAAAAAACGTTTAGAAGAGTTACTCGCCGAAGCAGAACTTAAACGCGCCATGGGTGGAGACTTTTACTAATATCTTAGATTAGAGGAATACTCGAATGAGACCATTTGAGTATTCCTAATCATAAGTACCCCCTAGCCCCTTCTTTTTACAACTTATTTAACAAAGCGATTGATCTCTTTTTCTGTGCATTCCATTATGACTAGATGAGGCTAAGCTCTAATCAAGGAATAGAACAGATGAAGCAAATCCTGTTAATCACTATGCTCGTATTATTAACCGCCTGTCAGGGAGACATGCCAAATCAGGCATTAGGCACCTTAGAGCGAGATCGCGTATTGCTTCGAGCCACGGCGAGTGAAATTATTACCTCATTGCCCCAGACCGAGGGCAGCCTGGTACAAAAAGGTGATCTACTGGTTCAATTTGATACCCGAAAGCAAGAATCAAGAGTCGCCATCGCCAAAGCCGAGGTCAATAAGGCTCAGGCTTATCTGTTACGATTAACCAACGGCGAACGACCCGAAGATATCGCCACCGCTCAGGCCAATGTCGCCCGCACTAAGGCTGCATTATTAGAAGCCGAACAGAACTTAAAACGCACATCCAGCCTGTTGAAGCAAAACCTAACCAGTCAGGCGACCCAAGACAAGGCGAAGGCCGGCAGAGATCAGGCGCGTGCCGAATTAACCGCAGCACAGGAAAACCTCAGTAAGCTTATCGCCGGCGTCCGGGAAGAGGATATCAATCAGGCCAAGGCTGCGTTAGATGCTAATATTGCCAATCTCTCACTGGAGCAGCAGACATTAGATGACTTAAGCGTGGTCGCTACCCGTAGCGGACGGCTCGACAGCTTACCCTTTAACCTTGGCGAGCGCGTGCCACCAAATGCCGTCATAGTCGCGATTCAAGCCGACAATGCTCCCTATGCGCGCGTCTACATACCTGAAACCTATATGGCCAAGCTCACCATAGGTCAGAAACTTAACGTACGGGTAGACGGCATAGACAAGGCCTTCATCGGCACTCTACGCCGTTTGAATAAGGAACCCGCATTTACCCCTTACTATGCACTCAATCAAAAAGACAGGGCCCGCCTGGTCTACCTCGCCGAGATAGATCTGGGTCCAGAGGCCGATAATTTGCCTACAGGTATCCCCTCTCAGGTGGACCTGCCATGAACAGCTGTGACACACACGACCATGAACTCGCCATCGATGCCCGAGGCCTGACCAAAATGTTCGGCAAGCTCGCCGCGGTATCAAATCTCAACCTTCGCGTCCCCAAAGGCCAGATCTATGGTTTTCTAGGGCCTAATGGCTGCGGCAAGTCCACCAGCATACGTATGTTAACTGGGCTACTGACCCCTACCGCTGGTGAGATAAGTGTGCTGGGTATGTCTATCCCCAAACAGAGTGAAGCACTCAGGCTACGTATAGGTTATATGACACAGAAGTTCTCCCTGTATGACGATCTCACGGTCAAAGAGAACCTGGAGTTTATTGCGCAGATCTACTGCTTATCCCCCAACGAGAGCAAACGTAAAATAGAACAGCTCATCAGCACCTATCAGCTAACAAAACTGGCTAAGCAGTTTGCCGGCACCTTAAGTGGCGGTCAGAAACAGCGCCTATCTCTTGCCTGCGCTTGCCTCAATGACCCTGAACTCCTGTTCCTTGATGAGCCAACATCGGCCGTAGATCCACAGAGTCGACGTAATTTTTGGGAGCAACTGTTCGATCTTTCCGAAGCGGGAACCAGTATCTTAGTGACCACTCACTATATGGATGAAGCCGAGCGTTGCCATGGCCTGGCGATTATGGATCAGGGCGTTATACTCGCCGACGACAGCCCAAAAGCTTTGATGGAGAATATGGGGGCGAATGTGCTCGAACTCACTCACCCTAACCTGAGACAAGTAAAAGATGAGTTACTCGAATTTAGCGAGGTAAGATCGGCAGCCCAAATAGGGGCACGCTTGCGAGTGCTGGTAGATGACAAGGTTAACCAACCCGATATCTGGCTAAAACGGGCTCTGCCCACACTGGAACAATCTGAAATACACTTAACCCCCCCTAATCTCGAAGATGTCTTTGTGACTGTCACTGAGCAATCATCCGCCTTGGAGGTCAGTTAATATGTCCATGATTAACAGCTTTCGCAGAACCATGGCGATAACCACAAAAGAGATAAGGCAGCTTAAGAGAGATCGCATTACTTTTGCCATGGTGGTGATGATCCCTCTGATCCAACTGCTGCTGTTTGGTTATGCCATCAACACAGACGTAAGAGACGTGCCCGTTGCCATCGTCGATCAAAGTGACTCCGCCGCGGGTCGCTGGATAGTCGAGGCAATTAAAGTAACCCAGGTCGTATCTGTGGAGGCCTATTACAAAACCAGCGGTGAAGCCGAAGCCGCTATTACCCGCGGCGAGATCAGAGCCGCCCTCATCCTGCCACCAAATTTAACCGAGAAGCTGGCCAACAAGGAGACCTTAGGTCAATGGTTAGTGGATGGCTCGGACACCATGATAGCCGGCGCAATTATGCAACTGCGCAACATGCCTCTGGATCAGATAACCAACCTAGTCTCAAAACAGGCACCGACATTTGAAGTCGCACTTTTTTATAATCCTGAGCAAAGATCCGCGGTCAATATTATTCCCGGGCTTATCGCGGTGATCTTAACCATGACCATGATCTTGTTTACTTCGGCCGCCATAGTCCGTGAACGTGAGAAAGGTAATTTGGAGCTGTTGATCACCACCCCAATCAAGCCTCTGGAATTGATGTTAGGTAAAATATTACCCTATATATTCGTCGGTCTGATCCAGATGACCATCATTCTTGGCCTGGGCCACCTCATCTTCGATGTGCCGATCAATGGTGATATCGCTCAGTTGCTGTTAGGCACCTTATTGTTTATCGCCGCGAGTCTCACTCTGGGACTGATCATCTCAACCATAGCCAAGACTCAGCTTCAGGCTATGCAGATGACCATATTTATTATCTTGCCCACCATATTGCTGTCAGGCTTCATGTTCCCCTTCGAGGCTATGCCCAAACCTGCTCAGTGGCTTGCCGAAATTCTTCCTGCAACTCACTTCATGCGCATCATTCGCGCGGTGGTGCTCCGAGGCGGAGAGATAAGCGACATGAGTTTCGATGCCCTCTGGCTGGTCGGCTTTACCATCATAGGTATTATCATAGCCTCACTAAGATTCAATAAGCGCCTGGATTGATACCTATCGGTATAAACAGGATCTGGAAATCACAGACATAAAAAAGCGCCTCTCGGCGCTTTTTGTTTTCGATTATGTAGCTATTGATAGATTAAGCTTTAGCAGCCGCCTCTTCTTCGCGCTTCTTAAGAAAATATTCCCGAGTCAGTTTAAACACTACCGGACTGAGTAATGCCAGAGCGATAAGGTTTGGAATCGCCATCATGGCATTGAGCGTATCCGCCAGTAACCAGATGAAATCCAGTGAGCTAACCGCACCTAATGGCACCACCAGAATCCATAGAATTCTGAAAGGCTTCACCGCCTTCACGCCAAATAGATACTGCACACACTTCTCGCTATACACACTCCAACCTAAGATGGTGGTGAAGGCGAACACAGATAGGGCTATTGCCACAATATAGTTACCCATAGGCAGCGCCGTTGAGAATGCCAAAGACGTCATCGCCGCGCCATTCTCACCCGATGTCCAGGCACCCGATACTATGATTGCCAGGCCTGTGATAGAACAGACGATTAAGGTATCGATAAAAGTACCCAACATGGCAACCAGGCCTTGAGCGACCGGGTTATTAGTCTGAGCCGAAGCGTGAGCAATCGGTGCACTACCTAGGCCCGCTTCATTAGAGAAGATGCCTCGTGCCACACCGAAACGAATCGCTGCCCATACCGCTGCACCGGCGAAGCCACCTTGAGCCGCAACCGGATTAAATGCACTGTGAATAATCAAGGCAATGGCATCCGGAATCTCGGCTGCATTAACGGCTAATACGGCAAGACCTGCAGCGATATAGAACAGGGTCATGAGTGGTACCAGCTTACCCGCCACATCGGCGATACGCTTAATACCGCCCATCAGCACAGCGCCTACCAGCACCATAAGTACTAGACCAGTTACCCAAGTCGGCACGCCAAAATTACTGCTTAAAGCGTCGGCTACCGAGTTTGACTGTACTGTATTACCGATACCGAAACCGGCAAAAGAACCGAACAGGGCAAATGCGGTACCTAACCAGGCCCACTTGCTGCTGAGTCCATTCTTGATGTAGTACATAGGGCCACCGATGTGGTTGCCATTTGCATCTATTTCACGATACTTTACCGCGAGTACTGCCTCCGCAAACTTAGTCGCCATACCCACCAGCGCCGTACACCACATCCAGAATAACGCGCCCGGACCACCAATAAAGATAGCTGTAGCAACACCGGCAATATTACCTGTACCGATTGTTGCTGAAAGCGAAGTCATTAACGCATTGAAAGGGCTTATCTCCCCTTCCATCGACTTATCTTTATCAGGGATCCGACCAGACCAGAGCAGTTTAAAGCCTGTTCCCAATTTTAAAATTGGCATCAGTTTCAAACCTACGGAGAGAAACAGACCAACACCTAAGATCATGACCAGCATGGGGACACCCCATACAAAGCCATTGATCATACTGACAAATTCAGTTATTCCTTCCATTTAAACCTCTTCAATTCTTGCTGATTATTTTTATGTTTTTTGCGTTTAGCTCTATGGCTAATATTTTTGATTGCGCCCCAGAGTACAACGAATAGTTAAGGTTTGGAAAGGGTGGAGGAGGAAACTAATGGTGAATAGTTTTACACATAGAATACGGTAACTTGTCGGATAACAAGTTTGATTCAAATATCTTTTTTGGGTTCATTGGGCGGGGTTGTGAGTTTTCAAATAAAAAGTTTACAAATATCTAGGTTATTTTATCTAACAGTTATGATAGCGGCCAATGAATTTAACAACCAAACTTCATTTTTATTTATCACCTGCCGTGGGTGCCGTGCATGAATGCACCAATGTCGTGAAGGCCGGTCAATGATGCTCCTTTCATCATAATGGCATTCTCCATATCCATATGGGTCAGATGTCTAGGAGCGACCTTAAGTGCAAACAATTGTGGGCGTCTCAGTTCTTCATCACATTACACAACAACATGTACTTCTCTTGCACCTGCACCTAAAGCTATTTCCCTAAGTACGCGATCTTCGACTTCAGATAAACCACCCTCAAGATATTCATGTGGTAGTAAAAGGTTCTTTGGATATGAAAGTCATAGTACGTTCATTGGTAGACAGCACCATTTTATTTGAATATACATCTACTTTGATTTCCATATTCCCTCTACCTGAAAAAGTAACGCACTAATAACGGGAAAAAAATTGTTGGCTAATATGTTGAAGAACGAAAATAGCCTGCATTAACAATAGAAGACCTGATTTATCGCCTCATTTACAAAGTATATCAGATTTTAATTCGGCAAATAAATACACCAAACAAAGGCTATTAAGTGGCATCACAGGGTTAGTCCAAATCATACGAGTATGACGTCCCCGCTCACCAAATACCTCAAGCATAAGATCCGATGAGCCATCCAGAGCCTTAGGATGGTCAAAGCAGTTTTCACCTACATTCAACACGCCTTCTAATCTATAGATCTGCTTTATTTGTGAAAGGTCACCACAAGCCTGCTTAAGTTGTGCAATTGCATTCAACGCTGCCAGTCGACAGGCTTGATAGCCTTGCTCTAGTGAAAACTCCCGCCCTAATTGGCCTTGATATTGTAGCTCTCCATTTAAATATGGAAACTGACCCGATGTCATAAGTGTATTGCCTACAATACAATAAGGCTCATAATTCCCCAGAGCCGAAGCAACATCGGGTAGAGTTAGTCCTAATCGCTTTATTCTCATTTCAGCTGAATCATCTACCAAGATGTTTACTCCTTAAGACTCAGTCATCTAGGCTTTATCGATTTGCATCAGAGGTTCTAGCCATTGAGCAAGGTGGGTTGGATTATCTGTCAACCACTTAGCAGCAGCCTCATCCTCCGTTAGCCCAAGTCGATTGACGCCATAATCGAGCTCAGCAACAATCTCATTTGAGAGATGAATATTATCCAGTACAGCAATCTGTTGCGACGTAAAGTGTGCATTGAGGCTATCTTCTCTAGCAAGCAATACCGCTCTATCTTTACCGCCAAGCAGATATTTAGGATCCCCTAACTCTCGGATTTTATATTGGTGATGCAAAAATTGTGGGTGCCATAACGGCACTATGACCCAATCTTTCACCGCTACAGCCGCTTCAAAGGCAGCGACACAATCCGCCTGAGTACCTGTCCTAAATTGATAACCTGATGCACTAAGCTCGTAATCCAGCATGATTTTCTTAGAGAAGCGAGTGATCCCTGCCCCCTCTCCTATCCCCTGAATAAAGGGACGCATTTTGGCAATAACGTCTGGCTTAAGCAGATCTCCTATCTCCTCCACATCAGAGACAGGAACATAATCCGGTACACCCCAAAGCGCATAGGGTTGATAATGCAAACCCAACTCACGAGTCGGAATAGTCTCTTCGACAGAAGTTTGATAAAGACCATGGCTATATGGCAACCAAGCGGAACTGACAAAATCAACATTGCCATCTTTTAGCCGATTAAAATTAGCTTCATGTAGATCATAACTACGAATAACCTGCTTCCCCATGACGCTCATCACCTGTGCGACAACCGCAGCCGTTACACGATGAAAACTCAAATTAGTCACGCCCAATTTAACTGAGGACAAACCACTCCCTGCCAGCACTTTAGTTGATGAAAAGCTCATTAATCCTGCCGCTCCTAAAGACATTAAAATTTTCCGGCGTAGTTCACTATAATTATCCATTTATTCCTCTACTTACTCGTTAATAAATAGTAAATTTTTCATTGGGGTACCAACAAACTTATTGTCAATATCGTGCGTAAAAATCATCTCTACAGTGATCCCATTAGGATCTTCAACAAATAACTGATGCTCACCAATCTCAGGCACCACTCTCTCTCGAAATGATATTGCCAGTGACGCTAGCCGCTGTTGCATTTCCGCTAGACGATGGCCACGAAAGGCAAGGTGGTCTATCATTCCTGAGCCAGAAGCCGTATCTCGCTTTCCCAAATAAGCCTGTAATTCAGCATCATCAGGATTAACTTCAACCAAATGCAACAAGGGCTTATTCGAGGCGTACAACCAATGCCCTACAAACCTAAACTCAGGTCGCTCCCCTTCAATTAAACCAATAATGTTTTGATAAAAGTCTAATGTTTGCGATAGATGAACCGTCCTGATCGTAAAATGATCTAAGCCAGTAATATTCATAATTTAACTCCTTATTTCAGGGCTCTGATTCTTTATGGTGTTAATTGAATTTAGATTGAACTAATTACCTTGAGCTTCTTTTTCTAGGGGATTGAATCGAAAAATATAGCAATAGACTTCATGCACAAACCTAGAAATTATCGTTTACGTGCAACCTATCTTAATGAATTTATTTATTTTTATAAGTCAGATAATAGTGGCATCAGTTTCAAAAAAATATTGATAATAAAGGACTGATGTAAGACAGTTTACTAAAACCACTTGGCATGACTAAATATAAGGAAAAGTTCAATACCAACAAGATTGCCACTCATTGTTAATCAATAACCTACCCAGTATTTTACTGGTTATCACTACTAAACTTTAGAGCTAAAATCGAGCTGTACATGGTCCAATTTATTGACCTGGTTTATCTTATGAGGGGATACTACGGGGAGCCGCGTTCATAAAGACATTTAAAGACTGAATGAGTGCCTGCTTGTCTTCAGTTATCTTTTGCGGATGGTATACAGCACAAATATTGGCAGGAATGTGCTGCTTAAGCTCAACAAAACGAATATGCTTCCAGCTCTGTCGACTAAAACTATTAGGGACTATAGATATACCTTCATGATTTTCAATCACATTCATCAAGGTCATCGGCTCGACAACTTCCTGAATAATATGCGGAATAAAACCTTCTTTTATGCAGTGTTCTACCACTAATAGAGCCGAAGCTGAGTTTTTCTGGCTCATCATGACAAACTGTTCATTAGCAAGGTCTGATAAACAAAGTTGCTTTCGCCTACAGAGTCTATGTTTGTCTGGCAGTGCAATCGACATCGACTCACAATAGAGATCACAGGACTCTAACGGCGTGATATTAAGAGTGTCAGCATAACGTACAAAACCAATGTCAATTTCATTGTTAAACAAAGCCACTTTTTGCCGCTGTGGCGACAGCTCAATAAACTCAAACTGAATCTTAGGGTATTGTTTCTTTAATTGCTGACAAGCATATCCAAAACCAGCCCAAAAAATCGAACTGACAATCCCAAAACGCAAGTGACCTTGAGTTTCTCGTTCAAATTGGGTCACTTTATTAACTGAGCGTTCGATAACTTCAAAAATGGACTGACACTCTTGGCGTAGTAGAACTCCAGCTGCGGTCAATTGAATACTCCGTTGTTCACGGTTAAATAATTCAACACTTAAAATAGCTTCAAGTTCTCGCATCTGAGCGCTCAGTGGCGACTTTGAAATATGCAGACGCTCAGCGGCTTGAGTTAAGTTTTGACTATGGCTCGCCACATAAAAGTACCTAAGCATTTTCATGCTTAAGCGTTCAGCCCAATAGAGGCTTTTAAGATCGAGTAGCATATCAAGATGGTCTTTTTTCAAAAATATATCACCCATTAAATTGCGATAACTGGCACTTCATTGAGTCAAATTTCATCAAAAACACATTCTATCAATGTATTAAATAACGGTATTAATTCTTTGAATTACAGTATTTGAGAATGTGCTGAAAAACAGCACATTAAGGCCGATTTAAGTGATTTTAATTAGCATCGCTTAAGAATATCGTGAGTATAATAAAAATCCACTTAGGAATAAATTATGTCTAGCTACGATCCGGTCTCAAATACTGTCGCCACGATTAACAAATACAAGCCAGGTTTTAAGCCACAAATAGCCATGATCTTAGGTTCCGGTTTAGGTGTGCTCGCAGACAAACTCGAAGATAAAGTAAGTATTAGCTACCAAGAACTAGCTGGTTTCCCAGTAAGCACTGTCGAAGGTCACAGTGGTGAGCTGGTTTTAGGTTATTTAAATGGTGTGCCTATAGTCTGCATGAAAGGTCGGGGCCATTTCTATGAACATGAAACCATGAAAGTCATGACCACACCAGTGCGGACATTCAAGACTCTAGGTTGTGACCTATTATTGGTCACCAATGCTGCAGGTTCGCTGCGCCCGGAGCGTATTGATGTTGGCTCTTTGGTTGTATTCTCCGATCATATTAATACTATGCCTAGCACCCCTATGACTGGCGAAAATGATGACAAATATGGACCACGCTTCTTCAGTCTAGCCAACGCTTATGACAAAGATCTCCGCCAACAAGCGCTTAGCATAGCTAAAGCGCAAGATATTGTGTTAAACGAAGGTATATTTGTTTCTTACTCAGGACCTTGTTTTGAAACTGCAGCAGAGATCCGCATGATGCAAATTATTGGTGGCGATGTTGTGGGTATGTCTGTTGTACCTGAAGTGATCTCTGCCGCACATTGTAGCTTACCTGTGCTTGCGATTTGCGCCATTACCAATATGGCTGAGGGCCTAGGTGATGTAAAACTGTCACACGAGCAAACCCTCAAGAATGCAAAGTTAGCCGAAAATGACTTCCTTAAATTAATTCAGTCATTTGTCGAAAGCACGAAAAAATAATAAAAGGGTCAGTGTGCACCAAGTTAAATCGAAGAAACACACTGCTTACTCTTTGCTTGTAATAACAAGTGTAGATGCGGCTGCGAGCTTCCAAAACATGGACGTTTTGGTAGAGCCCACAGCGATATGCTTGTGGCGACTCGTAGAACCTTCTCAAAATAAAGAGTGCACATCCCGCGCTGGGAAGCGATAAATCACCATGAAGGTCCGCCTTGCAATAACCAACCAAATGCAAACTCAGCCGACGCTAAATAAAAAATGTAACCTAGCCTTCATTCCAAGGCGCTAATCTTTTGGTAGATAGATACTAATAACAGCCGTCAGCCCCAGCATAACGGATGAGATCCACAAACAAGCTTCTAACCCTGCTACCTGATACACATAACCAGAAAGCACTGTGCCGATTAAGCGTCCCATGGCGTTGGCCATGTAGTAGAAGCCTACATCCAGAGAGACACCATCGTCACTGGCATAGTTGACGATCAAAAAACTATGTAGTGAAGAGTTAACCGCGAATACTGCACCGAAGAGCATCAATCCAGCTAACAAGCTCAACTGAGGGCTGATATTAAAGGTCAAGGCTAATGCAATCAGCCCGGGGATAGCCGTGAGTGCACAAACCCATAACAGGGCTTCCCTTCCTCCTGGCGCAGAGCCATCGGATTTAGAGGTCAACCTTGGAGCTTGAGTCTGCACGAAACCATAAGCGATCACCCAAAGCGCCAGGAATCCTCCCACATAATAGTGATCCCAGCCAAACTGGCTGCCGAGATAGAGGGGCAATGCCACCACAAACCAGACATCACGGGCAGCAAACAGGAACATGCGCGCCGCCGATAGAATATTGATGCTGCGGCTCTTAGAAAATATCTCGCTGAACTTGGGCTTGTTCTTGGCCTTGCCCAGATCTCGCTTGAGAGTAAACAGACTCAAAACCCAGACTAAGGTTAGCGCGATTGCCATGATAGCGATGGCAACAGTGAAGCCAAACAGGCTCAAAAGGACTCCACCGAGAAAGAATCCCGCTCCCTTGAGGGCGTTTTTAGAACCGGTAAGCTTGGCAATCCAGCTATAGAGTTTCTGTTGCTTAGCAACATCTCCAGCCTTCGTCTGGCCATCAACCTGCTCAGTAACCAGCAGCATCTTGATTGAGCTCTTGGCACTCATCTTATTTAGATCTTTGGCTATGCCGGAAATACCCTGCGCCATCATAACCCAAACTAAGGTGAGCATGGAGCTTGGCACCAGCAACATGACAAGCGCCGCGACCTGTAAACCAAGACCAATATTCATGGTCTTATTAAGCCCTATCCGCGCCCCCAGGTAACCACCAACTAAGTTAGTAATCACTCCGAAGATCTCATAGAAGAGAAACAGCATGGCGATAGCGAGAGGGCTATAACCTAGCTGATGAAAATGCAGCACTACCAGCATGCGCAGGGCACCATCGGTCAAGGTAAATGCCCAATAGTTGCCTGTGACGAGCAGATATTGTTTAACCTGCTCAGGCAGGGCTTTGATACTGGATAACATAAGTTCCTTAGTTTCGAGTTTCTAGGATCTAGGATCTAGGATCTAGATTCTAGGAACTAGTTACTCGCTTCCTTCTTAACCTTTATCTTGAAGACCAATCATTCGCGCAAGTTCTGCTGTGCGATTCGCATATCCCCACTCATTGTCATACCAGACATACAGTTTCACCTGAGTGCCATTAACGACCATGGTCGATGGTGCATCTATAATGCAAGAGCGTGGATCTGTCTTGTAATCTACCGAAACCAGAGGACGTTCTTCGAAGCCTAAGATATCTTTGAGCTCTCCCGCCGCAGCCTCTTTCAAGAGGGCGTTGACTTCATTCTCTGTAGTGCCGCGCTCAAGTTCGAATACACAGTCGGTCAGCGAAGCATTGGCCAAGGGGACGCGCACCGCATGGCCGTTAAGCTTACCTATAAGCTCAGGGAAGATATGGGTGATCGCGGTAGCCGAACCTGTCGTGGTCGGGATAAGACTCAAACCACAGGCTCTAGCACGGCGCAGATCTTTATGGGGCGCATCGAGTATGGTCTGGGTGTTAGTAATATCGTGTATCGTGGTCATGGAGCCATGCTTGATACCGATCTTCTCGTGTAGAACTTTCACCACAGGCGCTAAACAGTTGGTGGTACAGGAAGCCGCTGTGACTATAGGGTGGAGGTCCTTGTCATATAGATGATGATTGACTCCCATCACCACATTAAGTACACCTTCCTCTTTCACTGGCGCCGTCACCACAACGCGCTTCACACCTTGATCCAGATAAGCCTGCAGCTTAGCCTTAGTCTTCATCACGCCAGACGCCTCGATAACGAGATCACAATCTGACCAGTCTGTATCCGCAATAGCTGTATTGCGACTCGTAGAAATACGCTTATCACCGATCACTATGTAATGGGAATCGCAAGTTTCATCTGCTGTCGCTTCATATAGCCAGCGTCCATGGACCGAATCGAACGTTAACAAGTGAGCCAAAGTATGAGCATCGCCAGCGGGATCGTTGATATGCACAAATTCGACATCATCCCAATCCCAGGCGGCTCTTAATGCTAAGCGGCCCATACGGCCAAACCCATTGATACCTATCTTAATACTCATGACTCAGTTCCTTGATTGCTTCTATTCCAATTCAGCTATTACGATTCAGCTATTGCTAACTCCAGAATCTAGCTCTTAAGCCAACTTCCAAGACCTAGGTTCTAAATCCTAGGTCCTGTTGTGCATAATTATGTTTCTACTGCTTGAGTGCCTGTATCGGCTTCAAATTTACTTCGTCGACTATTCACGAAAGCCACCAGAGTGAGCATAACCGGGACCTCGACCAGGACACCAACAACCGTAGCCAGAGCCGCTCCTGAGTGCAGACCAAATAGCGAAATAGCCACGGCGACGGCTAACTCGAAGAAGTTAGAGGTCGCTATCATGCAGGCCGGAGCCGCTATCTTATGGGACAGCTTCATCTTCTTAGCGATATAGTAAGTAATGAAGAAGATGCCATAGGTCTGGATCATCAGAGGGATGGCAATGAGTAAGATGTTCTGTGGCTCATCGATAATCGTCTGGGCCTGGAAGCCAAATAGCAACACTACAGTACCGAGCAGACCAAGCATTGACCAAGGCTTTAGCTTGCCAACAAACCTATTTAAAGACTCGGCATCGCCGTCTGCTTCTAGCTTTTTACGGGTTAACGCACCGGCAACCAGAGGCAAAACCACGTAGAGAAATACCGAAGAGAGCAAGGTTTCCCAAGGTACCTGGATATCATTCACACCCAGCAGTAATGCACAGATAGGGGCGAAAGCCACCACCATGATGAGGTCGTTTACCGACACCTGAACTAAGGTATAGTTTGGATCGCCCTTGGTAAGCTGACTCCAGACAAACACCATGGCCGTACAGGGAGCCACGCCGAGTAGAATCATGCCAGCGATGTATTCGGTCGCGCTCTTAGGGTCGACCCAATCGACAAACAGCACCTTGAAAAATAACCAGGCCAAGAGTGCCATTGTAAAGGGCTTAACCAGCCAGTTGATGACGACTGTCAGAATTAGCCCCTGTGGGCTCTTTTTAACATCTTTAATCGATGAAAAGTCGATCTGCACCATCATGGGGTAAATCATCACCCAGATGAGTACGGCGATAACTAAATTTACATGGGCATATTCCAGCGATGCCACCAAGGCAAACATATCTGGCAGTAGATTGCCCAAAACCAAACCAGCAAGGATAGCTAACCCCACCCAAACACTGAGATAACGTTCAAATATTCCCATTTTTATTTCCTCAATTTATACCTGTTTAATTACAACAAGCACGTACACGTTCCGGACGTTCGCCCATTTGATGTAACCTAGTGATATTGCCAGAAATAAGTGCCTTATTGTTTGCACTGATCTCTGCAAGCGTCTTATTGATCCAATCTGGTAACTCAGGATTTACTCTATAAAACACCCACTGTCCCTGGCGTTTATCCAGCAGCAGACCAGCCTTTCTCATTTGAGCCAAGTGCCTTGAAACCTTAGGCTGACTCTCGTCTAGTGCCTGCATTAACTCACAGACACACAACTCCTTCTCTTCAATGATCAACAGCAAACTGAGTAGTCTGGTTTCATCGGATAACAGTTTGAAAAACTCTAAAGTGGTCATTTTTACTCCATACAAGCCTGTCTTCGACATATAGCCTCAGGTTCACAATACCTGGGACACTCAGAAGAAATAAGATATATGCCAAAACGAATATATGATAAATAGTATATCTGTTTATCCATATATGCAATGGATAAGTTATTCTAAAAAAGTGAGGGGGCTGATAATTTTGGAATAAAAAAACTAACTTATTAGTTTGACTTGATTTATATGCTTATACTCAGAGTTCAGACTTTATGAGGGGATTCGACGAAGACCATGTGAGTATTCTAAAGAGTTCACACTTGCATCGGGCCATAGCCGAGTTTTGGAGAGAAGCAGAAGAAAAGGAAAGCGTTCCTAGAACCTAGATTCTAAATTCTAGGTTCTAGGAACGTTCAAAAATCTAATTACCCGCTATTTTCATATCGCTGAGTAACATACCACCAGTACGGATCGAAGATCTTAGATCGCGATCCTTACTCACTGCAACGATATTCTGGTACATATCTTTGAGGTTACCCGCTATGGTGATCTCTTCAACCGGATAGAGGATCACGCCGTTTTCGACATAGAAGCCCGCCGCGCCGCGAGAATAATCTCCAGTCACAGCATTGACACCTTGACCCATGACCTCGGTCACGATAAGACCCGTGCCCATCTCTTTCACTAACTCATCGAAGGTTTGTCCTGTATGAGAGAGTGTCCAGTTGTATATACCACCCGCATGTCCGGTATTCTTCAGGCCCAGTTTTCGTGCCGAATAACTGGTTAACAGATAGGTAGAGAGCACCCCGTCCTGAATAATTGCGCGTTCCTGAGTCGCAACTCCTTCACTGTCATAGCTAGCACTCGCTAAGCCACCCACGATATGCGGCTGCTCTTCGATGCTAAACCAATCAGGGAATATCTTAGTATCGATAGAGTCGAGTAGGAAGCTCGACTTGCGGTAGAGGCTACCGCCGCTGATAGCACCTACTAAATGACCCATGAGTCCGGTGGCGATTTCAGGTGCCAACAATACCGGCAGCTCAGTGGTAGCAATTTTACGTCCACCAAGACGACCTAACGTCTTCTCTGATGCCTTGCGTCCCACCTCTTCCGGTGATAGCAGCTCACTCAATTTTCGAGAGATGGTGTAATCATAATCACGCTGCATATTGCCATCAGTCTCACCGATAACCACGCAGCTTAGACTGTAACGAGAACTGGAATAGCCATTTAAAAATCCGTGGCTGTTACCGTAAACTTTTATACCTGTGTGGGCATTAGCACTGGCACCATCAGAGTTTGTGATCCGGCTATCGACATCCAATGCAGCTTCTTCTGAACGCGCAGCTAACTCAATTAACTCTTCTGGAGTAACTTCCTGAGGATGATACAAGCCTAGATCAGGAAAGTCCTTTGCCATGAGCTCAGCTTCGGCTAGTCCATTGTAAGGATCCGATGAGGTAAACTTTGCAATACCATCGGCAGCCTTGACCGCTTCTTTTATAGCTTCAGGGCTCAAATCTGAGGTCGATGAGCTGCCTTTACAGCCATCACGAAACAAGGTGATACCTAACGCGCCATCTTTATTAAACTCAACCGTTTCAACCTCCTTCATTCGAGTCGATACGGATAATCCTTGTTGTTTACTGATAGCAACTTCTGCACCCGATGTACCGAGTTGCTTGGCATACTCGAGTGCCATAGATACAGCGTCTTTTAATGAATCTAATTCGATGTCAATGCTAGGTGTCGTCACAAATCTGCTCTTTTGTTATCAGGGATCTTGATAGCATAACAAACCCAATACCCAAGTACATTAAATAACTTGCCTCGCTGATAGGCGATTTTCTAATGAAATGTTATTATTACCTTAGTTTAAGAGAGAGATATTTATATATGAAAGTAGTCGGTGATTCAGAACATTTTAAACAGCCCTTCGACCATGATGAAGATTATGTCAGTAGAGCTGAAACCAAACGTGAAATTGCGATATATCAAGAGCTAGGAAAGAAACTCGTTGCGCTGAGCAAAACTCAGATCGACAGATTGGAACTTGATGAACTGTTACATGACAACGTATTCAAAACTAAGACCATAAAAATAAATACTGAGGCTTACCGTCGTCAGCTGCAATTTATTGGCAAGTTAATGCGTTATGTCGACATCGAAGAGCTGCAACTCAACATGAAAAATATGTTGAATCAGAACAGTAACGAGAGTGCTAAGCAAAATGTCGCTGAAAAATTTAAAGATCAACTTCTAAGCGAAGGTGACAGTGCTGTGCAGGCCCTCATCGAAAAATATCCAGACTTAGAAAGACAGAAGCTGCGCCAACTCGTACGCCAGTCTAAAAAAGAACTCACGAAAAAGCCCGATGAGGCATCTAAATCTTCAATAGAGTTAGTTAAATATATACGTAGCGAACTTGCTGAATAACCTGGCGTAAAATATCGATAAAAATATATTCGCCCTATAACGTTGAATTTACGACTATTTTAGTTTCACAAGGATGTTGCTGATGCGACTGATAAAATCTGCTCCTGCTGCACTATTCACCCTGCTTGCCTTATTGTTTATCGGAGGTTGTAACGGCTCATCCGATGACAGTGGCGATAATGGCGGAAATACCGGAGAGTTCGCCCTCTCCCTGAGTTATAAAACCGTTGTCGACGGCCAATGCGCCGAGGCAACCAGCGACTTGAGTTTTGCCAGCAATGCCAGTATCTGCGCAGTGGCAAAACTCACTCAAGGTGGCAGTAATAGCAGCGGTAGCTTAATCAGTTTCAGTGCCACGTTAGGCACTTTGACTCCAGCGACTAAATTGACGGATTCCAGTGGTATAGCTCACGTCATACTCAGCAATCCTGATCTAGCCTTAGGCGCGGGAACCTTAACGGCTCAATTCGATACCGGAGCCGCCGAGAACAATATTCTTTCGGCTATCAGGAACTACGAATTTACCAGCAGTACTACGACTCCTGGTGAAGAGACCCCTAAGATCAGTGCCAGCATCATCAATGGTGCCGCGATAGTCACTCAGTTCAAGGTCGATGAGACAGTACAGCTACAGGCACAGTTTTTAGACCCATCGAGTCAAGGCATAGCTAATCAGCTGGTGACCTTTACCGCAGGCAGTGTAAGCTTAACCCCAAGTACTGCACTGACTAATGCTCAAGGTATCGCGCAGGTTAACTATACCCCAAGCACCAGTGACCTAGGGGCAGCAAACCTCAATGTATCGTTAGACTATCAAGAACAAAATTACCAAACTAATAGTTTGTATGAGGTCCTTTCAGCCGATGCTATCGGTGGTGAAGGTATACTTAAATTAGGTCATTTCGATAGTAATGATCAATTTGTAGAAAGTGAATTAACCAGTTCACTGATCCCTGTCGATGGTAAATACATCATCAGTGCAGGCGGAAGTTTTGGTATCACAGCAACTCTTATCAGCCAAGCAGATGACGGCACTATTACCCGGGTGCAGACTCCTTCTTCAATCAGCTTCAGCTCAGATTGTGTACTTGGTAACAACGCCAGCCTGGACACTCCAGTCACCACACTTTCAGGCAGTGCCAGCTCTACCTTCCAGGACACCAGCTGCAGCGGCAACAGTGAGCGAGACGATCAGGTAATTGCCTCTACACTCGTTGGAAATCAAACACTAACTGCCAGCTTTCCTTTCACCCTGGCGCGTCAGACACTCGCTAGCCTTAGCTTCGTCTCGGCAGAACCGACTAACATTCGCATCAAGGGTGCGGGCGGTACAGGTAGCACAGAATCTTCACTGGTCTCATTTAAGGTCACAGGTTCAAATGGACAAGCCAGCGCTCAGCAAACTGTTAGCTTTTCCCTCGATACTCTTGTCGGCGGCTTGAGTTTTTCCAATGGACTCGCCACAGCGGAAAGTATCACTAACTCGGAAGGTGTGGTCAGCGTTCGAGTTCAGGCAGGCACTGTGCCTACGCCAGTACGTGTGGTCGCTTCGGCAACCGATGCAGACACGGGTGAGATTATTACCAGTCAATCGGAGCAATTAACGGTAAACACAGGCCTGCCTCAGCAACTTGGCTTTAGCCTGTCGGCTTCAGTATTTAACCCCGAAGCCGATCAATTCAATGGTGAGAAGTCCACAATTACAGCTTATGCCTCGGATAGCTTCGGTAACCCGGCTCCCGATGACACCACAATCAATTTCACAGCGGAAGGTGGGCAGATAGTCTCTAACTGCTTAACCGTCGATGGTAACTGTAGCGTCGAGTGGACATCGGCTAGCGCTAGAGTACCTAATCATAGGATCACTGTACTGGCCTATGCACTCGGCCATGAAACCTTCTTCGACACTAACGGCAATAATATCTTCGATGATGCTGACGGTGGACCAGTGAATGCTTGTCTGGACTCGAATAATAACTCAATAGCCTGTTCCGGTAATGGCATGGATCGTGAAGCTTACATGCCTAATGGTTTTAGCGATTTAGGTGATGCCTTCCGCGATGACGATGAAACAGGTCAACATAGTGAAGGTGAGAAGTACTTTAATACTGAGAATAGTACTAGTTATGCGGGGCCCGATGGCAAGTTTAATGGCCCACAGTGCGAAGGTAGCCTCTGCGGCATAGATCAAGCCAACAAGACCTATATCCGTAAGGCTCTGGTGATGACCATGTCAGGATCTCATGCAGAATTCACCCTCTGGCAAGATGGTAAGCTCATCTCAGATGATTCAGAGAAAGAAACAGATCCTATCGTTTCATTGACCGATATCGCTCCGGGCCAATCATCACAATTTTCTGTACAGCTCTATGACAGCGCCTACCAGATAATGCCAGCCGACTCCCAAGTGGCGGTAACAGCTTCATCCGGAGAGCTTAATTTCGATGCTTTTTCAGTACTTAACATCACCCGAAATGGCGGAACAACGACTGGATTTATAATCACCAATGACATAGATCCAGCCAGTATCGGAGAAGCGCCGAAGACGAGTAACATCAGTATCGATGTCACTACACCTAAACAGATAAAATCCAGCCACGCTTTTTCTGTCACCCTAACAGGGACATAGACATATTTTCTCATGAGAGAGAATTTGATACTTAAAAGCCCATTTAGATGACTTCTACATGGGCTTTCTTATACTTCCACCCAAAAATTATAAGGCCAAATGCAAGGATCTTAAGATCGCCAGTAGCTGCTACGTAGGCTCAGTACAGGGAGAAAAGGCGAATTTGGTATTACAACAGCCTGGCATTTAGCAGAAACCAGCTAGTCTCATTACCTGCTGATTCTAGCCTTCGCATGACGCATACCAAACCAGCATAAAGAACACAGCGAACAAGCCCCATAACTGCAGCCATTTCGGCATAACACTGGACCTGTAGGCATCGACCATCTGATTAAGAACTAACTCGTCTCATCAACTGCCGATTTGAGTCTTCGCGTGACGCCATACAGAGCCAGCACAAAAAACACAGCGAACAAGCCCCATAACTGCAGCCATTTCGGCATAACACTGGACCTGTAGGCATCGACCATCTGATTAAGAACTAACTCGTCTCATCAACTGCCGATTTGAGTCTTCGCGTGACGCCATACAGAGCCAGCACAAAAAACACAGCGAACATGCCCCATAACTGCAGCCATTTCGGCATAACACTGGACTGAGGCATCGACCATCTGATTAAGAACTAACTCGTCTCATCAACTGCCGATTTGAGTCTTCGCGTGACGCCATACAGAGCCAGCACAAAAACACAGCGAACAAGCCCCATAACTGCAGCCATTTAGGCATAACACTGGACCTGAGGCATCGACCATCTGATTAAGAACTAACTCGTCTCATCAACTGCCGATTTGAGTCTTCGCGTGACGCCATACAGAGCCAGCACAAAAAACACAGCGAACAAGCCCCATAACTGCAGCCATTTAGGCATAACACTGGACCTGAGGCATCGACCATCTGATTAAGAACTAACTCGTCTCATCAACTGCCGATTTGAGTCTTCGCGTGACGCCATACAGAGCCAGCACAAAAAACACAGCGAACAAGCCCCATAACTGCAGCCATTTAGGCATAACACTGGACCTGAGGCATCGACCATCTGATTAAGAACTAACTCGTCTCATCAACTGCCGATTTGAGTCTTCGCGTGACGCCATACAGAGCCAGCACAAAAAACACAGCGAACAAGCCCCATAACTGCAGCCATTTAGGCATGACACTGGACCAAGACGCCCCCATCTGATTAAGCTCTAACATCCCCATGATAGCGGGGACGGCAGGGATCACCTGAGACAGCCAAATCAGAGGCTCTGGGATAAGCGCCAATGGCCAGACAAAGCCGGAAACGAACATGATGGGCATAGAGACTAACAACAAGACTTGAGTCGGTAGGTCCCGGCGGACAAACAAGCTACTCAAGGCAATACCGGCAGCGCTGGTTGCCAATAAAAAGGGTAACATCCACAGGGCCACCAGACTAAGGCTTGCCTGCACGCTGACCTGATACCAGTAAAAACAGAAACCGACATAAAAGCTGCTGAAAAATAGGTAAATCAACATGAATGCCGAGATGCGACCACAGACGAGTTGCAGAGGTGAAACATCTCGCCAATAACCCTTTCTCCGCCATTGGCCGGCACCTAAGATCCCGGTTCCTATCAGTAAAGTCTGATGCAAGATCAACAAGAAGAGTCCAGGCACCACATAGGGAGTGTATCCCAGGCTAGGGTTAAACGCAGGCACACTGTTGATCTTCACCGAGTTTAGGCTTAAATTCGCTTGTTTAGGCGCCTCACCTTTAGCCAGCATGCCGAGCAGTTGTACTTGTTTACCCGCATCCATGCCAGCCGTAACTAGGCCCTCAGCAACCGCGGAATAGATAAGGAAGTAGCTAGCATCACCGCCATAGCTTAAGGTTACCCCCTTGCCCAATAACAGATCTCGCCTGAAGCCTTCGGGAATGACCAGCAGGCCATGAGCGCGGCCGGATTCTATCCAGCTCTGAGCTTGACTGATACTGGTCACCTGGCCGATGACACTGACTTTCGCACTGGCATCCGCATGACGGATCAGACGGCGGCTCAATGAAGAGCGATCCAGATCAACCACAACCAGCTGCTGTTCAGTCGGTACCTGATGAAGATAAGGTAAGGGGTATAAAACAGAATAAAACAGCACACCACCAAATAGGGTCACTGCGATGGCCTTATCTGCCACTATTGCCTTTAGCTCGGCTGATACTAGTTGCCAAAAACTCATCATCTTATTACTCATCACAGATCCGCCCCTGTCTTTTAGACGCCAGATCCGGGTCTATCATCTGCTGACTGGGCTCGGACTTCGAGGCCTTTTCAATGCGGCGTGATAGCAAAAAAAGTACTGGTATGATGCAGAGGAAGCCCCAATAGCTAGTAAGCTGTATAGCTATGGTCTCCCAACCCACTCCATAACTGACGATGCTGACATGTGAGTCCACATAGTGACTGGACGGCATAATTAAACGCCACCACTGGGCGAGTATAGGCATCTCATGGACCGGAAACGTGATCCCCATAAACGCAAATGCTGGCGCGAATAATGCGGTACCGAAACTCACCATGCGGGCACTGTCTCGCATGATGAAAAAGACCAGCAATACCAGCAGCCAGACCGCCAATAACATCGCCAGTTGCGCCAAGACTAATAGGGCTAAGCTACCCGCTACAGGCAGGGCTAAATACTGATATAGCAGGGCCAGAATGAAGCCACCATGCATGAGTAAAATCGGAGTAAACACGGCAATCTTGGCCCAAATCCTGGGCCAGATACCGCTATCTGCAGCGAAGCACCCTTCTGGGGTTAACTCCCGGCTTAAGCTATTAGAGAAGATTAGCATGGCCAGTAATTGCCAAAGGGCAACTAGCACAGGTGGCACCAGGAAGCTCACATAGTTATTATTGCGATTAAACAGTGCCGTGGTCTGGCTGGTCACCGGGCTCAAATGCGAGGCTACCTGAGACTTAGGCACGCCTTGAAGCAGCTGTTTCACTCCTGCGACCTCGAGAAGTCCCGAGCCTAATGTGAGTTGAATCTGGCTGGATAAGAGTTTACCCACCAGCAAGAACTGACTGTTATAGCGAACATCTATGACCGGGCTATGACCCGTTATAAGATCCCGTTGCAACCCGTAGGGAAGCACCACGATGCCATATACTTGGGACTGTTTCATGGCGGTTACCGCCGAGGCTAAGTCTACAAAATTCTGCGGAGCAACCACTGGGTTGGCCTGTAATTTACGGGTTAGCATACGGCTCAATTGGCTATGGTCCGAATCCACGACGGCCACAGGTAACTGTCTCGGTAAACCCGCACTGAACAGCCACCATAAACAGAGTATGCTCAAGATGGGAATATAGCTAACCAGGGCGAGCTGCCATGGCGAGTTCCACAGTGCGTGGATCTCACGACGAATAAGGGCCACTAAACTGTTCATGATAATCTCAGGTTTAGCGAGTTAAGATCGCTGACATGCCGACCCTTAAATCTTTAATGTCTGAATTAGGGCGCAGCTCCACCTCGAAGGTACGCATGTCGAAATCATGGCCACTCTCAGTCGAACGCCAAGTCGCAAAGTCACCCATAACACTAATATGAGACACAGTAAATTCGACCTCACGTTCGAGAGCCGGCAGAGTCAACATCAGCTTCTGTCCTTTAGAGAACTGCTTAAGCTGATCTTCTCTGACTTGAAATACGGCCCAGGCGTCTTGCATATCTATCAAACTAACCACAGGGAAGCCGCTAGGAGCAAGCTCACCAGGTTGCAGTAACACTTCGCTTATCTCACCGGATTTAGGTGCACGCATCTGGCTATCGGCTAAAATAGCATTAACTTCGTGGACGGCGCCTTCGGCCATACGAGCATTACCCGCGGCGGCGGCCTTAGTCTCTACCCTCGCCCCTTCCTGAGCCATCTGATACATGGCTAAGGCTGCCTGCTCCGTGTATTTGGCCGCCTGATACTGAGTAAATGCTTCATCACGTTTCTGTCTGGCGAGTACGCCTTCGACAAACAAGTTTTCTACCCGATCGTAGGTAGTCTTGGCTAATGTGGCTCCCGCCTTCGCTTTCAGCCACTGCTCACGGGAGGCCATCACCTGCTGCTTACGGGCGCCGCTATCGGCTTCTGACTGCATTGCCTGAGCTGCATCTCTGCCACCTTCGGCCTGCATCAACTTGGCATTAAGTTCTGGGCTATCGATGGCAAACAAGAGATCGCCGACCTCTACACTGTCGCCACGTCTCACCAGTACCTGCTCGACACGCCCGGGAACCTTTGAGGAGATATTGTATTCTCTCGCCTCTATCTGCCCCTGCAGATAGACGATTTTCGGGGTATAGGCCAGTTTAAGTCCATAGCCCAATACCCCCACTAAGCCCACTAAGCCCACAACTGCAATTATACGATTAGCCTGCATTCTTACTCTCCTGCATCGCGCTAGTCTCAATACTGCTGCGACCTAAAAATTCATCCAGTTGCCCACTCACCGCCATCAAACGGGCATAGGCCTGAACATAACGGTACTTGGCAGCCAGTTGCTGCATCTCAACACCTGTGAGCTTAAGCTCTGCGTCTACCTTCTCGATGGAAGTGGATAATCCCTGACGAAAGGCCAAATCCCGTAGACGTTTATTCTCTGTTGCCAGGCTCAGTGATAAGTCTAAAGACTCTACCTCTTCTTGAGCCTGTAGCAGTTGACGATAGCTTTGATCCAACAACAAGCTGAGATCTTGCTGAGTCTGCGCCTTGGTATAACGCGCCTGCAGCAGCGCACTCTTAGCCGCCTCGACTTTGCCGCTACGTCCATCTCTGCTCAGCAGGGGGATCTTGACGCCCACGCCTAACATCCAGTCCGGCTCCATCTTGGAAAACAAACTGTCATCTTCATATAGTGTGTAGTTACCGTAGAGAAAAACCGTCGGTAAATACTGACCTTTCTCAACATCCACCAGACCCTGTGCCTGAGCCTCTTTTGCCTCGAGTAGTTTCAATGCCGGATGTTGCGCCAGAGTTAGCTGGCTTAATCGGGGTAGTGAGGGAGCATTATTTAGCATAAATAGCTGAGAGATAGGGTTCACTTCTCGCTCATGTAACATGCGCGACAGGGCTATTTCTGCCATCTCGGCCTGACGCCTGGCGCTGGCAAAATTGACCTTGGCATTCTCTAATGCAACTTGAGCATTTAATCGCTCAACTTTCGCTATCTGACCTTGCTCTTCCAGCTTAACCGCATGCTCCGAATGTTCTTCAAGAGAGACAACAAGCTCACCTCGAGTACGGGCCATGGCTTGGCTCACTGCGACGCCGTAATAACGATCCACCAGTTGAATGAAGAGATCTCGTGTGGTCAGTTGAAACTGCTGCTCTTTCTCAGCCACTTGAGCCGCATGAATACCCTGGGCTGCGGTAATCTTGCCACCAGTATAGATGGGCCACATAGCCTGAAGGCTGGAGCGAAAGATATCTTGCTCGGTAAAGGGAGTGATAAACATGGAGCCTGGAATGGCCGCTAGTGCACCACCAAGTGCAGGAGGAAGCGAAGCGGGATCCATAGATGCCAAAGGGTTAAGATCCCTCAGATCCATCTCGATAGGTTTCTCTAATCTGGTGTAGCTGCCATTGAGGCTAATTGAGGGAAGGTTGAGATCTTTCCCCGCTTCATGCTTGGCCTCTGCACGTCGTACTTCCTGTGCGCTGGCCTGTAGTTTATCGCTGACGGTTAGCAACTGCTTCCAGGCTTGTTCGAAGCCCAGGTTCGATGCCTGTGCAGTAAAAGAGCCCAATGCCAAAAACGACACTAGAGCTAACTTTGAAAACTTCATCCCCTTTCCTCTGCACCTTGGTGTGCACAACCTAGAGTGTTTACTCTAATTCCTTGGTCAATCTTAGCATTCATTGAAGTTGAATAGAAGGAGCTAAACCTGCGGCCTAGCTCCTTCTAACTTTTTCTTACGCCGTTCCACCTACGGTTAATTTATCTATCTTGAGTGTAGGCTGGCCAACACCGACTGGAACGCTCTGACCATCCTTACCACAGACGCCGACACCTTGGTCTAATGCCAGATCGTTACCCACCATAGAGATCTGACCCATGGCTTCCGGACCATTGCCGATAAGGGTTGCACCTTTAATCGCCTGAGTCACTTCACCATTCTCAATCAAATAGGCTTCTGAAGCCGAGAACACAAACTTACCGGAAGTAATGTCGACCTGACCACCACCGAAGTTAGGCGCATAGATGCCATTCTTAACTGACTTGATCATCTCAGCCGGATCCGACTCGCCAGCTTCCATATAAGTGTTAGTCATTCTCGGCATAGGCAAGTGTGCATAAGATTCACGACGCCCATTACCCGTGGACTGCTCACCCATAAGGCGCGCATTTAATTTATCCTGCATATAGCCTTTCAAGATCCCATCTTGGATCAGCACAGTCTTCTGAGTCTGCACACCTTCATCATCGATACTCAAAGAGCCGCGTCTGTTTACCATGGTGCCGTCATCGACCACAGTCACCAGCTTAGAGGCGACCTGCTGGCCTACCTTACCACTGAATGCACTGCTGCCCTTACGGTTGAAGTCACCTTCCAAGCCATGGCCAACCGCCTCATGAAGTAATACACCAGGCCAACCAGGGCCTAAGATCACCGGCATTTCGCCGGCTGGTGCATCTACCGCGTGCAAATTAACCGAGGCTTGTCTTACCGCTTCTCGAGCGAAATCGAAACAAACCGGCAGACCTGCATCATCTGTCTCCATCATCACCTGATAGTCGTGACGTCCACCGCCGCCACTGGCACCGCGTTCGCGTTTGCCATTTTCTTCCAGGATCACGCTGCAATTAAAGCGAACCAATGGACGAATATCTGCCGCCAAGGTGCCATCGCTCGCGACAATAAGTATCTCTTCGTGTACACCTGAGAGGCTGATGACCACCTGAATAATACGGCTATCTAGACTACGAATATAAGCATCGGCCTGCTTAAGCAGCGCGATCTTCTTGGCCTCTTCCATCGCCGCGATTGGATCGGCACTCTGGTATAGGGCCTTCATCTCTTTACGCTTCCAGGCTTGTACCGAAGCGCTCTCTCCGCCATGGGCTGCGATACTGCGAGCCGCCTCGGCCGATGCAGTTAATGCAGCAGGAGTGATCTCATCGGCATAAGCGAAGCCCGTTTTCTCACCTGTGATGGCCCGAACACCCACGCCTCTCTCGATATGAAAGCTGCCCTCTTTCACTATGCCATCTTCTAGTACCCAAGACTCATGACGGCTGCCCTGAAAATAGAGATCAGAAAAGTCGACATCATGTTGATGGATTAGCTTGAGATAACCCTGCAGGTCATCCAGCGATAGTCCATCTTGTAAAAGGCTCTGCTCAACTTGGGTTAAAAATGGCATTAATTACTCTCTCTTTGTGCATAATTTTTATAAGACACTGACATCAACTTTCTATGGATTAGCATCTTTGTGTTGTAACTTTGGCTCAGCAAATCGGTTATTACTGGCTATTGGCATCTGTTGCCTAATTTTTATCATTTCATCTCTATCCAGCTTCGACTGAACCCAACCGCAACCTGTCATCTTCTGGGCGTTAATTCGTCCCCATGGGTCAACAACCATACTCTGACCCCAGGTTTCCCGGCCTCCCTGATTATGCTGTCCCCATTGAGCCGCCGCGAGAATAAAACACTGATTCTCAATCGCTCTGGCCTGGATCAAGGTTTGCCAATGGGCCTCTCCCGTCACCTTAGTGAAGGCTGCCGGTAGGGCAATCAGTTCGGCTCCGGCTAATCTCATGGCTCTGAATAGATCCGGGAAACGCAGATCGTAACATATCGCTAACCCTAACTTACCAAAGGGAGTGTCGATTACACTAATTTTATCTCCGGCGCAGAAGGTATCGCTCTCACGATACTCCTTAGTCCCATCGGAAACATCGACATCGAACAGGTGTATTTTATCGTATTCGCCCAAGACCAGGCCTTGGTTATCAAACAGATAAGTACGGTTATAGACTCGGCCATCGCCGACGGCTACAGGAATACTCCCAGCCACCAGATAAATATCATAACGACGCGCCAGATCTGCAAGTACCGTTTTAAAAGGATTCGATTGGTTATCGCCGGCATACTCGAGTTGCTGGCTTTCGTGACCACCAAACAGGAGGCAACACTCTGGCAGGACCACGAGTTGCGCTTCACCTTGAACTCTAGGGAGTTGGCTAAGCTGCGATTCGATATACTCCAGATTCTTGGATACGTCTTGACTGCTTTGGCACTGAAGTAGGTTGATCTGCATCTTCTGGCTCCTTATCTATACGCTTACTTTCTTTAAAGGTAGGCATCTCTATTACGTTCGTTGCCGGTATTTCGACACCTGAATCTAACTCTTTAGACTGTTGTTTCTTCTGAGATGATTCATTTTGCTGAGAATTTTCGTCAGGCTGAGGCTCCTTAACACGAGGCAGCACAGATTCAGGGATCTCTATCTCTTTACTCTTACGTCCTATCTCTTCCAACTTAGGTTCAGCCATGGTACCGGTTAGTTGAAAACGTATCTCAGTAATCACTTCGATCACAGGCTCTAATACCTTAGTTAGCGCGAACGCACCCAGGCCGAATGTCCAGCCACCTGTGGTCAAGAGAACAACCGTAGGCACACTCGATGCTAATTGAGGCACAAATCGAATATCATAGTTCAGGCTTTCAGTCATCAGGTCCGTATAGCCTCTAACCTTCATATTCCCCGCTACCGCGTCCATCTCGGTATCATGGGTTTTAACCACGCCATTATCGATATTCAAGGTGCCGGTAAAGGAATTAAAATATAAACCTTTGCCAAATACATCTGAGAAATCCAGAGACAGCTTTCTCAGTAACGAGTCCAGGCTAAACAGGGAGAAGATTCTGGCACCTTTATCGCTAACTTCGGAAAGGTGTCCCTTACCTAACTCGAAATTCACCAGGCCATTGAGGCTTTCTAGCGAGAACTGATATGGTGCGCCTTGCCATGATATTTCAGCATTGACCTCAACTGGCGCATCCTTTAAACCTGGGTCCATGCCGACAATCGCCGATATGGCATCAAATTTTGTCGCCGTTAATTTCACATCAAATTGAGTTAAGTTCTCGTTATTATCATTCTGCCAAACGCCTTTCCCCCTTAACTTGACCTCAGGTGTGGTCAGCGACAGGGTCTGAATTTGGTAGCTATCGCCCTTAGGGGAGCCTTGCAGAACCAGATGTCCGAGAGGACTGCCATAGAAAGAAAATTCATCCACATCCACGGCTAAAGGAGGCAGGTTGTCCAACACGGTATCAGTTTTAAAGTCAGCATCTTCCGGTGCCTTAACATTGGGTGCTAGATGAAACTTAGTCGCGACCAATTTGAGTCCCTGGGTCGCCCAGTCCGGATAGAAGTCGACTCTACCGTCAAACTCATTCGAACTCGCCTCGAAACGCCAACTGTCAGGGGTGGGATAGGCTGTCATCTTCAGATCTGATAAGGTTTGCCCCATCAAATTAAAGTCGGCAATGTCTGCATCCAGGCTTATCAATGGCGGGAAAAACGATTCCTGTGTACTCAGCTCTTCAGGTGCTGCATTCGCAATATTGGCCTGAACTTCTGAGCCAGGCTCAACGCCAATAAGTCCAGCTTCCTCAATAACCTTAGTCGCGTCGCTCACCTTATCCCCGGCGGTAAACTTATTGATTATGGGTAGCCAAGGGGCTAATTCGGTATGCGCTATGTCTAACTGCAGATGCCCTTGATTTTTTTTCAGTTGATCTCCAGGCTTAAACAAGCGGCCCAATAGTAGATCATAATGCGCGAGTTGATTGCCCGATTCTTGATCGAATCCACCCCAGAACTCCATCTGTTTACCCAGCTTAATGCCTAGAGACGATTGTTTGTTATCGCCAATCAGCTCGGCCGTCAGCTTTCTTGACTCATCTTTCGCCTTGGCAAATGGCGCTGGCAGTGCCAACTCGGCACCTAATAGATCCGTCTCGACCTGAGCCTGTATGCGATAGCCAGATGGGTCGAAAACTAAAGTCATGGCCCCCTTCCAGCTAACGTCACCGGAATAGAAATCTTGCAGTGGGTTGTTTAGCTCTTCTGGCAAGTCAGCGAGTGACCATGCTCCCTTCATATCCAGATTGAGGCCATAATTTCTGCCGACATTACCCGTGTCGAACGTCAAAGAGATGGGTTGTTGATACAGTAAGGCTGAAATATCGCTCCCTTTAACGATGTCGTTAACGAAACTCACCTGCCCGGTCACTTCATCGAGTAATACACCCGGCTCAGTGATATAAACTAGCGTCTTATCAAAAGTGATTAAACCGCGAATATCTTCTTCGACAAACTCCCCAGCCTCTGCCTCATACAGAGGAATGTCGAGATCCAATGACGCCGACACATCACCATTTATCTGTACTACGGCTAAGGTCGAGCCAACGGAATCCACTAGTGGAGAGGCCTGTATGACTCGGGTCGCGGCTTTACCCGAGGTTTTCAAATCAGCCTTAACCTTCAGGAGTGATCTCGGTCCTAGCTGAGGAATACTCACCTTAGCGCCATCGACAACCACATCTAATAAATGGCCTCGCTCGATGGTGAGTATCATAGCTTCATTTTCAAACTGCGCCATTAGATTCAAATCGGTCACAGCCGGCCAATCGGGCTGAAACTTAAACTCTGCATCTTCCAGAGTAAAATTGGCATTGAATACTCCAGAATGGTCCAGATATGGGTAATCACTTAAGGCGCCATTCCAAACCACTACACCGTCTTGAATACGTCCTGCGACTAATCCGACGTTGAGGTAATCGATCAGACCTTGACTCATACCGTCCAGTGGCAGGTAATTGCCCACGTTGGCGACATCATTAACCTTCAATGTTGACAGTAAAGCCAGATGGACCTGCTCCCCCAACTCTAACTTCATTGCAGCATCGATAGCTATGTCCTGATTACTCAGCATCAGTTGTGGAAGGATTATCGCCTGAGCGGCGAGATCATACTTTGCCTCGAAGGCTTCCCCCGAGAGAGATAAGGGCTGTTTCAACCCGCTGCCAAAATCTAATCGATAATCTTGCTTCGGCGCCGAGATATAGAGCGACTCATTTCCCCAACCAAGCTGAAAATCTATGGGGTCACTTCCCGGGATCCCGCCATCTTGTGACCAAGTCAGCTGATTTACGGATAAAGACAGCTGAGGATCTTGGTCCTTCAGCTTAGTCAGTTTGATGGACTCGATTGCACCTTGAGGATCCAACTTCTGCCAATTTTTAAGACCTGCTAATTCCATTCCCGGCACTAGGGGCAACAGAGGCAATAGTGAGCCGGTATCGAGTCGATTGAGATAGGTGAATAATCCCTGCTCTCGCTTCTCGGCAACGAAGTTAAAGTCAGGCCAAGCTTGTTGATTAGACTCGAAAGCTAGATCGCGACTCGTGAAGCGCCAACCGGTTTGTGTCGGCAACCACTCGAGCTGGCCCCCCTTGATCTCGAAATGTTGCTTTCGATCATTGAGATCCCATTCGAGCCAGCTAGGAGAGAATTCGATAATACTGGATTCAACCGTGCGGTTAGCTAAGCTCATCCAGGCTTGAAGGTTAATAACCCCCTCTAACTCCAGCTTAGCCTTATCATCATAAGGATTTTTCTGTCTCGAAGCCCATTCCCCCAAATCTAATGACTGAGCGGCTAAGTAGACTTGCCCTTTAAGCCCATCAGGCTTATTACCACTACCACGAATATCTAATTGCAGTGACAATAATTCCACCTCTGACGCATCTTGGTCGAGATAGAGTTTACCTTGACCGCGATGACGATTTGGAGAGTTAGACCACTTAAGATCTTTTACAAATATCGGTCGGTAATCATGCTTCTTGCTCAGAAGTTGCAGGCTAGCCTGTTTAATCGAAAAACGTTCCAACTGTTCTAATAAGAGGCGATACAACCAGTCGGTATCCATCTCCCGAGCACTCGTGGTATCGCTGCCCTCATTGAGCTTATCTAAGTCTAGGGCAACATAGACACCATCGAAGATCACATTCTCAATTTGTGGTGATGCAGTGAACAGGCTTTCCCAGAAATCTAATTTAATATGAACATCGTTCACCACTAAGGTAAATGGCAGGCTCTCTTGGGGAGGGATGACGAGTTTGCTTACCGTTAAGGCTGGCCCAAAAGCCTGCCATTCGGCACTCAGCAGGCCAACATTGACCCGAACCTGGTATTGCTGTTCGACATACTTTACTAACTCAGTTCTGACTTCATCGAGCTGAGGCAAGAGTCCACGAAATAGGCTCACCACCAGCGCAAATAACACCAGAATGATCGCTAAAATTTGCCAGCAAAACCGGCTGAACTTTCGGGGACAAAATTTACCGGACACTACATTATTACCACATCGAACTTATTTTGAGCATACATGGGCTCATTTTTAAGCTTAACTTGTTTACCAATATAGACGCCAAGCTCGGCGACTAGATGGCTCTCTTCACCCGTCAAACTGCCATGAACCGCAGGCGAGCAGTACACTAAAAACTCATCTGCATCATAGCTGCGGTTGAGCCTGATGATCTCTCTGAAGATCTCATAAGACACAGTCTCAACCGTCTTCAAGCTACCCGTACCTAGACACACTGGGCACTCTCCACATAAAACATGCTCTAAACTCTCTCGAGTACGTTTACGAGTCATCTCCACTAAACCTAAACCGGAGAAACCACTAATATTAGTTTTAACCCTATCCAGAGATAGTGCCAGTTCCAGGCTATTAAGCACACGTTTTTGATGCTCAGCATCCAACATGTCGATAAAATCTATGATGATGATGCCGCCAAGATTACGCAGCCTCAACTGACGTGCAATGGCTTGAGTCGCTTCGAGGTTGGTATTGAAGATGGTATCTTCGAGATTGCGATGGCCGACGAAAGCACCTGTGTTGATATCCACCGTCGTCATGGCTTCGGTCTGATCTATGATCAGGTAGCCACCCGATTTCAACTCAACTTTTCTCCCCAATGCTCTCTGCACTTCGTTTTCAACATCATAGAGATCGAAAATAGGTACAGGGCCTGAATAATGCTCAATCTTGTCGGCAATCTCAGGCATAAACTCTTGGGTGAATGTCTGTAGCTCATCGAAGGTCTTGCTTGAATCAACCTGGATCTGATCCAGCTCGGTACCGACAAAATCACGAACGATGCGTACAGGCAGTGCCAGATCTTGATACAACAGAGACACACCCGGACGCTTACGTCGTTCACTGACTTTCGCCCACACACGACGAAGAAATGCGGCATCCTGGACTAACTCTTGCTCACCGGCACTCTCTGCCGCGGTGCGAATGATAAAGCCGCCATCTTCATCGACGAAAGGCTGAGTTAAGCCTTTCAAACGAGCACGAACCTCTTCAGACTCGATACGCTGAGAAACCCCGATATGACTCGACCCAGGCATAAACACCAGGTAGCGAGAGGGTAAGGTAATATCCGTAGTCAGGCGAGCACCTTTGGTACCTAAGGGGTCTTTCACCACTTGTACCATGATATCTTGCCCTTGCCTGACCAGCTGAGCGATATCGCGTACCACAAAGTTACCCTTCTCTACATCGGCAACACACTCGGTGTGGGGTACGATATCAGAGGCATGTAAGAAGGCCGCCTTATCCAGGCCGATATCCACAAATGCCGCCTGCATTCCCGGTAAGACACGACTCACCTTGCCCTTGTAAATATTGCCCACTAGGCCACGCTTCATCCGCCTCTCTATATGGACTTCCTGCAACACACCATGTTCAACCAAGGCGACTCTGGCTTCCGTGGGAGTCACATTGATCAATAGTTCAGAACCAATCTTTCTCTGTACTCTGTTTTTGACTATGCGACTCATATTTACACTCACTTTTAGTAGGGTTTCAGTTTCCAGATTCTAGGGCCTAGATAACTTTATAAAATGTTCATCTCTTGTAATAGTTCCCGGGTCTCTACCATGGGCAAGCCCACTACAGCAGAATAACTGCCATCAATGCGCTCGACAAAGCTGCCACCTAACGCTTGAATACCATAGGCTCCGGCTTTATCCATGGGTTCGCCAGTAGCTATATAGGCCAAAATATCCTGCTCGGTTAACCGGCAAAATTGTACCTTGGTCTCAACGAGGCGCGTCACTGTCTTGTTCCCATCCGTTAAAGCGACAGCCGTCATGACACTATGAACCTCACCCGATAGCTGGGATAGTATCTTCAGGGCATCGGCTTCATCGATTGGTTTACCTAAAATTTTATCGCCTAATAGCACTATGGTATCTGAGCCAAGTACAACTGGGGCTCCCTCGACTCGACACAAGTCCAGCCCGGCAAGAGCCTTTTCTACTGCCAGACGAGACACGAACACTTGAGGCGTCTCTCCGGATATATGACTCTCATCGATATCCGCTGCCAAGGTCGTAAAACTAAAGTCGGCACGTGAAAAACCTAACTGAGTCAGTATCTCTTTTCTACGCGGGGAGGCCGAAGCCAAAACGAGTGGACCGGAAAATGGCATTTCTATCTCACCTTATATAAACGTCGTAAGCGACGTAACATCCAAAATACCCAAGGCCAGATAATCAAACTGGAAATAGCGGGTAAAAACAGGTTCTCATCAAATGTGACTGTCGACACCACAAACTGAACCCAAAACACCACCAGATGATGCAGGCAGACTAAACTTGAAATCATCAAGGCCTGCTGCCACATAGGGAAGTTACGCAAGCGCTGAAAATGAAGTACGACTACATAGACGACTAATGACATAGATAGCGCACGAATACCTAAGTGAGCACCCAGCAAGATATCTAACATCACCCCTAATGCAAAGGCTGATAAAATATTGTATCTGTGGGGTAACGCCATAGCCCAATAGATGATAACCAGTAATAACCAGTCGGGACGCCAAGCTTCAACTATGTCCGGCAAGGGCATGATCTGTAATAACATGGCACCAAGAAGGCTTAACCACACCACCCAACGGCCATTGGCTATATGCATGCTCATCCGCTCACCTCTTGCTTAGCTTCAGGCTTAACATCACTGGATTCTTGTACCGGAATGTCATTATGATCTTGGCCGTGTTCTGGTTCATCGGGCCAAATCAGCAGCAGGTATCGAATACGATCTAATGCCGCCAATGGTTGAGCCGTAACAGTGGCGTAACTCTGGCCATCATCTTTAATCACTCTCATCACCCGGGCTACAGGATAACCTTCGGGAAAACGATTACCTAGCCCAGAGGACACCAGCAGATCGCCAACACGAATATCTGTGCTCTTTGACACAAATTTAAGTTCAAGCTCATCGAGAACACCTGTGCCATTCACCACCAGACGTACATCATTACGTGTTATACGCACAGGTATACCGTGAGTGACATCCGAGATAAGCAGCACTCGACTGGTTAACTCGCTGATTTGCACGACTTGGCCTACGACACCCTGTGCATCTACCACAGGCTGGCCGACAAAAACGCCGGTTCTCGCCCCTTGGTTTAACACAACATATTGATGATAGGGATCGCTGGCGACTTCCATCACCTCGGCAACCACTTTCTTGGAATCCATGTGTACCGGAGAACCCAACAAACCACGCAGACGATCGTTTTCCTGTCTTAGTTGTTCGAAACGCTGCAGGCGTTCACTCATCAGTAGCTGTTGACGCAATAGCTCTTTGTTTTGTTTAGCGAGCATGTTGCGAGTCGCAAGGCTCTCGGCAGACCAATCGAGCAGAGCGCCGGGGACATTAGCAACGTATTGAAGTGGGCTTAGAACAGAAGAGATAGATTTACGAACAGGATCGAGCCGGCCGTTGGCCACAATGAGGATCACCGACAAAATAATAGCCAGTGTTAATCTAAACTGGTTTGAAATACCACGTGCAAAAATGGGCTTCATAAAAAACTATAAATGGTTACGAAATACTAATTAGTATTCATGGGATCATAAAAATAATATCAGGCTTTTATACCCTGTGGCGATAATGAGGAACAGAATAAAAAAGGCGGTTTAACACCGCCTCATTCGACCCTAATTAGGTTTCTTCGGAGAAGAGATCACCGCCATGCATATCGATCATCTCTAGCGCCTTGCCACCACCTCGAGCAACACAGGTTAATGGGTCATCGGCAACCATGACCGGAATACCCGTTTCCTGCATGAGTAAACGGTCCAGATCGCGGATTAATGCGCCCCCCCCCGTTAATACCATGCCACGCTCAGAGATATCTGAGGCTAATTCCGGTGGAGATTGCTCTAGTGCAACCATCACAGCACTAACAATGCCAGACAAAGGCTCTTGCAATGCTTCTAAAATTTCGTTGCTGTTCAGGGTAAAGCTACGAGGTACGCCTTCGGCTAAATTACGGCCGCGAACTTCGATCTCTAATACTTCATCACCTGGATACGCGGTACCTATGGTGTGCTTGATGCGTTCGGCTGTTGCCTCACCGATCAGACTACCGTAGTTACGACGCACATAGTTGATGATTGCATCATCAAACTTGTCACCACCGATGCGAACAGAAGATGAATACACCACACCATTGAGTGAGATGATTGCAACTTCGGTAGTACCACCACCGATATCGACAACCATAGAACCCGTCGCTTCAGAAACAGGAAGGCCCGCACCTATCGCAGCCGCCATAGGCTCTTCGATCAAGTAAACTTCACGAGCGCCTGCGCCCATAGCAGATTCACGAATCGCACGGCGTTCGACCTGTGTCGCACCAACAGGTACACAAACCAAGACTCTAGGGCTTGGGCGGAACACACTGTTGTTGTGCACTTGCTTGATAAAATGTTGCAACATCTTCTCAGTCACATAGAAGTCGGCAATCACGCCGTCTTTCATCGGACGTATAGCCTGGATATTACCCGGAGTACGCCCCAACATCTGCTTAGCTTCTGTACCTACAGCCGCCACGGACTTCTGTCCGCTATTCCCTCGTTCACTACGAATAGCCACAACTGAAGGTTCGTTAAGTACTATCCCTTCATCGCGAACGTAAATTAAGGTGTTAGCCGTACCCAAATCGATCGAAAGATCGTTAGAAAAAATGCCACGCAGCTTCTTGAACATGTAACCAGCCTGTCTCAGTCGAGTCCGAAAAATAAAAAATCAGCTAACTTTAACAACGACACCCCTATGACACAAGGGCGATGAGGTTAACATTTGCTAATGAAGCGTTTTATTTTTAAATATCATGGAAAAAGAGGAAAAAATTGGCCTTTGTCCTAAGAGAATGAACATCCTCCTCTAATGTAATAAAGAAGGATTTCGAGTGAACCTATGAGTTGACTAAGAGATGGGGATAAGATCTCGAAGCCGCTCTTTAACGCAATCTTAATCTAACGTTAGTTAACTTCCCGCCAGTAGATCACCTTGTCATGACCTCGATAAGTACCGAAGAAAGCACTGGCTCTTGGATCGTATAAACCATTAACATTACTGGCATCGTAATTCCAATACCATTTAAGCCAAGGTGCAACATGTTGCTTAAGTGGTACTACACCAGTAGCATTTGGAACAGTGAAATATATTTGATTAATACCACTTTGTATTATGCCGCTTTGTAAAGTTAGTTCATCATTACTATGCGCCGTAATCGATGGGAAGCCTGTAGGAAACTGCATATTCATACCTGTAGTTACCGTTTCCCCATTATCCGATGAAGAAGCAGTATTATAAATAGAACACTGATCCTCATCATTGACTACCCAAGTCGGAACACTCTCGGCTACTGAGCCCACATATTCAGTTCGTATTGGCAAGCGCAGGCTTTCAGACTCAGGTCCATAGCCATTTTCAAGAATCATACGGCCATAGCGTTGTTGCATGCTTTTATCTTTACCAATATCGGTAAAGGTAAAGCCAATACATTGCGAATTAGCATCAGATTGGAAACAAATTCCATCATCATCAGTCACATCTAAGGCAAGTAAATTCAAATTAAATAAAGCATTGAATGGTGCAACAGCCGAAGCAGTTCTTAAATAATTAACCTGAGCACCAGCAAGGTAGGCAGCAGGTTCACTCGAAAACATCACTGTGCCAGAAAGAGCTGGTTCATCTCTGTCATCAACCGTTGCAATGCTGCTATTATCGCTATAACTACGACCCGACCATCGGTTCTGTTCAGAAGAGTCTTTGTCTTTATAGCGCCACCATGGATCTATTTGGTAATTACTGGTCACACTTGAAGAGGTAGACTTCCCAATGGCTTGTATCTTAGGTTCTGTTCCAGATAAGAAGCTAAAAGGCTGATCTATATATGTAAAGCTACCACATGCGTGCGAAATTTCTGGGGTATTTCCAATTATTTCCAAATATGCAGGCGTAAAACGACCAAAGACTTCGCTACTCGACTTATCTTGGGTAATGGTAACCCCTTCATAATTTAAATCTTGACTGAGTGAGGCAGTCACTGTTCCCACCTCACTCCAACTTTGAACTATAGTTTCCGAAGTCTCCCCAGTAATAAGATCAAAGTTAATTGAAGTATCTCCAAAACTACCATCACTACCTGTAGATGGCTGATCTACTTTTGCTGTAATTCCTATATTGTCCAACTGAAAGTTTTGTAGTGCAGTATTATTACTAAAGTCTGTGTCGCCATCAGACTCCCAACAAACAGCCTTCATTCCCATATTAAAATCTTCACCAGCTTTAGCGAACACCTCACAGTTGGCACCGTATGGGTCGCCGCCAATACAAGTCTTATTACTACTTATATTAAAGAAATGAAAACCAGCAGGAGCAGCGGTAAAATCATCTGAATATTCAAGTAGCAGCTCTTCGGTACCATTAGGAGTGTTCACACTATGAATATGAGATGCTTTTAACGTGACCACCCCAGCTTCTGGGTAATTTGCCTTTAACTCGGCTTTACCATTCGTATCAAAGCTCACATTTAAACTCTTTGTATCACCACCATCAATGCTTACAATAGCTGTTGGCACATGCAAACTACTAAGTATCAATGAAGCCTCATTACTAACAGAGCTAGGTTTTTTGTACTCAAAGTTAAAATCTATTGCTTTAGTTTGATTACTGAAAAGGGGGACACATTCTTGTGTCTGAGAGTCCTTTTTCACTGCAAACAATTCAAAGCTAGCAGTATCTTTGCAAGAGCTAGTATTAGGCACATCAAAGTAAAAACCAGTATCTTCATAAACTAATTTACATTGATCAATATCTAACACCTCTGTGCCATCTATAAAACAACGATAAGAACCGGACGGAGCTGTAGCACCAAGACCTACGACTACAACTCCACCGTCAGTATGCCAGAGCGATGTGGGAGGTATTGTATGTCCAGTAAAGTTAATCGTACTGTAGACGCCACCATTTTTGGTCAAGTCAACAGTGGATAAAACTGAAGTTTCAGCAGTACAATCAGTATTAGCACAAGCACGAATAAGTATATCCTTTGCCGCGCAGCTAATTGCGCCAGATGAGAATTCTATACGGTAATGGTTTGTCGCTGGTGGCTCTGCAACAGCTTCAAAGGCAAAGTAACCAATATCTTCAGCAAGGTGATTGCGCTCTGCATCCAACAGTTGATCTTCATCAACCACAAAGCTAACAGAGTTAGCAAAATTTTCCTGGCGGCAGCGTCTGATCCAACCACCATCGCCTCCACGACGAGAATTCTTATTTGCGATTAGGTAAGGTTGACTTGGGTAGGTATTTTCATAGTTCGTCGAATAAGCACATTGCTGCGTCAGTGTGCGAGTACTGCCCCCCGCACTGTGATTGAGTGCATAGTCAAACTCGTACAAGATGACCTCGCCATTGACCTGCAAGGAGCCTGAACCTAACCCGGCAACATAACCTAAGGTTTCATCTTGAGTTATCGAACCATTCACCTCTGATGCTTCGATGGCAATATCAAATTCGTCACCTTGTGAACTCACATTATTTATCACAGTGGTAATAAATCGATTATTTTCTCGTGTTAACGTTTGTCCGACCATAGCAGGCTTAGCGCCAAACTTATGCCAGAAACTAACATCTTCATATCCTCTTCCTGAAGAAGGCAGTCGCTTACCTTGATACTTTTCCGTCTCTATCTTTCCCGCTTGCAGCGCCTTGCCCCGAGCTAAGAAACGATAACCAGACTCCATCACAAAATAATCCACCTCAGGCATATCATCGGCCGATACTCGGTTACCCGGAGGGTCATTTTGAGAGATATTCGCAGTAGTAGCACTACTCGAAACTAGCCTTACGCTAGAAGGGCCATCGTTGGTGGGAGTTTCTCCATCAATGGTAGGCATCAGCATTACCACAGGTGCTGTTGCATAGCTATTTTCAAAATTAATGACAGCGCTTCCGCTGCCCAAGCTGACCCGACCAAATTCAAATTGAGGAAATGGGCAGGTTAGATATGCCGACTCGGGTACTTTTACTGGACTTGATGCCGAAGGTGGCTGCCAATACAGGTGATACGCCTCAGCACCAGTAGCTTCATGAAAACGCATCTCGATTTTATGTGTTCCCTGAGCTAATGCAATATCTCCGGTTCGACACGGCCAACCACATTGGCCATGTAGACCATAAAACCCGACCACAACTTGATCGTCAATCAAGAGCTCTATCGAATCATCACCATCAATGCCAAAGGTATAATTACCCGTTTCAGGCACATCTAAGTAACCTTCAAAGATGCCTGCATAGTTATCACCCTGATTAGAATGGGGACTGATGTTGACACCATATCCTTCAATTCGTGACTCTATAGATTCACCTAGCTGGTTGATCGTGGTTTTAACCGTAGCAACAAGGTCATTAAAGTCATCGTGATCGACCGGACTGGTATATTGCCCAGGCTTCCAGTTTGTCGCGTCATAAGTACGATAAGTTATCCCAGCAACTCCAGCTTGTTCTGCTGGGCATTGCAATGGCACAACCGGTAATACAGGCTCTGCATTACAATCTGGAATAACATTAATTTCACCAGTTCGATTGATAAAATTAATAACTGCGCCACCTTTTAATTCAATCTCTTCACTCGTAACTGCACCGTTAAGCGTTGAACTTCCCTCCAATAAAACATCGTCCTCACCTACAAGGTATGCATTAAGGTTAAGGCCTCCCATGAGTTTGATATCATCATAGGAATAAATTAAAAAACGAGTAGGATCTGCAGGGGAGTCATCATTTACTATGTCGTAGCCCCCATCAATAAAAAAGCTTACCGTACCTGTAGAGGGGAAGACAATTGTAACACCTTGATTAATTTCTAAATTTCCAATCCAATACTGACCCGAAGATAACTCTAGGCGACCACTCTTAGCCTGCAATGTTTTTAGCTTGTATATACCATCGACAGTAGTAAAACGTATGGTTCTATTAGAGCCGCCTTCCAACTTTACATCGCCATACTCCCCTTCTGGAACATCGATGGTAGGGTTGCCATTACTAGGCGGGCCTATATTGTTATTACTATTGGATTTACACTGAGAGAAGTTCACTCTTTCTGCTGGAAGTTGGGCCAACTGATTCGACTTTTTACACTTTTTAGCATTACCGCCATTGGGGTAACAAGCCTTACCACTGTCATCAACTTTAGGCGCTGGGAGTTGGCCATTTTGTGGCGCATTATTAAGCCTCGCAGAATTTTCAAACTTGATCTCCCCATCCTTATCGAAAGAGTTGGCACCTTCAATAAAAGTCAGACTCCAGTCAGTGGCTTCAGCAGTGGCAATTGCTCCTGAAAAAATAAACAGTAACACGACTGCAAATGGATGCTTAATTGTATTAATCACGGGCTTCTACCTCCACCTGGCGGTTTACTCTCAAACAGTTGCCATTATCATTGTCACAATCTCCTGTTTCACAGGTTGCGCTACTGGTTATCCGATAGTGATTTACCGTATCTACTAGCATAGCGTTACAGGTCAAAGCGACTCTACAGGCATGAAAACCCGGCACATCCGGTACCGCCCAGTCACTGGTAGCAGCACAAATTGCAGTAGATGCATCTAAAGGGAACAGTTGTGCAAGGGCACTATCTGCGCCTGAGTTAGCCGCCGCTAACGCGCGGGTTCCCCATACTTCCAGATTTACCTGTTCATCGGCATCCTCAAGAACATTAATCAAAGCTGACGCCATTAAAAACATCACAGTAATCACAAAAATACCAATCACCAAGGCACTGCCCTGCTGCTTAGCTGGACTAGTAGTTGCAAACCCTTGAAATGATATTTGAGTACGTCGATTCATATTAGGGGACATTGACCACCTGCACTTGATGTTGATATTGGAACGCTTGACCATTGACCTCAAACTGCGGTGTTAACTGCACCACCGCGCTGTTAGCTAAGGTACCTGGGGTATAGGAAATAGGCCAAGCACCATTTATCACTACATTCTCCGCCATTAATGCACTACTAGCGTCGCCTCCCATTTGAACAGGAGTTGGCTGAGTCGCATTAAACATATTATAACCTTGGTAACGTCTGATATCGCCATTGACAAAAAAGCAGTAACTCACCGCATTATCCACCAAAAAGTAACGACTTCGTGGCGAGGCCTCACTAAAACGCACTAAACGGTCGAAAGTGACGGTTCCCGTATTTGGAGCAATATCTGGAACAAAACTAGTGATATCAAGCAAGCGGCTTTGCGCCCCTGTAGGTGTAGCAGAGTAGATATGCCCAGGCTGTAAAGGATAAACCAGCATTCGATGAGTAGCATTAATACCTTGAGATGGTGTCATTACTATCCCGGTCTCACTAGCAGCGCCAGGAGAAATGGGGATATCCAGATATGAAGCACTGGCCTGAATCGGCACGAATTCGATACATTGAAACGTTGCTGGATTAATAGTTACACGTAGACTATTCGGTACTGCATTGCGAAGTTCACGAGTCATACGTTCCATAACAAAGCGACTCTGACTAAGCACCTGATCGACTGAGGTCGACTCTACGAAGATGCGTGTACCTAGGATGACAAAACTACTGATTCCAAGCACCATAACACCAAGGATAATGATCACCATCACCATCTCAACTAGTGTAAACCCAGATGACTTAGATCTCCTTAAAGAACGCATCAGTAATTACTCCGAACCGCATTGTAAATTATCACCTCATTATTCGGCGTAGTCACGGCTATGGTGATTATCTTGGTATCCATATCGGAAGCATTAGGATAAGCAACTGTTACGTTAAGCTGATAATTAGGATATTCACTGCCATAGGTATTAACCGAGTTAAGCATTAAACTCGCTTGGGTTAAGCCATGATAATCGTCAACATCATTAAAGTTGTTTCGGTTCTCTCCGGGATCAGGCCCCAAATTGGCAGCAAGCGTGCACGCAAGCCCTGCGGGTAAACCTAGCACAGGCCTTACAGCCGCACCACAAGCGGGTACGCCGCCATTGGCATTGGTGTTTTGATCATAACGTTTGCTCCAAATCTCATTAAGAATAGAGTGAGCCAGCTCGGCGGAGCGCACCCTGTGCAAGGTCTCTGCAGCACGATCGGCTTGAGGGAATAACATACTGGTTAGCAAGACTAAGGCGATGCTCAATACTACAATGCCAACAACCAGCTCGATTAAAGTAAACCCTTTAGACTTATAAGATGGTGCTGAAAGTTTTGATAATTTCATAAAAGAGTTAACGCCCATGAATATACCCCTGACTCTCGATATTGATGGTCAAGGTCTCGTCGGCAATAACATTGATACATGTGCCACTACACCCCATATTAGAGATGCCAGAGATATTAAAGCTAACATTGAAGGTGTTATTGTCATCTGAGGCGCGCATCAAGCTAGCACCTCCCGAAAATGCTTGTTTAGCTTCCGTGCGGCTGGTTCCGGTACAGGTATTATTATCAAAACGGCGCAACTGATAACCGTCGGCATCGACATCGACTCGATAACAGCGGTCTTGATTATTCATCGCCAACAGCTGAGCTTTGCGTAACTCACTGATAAACTCGTCACGCAGGGTAAAGGCACTGTAACTAGAGCTAGTCATTAGACGTGGCAAGACCACCACAGAGAGAATGGCAATGAGCATGATAGTGGTGACTAGCTCTACTAGAGTAAAGCCCGCATTTTTTCTCATCTTTATACCGAAAGTTTGAATTGGGTACCACAAAACACTTACCGCTAAGTATGACAAAAAACTGTGATATTTTATATGTATATAATATCTATCGACTTAAAAATTGGTGTTTTGCTAAAGAGTGTTTATTTTGGAAGCTATAAACAAGAAAACCTCCAGTTTTAGCCAGAGGTTCAATTTTATGCACTAAATCTATTGTTAAGGTTATCGTCTAACAATCAGTACCAACAAGATTATAAGTAGGTAAAGTAATCACATCATTAGTTTCTGATGCTTCTGTATAGTCTAAACGGCAGTCACCATTTGGGGTTTTGCCTTTAGGTACGAACGTAATGGTAGACCCAGTTGAACGAACCCCCCAGTCTTCTGTAGCTGCTGTACCGGCAGCAGTTATCTCTTCAAATTGCATATCCAATGCTATTTCAAGGTTCAAAATCGTAGTAACCTCAGCACCAAAGCTTTTGATATAGCCATAATCAAGCTCTATCGTCACGCCAGTTGCAAGCTCAACATCTTGATTATTTTCTGTTTCAACCCCCGCAATTGCAGCTTTCGAGAAAACGAGGGAGTTCGCTCCTTGGAGTGCAGCCTGCATACCGCTAAGGGTCGATTCTCTGGCATCAGACTGAAGATTAATAAACTTAGGAGCTGCCGTAACCGCTAAAATACCTAAGATAATGATCACCACTACCAATTCAATTAAGGTAAAACCTTGCTGCTTAATCTTATTCATACCGCATATTCCTCTAGTCTACGCATCCATGCAATATCTATTAATTCTAGTCAAATAATACCATCGTTAACAATAAAGCAACACATTGAAACGATATGGATAGTTATTGGAAGTAAATTAGAGGGTTATCAGGCGGAGAGAAAAGCTAAGCAGATTAAGGTTATTCAGCCAAAACCAATAGGCACAAAAAAGGCCTGCTTAGCAGGCCTTTAAGATTATACATTCTATTTAACAATCATCATCTGTCACTACATAGGTAGGAGCAGCTGTAGTTGATGTTGTTGGTGTATAAGTCACATAACATCTATTAGTCGTCGTTGTTGTGTTACCAAAACGAGCAGAACCAGCTTGATAAAGTTGCGCAGATTTCGCGCCATCATCACCTTCAGCAATATACCAATCAACAGTATCATCTTCATCGTTACTGATACTCAGATCCATAGCATTTGTTAATTGAGTAGCTGTTGATTGTAAGTAACCATAGTTTGTTGCAGCAGGAGTTCCCGTTCCAATATCAACCGAGCCTGTTGTTGAAGCATCTGCTGAACCTTTTTTCTCTTCAGCTGATATAGCTGCTTTTGAAAAAATAAGAGAATTAGCTCCTTGGAGAGCCCCCTTCATCCCATCTAGCGTAGACTTACGTGCATCGCTTTGAAGGTTTATAAACTTAGGTGCAGCCGTAACGGCAAGGATCCCCAAGATAATAATAACTACGACTAGCTCTATAAGAGTAAAACCATTTTGTCTTTTCATTCGATCATCCACTTAGCTTATAATAAGTAAAATACATTAACAGCTTGAAGCTTCTGGCATAGCTGAGAATTGAGGAATAGCCCCTTCAGCTGTAGACTCTGTATAGTTGAATCTACAGGTCGCTGGAGCCCCTGTCTGCCAAATAGTTGCAACGCCTGAATCAACAAAAATAATCCAATCAGCATTATTATCTGTCGCAATTGTAGGATCCGTTGCAGAAGTCCCGATGTTAAAATCTACATCTATTGCATTTTCAAGTTCCGCTTGTAAGCCTTGCAGATAACCAAAGTTAGTTTTTGCCTTGGTACCTGTACCGATATCAACTCCTCCCTTTTCATCTGCTGAATCCGTAGCATCACCAGTCCAATATGCCTTAGCTCTCTTCTCACCACCAGAAATAGCAGCTTTAGAAAAAACTAAACTGTTTGCCCCCTGAATGGCTCCCTTCATACCTTGTAGTGAAGATTCACGTGCATCACCTTGTAAGTTAATAAACTTAGGTGCAGCTGTTACAGCAAGAATACCTAAGATGATAATAACGACCACTAATTCGATTAGCGTAAAACCATTTTGTTTTTTCATCTATCTACTACCTTTTCCTACTCTTTTAATCGCCACTTTCAGCAGCGAACATTAATTCTTAAATTAGCTCTTTAGCCATCAAGAGCTACATACTAATTTTAGTTAGTAAAACTAACTACCGTGCCCGTACCTGGGTTATAGGTGATCCCTTTACCCACATTCAAATCGGGAGTGGGTGTTGCAACCCCAGTTGATTGATCTAACGCTAAAGAAGCGACCTGATGATAAACACATAAATCGATACTATTTACAGTATCACCATTAAGATCTATTGCATTTCCACCGACTCCGTCTAAGAAGCGTACTGTGTAACGCTGATTACGGGCATCATCTGTGTATTGTACATTTCGCGGTGCACTCTGAAGAATGCTGTTAAACACTTGCTGACAACGATTATCATTCATAGCCGTTACGTCTGTGCCATTGGCACCAGTTCCTGTAGGGAAACCAAAACGTGTATCAAGAGACACACTCGTGCCATCTAAGATCACCGTATTGTTATTACGACCATCGACTTCCCACTGCGCACGCACAAAACCGACAGCGGTAGCAAGACCACCAGCAACACCATCTAAACTGGCATCTTCAGCGTCATCAGTGACATTGAGAAAACGTGGGATAGCGGTTGCGGCGAGCAAACCGAGGATCACTATTACAATCACAAGCTCTATTAAAGAGAAACCTTGCTGACGGCTTCGAGAGTTAGTCATAGTTAGCCCTTTATTACATTGCTCTTTCATTTGAATTCTCATTTGATAACTGACCTGCTTATCCATATAAGCCCCCATAGCATATTTTACAATTCTAACAGTTCGGTGAATTTTAGAAACCTATGAAACGACTCTATTTTCTCTATTCTTTGTCATTCGTCAAAAAAATTACGCGCCCGGTTGTCAGCTGATAACCAAGACGATCCAAGTTGTTAGCAACGTAGCTACAAACATCTCCCCCCTGACTAAGCGAAGATACAACTTGTTGTGACGCGGTATCCAAACCTAGTAAGCGATACCAAAGTTGTTCACAACCTGCAGAATCCAACTTATTAGGTAATGGCCAGCCTCCTGAGCTCATTTTAACAAGATTCATCTCTTCCAATTCAGTCACCTGATTATTAACGCTTATTACGCTACCAGTATCCCAATCCAGCCTCATCTCTTTGGGTCGACCTTGAGCTAACCATTGTGCCTTGATCATACCCAACACATTTAAAAAACGAGTATGATCGATCCGCAAGCCCTGAGCAGCTATATTATTCACCGAACCAAAATACCTAAAACCTAATACGCCTAGTAAGGCGAGCAACAAGACAATTGCTATCATCTTGCCATATAGTTCCAATAACTCTCCATCGGCTTTCTGCTGGCTTAGCATTAGGTTTTTCCTGCCTTATCCAGACAATTATCTAATTTCATCTACTTCCCGCCTTTTACCACGCTGAACATAACCCGCCAAAGAGCTAGGTAAATACCTGCTTTAAACTGGCAACAAAATCTACCTTCCACCTTTGACCACACTGAGCATATTCCACCATATGGCTAGATATATACCTGCTTTAAACTAGCAACAGAAGTTACCCTCCACCTTTGACCACACTGAGCATGTCCCATCATAAAAAGCTAGGTATATACCGGTTTAAACTAGCAACAGAAGTTACCTTCCGCCTTTGACCACGTTGACCATATCCCACCATATGGTTAGATATATACCTGCTAGCCCAAAGTTTACCTTCCACCTTTGACCACATTGAGCATATCCCACATGGGAAGATATATACCTAGTGCCAATATCAATACGATGCCCGCGACGAAGCCAATTAAGATAGGTTCAAGTTTAGCGGTGAGATTTTTAAGGTCGTAATCCACTTCACCCTCATAAAAGTCTGCGGCGTCGTTAAGCAACTGATCTATCTGACCTGTTTCTTCGCCGACTGCAACCATCTGTAGCACAAGAGGAGTGAACAATTCGCTATGATTCGATACCCGTAGCATAGAATCACCGGATTCTATGCCCCGGCGCATGGCAACAATTCGATCGTGCATGTAGGCGTTATCTACGGCATCGGCAACCAGGCTTAACGCCTGCGTCATGGGGACTCCGGCACTGAGCATCATGGAAAAACTACGACAATACCGGGATAAGGTAGAACGCTCAATAATGCTACCTACGGCGGGAATATGTAGCTTCCACCTATCCCATTGTTTCTCACCTTTCTCAGAATTGTGCCAGTAGCGAATACCGATAAATGCCCCTATGGCACCAACCAGCATGGCCGGCCAATAGTTTACAAATAGGCTAGATGTACCGATTAATAGCTTAGTTGCCCAAGGTAACTCTGCACCGAAACGAGAAAACATATCGGCAAATTTGGGGATCACCATGATGTTCAAGATCACCATAGCTATGGTGATGGCAATCAAGACAAATATTGGATAACGCATCGCGGCCTTAATCCGGCGCCGGGTCTCCTGCTCACGTTCGATATAACCCGCTAACTGCATAAAAGCATCTTCGAGTTTACCTGTGTTCTCCCCTACATGAACCATGGAGACAAACAGCGCATCGAACACATCCTGATGATGATTCATTGCCGATGACAAGGGCCGCCCGGCAGTTAACTGCTCAGAAATATCATCGAGGGCATCACGCATACGTTGAGAATGGGTCGTTTCTGACAGGCCAGCGATGGCGCGCAAAATAGGAATGCCGGAACGGGTTAAAGAATACATCTGTCTGCTAAAAATCTGTAGCTCGGAGAGACTCACCTTAGCTTTAAACAGTTCCGTCAGAGAGAAGTCTTGCTTCTCCTTAGTCTCAGTGAGCTCTAATGGAATAACCGAGCGAGACATTAGCTGATCTGCAGCAGCACTCTCAGAGGTGGCATCAACCACTCCTGTAACTTGTTGTCCCTGGGCGTCACGCCCTCGGTATTTATAGACTGCCATTAATTAATTGCCACCATCATTATTCAAGTCATTTCTTACACTACGGATAAGACTGCCACTAATATTTGCCATCATGATTATTCAAGTCATTTCTTACACTACGGATAAGACTGCCACTAATATTTGCCATCATGATTATTCAGGTCATTTCTTACACTATTGATTAACCATATCTACCGACAATGGAATTTGAGACTCGGTCACATCTTCGACTAGCTTGGCTACCTCTTCGATAGTAGTCATCCCCTCTGCCAGGTATTTAAGTGCAGATTCTGCTAAAGGAGTGAAATTAGGACTCTCTTTGGCCGCATTGGCAAAATCTTGTGGGTTACCGGACCGCATGGCTTCTACCATAGGCTCATCTAATTCAAGGATCTCGAACACACCGATACGGCCACGGTAACCACTGCCATTACAGCTCTGGCAACCCGAGCCAATCTTTAATTTAGCCTGTGAGAAGTCCAAATGACTGACCGAGTTTAACCAGACACTGTCTTGCGCCGTTAGCTGATAATCAACGGAGCAATTCTGGCACACTCGTCTCACCAATCGTTGAGCAATGATGACCCTTAAGGCACTCGCAACTAAGTAGCTCGCCGCGCCCATATCGAGCAGACGCAGCGCACTCGTTACCGCATCATTGGTGTGTAAGGTCGACAACACGAAGTGACCGGTTAAGGCGCCTCGAAGGCCTATCTCAACTGTCTCCTGATCTCGCATCTCACCCACCATGATGATATCTGGATCTTGACGTAGTGTGGTGCGCAGCACATGGGAGAAGTCTAAGCCAATTTTATGATTGACCTGAACTTGGTTAATACGCGGTAGCTGATATTCAACCGGGTCTTCAACTGTGATAATTTTTCTGTCTGCGGTGTTGAGCTCACTCAATATGCCGTACAGGGTGGTGGTCTTACCGCTACCCGTTGGCCCGGTCACCAATAACATACCGTGCGGGCGCTTAATCTGCTTTCGAATTCGCGCTAAAATCTCCGGCGGCATACCCGTTTCATTCAGAGTCAGTAAGCCAGCGGATTGATCGAGCAGACGCATCACCACAGATTCACCATGGTAAATAGGCATGGTCGACATACGCACATCGATCTGATGTCCTTTAATCTCCATATGAAATCGGCCATCCTGCGGCAGACGTTTCTCGGAGATATCCAGGCCAGCCATCAGTTTTAGCCTCAGAACTAAAGCCGCGGCAATACTCACTTCTGGCAAAATATTCTCATGTAATTGGCCATCGATACGTTGCCTGATACGTAGTACCTTCTCACCAGGTTCGATATGGATATCCGAGGCCCGCATCTGCACTGCATCTTCGAAGATGGACTGAAGTAGCTTGACGACAGTGGTTTCATTATCACTGTCACCCTCGGTGAAGCTGGCAAGATCAAACTGATCATCGGCGGCATATTCCTCTTCGAGCTTACCCGCAATCTGTGCTATCTCATCGGTACGCCTATAGAGATTATCGAAGGCGTCCAGCAGTTGACTCTCGGTCACCACGGCAATCTTCAATAACTTAGGCAGCAACTGCACCTCAAGGTTATCCATGGCCTGTAAGTCGGCCGGGTCGCTCATGGCAACCAAGACACTATCGCCATTATCTTCGACGACCAGCGCACGGTAACGTCTCGCTTGAACTTCTGGCAGCAAGGTGACGACTTCGTTGGAAATGGGGCGCTTACTGATATCGATAAATGGAATATTCAGCTGTTGAGAGAGAAATCGTAGCAGTTGCTCTTCAGTGATAGAGTTAAGGTCGATCAGTGTGCGGCCCAATTTTTTGCCACTACTTCTCTGCTCGGCTAACGCTTCCAGTAGCTGAGCCTCACCTATGATCTGTTCCAGAACCAGAAGATCACCCAGACGCATCTTTAACTTCGGTTTCACTCGCTCTCTCCTAACTGGACTAGTCTATTTTCAATATATTCGCTCGCCTGCTTAGATAAGCCGTCTGCTGACAAGGCTTGTCTGTAGGCCTGCTTGGCTGAATCATATTTCTGCTGTGAATCCAAGGCATAGCCAAGCCCCATCCACCATCTAGCCTGACCGGCCTCTATGCGTAATAATTTTCGGTAGCTTTCTTCGGCCAATTGATAGTTGTCGCTCTTCTGTGCCAAGCTAGATTGCATGGTCCATTTTTGCTTGGCCCGTTGGCTTGCATCTGGGATCTGCTCCAGACTGGACATGGCCAACTTAATATCACCAGAGGCTTGCTGTACTCTGGCGAGCAAGAAGGGGTAATCGTATTCCTCGGGGAAAAGAGCCATGCCTTTTATCAGCATGTCACTGGCTGAGTCGAGACGACCCTGACCGTAATAAAGAGCCGCGAGCTTTCGTCTAGCCTTGTGCATCACTGGAGTTAACGCCAATACTTCGCTGTAATAGACGATGGCATCGCTTAGCAAGCCCTGATTCTCAGCTTCTGTCGCCAGACGATACCTTCTCAGAGCAAGCTGTTCATTGGAAACTTGCACTTCAGTGACTGCCATCGAACTGGGCTTAGATGCAACGGGGGAAACTCTAACGAGTGTAGGATTTTCGGTGGTATCAGGTTGAATAACAGGCTTAATTATATCCTCTGGAGCGGTTGTTCTCACTAGTTTTACATCACTATCGACCACTTTCAGATTTGCTGATAAAGGCTCTTCCGATCCTTCTATCGAAGATACTGATCCATCGCCTGATGTTACCGCTTGAACCGACTCAATCTCAACTTGGCTAGCTAGCTTACTAACCCTCGTTTCATCTTGCATTGAAGATGAAGGAGCATCTACCGCAACGACTTTAGCCTGCTCCAGTTGAGCATCTGATTCGCTACTCTGAACTTCTGTAATTGAAGTAATATCAGATTCTGCGACATTCGATAGGGCATTTGATGACCCCTGCTGAGAATTAGACAAGGCTTGCCAGCTATACGCTATTCCAGATAGCAGTATAACGGAGACAATCGCCAGCAATATCCAAGGTAGCTTTGAGGCAGACTTAGCCTGATATTGTACCGGGGCAACGTTTAGGTTTTCCAGATCATGGGATTGCTGACGTTTATCCAGATCTTTAAGCATAGAATTGATAACGCTCATACACTGGCTCCATAAAATAGGTGTACCCCTAGCCCGCTAGTCACAGATATGAGGCTCAAGCTCATAAACCAAAACCATCTAGCCCTATAGCTAAGTTTAGTATCTTGAGTGTCAATGATGGCGCCTTTAACGTGACGGTATTCGACTCGCTTGGCACCCTCACCAAAACTCAATAACAGGGCCTTGTGAGCTAAAATATTTATCAATCTGGGGATCCCTTTCGATGCAGTTGCCAACACTCGCGTATTTTTATGGTCAAATAATGGCTGACCCACACTACCTGCGACTGATAGCCTGTGCTGAACATAGGCATCGGCTTCATCCAAGGTCAGTGGGCGCAGGCAGTAACTGAAGGTGATCCTCTGTCTCAACTGCCTAAAACTGTGTTGATTTAATCTTTCATCCAACTCAGGCTGAGCAAACAGCACCACCTGTAGCAACTTGCGACTCTCGGTCTCTAAGTTTGTGAACAGGCGCAGTGCTTCCAGGCTCTCATCGGGAAGGGCCTGAGCCTCATCCAAAACCAGTACAATTGAATGGCCATGGGCGCACAGAGCAAGCAATTGTTGCTGTATAAGTCCGGTAAGTTGTATCTGATCGATATCGGCGGAATATTTAAGCCCCAGTTCTAGCGCAACGGCCCAACGCAATTCCGCCGGAGATAGATAGGGGTTAGGTAGATAAGCACAATGAAAGCGCTGTGGTAGCTCATTGATCAACTTGCGGCAGATGAGGGTTTTTCCCGTACCAACCTCGCCGGTCACCTTGATAAAGCCTTCACCCGTCTGCAACGCAGTCTGTAATACCTGCAACGCCTCGACATGAGGCGCGAGCCCAAAGAAAAACTCGGTATTTGGGGTAAGTGAGAAAGGCGTTTCCGCTAACCCAAAATGTTGCAGGTACAAAATTTACTGCCCTTGTTCTGTTTCATCTTGCGCTTCTGGATACCAACGATCTAACAGTTCTTTAGAGCGCTGTAGCTCCTTCTTCCAGGTATCGGCACCCACTACGGTAGGTTTTAATAAGATAACCAGTTCCGTTTTTTTCAATGATTTAACACGGTTCGTAAACAGTTCACCAAGCAGAGGAATATCGCCTAACAATGGAACCTTGGAGACCAATTCTATGTTCTCACTCTTCATCAAGCCACCAATCACCACCACATCACCACTTCTGGCCATGATAACGGTATCCGATTCACGAATATCACTCTGTGCCAAAGGTAGCTCCAATGTGCTATTAGAGATTTTAATCGTTTTAGTCTGCTCCTTGATATCGATAACCGATGGGTGAATATGCAGTAATACATTACCCTCCCCATCGATCTGTGGCGTCACATCCAGAGCGATACCGGAGAAAAAGGGCGTCAATTCGACTTCAGGTGTCGTTATTGGTGTAGTGCCAGCAACAGTAGTTGACGATACATCGGTCACAAAATACTCATCGGTGCCCACCTTAATAACGGCCTTTTGATTATTTAATGCCGTAACACGAGGACTCGATAGTACATCTACATCACCTTGGGTATCGAGCAGACTGATCATGGCGGTAAAATTGGTACCCGATAGCTTGAGTGAAGTCACCCCGCCAATCACGCTGGTGATCTGATCCGATAAACCTTCTCCAGCAGGTTCCGATGTATCAAATTTAATATCGGTATCACCCACATGGCCTAAGACATTCTGCCAATTGATCCCTTGCTGATAGCCATCAGATAAAGTGACTTCTAAGATCTTAGCCTCTATGATCACCTGCCGCTGTAGATGAGTCTCGGCAGTTTTCAAGAAGGTGCGTACCTGCCTCAACTCATTTGGATATGCTCGAACAGTAACTAACCCTGCTTGGGGAGTAATAACGACCTGACGCCCACCACCAGTGTTGCCCACAATCGATACCAAGGTCTTTTTTAGCTCTCCCCAGAAATCACTCTTAGTCGTCGAGCGAATGAAGGTACCATTAGTCGTTTCATTACTACTATTACTACTCGAACCAGAACTGTTATTGGACGAGCTATTACTGTTATTACTGTTGCTGTTGCTATTGTTGCTACCCGAACTCGAATTGTTATTATTATCTGAAATACGTCCCGAGTTCACCGACGTCAAAGACAGACCATGGCGCTCCATGTACAGGTAATTCAATGGGAATGTCTCGGTGCGCATACCGGCGGGATAGATACGTAAAATTCGCCCCACACGACTGACTTCATAGCCGTAGATATCTTCGACGACTTGTAGCGCCTCGCTCAATGTGACCCCTTTTAACGACAAAGAGATATTACCGCTCACATCAGGATGCACGGCAACACTCAAGGGTGTACCTTGTACCAAACTGGGGAAAAATACCTTAGCATCAACGTCATGAGCAGACACATCGAAACGGCGCTCGGCTTTCCGGCTCGGTGCTAATCCTGCAAGTAACTCAGCAGAAGCGAGTTCCTTCTGAATAGACTCAGGCATTTTCGCTGGAGGAGGCGTGCCCTGTTTACTAGATTCTGTTTGTACCGACTCAGCCAGTGCCTCTTTAGCGGCCACCGGCTCTGGTCTATTGGTTGTTTGACACGCAACCAATAACAGAGTTAACAGAGGCGTAATAATTTTTAGCGCATTCATTTGTATTTAATTTTCCTTTGACTCTGTTATCACTTGGAACATGGTGAGTTTACGACCATCTGATAATGAAACTGAATTAATCTCAATAGCAGTGATATTCACCCCTTGTACCCGATCCCCGACTTCGAAGATTTCATTATTAATCACAGCGCGGGATACAGGTCCAGCCTTGATCACACTATTGAGTATCAAGTCACTGCTATGACTCGAAGCTACAGACGCGATAACCAGTGCCCCATAACCCGGCCTTGTCGGATCCCTTAATGTCTCAGCCTGAGTGCTAGTCACAAGCAACATCAGCAATGCAATGAGCGGGCTAACCTTGAGTAGCGACACTGATAAAGTCCTTATTTATGCTTAAGGTATAAAGTTCCAGCACGACACTCGCAATGGGATACTCATCGACCTTATAATCTATTTCTTTCCAATACAGCTTGCTGGGCATTCCCTCTACGGCTTCGATAAACTTAAGCACCGAAAAGTAATCTCCCTCCAGAGTCAGACGGATCCCATGACTGTATAGATTCATCTTCTTATCATCCCCAATGGCGAGCAAGGGAGTGGGTGCTATCGATTTGAATTCGTGCAGTGTGATGCCAGTGACTTTCCCCAGCAATTCACTCAATAACGCAGGCATATGATTAGCGGGAACCATATCTACCATCTGAAAAGATAGCTGATCATCTAAATCGGCATCTTGCCGCTTCAACACCTTCAAACGCTTGTTATATTCATCATTAGGATTTTGCGCTAATCGCTGCTGATACAGATCAATCTGCTGCAATGAAATCTTATTCTCACTGGCGATAGCTTTATTCTGCCTAGCAAGAGACTGATGCTCTAACAATAATGACTCTAACGGGAGGTAGCACAGCATACCTATCACAATCAAGGCCGCACTCGCCACCATGACTCTTTCTCTTTGGGTCAGTACATCAAATCGAGCGGCCCATTCATTCCATTGCTGCTTCACTTGGCCTCCTCGGTTTCCGCCTTGCTGGTCAAGGTAAATGCTAACGGTTTACCCTCACCCCGACTCATTGCCATCGCCGCAAATGCGTGACCTTTCAGAGTTTCTGTCGACTTTAGGCGTTCAACCCACAGAGGAACGCTATTGGGCGCCGAGCTAAAACCCTCGAAGATGAATTCATTATTTTCAACTCTGATGCGGTTGAGCCAGATATTGCTATTAGCTACACGAGCGAGATCTTTAAATAACATAGAGTATCCATGACTCGTAAGCGCTTCTCGCTGACTCAGCTCACCTATGAGCATCTGCTTGAGTTCAATTTGCTGAGTGAGAAGTTCCACTTGGTCCACGAGTTCGGCATCGGGTGCACGTTTTGCCATTGCCGCTTCGAGGGATTTTTTCTGCTTATCCAGGTTAGATTTTTGCTTAGCAAGTACAAGCTTATCGGCCTCGAGCCCTGACACTAAGATGTAGCTCGCTGAGCTTGCCATAGCAAACAGAACAAGCATAAAAACCAATACCTGAGCCAAACGCTTAAAGCTAAGCCTTTGCACCGGAGGCAACAAGGTATCTGAATACAGATTGACTCTCGTCTTCAACGTCATACCTGCACTCCTGATTCTCTGGACTCGTCACGGTGAAACTCACCACAGGTCAGCAGGGCAATCTTAGCCTCAACGGTATCAACAGGAATCGCATTGACCTTCTGGTCAAAATTGGCACTCACTAATTCAGAGAGTTTATCGACTTGACCATTAATCAATAGTTCAATCGAAACCACAGGCGCCTGACGCAGTTGACTCTCGAAATAATCCATAGAACGCTGTAGTTCTAAACTTAAACTATCGGCCATCCCCATGGCTAAATCATCGACGCTAACGGTATCTAACTTGTCAAAGCCCCGCACGCGTCGCTGCATATAAAGCTGCCCCTGTTTTACTACGGTCAGCAATAATTCCTGCCCGGGGGTATGACACAAAACCAACTTGGCTTGATTATCTTTGGCAAAGAGGCTGGTAACAGCCATCTCTTCGATGCTTATGCCTAAAACTTGCATATGATGCTCTTGAGCTGCTAATACCATAGCGGATAATCTTGCCTTCTCGGCAACGACAACACTTAACTTAGCACTATTGGGCAAGGGTGAATCAAAGTAATCAATATGGATATCGGTTACTGCGTGAGTCACCATATCTTTGACCGACCAAAGTAATGCCTGAGACATCTCACTGGGCTCTACGTTGGGTTTGTCGACAATTAACAATTGATAAAATGAAGAACTCAAGGTGATGTGCAGCTTGGCGGGTTTGAATTGCTTAGCAATCGAGGCAAACACACCGGACCAATTTGAACCATTAAACGCAAATTCGTGAGTAATACTTTCGGTTTCAACGCCCTCGCCGACATGAGGTTCGGTTTCGATAGACGAGATGACATCAGGGTGCTTAGCTTGGTACACGACAAGCTTATCCTGACAAACGTAGATGCCAAGCTCGAGTTTCGACTGCTTGTTTTGCCAGAAAGCCAATCTAGTTAAAAGACTTTTTTCCATTTAAAAAATGTCCATAATCTCATTTATCATATGCCAACTCATACCTTAGATTTAAAGTATTGGAATCCATAAAACTTGAGCTATATTCGCGAAGTGACAAGATGGTGCCCATCAATAATCAACAAACCAAGCAAGCGTCAAAATACTTACACTCATTGTAGCGGCTAATCTGCTAATTTTATAGAAAAAACACAGAATGAAACGTTCACCGAGTGATTTGTATCATCTAAGCTGAAATTTCACACTCCCCAAGCTAAACATGAAACATTTGTTAAACAAGTTGACTGAGGGGGAGTTTGATTTTTGGCCAAGTCAATATTTTGTACCTTGGTTTATATTTCTTCAACTGGCTCACTGAACAAGTTTCCCTGTCCGGCACTAACACCTAAAATTTTCAGGGTCTGCCACTCCTCGAAAGACTCTATTCCTTCGGCAAAGACCTGAACATCAGTTCTATATAAACCACCGATAAGACTTCTCACAAACAACTGATTTTCTTGACGAAGATGTATTTGAGTCACGATTGAACGATCCAGTTTGATCAGATCGAAATGACACTCTTTGATGTATTGAGTACTGACTACCTGCTGCCCCACGCGGTCGACGCATAAGCTTGCGCCCATTTTCTTAATCATATCGAGTCTGGATTTTAGCTGCTCCTTATGATGCACGACTATATCCTCATTGATCTCGAAAATCAGCCAGGGAGTGAGATGTCGATACTCTAACAGGGTCGTTTTAAGCCAGCGGATAAATGCCCTACTCATCAGGGTGTCTAAGCTGAGATTGATGCTGAACTTAGTGGTTCTGCCCTTAGGATCACAGAGGAGATCGAACAACACGGTCTCAATAACCTGACGTTCAAATTGAGGTGTCAGACCACATTTTATCGCCATAGGTATATACAGCGTTGCTCTAACCAGGTTGTTTTTATTGTCACGTATTCGACTGGATATCTCTAAGTGGTGAATTTCCATATCACTGTCGACCACAGGCTGGGAAAAGACCACTAAACGTCTATTTACCAGAGCATACTCGAGAAAGCTGCGCCACCTAACAGACCCCTTCGCCAACTCCTCATCCACGGCCCCTTTATCATACATAAACCAGCCACTGGTTCCCTGAAACTGAGCCGCCCTAAGGGCTCTCTCTGACTCATCGAGTAACTGCTCCTTACTGTCACCGACTTTAAAGTAGGCTGCACCTATGTGGAAAAAATCTTCGCTGTTCTCTGTCTCGGGTACGTTTTGACTCAAGCACACCTTGAGTAATTTAGCGGCTAATTTTTCAACGTCTTTTAAAGAGATTTGAGGAACGACGATGGCGAACTGATTGAAAGAACGACGAGAAAAAATACTGTTAGCCTGACTGTCCAAGATCTGATTAATATCGCTAATCGTCTGATGCAACATCTCATCTATAGAGTCATCACCAAGCTCTTGCTGCAGCAGATCCATATCTTCCATCTCGAGTAAAAACAGCACACCAGGAGCCATCATACCTTTATCGTTACTCAAGGCGTCGAGACGATTCTTGAGAAATAGCCGATTTCCTATCCCAGTTTCCGGATCCAAAAACGTATTTGAGCGGATAAATTGATCGAATCTAGCTCTATGCTTCTCTGCATCATCTAGCTCTAATAATAGATGTGTCAGGGCACGATTTATCATTCTCGGCCTGCCATCTCCTCTCTCGGCTAAGGCCTTATCATATTCATTCTCTAGAATCAGTTTACTGCGCACTGCCAGATCTTCTATGCCCTGTAGCTGTATCGATAACCATCTGTGGCCGAAGAAAACAAACACAGAGATAGAAAGTAAGCCAATAACTAAGATGGAGAATTCATACCAGGAAAGTGAGTACATTTTAAATGGCTGAGGTAAGGTGATCACTAAGATGAGATTGTCAGCCTTGAGCAGCTGCCTCTCATAGGTGATCATCCCTGCACCAAGTTTTTCAGGTCCATACTCGTAGAGTATTTGACCTTCGGCGCGCAAGGTCAAACTCACAGTGTTATACGCGGTTAAGATGGAGGGGAGCCAGGTAGAGAGTGCTTTATTGTTCTCATGCTCATAATGATGAATGAGCATAGACTCGAGTTCAGTTACCTTCTGCTGTTGAAATTTATAGGTCAATTGCGTGAAGCTGACTAGGGCAACAAGCAAAAATATAAATGCAACGGCTGCCAAAGAAAGTAGCCAAAAGCTGGTCAATTTATTAGTTAAAAGTCGTGTCAGTTTCATTATCCGCTTCCTGCAGAATTTATTATTCTTATTAAAATCGAAAGCGAGCCTAAGCTTATGACAACTGAATTCGATTCATCGTTTAGAAAGTCGTTTAACACTAATGTATAAAATCAGCATATAAAACCAGAAAATGAGCTCTATCTAAAATTCCACAATACAAACAAATCCCCCTCGCTACAATCTTTGAATGATTTTCAAGCAGAAGATCAAATTGAATGGCCTAAGATTACAAAAACAAAAAAGGGCCCAATGGCCCTTTAAATACTACCCAAACAAGCTTAGCTCATGTAGTTTTCCGGTAATTCAGTAATCACAGCAACACCCGAATCGATTGCCGCTTGGGCCACGGCTTTAGCCACATTCGAGAGTAGACGAGGATCCATAGGCTTAGGGATCACATAGTCAGGACCGAAGCTCAAGGACGTCACATCCGGATACGCAGCGAGTACAGATGCTGGAACCTCTTCTCTCGCTAAGGCTGCAATGGCGTGTACAGCTGCAATCTTCATTTCATCATTGATTTTCGATGCACGCACATCCAATGCACCGCGGAAGATAAATGGGAAACAGAGTACATTGTTCACTTGGTTAGGGTAGTCACTACGTCCCGTACCCATGATCAAATCATTACGAACATTATGAGCTATTTCTGGTCTGATTTCGGGGTCCGGGTTTGAACAAGCGAAGATTACCGGCTTTTCAGCCATCATGGCGACGTCTTCAGCGCCCAGCACATCGGGACCCGATAGGCCTAAGAAGGCATCGGCGCCCTTAATCACGTCTTGCAGAGTACGCTTGTCAGTATTATTAGCAAATAATGCCTTATACTCATTAATATCTTCACGGCGAGTGTGGATAACGCCTTTTCTGTCGAGCATATAAACATTTTCACGCTGCACGCCACACTTAACCATCATGGTCATACAAGCAATTGCTGCCGCACCGGCACCCATACAAACAATGACAGCTTCTTCGATAGACTTACCCTGGATCTCTAAGGCGTTGATCATACCTGCGGTGGTCACAATTGCCGTACCGTGCTGATCGTCGTGAAAAACGGGGACACTACAGCGCTCAATAAGCGCCTTCTCGATCTCGAAGCACTCTGGCGCCTTGATATCTTCCAGGTTAATTCCACCGAATGTATCGGCAATCGCTTCAACCGTATTGATAAACTCTTCTGTTGTACGATGCTTAACTTCAATATCTGTCGCATCTATGTTCGCAAAATGCTTGAACAGCAGCGCCTTACCTTCCATCACAGGCTTAGAAGCCAATGGGCCTAAGTTACCTAGACCTAAGATAGCCGTACCATTGGTAATCACAGCGACGGTATTGCCTTTGGCTGTATAGCGATAAGCATTATCCGGGTTCGCGGCGATTTCCCGCACAGGCTCAGCAACACCCGGGCTATAAGCCAGGGAGAGATCTAAACTAGTTTCGGCGGGTTTCGTCAGGCTAACTGCAGTTTTTCCTGGTACGGGGAACTCATGGTAATCGAGGGCTTGTTGGCGAAGATCTGACATTTTTTTAATCCTGAAAATGCGTCGGGTTAACTTATCTATGAGGTCTATTTTAGCAAGAAATCAGGTCCACCTTATTTGGTGCTCACCTAAGGGGCTAAAGTGGGTACGATACTTTAAATGTCACACTTTTTAAACAAGATATTAGTAAAATTCAACTGAAGCCTGCAATTGTCGCTCTAAGGTCTGTTTTGCAAACTTATCTGTGATGGATGGGAGGCGATCAACTGCCATTTTTTGTAGGAATAATACAACGTACCACGGGCAATAACTGAGGTTTCAAGCAGTTTCAGGTTCAAAATGTTGCTAAACTTACTAGAATCTTCTCTAGGTATACCAATATAGAATTTGTTATCCAAAATTAACCATAAATGCTGACCCTTTCTTTCAAAACCGGTCACAACACCTCTTACCTCTCCCCAGTGGTTTAAATCATCACGCGTTAGCTCATCGACTGACCTAGCCCGATAATCTGGATGAGACCAAAGGCCTAGCTTTTCATCTCGCGCTGTCAGTTCGACATCGTTGAAACATTCCCAAAAATAGTCATTCTGATACACATGAGTCTTCGCCAATCCCATTTGTAACAAAATTTCCTGTAAGTGCTCCCCGGTTTCCGTATAGACATAAGCTAAGGTTCTCCCGAAAGGATCGAGTTTCTTACGATCGAAAAATAAATTGAGCCTTTGGCCTAGTTGCAGTTTTCTTTGTAAAAAATGGCGCGCCTCTTGGGCATAGGGCTGTGACAGTTCGGGGGATTGAAAGTCTATCTCCGGTGAATCGATACCAATCAAACGCACCAAACGACCATCCTTCAAGGTAAGTGTGTCACCATCGTTGACATATTCAAGCTCAACTTGCTCATCAAAACTTTGTGGCACACACAGGCTTTCTGATGCGAGAGTATCTTGGATATAAAGCGATTGAATTGTTATGAATACAAACAGAGCAATTGGCGCCATTCTCTGCTGGATCTGCGCTCTGTGAAAAATCGGACTCAGCCTTAAATTAATCATCACAGTATCCCCTCAAACAGAGCCACGTTTGCATTGGTGCAACCTAGCAGTACTAATTCGTAGTACTAGAGGAATATAACAGATTAATCAGGAGTAGGCAGAGATAAGACTAAAAACAAAAAAGGCACCATATAGGCACCTTTTTTGTTCGATATAAAAGAACTTTTAAGTAAAAGTTACTTCTTACCAAGAGCACCGAAGCGCTTGTTGAACTTATCGATACGTCCACCAGTGTCCACAATTTTCTGTGTACCAGTGTAGAATGGGTGACATGCACCACATACGTCCAAGTGCAGTGACTTACCTGCAGTTGAATTTATCTTGATAACGTTACCACAAGTACAAGTTGCAGTGATTTCTGCATAATCAGGATGAATGCCTGTTTTCATTTGGATTACCTCAAGTTGAAGGCCATGTCGCTCTTCCAACCCGAAGTCGGACACCACATGCGGTTAATAGAATATTCAGGCGCAAAATACTACAGGGTTTTAAAAAATATGCAAGAGGCAAAACAAACCGCTTCACAATTGCATTCTATGTATGTGATTTTTCTCTAATCTTGTATTACCAGCAGGCACGCAGTGCCGTCCTCGAAGGCGCAGCCGCTCTAAAAGCCTAGCGTTCGTCTCGGCTCTATACGTCTATAACGCTTCAAACGTTTGCTTCGCCATCTTAGGGTTCGAATACTTGTCCCTCAATCCATGCGAAGGACAGCGCAATGAGGCATCTGCCCGCAGGCCACCGATTTCACCTTGGTTGAAAGCCTTTGGGTTTGCTTCAAAAATGGCAATCATGGCACCGTAGGTGCTTATTCCCCACTCTTTCCCATGTTCAGTCCCAATGCGCCAGAGTGTCATTTCAGGAGTGTAAGAGAGTGTGCAGGATTTATCGATCAATGTATCCCGATATTGTGCTGATTTTTTACCCTGAGTAGTGGGAAGCTGAGTCGACATCTGACTCATGGTTGCGATCTTATAGCTTGAACTCGGCGCTTTCGATGATCTGTTCTCGACACTTAGGTGAGTGGCCGAAGACTTGACGGCAAGTTCCTGTGGTAACTGCTGCCCCTTAAACAAGGTAAATACTTTCACATCTCGCCATTTGTTGACCCGATACTCTCTGATCACTAAGGTTGCGCTCGGATCCACTACGTCTTCGACACCTGTCACCAACAAGAGAAAATTATTGATAGGCTTAACCATTAGCCTTTCTTCACCACTCGTCTGGCGGACAACAAACTGCATCTTGTCCAAACTGGCATCCTGAGAAACGATATTTAATCTGAATTTTGGATAGCCACCTAAAATAAATTGCTGTTCATTGATACTTACGTGGGAAATTTGTGCATCAGCATAACCAACCCCGATGAAGGGAGCTGTGATAAAAAGGATCAAGCACAGTGTCACTTTTATAATTATTTTCATTGAGTTAATTCCTTTTCTATACCTATTGGCATTATATAACAGTAGCCCTAATCGATCAGCCTAGGTACACTGTTTTATTCTTTGCTCTTTGATTAAGCCTGTCTGTCTATGCCCCTGTTCGTTGAGGTTGCTCTTCCCGTTCCTATGCGACAAACCTTCAGTTATAACGTACCTGAATCTGTCACATCTGTGCCTAAAAAGGGCATGAGAGTCAAAGTTCCATTCGGTCGTCAGCAGTTAATAGGTCTAGTCACTAAAACTAGCGATACATGTAACTTAGCACCTAATCAAATAAAATCTATCCTTGAACTGCTAGATGACGAACCTTTACTGCCTGATTCTCTTTATAAACTCACTGCGTGGGCGGCTAGATATTATTTCTGTAGTTTAGGCCAAATGCTGTCTCAGGCCCTTCCCGTCGCACTCCGTAAAGGCGCCGAAGTTAGCGCTGAAACCACAACATTTTGGTCCATGACTGCCGCAGGAACGGCTGCCTCGTTGGACACGCTAAAACGAGCTCCGGCACAGAAGAAGGTGATGGAAGCGCTACTCGCAGCTGAGATGACTCAAGAAGAACTCACCAGTTTAGCCCTGAGTAAGTCGGCAATTAAGGCCTTACAAGATAAAGGCTGGATAGCTAAAGATGAGCGCAGGAACCAGATAGATCTCAGTTGGCGAGACAATCTTGAGCTAGGGGAAGAGCCATTGACGCTCAACCCCGAGCAGGCAATAGCAGTCGCGACCCTCAATCAGCAATCAGGCTACCACTGCACCTTGCTCGAAGGCATCACAGGCTCAGGCAAAACTGAAGTTTACCTCTCCTTACTCGAATCTGTACTCAAACAAGGAAAACAGGCACTAATACTAGTTCCTGAGATAGGCCTGACACCTCAAACCATCAGTCGCTTCAAGAGCCGCTTCAAAGTTAAGGTCGCGGTCATCCATTCAGGATTAACCGACAACCAAAGATTAGCGGCATGGCGTCAGGCAAAAACCGGCGAAGCCGCCATCATCATAGGTACACGCTCGGCGCTCTTCACCCCTATGGCTTATCCCGGGACGATAATTTTAGACGAGGAGCACGATTCAAGTTTTAAACAACAGGAAGGTGTCGGCTATCATGCTAGGGACCTGGCAGTCATGCGTGGGCATCTGGAGAGGATCCCTGTCTTACTCGGTACTGCAACGCCATCACTGGAGAGTCTGCAAAATGCACTCAGCGGACGCTACAAGCACCTCGAATTAGGCCAACGAGCGGGCAACGCCGAGAAAGTCCGTCAGGGCATTATCGACATCAGCAACCAGCCCCTGAAAACAGGTCTGTCCCATGCTCTGCTCAACGAGATGCGGATCCATTTAGATGCCGGTAACCAGGTGCTCCTGTTCCTCAATCGCAGAGGGTTTGCACCCGCCTTACTATGCCATGAATGTGGCCATCTCCATGAATGCGATCGCTGCGACGCCTTCTTTACCGTACATCAATCTCTGGGTGAGATTCGTTGCCATCATTGCGGCAATCATTACGCCATTCCACGTCAATGTCATAAGTGTGGCAGCACCATGTTGATGGGCCAAGGTGTCGGCACTGAGCAGCTCGCCGAGGCATTGGAAAAAGAGTTCCCTAAATATCCAGTGGTTCGCATCGATCGCGATACCACCAGCAGAAAAGGCGCACTCGAGGCCCACCTTAATGCTATCCATAAGGGGGAATATAAGATACTGGTGGGTACTCAGATGCTAGCTAAGGGCCACCATTTCCCAGACGTCACCTTAGTCGGCTTGCTCGATGTCGATGGCGCCCTGTTTAGTGCCGACTTCAGAGCACCGGAACGTTTCGGGCAACTCTATACCCAAGTTTCAGGACGAGCGGGACGTGCCAGAAAACCAGGCACAGTCCTGATGCAGACACATCAGGCCAATAACGCCATTTTACGTGAACTCATGCATAAAGGTTATGGCGAGTTTGCCAGAGCACAGCTTAATGAACGTAAACAAGCACTATTACCACCGGCCTGGCATATGCTGTTGATACGCGCCGAAGCCCATCAGGCCATAGATGCCGATAACTTTCTTTCCCAAGTGGCTCAATTTCTCCCCCAAAACGATGAGTCCGAAGTTATAGGTCCCATGCCAGCGCCTATGGACAAAAAAGCCGGGAAATTCCGCAGACACCTGATTTTTCAGACTAAATCAAGAAACCAACTGCAACAGGCATTCGAACATGCACAGCCTCAAATTGAAGCTCTGCCGCTGGCTAAGCGTTGTAAATGGAGCTTAGACAGAGATCCACAAGATCTGCTGTAGGCTAAATTAACCTGAATTAACATAAAAAAATGCAATTTAATTGCCTCAGAGGATAGCAATTGACCACCAGTAGCGGCTAAAATATGCGGTTATCCCTAAATCTTTTTATCATTAGTAAGTAGCAATTAAACGCCAATGAAATCACATATTCAATCTTTGCTCATCCAAGCCCTAGACGTCCTTAAACAACAGGGGATTATCCCTACTGATTTCGAAGCTCGAATTCAGGTGGACCGAACAAAAGATAAAACCCATGGTGATTTCGCTACCAACCTGGCAATGATGCTCACTAAGATTGCCCGCAAGAACCCAAGAGAGATAGCTCAGCTCATCATAGACAGCTTGCCTCAAGACAGCCAGGTGGAAAAAGTTGAGATCGCGGGTCCTGGATTTATCAACTTCTTCATCGATGAAGATGCCTTAGCGAATCAACTGATGGCAGCACTAAAGGATGACCACTTAGGCATCAGCCTACCAGAGCAGCAAACCATAGTCGTCGATTACTCTTCGCCAAATTTGGCCAAAGAGATGCATGTTGGCCACCTACGTTCGACCATCATAGGCGACAGTGTGGTACGTGCCCTGGAATTCCAAGGCCATAAGGTGATACGTCAAAACCATGTGGGTGACTGGGGAACTCAGTTCGGCATGCTACTGGCCTATATGGAAGAGTTACGCGCTAAAAATGGCGAGCAAGCTCAGATGGAGCTTTCCGATCTCGAAACCTTCTATCGCGCCGCGAAAGTACGTTTCGACGAGTCGGAAGAGTTTGCCGTTCGTGCCCGTAAACTTGTGGTGTCACTGCAATCAGGCGATGAATACTGTAACAAGCTGTGGCGTGAATTTAACGACATTTCCCTTAAACATTGCCATGACGTTTATACGCGTTTGGGCGTGAGCCTGACCCGTGAAGATGTGCGTGGTGAGAGTGCTTACAACGCAGAGCTGGCTGAAGTAGTTAAGGAATTAGATACACAAGGGCTCTTGTCTGAAAGTAATGGCGCTAAAGTCGTCTTTCAGGATGAGTTTAAGAATAAAGAAGGCGAGCCCCTACCCGTTATTATACAGAAAGCGGACGGTGGCTACCTGTATGCAACCAGTGATATGGCGGCGATGCGTTACCGCTCAAACGTGCTAAATGCAGACCGGGTGCTCTACTTTGTCGATCTACGCCAGGCACTACACTTCCAGCAAGTCTTTAAATTAGCCCGTAAGGCAAACTTTGTTCGTCCGGAACTCAGCCTAGAGCATATGGGCTTCGGTACCATGAACGGTGCAGACGGACGTCCATTTAAGACTCGCTCCGGTGGTGTGGTTAAATTAGTCGACCTTCTGAATGAAGCCGATACCCGTGCATTGGAACTGGTTCGTAGCAAGAATCCAGACATGGATCAGGCGGAACTAGAAAAGATAGCCAAAGTGGTCGGAATAAGCTCAGTCAAATATGCCGATCTATCTAAGAACCGCACCAGCGATTACATTTTCAGCTTCGAGCAGATGCTAAGCTTCGAAGGTAATACCGCACCTTACCTGCTTTATGCTTACACTCGTGTAGCCGGTATCTTTAAGCGTGCTGCAGATATAGACCTAAGCGATGCTAAGATCGTATTGGCACACGACAAAGAGAAAAATCTGGGCAATAAACTCGCGCAATTTGGTGAGGTTCTGTCTCGTATGGTAGCAAAGGGGCAACCCCATGCCATGTGCGCTTACCTATTTGAACTTGCCGGTGCCTTCTCTAGCTTCTATGAAGCCTGTCCGGTTCTGGCTGCAGAAACCGAAGAACAGAAGAAGAGCCGCATGCTAATTGCACAACTTACGGCTAAGACACTGAAACAAGGTCTCGAGCTACTTGGTATTGAAACCTTAGACCGCATGTAACCAGACGGTATTTCAATACTATGACAAATCGCGATTACGCTAATAGAAAGCCAGCCAGGAAAGGTAAGGCAAAACCCAAAACGATACGTAGAAAGAGTCAGGCGCCTGCGCCCAGACGCTTTCCGCTGGTTTTGTTGCTGGTGACCCTAGGCCTAATCACAGGCTTCGGTTACTTCCTCTGGACCATCAACAACAGTGCTGAAGAGCTTGATGAAAAAAAGGCTCCTGTGGTTGAGCAAACTGATATCAAGCTCACTCAAAAGAAAGATCCTAAGGCTCTTCCTCCTAAGCCTGAAGAGAAATGGACCTATCAACAGGAACTGGTAAATAAGCAAGTTGAAGTCGATATTCCCGAGACCGCTGTCCAGACTCACCTCTATCAGATGCAATGTGGCTCTTTCAGGACCCAAGCTCAAGCTGAGCAGATGAAAGCGGTCATCGCCTTCCAGGGACTAGAATCCGACATTTCTAAAGTAAGAGGTACCACGGGTGACTGGTATAAGGTCAGCCTAGGTCCATACGAGCGCAAGCGTCAGGCCGAAAAACATAGACACATCTTACAGAAAGCTGGCATCAATGGCTGTTTCTTGATGTATGTGAAGAAGTAATAGCAAGCCTAATAAATATGCAGCCCGCAGCTAGATGAAACTTGGCAGAAAATGCTAAGACGACATACGCGGGCTATTTATAAGTCAGGCTATCGACCAGACAAAACTGACAAGGTGAACGTTACCTAGGCTATTTTCCTTTTTCCATACTTACTCCTTGATATTTCACTCACTCCCCCCCATATATTCTCTATCACCCGCTGATGCCATAGCAGCATCAGTTTGAGAAGAGGATTCATTCGTGACCACAATCGTATCAGTTCGCCGTAATAACCAAGTCGTCATAGCCGGAGATGGCCAAGTATCACTTGGTAATACCGTGATGAAAGGTAATGCCAGAAAAGTTCGTCGCCTTTATCATAACAAAGTCCTGGCAGGTTTTGCTGGCGGTACCGCCGATGCTTTTACCCTATTCGAACGCTTCGAAGCCAAGTTAGAGATGCATCAGGGACATCTGATGAAAGCCGCCGTTGAGATGGCAAAAGATTGGCGTAGCGATAAGATGCTACGTAAATTAGAGGCTCTTTTGGCCGTTGCCGATTCAGAGTGCTCGCTGATCATCACGGGTAATGGTGATGTAATACAGCCGGAAAATGATCTTATTGCTATCGGCTCGGGTGGCCCATTTGCCCAATCGGCGGCCACAGCTCTACTTGAAAATACCGAACTGACAGCAACTGAGATAGCAGAGAAGTCACTCACTATCGCTGGTGGTATCTGTGTGTTCACCAACCAGTTCAAAACTATCGAAGAATTAAATTACTGATCTCGAGTCGCATAGTTTCTATGACCAATGACAAGTAACGACTCCAGATTAAATGCTGAGATGCATGAGGAAAAAATATGTCTGAAATGACTCCACGTGAGATTGTCCATGAGTTAGACAGTCACATCATAGGCCAACAGAATGCCAAGCGCGCCGTGGCTATCGCACTGCGTAACCGCTGGCGTCGTATGCAACTCGATGCCGATCTGCGCCAGGAAGTGACCCCAAAAAATATCTTGATGATCGGCCCGACTGGTGTCGGTAAAACTGAAATTGCTCGCCGACTCGCTAAGCTAGCGAAGGCACCTTTTATCAAGGTTGAAGCCACCAAGTTCACCGAAGTGGGCTACGTAGGCAAAGAAGTTGAGCAGATTATCCGTGATCTCACCGATTCAGCCATCAAGCTGACTCGTGAAGAACATATGAAAAAGTGTAAGTTCAGGGCCGAAGAAGCCGCCGAAGAGCGAATTCTGGATGCTTTACTGCCCAAGCCTAAAGAGGATTGGGACAGTGAAACTAAAGATGACTCAGGCACACGCCAGATCTTTCGCAAGAAACTGCGTGAAGGTCAGCTGGACGATAAAGAGATAGAGATAGATGTTTCCGCACCTCAGGTTGGCATAGAGATAATGTCACCTCCAGGCATGGAAGAGATGACTAATCAGCTGCAAAGCATGTTCCAAAATATGGGGCCCGGTGCCAGTAAGCGTCGCAAGATGCCGATCAAGGAAGCTTACAAGCTAATGATCGAAGAGGAAGCGGCTAAACTCGTTAACCAAGAAGATCTGAAAGATCAGGCTATCGAACTCGTTGAGCAGCACGGCATCGTCTTCCTCGATGAGATCGATAAGATCTGTAGGCGCGGCGAAAGCTCGGGTCCAGATGTCTCACGAGAAGGTGTTCAACGTGATCTGCTGCCACTGGTAGAAGGTTGTACGGTTAACACTAAACACGGCATGGTTAAAACCGACCATATCTTGTTCATCGCCTCTGGTGCATTCCAGATGTCTAAACCATCGGATCTGATCCCTGAGCTTCAGGGCCGCTTACCTATCCGTGTCGAGCTGCAAGCTCTGACAGCCGATGACTTCAAACGTATCTTAACTGAGCCGCACGCGTCATTGACTGAGCAATACGTTGCCTTGATGGCAACCGAAGGCGTAAAAATCGAGTTTACCAAAGACGGTATCGATGCTATTGCCCAGGCAGCATGGCAGGTCAACGAACGCACAGAGAATATCGGTGCTCGTCGATTACATACTGTAATGGAACGCTTGATGGAAGAGCTATCCTATGGCGCCTCCGATAAGTCTGGCACTGAGTCTGTGATCGATGAAAAATACGTCAAAGACCATCTCGATGAGCTGGTACAAGATGAAGATCTAAGCCGCTTTATTCTATAATGTGCTTATAGGGCTTAGGCACTCAAACCTAGGCCCTGACTTTTTTTATACCACAGGCCAATATTATGACTTCTCCAGACTATAATCCGGTCGTTACCGCCCTCAAGCTTAAACGAAAATCTCGCCTGTTAGAGGTGACGTTCGATGACGGCAAGATCTATCAGCTAAGTTGTGAGATGCTACGTGTCTATTCTCCCTCAGCCGAAGTCCACGGCCATGGCAATCCGGTACTCGTCACCCACAAGAAAAACGTCAATATCAAGGCCCTGGATCCCGTGGGAAACTACGCGGTCAAGATAACCTTCGACGATGGTCATAACACAGGCCTATTTTCCTGGAAGGTGTTATATGACCTCGCCACTCATCAGGTCGATTTGTGGGAACAATACCTAGCCAGACTCAGAGCAGAAAAAGCCAGTCGTGAGCCCTTAATTGATATGGCAGTTAAGTATCATAATTAGTGTTAAGTCGAAAACAACACGCATAAAAAAGCTAGATTCATATTAATGAATCTAGCTTTTTTATTTAAGCTTTCACTATTTCTTGCAGCGAAAGGTCTTAGCAGGACCAAATACTCTCACTGAGCCTAGCGCTCAAGAGCACTAGGTCAGTGGTGAGTTTATACTGCCGACTGAAAGATGACTTCAGCCGCTTTTTCAGTATAAGACTGCATCTTATCGAAGTTCAGGTAACGATAGGTATCGGCCGCAGTCGCGTCCAACTCTTTCGCATAAGTCTGATATTCATCGGCAGAAGGCAGACGACCCAGCAGAGCCGCAACGGCAGCCAGTTCGGCAGAAGCCAGGTAAACATTAGCACCAGTACCTAGACGGTTAGGGAAGTTACGCGTTGAAGTCGAAACAACTGTGGCACCTTCGGCAACACGAGCCTGGTTACCCATACATAGAGAACAACCTGGGATCTCGATGCGAGCGCCTACACGACCGAAGATGGCGTAGTAGCCCTCTTCGGTAAGCTGGTCACGATCCATCTTAGTCGGTGGCGCAATCCATAGACGTGTCGGCAAGGTAGTGGCAAACTTATCCAGCATCTTACCCGTAGCACGGAAGTGGCCAATGTTGGTCATACAAGAACCGACGAAGACTTCGTCAATCTTAGTGTCCTTAACGTCTGATAGCAGTACCGCATCATCAGGATCGTTTGGAGCACAAAGAATTGGCTCTTTAATGTCGCTCAAGTCAATTTCGATAACTGCCGCATATTCGGCATCGGCATCGGCTGCCAGCAACTCAGGGTTAGCTAACCAATCTTGCATCGCGATAATACGACGCTCGATAGTACGACGATCCCCATAACCTTCGGCAATCATCCACTTCAACATCACTATGTTGGAGTTTAGATATTCGATGATAGGCTCTTTGTCCAGCTTGATGCTACAACCTGCAGCACTACGCTCGGCTGAAGCGTCAGACAATTCAAATGCCTGCTCAACCTTCAAACTTTCAAGACCTTCAATCTCAAGCACTCGGCCGGAGAAGAAGTTAACTTTACCTTGCTTCTCTACGGTCAAGAGACCCATATCGATAGCTTTAAGCGGAATTGCGTGTACCAGATCACGTAGTGTGATACCCGGTTGCATTTCACCTTTGAAACGAACTAAGACGGACTCAGGCATATCCAGAGGCATAACGCCTGTCGCCGCGGCGAAAGCCACCAGACCTGAACCCGCAGGGAAAGAGATACCAATTGGGAAGCGAGTATGCGAATCACCACCTGTACCTACGGTATCAGGCAGCAACATACGATTTAACCAAGAGTGAATTACTCCATCACCAGGACGAAGAGACACACCGCCACGGTTCATGATGAAATCAGGAAGCGTATGGTGAGTGTTCACGTCGACAGGCTTAGGATAAGCCGCCGTGTGACAGAAAGACTGCATGGTCAGATCGGCACTGAAACCAAGACAAGCCAGATCTTTAAGCTCATCACGAGTCATAGGACCGGTAGTATCTTGCGAACCCACAGAAGTCATCTTAGGCTCACAGTATTGGCCCGGACGAATACCGGCAACACCACAGGCTTTACCAACCATCTTCTGAGCAAGCGTATAACCTTTGCCCGTATCGGCCACGTCTTTTGGTAATACGAAGACTGTTGAGTCCTCAAGCTTAAGCACTTCACGAGCACGAGCTGTAAGACCACGTCCGATGATCAATGGAATGCGGCCACCAGCGCGAACTTCATCCATCAAGACAGCAGTTTTGAGACTAAACTCGGAGATAACTTCATCGCTATCGTGACGCTTAACTAGGCCTTGGTATGGGTAGATATCGATAACATCGCCCATGTCCATCTTGGTCACATCTAGCTCTATCGGTAGAGCGCCGGCATCTTCCATGGTATTGAAGAAAATAGGAGCAATCTTACCACCCAGACAGAAACCACCAGCGCGCTTGTTAGGCACATTAGGGATATCATCACCCATAAACCATAGCACTGAGTTAGTTGCCGACTTACGTGAAGACCCTGTACCGACAACATCACCCACATAGACGAGTGGGAAACCTTTAGTCTTAAGTTGTTCGATCTCCTTGATTGGACCGATAGTGCCAGCCTCATCGGGTACGATACCGTCACGCGCATTCTTTAGCATAGCTAATGCATGCAAAGGAATATCGGGGCGAGACCAGGCATCCGGGGCCGGAGACAAGTCATCGGTGTTAGTTTCACCTGTGACTTTAAACACGGTGAGAGAGATCTTCTCTTCAAGCTTAGGACGATTCAGGAACCAATCGGCATCGGCCCATGCATGAACGACCTGCTTAGCAAACTCATTGCCTGCTTGCATCTTCTCAACCACATCGTGAAAAGAATCAAACATAAGCAAAGTTTTTGATAAAGCTTTAACAGCAAGTGGCGCCAGTGCTTCAACATCTAGCTGATCAATCAAGGGCTCGATGTTATAACCACCCTGCATGGTACCAAGCAGTTCAACGGCGTGTGCCGATGTCAGAATTGGCGATGTAACTTCACCTTTGGCCACAGCATCCAGGAACCCGGCTTTAACATAGGCGGCTTCATCTACTCCCGGTGGAATTCTGTTCTCAAGCAGGTCGAGGATAAATGCCTCTTCTCCCGCAGGTGGGTTCTTGAAGATTTCAACTAACTCGGCCACTTGATGGGCATCTAATGGCTTAGGGACTACGCCCTCTGAAGCACGTTCTGCGACGTGTTTACGATATGCTTCTAGCACGGCAACATTCCTCTTTGTTTGGCGTTCTAACAACGAAACTGCACTTCCTGATATTGAAAGCTGACAGTCCTGCAGGCTCGACCTTTTTCTCACGACTTTTTTCTGGTGATTATTATACTATAGCTAAGCAAAAGTTTGAATCAGATCACACTCTTATCAGTCATCACCGAACCAAATAACCATGCCCATACCATGGTTACTAGCTTAGTTAATCTATAAATACCGCGAATAACATCAGTAAGCCCCAACACAAAAAAGCTAACACATTGAACCTTATAAGGTTAAATAAAGACCTAACAGTATCTATCTCCCCACACATTGGGTTTTAAGGTAAAAAACACTCAATAAATTATAGATGATTTCCCAAGAAACTGACGAAAAATAGGGGTACTATTCATGCTAGTTATAACGAATATATTGGAGCACTATGACCTCACCTAAGTTAAAAGCCATCATTTTCGACATGGATGGCATCTTGATCGATTCTGAACCCAGCTGGCAAGAAGCTGAATTTCAGACCATGAAACTCTTAGGGCTACCTATATGTTATGAGGACACACTTCAAACGACGGGGTTGAGAATCGATCAGGTCGTCGGCTACTGGTATCAGAGATTCCCCTGGGATAATTATGACAATAAACACACGGCTAACACCATAGTCAATCAGGTTGTGAGCGCGATTACGACTAGTGGCCAAGCCATGACAGGTGTAGAGAGTGCACTCGTATATTGCCGGGATAATGACTATAAGATAGGTTTAGCCACCTCCTCGTCGAGCCCAATCATAGAGGCTGTTTTAAACAAGCTCAACATAGCTCACTATTTCGATGCTATAGAGTCCGCCGAGCATCTTGCCTATGGCAAACCTCATCCAGAAGTGTACCTGAAGTGTGCCAAGGCCCTAGGTCTTGAGCCTATGACTTGTGTCGCCATAGAAGACTCCTTCAATGGCCTGGTTGCCGCGAGGGCCGCCAATATGCAGACCATAGCAATACCGGCTGTAGAACAACAAGATGAGCCCAAATGGATCATCGCCCACCAGCAGCTCAGAGACCTGACAGAATTGCCGGAATACCTAGGTGCTAGTTCCTAGCGTATAAATAAAAAGCCCACCAAATTGGCGGGCTAAAAATTTTCAGACTCTGCTCCCTCTCAAACCACGAAGTGGTATCAATAGAGTGCGTAGCAGATCTATTACCAGATCTTGACGCGATCTTCCGGTACTAAGAACATCTTATCACCCTCTTTCACATCGAAGGCCTGATAGAATGCTGGAATGTTACGCGGTGTGCCCATGGCGCGGAAGTGACTCGGTGAGTGAGAATCTGTCATCAGGCGACGACCCAACTCCTCGTCACGATAGTTACGACGCCACACCTGAGACCAACCAATGAATAAGCGCTGCTCGCCAGTTAAGCCATCGATAACCGGTGACGGTTTTCCATTTAGGCTCAGATGATAAGCACGAGCCGCAACGGTCAAACCACCCAGATCGCCAATATTCTCACCCAGAGTTAAGTCACCATTTACGTTTTTCCCCGGCAGTGCCTCATAACCCGCATATTGGGCCGAAAGTTGGGCAGCACGTTTCTGGAATTCGGCGCGATCGGCATCGGTCCACCAATCTCTCAGATTGCCATCCCCATCATACTTAGCACCTTGATCATCGAAACCATGACTGATCTCATGACCGATAACTGCACCTATGCCGCCGAAATTCACCGCATCATCGGCATCCATATTGAAAAAAGGAGGCTGTAGGATAGCTGCTGGGAATACGATCTCATTCATCACAGGATTATAGTAAGCATTTACCGTCTGCGGTGTCATGTGCCACTCGGTGCGATCGATAGGCTTACCCAGTTTATCGAGCATGGTCTTATACTCGAACTCAGCATAGCCTTGATAGTTACCCACCAGCTGATCCGCTTTTATCTTGAGATCTGTGTAGTCTTTCCACTTATCCGGGTAACCTATCTTATAGGTAAACTTAGCGAGTTTCTCTTGAGCCGCAACCTTGGTCTCGGGAGACATCCATTCGAGTTCATTGATGCTGACCTCGAAGCCTTTAATCAAGTCTTTAATCAAACCTTCCATTCTCTGTTTAGCTTCAGGCTTAAAGTACTGCTTAACGTACTCTTTACCCACGAGCTCTCCGATCACTTGATCGGATGCATCCACAGCCCTCTTCCAGCGCGGCTTCTGCTCTTCGATGCCCATCAGGGTTTTACTATGAAAATCGAAGTAAAGATCGACGAAGTTTTTACTCAGTAGTTCGGCATAGCTGTCTACCAGATGAAAAGCCAGGTAGTCCTGCCACTGGGCCACTGAGAAATGAGTAAACTCGGCACCGAACTTCTCAAAATAGGAAGGCTGACGCACGATCACTTCGGTAACTTTAGCTATATTGGCACTGGCAGCAAACTGCACAAAGTCGAAGTTAGTAACCTTAGACTGCAGCTCGGCTCTATCCATCTTGTTATAGCTCTTATTGGCATCACGGGACTCGACACGACTCCACTGACTCTGAGCAATAAACATCTCAATTTGGGCGACACTGTCTGCGACTCGCTCAGCATCTTTGCTACCAGCTTGGACCATGATATCTATAACATAGGCATTCAAGGCGGCTCGATTCGCGACAAACTTATCATCATCTTTAAGGTAATAATCACGATCCGGCAGAGTCAGACCCGATTGATACAAATAGACCGCATACTGAGTCGAATTTTTAGCATCATTGTTAACGTAGAAACCAAAAGGAATCTGCACACCACTGACAAGCAAGCTTCCCATCAGGCTGGCGATATCGTCATGATCTTTTGCCAGCGCGATATCCCCAAGCTGATTGCTTAGGGGGCTGATCCCTAGTTTTTCGATGACATCGGTGTTCATGTAGCTGGCATAAAAGTCACCGACTTTCTGCTCACTGGAGCCTTCGGCTTTATTCGGCTTAGCCGCAGTTTCATCGATAATTTTCTTCAACGCATTTTGGCTCCGCTCATAAAGCACAGAGAAGGCACCGTAATTGGATTTATCCGCAGGGATAGGAGTGTTGGCAAGCCAATGTCCGTTAACGCTATAGTAGAAGTCATCTTGATGACGAACTGAGCTATCGAAATTTGCCTTCTCTACACCTGATACCTTGGCTGCTTGTTGTACTACAGGTGTCGTAGGTTCGTTACTACTACATGCTGCCAGGCCTAAGCTTAAGGCTATGCCTACTGCCAATTTACTTACTCTCTTCATTTTCATCCCCGATTTATCCTTTTGAGAATAGTGGCCTGCTATCTTCAAGCCTGCTATAAATTATCCCATGACACCCTATCATCGTAGGATTTAACGCAACAGCCAATATTTGTAATCTGGTATTAACGCACTATTTACCAATTCTTACCTATAAACAGGAATATGGCCTTCTCGCCATCATCCGCCCAACCGAAACCAATTGCCGCTGGCCCCATGCTGGTATCGGTTCCAAAATACAGGCTACCGGAATAGATGAGGTCATCCAGATCCACATGTTCTCTTAACTTCCAGACATTACCCGCCTCGATACTCGCTCCCAAATAGAGAGGGTAATCTGTCATGCCCAGCACATCCCTGCCTAGATCATATTGATACACGAATGCACCGAAAATCTTATGGGGTCCAACCAAGGCATTTTTATGGTAACCGGAAAGATTCAAGAATCCACCGAGTTCAGACACATGTAGGCTAAAGCCTTGCTCCATATCCACAGTGGCCAGTGAAGCAATACCAACAAATGCATGGTTACCCAAACTCAATGCCCCGCGCCAATCCAATTCAAGTTGAATAGAATACTCTTCGTGTCCACCTAACTCCGAAAAGGAAATATTTGGGTTATTTTCTTTTCGATAGTAGGCATCAAAAGTAAAGCGATTACCCGATGTAGGGAAGTTGATGCTATCTAAATCGTCATAACCAAACTTAAAATACCCACCATAGGAATTGTATTCTAAATCCTCAAAAAATAATCCATTCTCCAAATCACCTGTTTCACCGGTAATCCCAAGTTCAATCATGCCCTCTTTGACATAGTTATACCCAATTCCGATATCGGCGCGGTACTGCTTCTGTTTAAGTTGCAGTATTCTGGAGTTGGCATCGAAGAACTCCCAGTCTTTAATCTCATAGCCCACTTTGGCCCGGCTATAGAAGGCCTGATCGTAATCCAGAGGTTGATAAAATTCGGTTGAGATCAGCTTTTCATAACCTAACTTAAGTTCATTGCGCCATTCACCGCCGGTATCGGTCAAATCGGTCAAGGTATAAGCCAGATCGAATGAGACGGCCGAGTCCAGAGAAAAATCATCTTCCCAGCTAAAGCCCAACTGGAAATAATTTGGCCCCCATGATTTAGCATGGGTATTGAGGGTCAATACTCTGCCTTGGTCGGTATCGATAAACTCTGCATTGACGCGCTCAAATTTATCCAACGAGTAAATAGCGGCGATTCCCTCTGCCAGTCTCTCTTGAGTGACAACATCTCCCTCTTCAATATCTAAGGTCTCTCTCAATAGAGACTCACTGACTTTCGACTCATTGTCGAACACAATATTAACTATGGGATGATCGATATCATCGAGCCATTGACGGCTCAACTGCTTCTTTCTGGCTAAATAAGCTTCAAACTCCTCTTCACCGATACTCAAGCCTTGTAGACTTATCAAATGCTCAAGCGCCGCCTGTTTACCTAATGAGAAAGCCTCAGGCATAATGGTAAAGTCTGTGGTACTCATATCCCCAACATCGGGACGGATAAGAATATCGTCTTGCGTCAATAACAGCTTTTGTCTATCGGTACTGGCATTAGTCAGCATGGTTGAGAGCTGATTGAGCACGGCAATAGTACTGGTTAACTCCTCTTTCTTCACCAAGGATGAACCTATATCCACGGCAATGATGATGTCCGCCCCCATGGCTTTGACGACATCCACGGGCATGTTATTGCCAATACCGCCATCTATTAGTAGTTTTCCCTCATATTCCACAGGCTGAAGCGCACCGGGTACAGTCGCCGATGCCTGCATCGCCTTGACTATGCTGCCATTTGCAATAACCACAGCATTGCTTGTTTCCAGATCTGTCGCCACGGCGCGATAGGGAATGGCAAGCTCATCGAAATGGCCAAATTGATTCACTAAGCCAGTTGAACGTTGCAACAACTGCGACATGGTTTGCCCTCGCAACAGCCCATTAGGCACTTTAACTTCATCATCGCTATAACCCATGTTTAGCGGAAGGTTAAACCTATCTCTCTGCTGCTTGTTACGGTAACTCAAAGACTGCCTTGGAATGGTATCTGAATAACCATCCGACCAGGTCTCATTGAGCATGATCTTCTCAATTTCTGTGGCGCTATAACCAAGAGCATACATACCGGCGACATAGGCTCCTATGCTGGTTCCGGCAATATAGTCGACAGGAATACGATTCTCTTCCAATATTTTAAGTACACCAATATGTGCGGCACCTTTAGCCCCTCCACCACTGAGAACCAGGCCAATTTTAGGACGCACCTCGTCGGAGAATACCGAAAAACTTAGAGAGAGCATGAGAAATAAGGTGAGTAAACGTATCATATTCATTTTCTTTAATTATTGGTTACACTTGGCGCAGTTATTCTAACAAAAACTTAGCAAAAAGTTTAAGTGCAAATCAAAGGCGTTTCAGCTTAGTAATTCTATCAATCTGCAGATGAGTTTTTATCGGAAAATAGGCTCGAGTTATCCATATAAGACTCCATCTCGGTCACAGTTAAGGGCTTGGAAAAATAATATCCCTGGATCACATAGCAACCGCGACTAAAGACCTGTTCAAGCTGCTCCTTAGTCTCCACACCTTCGGCAACAACATTTAACTTTAGGTTCCTGGCAAGCTCTATAATACTGCTGGCTATGGCTTGGTCAGCTTCATTGGTCGCGATATCGATAAGGAATGAGCGATCAATTTTTAAGGTATCCACATCGAAATGGCGTAAATAGGCTAATGAGGAGTAACCTGTACCGAAATCATCGATAGCCACATCTATCCCAAGCGCTCTGAGCTCTAATAGATGCTCCTTAGCAATATCCAACTCCTTCATCAACACGCCTTCGGTAATTTCAAAACCTAGCAAGTGTGGATCTAGCCCGGTCTCTTTTAAGATTTTTTTAACACCTTCGATAAAATCAGGCTGACGAAAATGGACCGCCGAGATGTTCACAGATAATTTAAAGGGCTCATCATAGGACTGGGACCAGATTGCACCTTGTATGCAGGCCTGATGTAACACCCAACGATCGATATCGACAATCAAGCCACAAGACTCTGCCACCTTGATAAAGATATCGGTGCGGACCAGGCCATCTTTATGGTGACGCCATCTCAATAGCGCCTCCATACCGATCAACTTATCTCCCTTGAGAATATCGACCTGAGGCTGGTAATGAAGCTCAAACTCATCTCTCTCTATTGCCTTACGAAGCTCGGCTTCTAATCTAAGATGATACAAGGCCTCTAAATTACGTTCGGAAGAGAAGTACTGAAAGTTACCACGGCCTTCATCTTTGGCGTGATACATGGCCTGATCGGCATTTTTGATCAGCACCTCAGCTTGTCTGGCATCATCGGGCCATAAGCTCACCCCTATGCTGGTAGATATAAAAAACTCACGACCATAGAGCTCAAAAGGAGTCTCGATCTGCTCGAGTAATTGAGCACAGATATGATTTATCGTATCTAAATTTGAGGCATCTCTTAATAAGATAACAAATTCATCGCCGCCAAAACGACATAAGGTGTGCTCTTCAGTGATACACGACTGTAGACGATTGGCAGCCTCGACCAGCAAGGCATCTCCCATGCTATGACCATATGAGTCATTGACGTGTTTAAATCTATCCAGGTCGAGGAATATCAGTGCTAATTTTTCACCACTGTGCTCTGCACGATGTATCGACTGAGCCAACCGAGTTGAAAATAGAGAGCGGTTTGGAAGACCCGTTAGCACATCATAATTTGCCAGGCGCCTGAGATCTGCCTCGGTGCGTTTACGCTCGGTTATGTCGGAAAATACGGCAACATAGTGGGTGATGTTGCCCTTGCTTCCCAACATCGCCGAGACGTTAAGCCAGACCGGGCATGAGCCGCCTTGTTCACATAGAAACTCTCTCTCACCTGTCCAGGTGACGCCTTGCTGCAAAAGGTAAACAATTTCATCCGTTCTCCCCTCTTTAGCTAAGATTAGCTCAGAGAAAAACTTACCATTTAGCAGCTTATCCGATGCACCCACTATGGTTTGAGCGGCTTTATTAGACACCTTAATTCGCTCCGCCGCATCCATAATCAGCACCCCTTCGGAGGTGTTACCGAATGCCTGAGCCAGCAGTTTTACATCATCTTCGAGCTGACGCTGTAGGGTGATATCTGAATAAATACCCGCAACCCTTAATATCCGGCCCGACTCCGCATCCACTTCGACTGGTCGCCCCCTGACTCTGGTCCACCCCCAGCTCTTATCCTCACGGCGATAGCGATACTCAACATCGAAACGGTCATTCGAGCCTTTAAGCATACTCTCCCATGCATTCACGACCTTGTCTCTATCTTCCCTATGAATGGGAAAATCCTCTAACCTAAGTATTCTATTGCCTCTATCATCTTCTTTCTCTGCCCGCTGATTCTCCAGGCTAAACATCTGGGAATCCTGCCGCCACTCCCAGAGTTCAGAATCACTGCCCTTCAGAGACTGCCTGAGCCTCTCTTCGCTCTCGACCAATGCCGTGTTGATCAGTTTAAATGCCTTAACTTGCCTCTGACGATACAAGATAACTCCGACGCAGATACACAACAGGGTTATTAACAGCAGACTCTTAACCCAGGTCCTCTGCCACCAGTATTGCTTCACTGAAAAACTAAAACTATACGGTTTGGCAGACCAGATCCCATTCTCCTGGCTCAGGATCTCTAAGGTATATTTCCCAGACTCTAAGCCAGTGATATTGAGCTGAGACTGGCCATCGAGAAGTAAATATTTAGCTTGGGTAATGTCTCCTTTTCGTTTCAGGCGATACTGCAGAGTCATGGGCGTACCATCGAGATAATCCAGGCTGGTTATCTGAAAGCTGAGCATTCTTGCACCGGGTTTTATAATTGTTTCATCTTGTGGGATAAGATCAATTTGCACTCCCTCATCATAGAAAACAGATACCGCCTCCAGAAATACACCGTCGCGCTGAATTCGATTAGATAAACTGTCGACATCGAGCAGCATAGCGCCATCAGGCGTGCCGACATAAAGTCCCTCGCCGGGAGCATAGAAGAATGCACCATCATTGAGTTCACCCCCTAACAAGCCATCATCATGACCCAGGACCATGATATCCCGTGTCGATTTGGAATATCTCAGCAGCGACTTTGGGCAGCCAATTAACCTGTGATCGGCAGTATCCTGAATGAAATAGACGGATGAACAATCAATTTCCCATTCTTTATTTAATTCTCTGGCGTCATCCGAACTCAATGAGTATTCGATCAAACCTTTTGGTGATGTTCCCAACCAAAATGTATCCGAGTCAACTTGCTCGATATAGTTGATTTCCGTTTCACTGCTGCCATCACTAAACTTGTCGAGTTTGGAATGGAACTCGCCTTCATGATCCAGATAGCCAAATAGCTCGGTGCCACCTAGCCACAGCTTTCCAGCCTCATCCCTGATAACCGATTTGATATCTACCACTCTCGGGTTGAGACCGCCGATGAAAACTGGCATGGGTTGAGGATTAAAAAGCCCCGGCTCCCAGAAATATAGCCCTGTGGAGGTCATAAACCACCAACGGCCTTGAATTAAGGGGTCATCATAAGTGGCATAAACGATCTTATGTTCCAGTGAATTCTCGCCATGAGTCCACTGTGCAAACCTTTGGGCCGTAAAAGAGGCTTTGTTCACCACAAACAGACCATTGGTGGTCGCTAATAAAAGATGCGCTGCGTCCAGACTCTCAACGCTATAAATACTATCGTTTACCTCTAAACCCTGAGGGAATAAGGTGGAAGATGTTTGAGCTAGCTTATCTATCAATAGCAAGCCATTATCGGTACCAAACCAAACTCGACTCCCCTCCCCATAAGTCCCCCAAATCATCTCATTACTCATGGAGTATGGTGGCTTAGCGGTAAAGGTATCGAGTAAGAAATCAGGCTCGCTTGTGACTATGGCCAGGCCCTCTCCGGCGCCTCCGACCCAAATCAATCCAGACTCATCTATTTCAATATCATAGATATAATCCATGTCTGCATTTTGTTTAAGTTGCTCTTTATATAAAAGGTACTCAGTGTCTCCCGGCTTCCATTTGATCAATCCTACTCTTCCTGATATCCAAAAACTGCCCTCGTTATCTTCGGCAATATTGGTGGCATAAAAGGAGAGAGCCTCGACAGCTTCAATTTTGAGAGTGTCAGCATAGACTCTATATACTCCTTCACTCGAACTCAGCCAAATTCGCCCCTGAGAATCTTTAAATAACTGCTTCATCAAGCCGTTTTCCTCTCCCCAGGGAAAAACAGCAATTCTCAGACCTTGGCTATCTCTCAGCTGTAACTCGTATTCTGTGCCGACTATGATGCGGCCATCATCTAAGGCGACTAAATTACCCCAAGGTATATCTGCATTAGTCGGGAGAAAATTGATCCGTTCGAGTAAGGTCTTTTCGTAGGAATATTGGAGTAATTCACCATCTAAGGTCAGAAAAATAAAATGATCACCTTGCTTCACTTGAGCGATAATCCCACCGCCCTTATAGTCAGGAAAAAGTGACTCGCTACCGAAACGAACAAACGTATTCTGCAACATATCGTACAGGTAAGTATCTGAATAATTACTGACGAGCAGATGCTGCTCGCTCAGCGGCTCAACCATATTGATATATTCACCGGAAAGTCTGAGATCGAACGCCTCTTTATCAATACGTCTTATCTTAGAGTTACTTAATCGAAATAGCCCTTGCTCTGTAGCCACCCATACGAAGCCATAGGAGTCGAAGCTAATATCGTTTATTGTGCCAGTTTCTAAACCTTCAGTTTCCCCAAAGACACGCATAACAAAATCACTTGCAGCAACAGGAGTCAGGCAAGTGCTGATGAGTAGAAGTAAGAAGGCTATTTTTATAATTTTAGTTAATAGCATTAGCAATTAGCACTATTCATACAAATTGGTATCGGGTCCACTTTATTATAATACTTACTTTGAATGTATCAGTTCATTAAAGCTAATACACCTGCTTAATAGCAATTTATTAACACTAAATTTTAGCTCCTTTTTCAAGGCATAAAAAAAGACGCTCAAATGAGCGCCTTTTCATGACTCTAATAAAATATTATTTTTTCTTCTTTTTTGCCTTAGGATTTGGCAAATCGGTGATCGAACCTTCATAGATCTCAGCCGCCAGACCTACAGACTCATGCAAGGTTGGGTGAGCATGAATCGTCAACGCTAGATCTTCTGCATCACAACCCATCTCGATTGCCAAGCCGATCTCACCTAGAAGCTCACCGCCGTTAACACCGACGATAGCACCACCTATGACTCTGTGAGTCTCTTTATCGAAAATCAGCTTAGTCATACCATCGCTACAATCTGAAGCGATTGCACGGCCACTAGCAGCCCAAGGGAAACTTGCAGTCTCGTAGGCGATACCTTGCTCTTTGGCTTCCTTCTCAGTTAGACCAACCCAAGCAACTTCAGGATCTGTATAGGCAATCGAAGGAATCACTTTAGGATCGAAGAAGTGCTTCAAGCCTGAGATAACTTCTGCAGCCACATGGCCTTCATGCACGCCTTTATGCGCAAGCATAGGCTGACCGACAATATCACCGATAGCATAGATGTTAGGTACATTGGTACGCATCTGCTTATCGACATTGATGAAGCCACGCTCATCGACATTAATTCCGGCTTTCTCGGCATCGAGCGACTTACCATTTGGTGCACGACCGATTGCAACTAGCACTGCATCGTAACGAATAGCTTCAGTCGGTGCCTTCTTGCCTTCCATAGTCACATAGATGCCATCATCTTTGGCTTCTACGGCTGTCACCTTAGTCTGCATCATAAGGTTAAACTTACTCTTAACCTTCTTGGTATAAACGCGAACGATATCTTTGTCTGCTGCCGGGATCAGTTGATCCAGCATCTCAACCACGTCGATTTGGCTACCCAGAGAAGCGTAAACAGTACCCATCTCAAGACCTATGATGCCACCGCCCATGATAAGTAGCTTACCCGGAACTTCTTTAAGCTCTAGCGCATCGGTAGAATCCCAAACACGTGGATCTGAATGTGGAATGAATGGCAATTCGATAGGACGAGAGCCTGCGGCGATAATTGCCTGCTCGAAATGAACCACTTTAACGCCATCTTCACCAACAACTTCGATAGTGTTAGGGCCGGTAAACTTACCGAAACCATTAACCACGTCGACTTTACGCATCTTGGACATTCCGCCCAATCCTGTTGTCAACTGGCTGATAACCGAATTTTTGAAACCACGTAGCTTCTCCAAATCGATCTGTGGCTCGCCAAAAACCACACCGTGATCGGCAACAGCTTTCGCCTCTTCGATCACTTTAGATACGTGTAGAAGTGCCTTCGATGGGATACAACCTACGTTCAGACAAACACCACCTAAGGTACTAAAACGTTCGATGATGACAGTCTCTAGTCCTAAGTCAGCCGCACGGAATGCCGCCGAATAGCCAGCAGGGCCAGAGCCTAATACCACTACCTGAGTTTTGATTTCGTTGCTCATGATTTCCTCTATTCTTTTCATTTTCTTGCACTAACGAGTAGCGCAAAAATAAAATGTTGCCAAATCTTGTAAGGTGGCCGCATTTTAACCTTTGTTTGATACCGATCACAATCATACATTTACTATATATACCCAACCTACCTCAAGGTGCTCGTTTCAGAGCCCCCGTAGGATAGCTGAACAAGGCAGTGATTGAGAGAATGGTTATTCCCTTGTCGATATCACTAACGCAGTGCAGCTATTCTACGGGAGCTCCCGCAGGGCAAGGTGAGAAGCAACATTTTTCTGCGTTATGAAAGTTCGGATTAGAATAACTAGTCCTACTCTTTCATGCCTTGAACTCTGTCACTTCTCGACATGCTGAATCCTGCATTTTGAAGTAGTTTGGGTATAAAAGGCTGCTTGTAATAAGCAGCCCATTTTTTAAAGCACTAAGGTACGAATATCTGATAAGCAGCTGTTTAAATAGCTAATGAAACGTGCACCTTCGGCGCCATCTACGACCCTATGATCGTAAGACAGTGACAGAGGCAACATCAAGCGAGGCTCGAAATCTTTACCATTCCATACTGGCTTCATTTCAGACTTAGACACCCCGAGAATTGCCACTTCAGGTGCATTAACGATTGGTGTAAATGCCGTTCCACCTATGCCACCCAGACTAGAGATAGTGAAACAACCACCTTGCATGTCTGAAGCCGTTAGCTTACCGCCACGTGCCTTCTTAGATATCAGCTTTAGCTCATCCGATAATTCATGGATGCCCTTCTTGTTCACATCTTTGAAAACAGGGACAACCAGGCCATTTGGCGTGTCGACGGCAATACCGACATTGACGTACTTCTTCATGATCAAACTCTCACCATCTTGCGACAGAGATGAGTTGAACGTAGGGAAAGCTTCGAGAGCCTTAGCAACCGCCTTCATGATAAACACCAATGGAGTGATCTTCATGCCAGAATCTTTCTTCGCTTCCGCCGCATTTTGTGCCTTACGGAATGATTCGAGTTCTGTGATATCCGCATTATCCCACTGAGTAACATGGGGGATCTTCACCCAGTTTCTGTGTAGGTTAGCACCAGAGATCTTCTGGATGCGAGATAAGGGCTTAACTTCGGTCTCACCAAACTTGCTGAAATCGATCTTTGGCCATGCCAATAAGTTAAGCTCGTTGCCACCAGCGGCAGCTTTAACACTACCCGATTCAACCTGCTTAATCGCAGCCTTTATGTAGCTCTGCACATCTTCTTTAATGACGCGGCTCTTGCGACCCGTACCTTTGACGTTAGCAAGGTTAACACCAAGTTCACGAGCCATGCGGCGGATAACGGGAGATGCATGGGCATAGGCTTCATTGTCAACAAAGTCTGTCTTAGCAGGCTTAGTCGAAGATGCCGATACAGGAGCTGCTGGAGCTGCTGCTTGAGCTGGCGCCGTGGCTACAGGTGCTGCAGCAGGCGCTTGGCCAGCCACTTCGAAGATCATGATTAACGAGCCAGTAGACACCTTGTCACCAATAGCTACTTTGATCTCTTTAATGGTGCCAGCAAAGGGAGCTGGTACTTCCATGGCAGCCTTATCGCCTTCGACGCTGATAAGTGACTGTTCTTCGGTCACTGTATCGCCGACTTTCACCATTATCTCGGTAACTTCGACTTCATCATCACCGATATCAGGAACAGCTACTTCTAATACAGTTGCAACGGCGGCAACCGCAGCTGCTACAGGAATAGGAGTTGCTGGCGCTGCGGCTACAGGCACAGAAGATGAACCTGCAACGTCGAAGACCAGTACTAAACTGCCGGTAGAAACCTTGTCACCAATCTCAACTTTAATCTCTTTTAAGACGCCATTGAAAGGAGCCGGCACTTCCATCGACGCCTTGTCACCTTCGACACTTAAGATTGGCTGATCTTCTGTGATGCTGTCACCTAGGTTGACTAATATTGCAGTCACTTCGACTTCATCGTCACCGATATCAGGCAGATTCACTTCTTTTAGCTCAACAGATGCCGGAGCGACTGTTGCCGCGACTGGCGCAGGAGCGGCCGCAGCTTGGGCTACTGGAGCCGATGCTGCATCGTCTTCGAAGACCATGATCAACGAATCGGTAGCCACCTTATCTCCAACCGCAACTTTAATTTCTTTAACTACACCCGATTGAGATGCTGGTACTTCCATCGCGGCTTTATCGCCTTCGACAGCAATCAGCGATTGATCTTCTTCAACCCTGTCGCCTACGCTAACCAGAATCTCGGTGACTTCAACCTCATCCGCACCAATATCAGGTACATTAATTTCGATTGTCATATTGTATTGCCTCTTACGCGTATAGCGGGTTGATCTTGTCTGCGTCGATATTGAATTTAGCGATGGCCTGAGCCACGACAGATTTTTCAACATCACCACGTTTAGCTAATTCAGTCAGTGCTGCGACGACCACATAGCCAGCGTTCACTTCGAAGTGACGACGCAAGTTATCGCGGCTGTCAGAGCGACCGAAGCCATCGGTACCCAGTACTTTGAATGATTCTGATGGCATGAAGGCGCGAACTTGTTCGGCGTAGTTCTTCATGTAATCTGTAGCTGCAATTGCAGGGGCTGTACCCATTACCTGAGAAATATAGGCTTGCTTCTGCTCAGCTTCAGGATGCAGCATGTTGTAACGCTCGACATCCTGACCTTCACGAGTCAATTCATTGAAAGAAGTGACCGAATAAACATCAGACGCAACATCATATTCTTCACTGAGAATCTTCGCTGCCTTACGCACTTCATTCATGATAGTGCCTGAGCTCATCAGCTGAACCTGCTTACTGCCTTGGTATGACTCAAGCTTATAGATACCCTTACGAATACCGTCTTCAGCACCTTCAGGCATAGCTGGCATGGCGTAATTTTCATTCATCAGCGTCAGGTAATAGAACACATTTTCCTGATCGCCATACATGCGACGCATACCATCTTGGATGATGACTGCTACTTCGTAGGCATATGTAGGATCGTAAGAGATACAGTTTGGAATCGTGTTGGCCTGAACATGGCTATGACCATCTTCGTGTTGCAGACCTTCACCGTTCAAGGTTGTACGACCGGCTGTAGCACCTAACAAGAAGCCACGCGCCTGTTGATCGCCCGCCATCCATGCCATGTCGCCAACACGCTGGAAACCAAACATAGAGTAGTAGATGTAGAATGGGATCATAGGCAGATCGTTAGTGCTATATGATGTTGCCGCAGCAACCCATGAAGACATAGCACCTAGCTCGTTGATACCTTCCTGCAATACTTGACCCGAAGTTGCTTCTTTATAGTAAGAAACAATTTCACGATCTTGTGGGGTGTAGTTCTGCCCCTGAGGATTATAGATACCGATCTGACGGAACAGACCTTCCATACCAAATGTACGCGCCTCATCAGCGATGATAGGGACGATATTCTTGCTCACACCTTTGTGCTTAAGCAATATATTTAGCGAGCGAACAAATGCCATAGTGGTGGAGATGTCACGCTTCTGTTCTTCAAGCAAAGGCTTAAAATCTTCAACTTCAGGTAGCTCTAATGCTTTAGTGAAGTTAGGCAGACGTTGAGGCGTGTAACCATGCAAAGCATCACGACGCGCATGCAGGTACTTGTACTCTTCTGAACCTTCCTCTAAAGATAGGTAAGGCAACTCAGCAACATTCTCATCAGTAAGCAGGTCTTGAAGACCTAGACGGTCACGCAGTTGAAGCACATGGCTCATGTCCATCTTCTTCACTTGGTGCGCTATGTTCTTACCTTCGGCTGCGCCGCCCATGCCATAACCTTTAACGGTCTTAGCCAAGATCACTGTCGGTTTACCCTTAGTATCCTGAGCGTTCTTAAATGCAGCATAAAGCTTAGATGACTCATGACCACCACGCTTAAGTGCGAAGATATCGGCATCTGTCATATCTGAAACAAGCGCCGCTGTTTCAGGGTACTTACCGAAGAAGTGCTCACGTACATAGGCACCGTCTTTTGACTTAAATGTCTGGTAATCACCATCTACAGTCTCATTCATCAGCTGTAGCAACTTGCCAGTAGTATCTTTGGCTAACAGTGAATCCCAGTTGTTACCCCAGATCACCTTGACGACGTTCCAACCGGCACCTCTGAAGAGACCTTCAAGTTCCTGAATGATACTGCCGTTACCCATAACAGGACCATCGAGGCGCTGTAGGTTACAGTTAATCAGGAAGCATAAGTTATCTAGCTTTTCACGAGCCGCAAATGAAATCGCACCACGTGATTCAGGCTCATCCATCTCACCGTCACCCAGGAAGGCATAGACACGCTGAGCCGAGGTATCTTTAAGGCCGCGGCCATCGAGATACTTAAGGAAGCGAGCCTGATAGATAGAAGACATAGGAGCCAGACCCATAGAAACGGTCGGGAACTGCCAGAACTCAGGCATTAGCTTAGGGTGTGGATATGAAGGGATACCTTCACCATCAACTTCTTGGCGGAAGTTATCGAGTTGATCTGCAGTTAAGCGACCCTCAACGAATGCACGCGAATAGATACCCGGAGAGATATGACCTTGGTAATAGACTAGATCACCACCATCAACATCGTTTGGCGCACGGAAGAAGTGGTTAAAACACACTTCATAAAATGCAGCTGAAGACTGGAAAGAAGCCATATGGCCACCTAAGTCCAGATCTTTCTTAGAAGCTCGAAGCACGATCATGATCGCATTCCAGCGAATGATAGAACGAATACGGCGCTCTAGCGTAGTATTACCCGGATATGCAGGTTCTTGGCTGGTTGGTATGGTGTTGATATAGCTGGTATTGATACCAGTCGCCATATCGACGCCATCTAAACGGGCCTTATCGAGAACTTGTTCCAGTAGATATTGAGCACGCTCAACACCTTCTTCACGAACAACCGATTCTAGAGCAGATAACCATTCTTGAGTCTCTAATGGATCCAGATCTTGTAGCATATGTTCAGACATTTCGCAGTCCTTTCCTATATGTAATACCCAAGCACCGAATCTCAGCACTTAGTGATATTAAAAATATTAAAATATGGTTTGGTGCTTGGCTTGCTCTCTCATTGAGAACGCCTAGTCACCACTTTTTAAACGGCGCAGACTGCGCTGCAACCGACTATCTTCTTTCCTAACGGTCAACATCACTTCCTCGATATAGCTTAAATGCTCATTCGAGGCTTCACGAGCTGCGTCAGGATCACGGCGAACGATTGCGGCTAGCAATGCCAGCCTATGTTCGTTTGCCCTTGTGGATGCTTCCTCTCTTCGATTCAGCAGTTCCAGGTTCTGTGCCACATTCTTATGCAGCACAGGAGCTAAACTCAGTACCAGATGCAACATGGCCACGTTATGTGACGCCTCTGCTATGGCACGATAGAAATGTACGATGGCTTCCGCTTGCTGCTCAATCTCTTTAGCCGCTTCTACATCCATGATAGTGCGTTTGATATTCTGCATATCGGCATCGGTACCACGAAGTGCGGCAAAATAAGCCATCATGCCTTCTGTGGCATGACGAAATTCGAGTAGATCATACTGACTCTCAGAGTCACTATGCATCAATTCAACGATGGGATCGGCCAAGCTTCGCCAAAGCTGCTCTTTGACATAGGTACCACCGCCTTGACGACGCAACAGCAAGCCTTTAGCTTCTAATTTTTGAATGGCTTCACGTAACGAGGGACGGGAGACTTCAAATTGGAGTGCCAGCTCACGCTCAGGAGGCAGCTTCTGACCCGGTTGGAGGCTACCTTCCAAAATCATCTGCTCTAACTGACCCATAATGACGTCAGAAATTTTTGGCTGGTTTATTTTGTTATAAGCCATGTGGCCCTCAGCTCCTATTGTAAATTGGTCTTACCAATTTAGTTGACTGAGCGCACTTTAGCAAATCACATTTTGAAAGTCCAGTTTGTGACCTGAGTCAGGGATACTCACGATGTGTGAGCATAGCGGAAATTTAACCGAGAAAGGTCAGACCATTTAACTAACATAGAGTCACTAACAAGAGACTAAGAGAATATAACTCTGGCGAAGCTGTATTTACGCCACCACCCCAAAGATGGTCAAAAGAGAAAGCGTGGTTAACAGTAAAATGAAATTACGTTTACTCAGCTGCAGCAATGCCAATGTAGCCTGGACACAAATGGGTGTTGACGAGGCTTCAGGTCTTGGCTCTGCGGCTAAGGCCACTTGAGTCACTATCTCTCTGGCGCTATGATCCAGACTTAAGCCCAGCTTTCGCCAACTGCTAAAGGCTTGAGAGAATTGACCACTGAGTACATAACCGAACGAAAAAATACGGCTCGGTAACCAATCTAAAAGTGCCAGCACTTTATCCACCAAGGGTAACTCGAGCGACTCCTGATGACTTAGGTCACTGAAATAACGTACGGTACAGTATAAGACTGCGCCCGCAGGACCGAAGAAGATGAGATAAAGGGCAACCGCTCCATAAAAACGATAATTGAGCCAAGTGACGCTTTGGCCCACCTTAGCGCCTAGATCACTCTCGCTTACGGCCTCAATAGAACGCTTACAATCTAGCTCTTCGGCAAAATGATAACAAGCTTGAGCATCGCCTCGACAAGCCGCCTGCATGTATCGCTTAAAGGCCGTTCTTTGTTTCTGGTGACTAAAGCACAGAATAGAGATCCCAACCCAAAGTAATAAACTCACCCCTCCCCATAGCATGCCGCTTACAGCCCAAGTGGTCACGAAAACGGTTATTGCCGGTAGAAGAAGCGCCAACGCCATCATGGCTTCTGAGTTGAGCTGCTTCTTACCAAACAAATTGGCAGAATACAGATCTAGAAATGATTCGAGTTGCCATGACTTAGGGAGCAGCTTTAATCGCTCAACCATTATCGCCACTAATAAAGAAAACAGTGCCATTTAGTCCATCCTTTTTACTCAAATTTAAACATCTAGCATTTGGGCTCATTTATCTCGCCAAGCCTAAGATATGCTCAGCTATAAACTGTAGAGGTACTACCAGCTCAGACCCAAGGTTAGCTCGTGTTTATACCTGTTCCAATCGAAACAGTCGCCGGGATCGGTTTTCCGGCCCGGCGCTATGTCACAATGACCGACAATAGCATCCAAATTCAACATGGGATATCTTGTCATCAAACCAAGCGTCAGCCTAACCAACTCTTGATATTGTAGCTCGGTATAATCTTGGCTATCTGTGCCTTCGAGCTCAATGCCGACAGCAAAATCATTGCAACCTTGTCGCCCTTGAAAACTTGATACCCCGGCATGCCAGGCGCGTTCATCGCAAGAGACATACTGAATGATTCCCCCATCTCTGCGAATAAGGAAATGTGCCGAGACTTCGAGACCTTTAAGAGCTTCAAAGCTGGGATCCGCAGCTATATCTAAGCAACCTTGAAACAGCTGATCTATATAAGGTGTACCAAAGCAGCCGGCTGGCAGGCTAATATTATGAATAACTAACAGACTAACCTCATTATCCGGCCTTGAGTTAAAATGAGGCGACACACACAGCTTCACCCCTTCGGCCCACCCCAGTTCAAAACTAGGAATTAGTTTAGCTTTTATCAACAAGAAGTTAACCTAGAATCCGCCATATCTTATTAGCACTCTATCAGTTAGACCTCTCACTGAAAAGACCCATCGAACTCATACTGGATAACAGGCGATCACATCTAAAACAAGTGTAGCAACTTGAAAAAGTTGTAGCTCAAATAATGAATCGACCACGACCTCTTTAGCTAATGAAACAACAAGCCATAGAGTATGATCGCTAGACTCTACCTTTATAGATCAAATTTGTTATTATTACTCTTACCAAGCATGACAGCCGATTTATAATCTAAATCATTCCCCTGTTGTACCAGCTTATAAATTAAGCTCATCAAGGATCCCGATAATGTTGGAAAATGATATTAGGCTTGCCGTAAAAGCCGCACTCGAAGAAGACTTAGGCTATCAAGCCCCGATTCAAGCTGCGACCAGCCATGATGTTAATAGCCTGGAGGATATCTGTAGCGCTGATAAGGCTAATGCAGATATCACGGCGCAACTCATCCCGGCAGACAAGCATGCACAAGCAAGCTTAATCACTCGTGAAGAGGGTGTATTTTGTGGCAAGGCTTGGGCTGAACAGGTCTTCAACCAACTCGGTGGAGAAGTCGCCCTCCACTGGCATGTAGATGATGGTGATCTGTTAGTCGCCAATCAAGTGCTGTGTGAACTCTCAGGCCCAGCGCGCGCCATACTCACTGGCGAGCGCACCGCAATGAACTTCATTCAGACCTTGTCCGGTGTCGCAACACTCACCAAGCATTATGTAGATAAGATAGCCGGTACCAATACTAAACTACTCGACACACGTAAAACCATTCCTGGCCTGCGTACCGCTCAAAAATATGCAGTTAGCTGCGGCGGCGGGAAAAACCATAGGATCGGCTTGTTCGATGCCTTCCTTATCAAGGAAAACCATATCATGGCCTGTGGCGGCATAGCCCAAGCGATCTCTAAGGCCAGAGAGCTAGACGCAGATAAACTTGTCGAGGTAGAAGTAGAGAGCATCTTAGAGCTACAACAAGCACTGGAAGCGGGATCGGATATCATCATGTTGGATAACTTCGACGTGACCATGATGCTAGAAGCCGTAGAAATCAATAAGCGTCTAGCCGACGATAAGCAAGCCAAACTCGAAGTGTCGGGCAACGTCACTATAGACACTATCGCCGACTTTTCAAAAACTGGCGTCGACTATATTTCTGTTGGCGCGCTAACTAAGCATATCCATGCACTCGACCTGTCTCTTCGCTTGAAACACTAATCGCAAGTCATAGATCTTGCCATCAGATTTTAAGGTGATTCGCAGACGCTGAGTCACCTTTTTTATAAGAACTAAATATAACAACTAAGCTCACCTTGCATTTGTTACCCCTTCGCTCATTCAAACAGAAAGTGCGCAACACCTGTATCCAGCAAGCTATCTATGATTAAAAAACAAACTGCACCTGCCGTTTCAAAAGCGCCCAAAAATTGACACCTCAAGCTAAAGTGACAGTTTTTCATGCACAGCCAAAAAAACGCTAGAACCCAATTAACATAAATTCAACCTTTTTAGACTAAATCATCGTCAAATTAGTACTTTGTTGTAATTTACAGTTCCATTTACATTAACTTTGTACTAACTTTGGACGTAGGCGAGATGGCCACTTCGGCCGACCTCACCTTAGGTTCACTTAGGTTCCTTAAAAAGAGCCACTTGAAAAAGCCGAACAAGCTTTCGAAGCCGCTATTAACGGGTTAAGAGTCGAGCAAAGAGTAGGAGGAGAACATAAGGTGCGGTTTGCCGGAATGCACATAGCTAGCGGTACATAACCAGCAGTAAATAAAAGCAGCAAGAGTAGAATTAACTTACGTTCGAGAATAATCGAAGCTTAAGCTTTCTATACACTAACTTTAATTATTTAGCAAAATGACACGAAAAGTAAGACCCCATTTCTGATCGCAAGATGAGAAATAGTAACAAACACTTAATTTTAACGTTTATCTTAGAGATGCTCTTAGAATTTGTTTTAGAGTTCTTAGAATTAGTCTTAATGGATTAGTAGGGAAAGTTTAGCTAGCGCAGGAGCAATACGGCTAAGACGTCTATAATTAAGTTACTTTGCTGATTCTAGGTTAGATGAGTCTAAGTTAGCATGAGTAAAGTGGGTCGAACGATTTAGGTCAACGGAGAGAGAAAATGAAAGGCATTAACTTGAAAAACAGACTAAACAAGAAGGCTCAGGGTTTCACTCTGATTGAATTAATGATCGTTGTTGCAATTATCGGTATTCTCGCCGCCATTGCACTACCAGCGTATAAAGATTACATAGTCTCGGCTGGTGGTGGTGCCTCGATGAAGGCCGTTAGCTCACTGACATCAACTGCAGCAGCCTGTGTGACTTCAGATATTGCTTGTGCTAGCGTAGGCACAAACATGACCGCCATGGGTTTAACTGGCACAGTAGCAACTGGAGTGGATTCAAATATAATTTTTACAGGTGATAAATGTATTGTTGAAGCCACTATCCTTGCAGATGGTAGTGTAAGTTATGGGGCTACTGGCGTAGACTCTACCGATGATGCGCTTTGTACTGAAGGTGCTGGTCTATAATTAGAGCGACTAGCTAATTAATTTGAGCGAAAGAGTTAATAATCTTTCGCTCAAATTTGTTTTTACTAGCTGAAATCACTTATGAGTAACTCATGCCCACGACTGGTCTTCATTTAGGTTTATCAACATTATTTATTCGTAAAAATTTGCTCAGCGAAGAGCAGATAGCAACAGCTATAGCCAAATCTCGCCAAAATAAACAAGCTCTCGTCTCCACCATAGTCTCAGAAAACCTTATTTCCGCCCGTGAAATAGCCGAGCTCTGCTATGAGGAATACGGTACCCCATTGCTGGATCTCGATGAGTTTGACATTGCCAGCATTCCCGAAGATTTCCTCAATAAAAAGTTGATCGAGAAACATAAGTGTCTGCCACTGTTTAAGCGTGGAAATCGTCTGTACATAGGCACTTCAGATCCCACCAATATCGCAGCGCTGGAAGACTTTCAATTTAGCGCGGGTCTACATGCCGAAGCCATATTGGTCGAAGATGACAAGCTCACCAAGGCCATAGATAAGGTACTCGAGGAGGATATCTCCGCACTGGATATCAGTGGCATAGATGAGTCTGCCCTCGCCGATATTGAGATAGATGATCCCAGTAAACGTGAGGAGGAGCAAAAAGGCGAGAGTGGTGATGATGCGCCTATCGTCATCTATATCAATAAGATTTTGACCGATGCCATACGCAAAGGCGCATCGGATCTGCATTTTGAACCCTATGAGAAACGGTACCGTATCCGTTTTCGTATCGATGGTATCTTGCATGAAGTCTCTGAGCCTCCAGTAAACTTGTCTAATCGAATTTCGGCTCGACTCAAGGTGATGTCCAAGCTAGATATCGCCGAACGAAGAGTCCCGCAAGATGGCCGCATCAAGATGAAGCTATCACGCACTAAGTCTATCGATTTTCGTGTCAGTACTCTCCCCACTATCTGGGGTGAGAAGATAGTGATGCGTATCCTAGACTCCTCCTCGGCACAACTTGGCATCGAGAAGCTCGGCTATGAAGACGATCAGCGCGAGCTGTACGAGGAGATGCTGGAAAAACCCCAAGGCATGATTCTGGTTACAGGCCCTACAGGATCTGGTAAAACCGTATCCCTCTACACAGGCCTCAACATACTCAACACCGAGGCTCGAAATATCTCTACCGTCGAAGATCCGGTGGAGATAAACCTCGAAGGAGTTAACCAAGTCCATATCAATCTCAAGGCGGGCCTGACATTTGCCTCTGCGTTGCGCTCATTTCTGCGCCAAGATCCCGATGTGGTCATGGTAGGTGAGATTCGAGACTTAGAGACTGCCGAGATTGCCATCAAGGCGGCACAAACCGGCCACCTGGTACTTTCTACACTACACACTAATTCTGCCGCCGAAACCCTGACTCGCCTAATCAACATGGGTGTACCTGGCTACAACATAGCCAGTTCGGTAAACCTCATCATAGCTCAACGTCTGGCACGTCGCCTCTGCCCGGAATGTAAGCAAGCAGAAGATGTTCCAGAACACGAACTAGAGAGGCTAGGCTTTAGGCAAACTAACATAGATGAAGGCATCACCACTTATAAACCTGTGGGCTGCGATCTCTGCTCCGGCGGGTACAAGGGCCGGGTCGGTATCTATGAGGTGATGAAGATATCAGATGAAATAGCCCGCATCATCATGGAAGGCGGTAACTCCTTAGAGATAGCTACTATGGCTAAAGAGCAAGGAATGCGAGACCTACGGGAGTCAGGGCTACTCAAGGTCATCCATGGCGTCACCAGCATCGCCGAAATCAACCGAGTCACCAGTTTTTAGGTTCACAAATTTTATCTTAAGGAACGGCTATGGCAACAGCAAGTACCATTAAAAAAAGACAGGCTAGATCTAAGAAAGCCAATGCTAATAGCCAAACTAAGATCTTTACCTTCGAGTGGAAAGGGGTCAATAAATCCGGTCAAAAAACCTCCGGAGAGCTTAAAGGTGCCTCCGCAGCGGAGGTTCGCAGCCAACTAAAAACTCAGGGGGTCAACCCCAAATCAGTCAAGAAGCAATCGGCGAGTCTATTCCAACTGGGTGCTCCCAAGATAAATGCCATGGATATCGCCATGATCACCCGTCAGATAGCGACTATGCTCTCTGCCGGCGTGCCTCTGGTGACAACCATAGATATGCTCGGCCGAGGCCATGAAAAGGCTAAGATGCGTGAACTCTTAAGCACCATACTCAATGATGTCCAAGCCGGTATCCCACTCTCAGATGCATTAAGGCCCCATAGGCGATATTTCGACGATCTGTACGTAGACTTGGTAGCCGCAGGCGAGCATTCAGGTTCGCTTGATGCCGTGTTCGATCGCGTCGCAACCTACAGGGAGAAATCGGAGGCACTTAAATCTAAAATCAAGAAAGCCATGTTTTACCCCGCTGCCGTGGTCGTAGTCGCTATAGCTGTGACAGCCTTGCTGTTACTCTTCGTTGTCCCGCAGTTTGAGGAAATATTTGCGGGGTTTGGCGCCGAGCTGCCAGCCTTTACTCAATTCGTCATCGGCATTTCTGAAGCATTACAGGCGTCTTGGTATATATTTGCCGTAATCATCATAGTTAGCGTCTTTCTATTTAAGCGTGCACATTTGCACTCCCAACAATTTCGGGACAAGGTTGATGTGCTAATTTTAAAGATACCAGCTATAGGATTAATCTTACATAAAGCCGCTATGGCACGTTTCGCTCGTACACTAGCAACAACATTTGCTGCCGGAGTCCCCCTAATAGATGGCCTGGAATCTGCTGCTGGCGCTTCGGGAAATGCCGTATACCGTAAAGCTGTAATAAAGGTCCGCACAGAGGTGATGGCGGGCATGCAGATGAATGTTGCCATGCGCACAACTAACCTATTCCCCGATATGTTGATCCAGATGGTGATGATAGGCGAAGAATCCGGTGGACTCGATGATATGCTCAACAAGGTCGCCAATATTTACGAGATGCAGGTCGATGACGCCGTAGATGGACTATCAAGCCTGATTGAACCTATCATGATGGTAGTGATCGGCACCTTAGTCGGTGGTTTGATCGTTGCCATGTATCTTCCCATCTTTGAAATGGGTAAGATTATTTAGCATCCTTTGCAAGTAACTATCAAGATCAATAAAAGACTCCTAATAGAAGAACAAACTAGATGTCAGAATTCATAACAATATTAAGCCACAACTTGTGGCTCTTTAGCGCTATCGCTTTTATCTTTGCCGCCGTTATCGGTAGCTTCCTCAATGTGGTCATTCATCGCTTTCCCGTGATGATGAAACGCGAGTGGCAGCAAGAATGTAATCAATACCTCAACGAGTATCATAAAGAGCTCATAGCTCCCATCTCAAAAAAGCTCGAGCGAGCCATAGATGGCTATCCAGAAAAATATAACCTGATCGTTCCGGGCTCAGCCTGCCCGAAATGCAAAAGCGATATCAAGCCCTGGCATAACCTGCCTGTTATTGGCTGGCTCATGCTAAGAGGTAAATGTGCCTCATGCAGCACAGCTATATCGGCGCGCTACCCAATAATAGAATTATTGACGGGCTTAACCGTAGCTTTCCTCGCTCTTCATTTCGGCCCTACCTGGGAATTTGCCTTCGCAACATTACTCACCTTCGTGCTGATAGCGCTAACAGGCATAGATCTCGATGAGATGCTACTTCCCGACCAACTCACCCTCCCCCTACTATGGCTAGGCTTACTGATAAACCTAAACAGCACTTTTACCAGCCCAACCGACGCACTAATCGGAGCTGCCGCGGGTTATATGAGCCTCTGGAGTGTCTTCTGGGCATTTAAACTGTTAACGGGTAAGGAAGGTATGGGATATGGAGATTTTAAACTTTTAGCCGTGTTTGGGGCCTGGTTTGGTTGGCAGCTACTGCCACTCATAATACTTCTATCATCTGTAGTCGGCGCGATAGTTGGCATCATGCTAATCATCAGTAAAAAACTTAATCAAGGTAATCCAATTCCTTTTGGCCCTTATATCGCGCTAGCGGGCTGGATAGCCATGATCTGGGGCAGTGATATCAATACTTGGTATCTATCCACCCTATAAGTATAAGCTAGTGTTCTTCATAGAATGGTGTAAGAAGTAGGATTATGTCTAAATATTTAATAGGCTTAACTGGCGGCATAGGTAGCGGTAAAACCACAGTCGCTAATCTATTTGCAGAATTAGGCATCGAATTAGTCGATGCCGATATCGTCGCACGAGATGTAGTAGAAATTGGCACTAGCGGCTTAACTCAAATAACGGCCCATTTCGGTAAACAGATATTGAACCAAGATGGCAGCTTAGATCGAGCCGCTCTAAGAGAAATAATCTTCAACTGGCCGAAAGAGCGGCGTTGGATCAATGACTTACTACACCCAATGATACGAACCGAGATGCTAAATCAATTAGCATCCACGTCATCACCCTACACAATTCTCGTCGCTCCCTTGCTATTTGAGAATGAATTAGATAGGTTAGTAAACCGTACACTTTTGATTGATATTTCACCTGAACAACAACGAAAGCGTACCATTAACAGGGATTCGGTAACTAACGAGCAAGTTGAAAAAATTATAAGTAGCCAGGCCCCAAGAGCCGAGAAACTACTTAAAGCTGATGATGTCATAGACAATCATGGAAAGATATCGGCGCTAAAAAGCAAAGTAATTGCACTACATAATAATTATTTAAAATTGTCCAATAACGCTTAATAAACGCCATGACTGAATTGATCTATGAACAGCCTCTAAACGAGAAGACTCGAAGCTACCTTAGACTTGAGTATCTTGAACAACAACTGCAAATGAACTTGGATCAAGATCATCAACATCGTTGTTTCTACCCCCTTTTCTCATTATGTGAGCTAGCTGAGCGATGCGACTACCGCGGCGAGGTACTCAAAGACCTAGATAAGCAGATTTCATTACTGTCCAATTGGAAAAGCCTGCCCCACATAGATAAACAGCAAGTCGATAAATACTTATCCCTCCTATCTAACGCTAGAGACACACTTCAAATAAGCGAGAGACCCGGTAGCCAACTAAAACAGAATCGTTTCTTAATGGCTCTACGCCAGAGGTTCAATATGCCTGGAGCATGTTGTAATTTTGACTTGCCACAACTTCATTATTGGTTAGCCAAGCCTTGGGATGTTCGACAACAAGAGTACTCGCAGTGGCTAGATACATTTAGAGCGTTACTGACCCCCATCAGCCTGCTTCTTGAACTAACCAGATTAACGACTGAATATACTGCAGCCGTGGCGAAAGCTGGGTTCTATCAAGGTAATAGTAATCAGGCACTGTCATTAATTAGAGTGCAACTAGACTCACATCAAGGCTGTTACCCTACCATTAGTGGGCATAAAAATAGATACGCGATTCACTTCGTACAATTCGACCAACAAAAACACTCGGATAAAGCGATTGAGTTTAAGTTAGCAACCTGTATCTAAAGACAGTATTATAGGTTTCATATCAAACATCATGCTTAAACAGCTAAACTTAAGCTAGGCCCTGAGCCCAAAGTTAAGCCAAGTTTGCACGCGTACCTTGTAGAGACCGAACAATGACAACCCGAGTAAAGTGTCCCACCTGCCAAACAGAAGTGATCTGGAATTCAGAGTCCAAGTTTAAACCTTTCTGCAGTGATCGCTGTAAGCTAATCGACCTAGGCGACTGGGCATCCGAAAAACATGCAATCCCAGTCAAGCCAGAATTTGATCACGAGACTCTGGATGCCCAGGGATATGATGAATCAGGTTTCTTCAAAGAGGATTAATCCAATTGTCAGTCTCGATAGCTACAACTAAAAGAGTACATGTTGCTGTAGGCGTGATCATGAATGCTGATGAGCAGATCCTGCTGGCCAAACGCCTCACCCATCTACATCAAGGTGGAAAGTGGGAGTTCCCCGGCGGTAAAGTCGAAAAGGGCGAATCTGTGACCCAAGCATTAGCGCGAGAGCTGAAAGAGGAAGTTGATTTAACCATCACAGATACAAGCTCCCTAATGAGCATCAGTCACGACTACCCGGATAAGCAAGTGCTCTTGGATATCCATTGGGTAACTTGCTTCACAGGAGAGGCTCACGGGCTTGAAGGGCAAGAAGTTAAGTGGGTCGCTAAGTCAGATTTACAAAACTACGACTTCCCTGAAGCCAACAAGCCTATAATCGACAAGATTTTAGAGAGTTAATTGCAACTCTAGCAATAACTAAGATATAAGATTCAGTATTGAGGGGATATTTAATTTCACTAGAAATCGAATAGCTCCTGAATTTTAGTTTGCTATTTAAGCTCAAAAAACGATTTTCTACTTCTATTCCCCACGAATACCAATCCTTACATTTAGAATATTAATCATAATTTTTATTGATTAGACTGCAGATTAATTGACCCTTTGGCGAACAGGCATACTGAGCCAGATAGGGGACAAAAGTGTGGCTGGAATGATGCCAGCAAGATGATTAAACTCGATGGCCATACCCTACAAGACTGTTAACAATGCGTTTACCATGCTAACTTAACCACATCGAATTGTTTACCATCGGACTACTTTTGGTAAGGAGTTTGTAATCACGCCGTTGCCTGCAACACCTAAGTACGACCCCAAGTTTGAACTCTAACAATTGTTAGTGAAAGGCACGAGCACCAAAACTTCTAACCTCGAGCACTGAGTTCTTATGAAAAGTATAATTTTAATTGCTGGATTACTCCTAAGTAGCGCTACACATCAAGCCTTTGCCGAAGAACAATGCGGTAAGGTCACTATCGCAGATATGAATTGGAGCTCGGCTTCATTAATCGCTAATGTTGATCGCTTTATTCTAGAACATGGTTATGGCTGTGAAGCCGAGTTGATCCCTGGCGATACTATGCCGACCAGTACTTCAATGGTTGAAAAAGGTGAGCCAGACATCGCGCCGGAGATCTGGAGCAACAATGTCAAAGAGCTTATCCAACGTGGTGTCAGTGACAAGCGGCTGACTATCGCAGGTAATTCACTCTCCGATGGCGGTGAAGAAGGCTTTTGGGTTCCCCAATATATGGTCGACAAAGACCCCAGCCTAAAAACCATTGAAGGTATTATCGCCAAAGTAAAAAGCTTTAAACACCCGGAAGATCCCGAACGTGGCGCATTTTATGGCTGCCCTGCGGGTTGGGGCTGTCAAATCTCGGCCGAAAATCTATATCGAGCGCTAAAGCTCGATGCAGCAGGGTTTGATCTTATCGATCCCGGCTCAGGAGCGGGCCTGTCTGGATCCATCGCCCGTGCCTATGAACGCAAAAAGCCTTGGTTTGGTTACTACTGGGCACCCACAGCGATATTAGGTAAATACAAAATGGCCAAAGTGGATTTTGGTACCGGCATCGATGCAGAGCATTTTCGCGACTGTATTTCACAAGTTGAGTGCGCCGAGCCTAAGGTCACCATGTACCCATCGGCACTGGTACAAACTGTCACCACCACAGCTTTCGCTGAAAAATCACCCCAGGGATTTGAGTATCTTGGTAAACGCTCTCTGACCAATGCCCAAATGAACGGCTTGCTCGCTTGGATGGAAGATAATCAGGCAGACGGTAATATCGCAGCCGAGTACTTCCTAATGAATCATGAAGATATCTGGCTTAAATGGGTTCCCGCCGATGTCGCCGCAAAGGTGAAATCGGCAATCGAAGCACTATAACCCCAAACAAAAATGCGAAGCCTACAGAGCCTCGCATTTTTGCTCCCATCTAGATTATCCCGTGTAAAAAACGATAGAGGTAGTAATGGCTGACTTTTCTTGGTTCAGCAAGTTTCCGAAAATGGACCGTGCCACTTTGGTGGAAATACGTAAATATTTGGACAGCAGCTTTCGGGACTTTTCCCGAGAGTATGGCGATGTCATCGAGTCTTTCTTCGATCCACTGCTCGGCTTTCTTATCTGGTTTGAAAAGCTGTTGGTGCAATCCCCCTGGTGGGCAGTATTGCTCTCTATTACCGCTTTGGTTTACTTCACCAGTCGTTCATGGAAATTGTCCTTGGGCGTCGTCGTTTCATTTCTGCTTATCGGCTATTTCGGCATGTGGGAAGATACCATGCGCACCCTTAGTATCATTACCGTATGTACGCTAATGGCCATCGTACTGGGCGTCCCCATTGGTATCTTAATGGCCCGCAACAATCGCACCCAAGCGGTAGTGACACCAATTCTGGACGTGATGCAAACCATGCCCGCCTTCGTTTACCTGATCCCTGTGGTCATGTTACTTGGCATTGGCAAGGTGCCAGGGGTAATAGCCGTTGTCATCTATGCTATCCCGCCAGTCATTCGATTGACTAACTTGGGGATCCGTTTGGTAGACAAAGAAGTGTTGGAGGCAGCCACTGCCTATGGCGCCAATTCGATGCAACGTCTGATGGGGGTTCAGTTACCACTAGCCTCTCCCACTATCATGGCAGGTATCAACCAGACCATTATGATGGCACTGGGGATGGTCGTGATTGCGTCTATGATTGGCGTCAAGGGCCTGGGTCAGCCTGTCCTCAAGTCTATCACCAACCAGTATTTCACCTTGGGGCTCTTTAACGGTTTAGCCATCGTCGCTCTGGCCATTATTTTTGATCGCACCTCTCAAGCCTACGCAAAGCGATCTCAGCAACATATGCAGGGTGGACAGCATGACTAACGGATCACAAATTCAGCCACTTATTCAGATAAAGGATCTTTACAAAATCTTTGGTAAAAAACCAACCAAGGTCATGCCTATGGTTAGAGAAGGTTTATCCAAGGATGACATCCTGGCGAAAACTGGCCATACAGTGGGCCTTAAAGCCATCAACCTCGACATTCACAAGGGAGAGATCTTTGTGATTATGGGGTTATCAGGTTCGGGGAAATCGACCTTGATCCGTCACTTCAATCGGCTTATCGATCCTACTGAAGGGCAAATCCTAGTTGAAGGCGTGGATGTAATGAAGCTCAATACCAAGGAGCTCGAGCAATTTCGTCGCAAGAAAATGGCAATGGTATTCCAACGCTTTGGTTTAATGCCCCACAGAAGCGTACTGGAAAATGTGGCCTATGGTCTCAGCGTACAAGGGATAGATAAAGCCACGAGAAATGCCAAAGCCAAACAATGGCTTGAGACCGTCGGTCTGACCGGATATGAGCAGCAGTTCCCCGCTCAGCTTTCCGGTGGTCAGCAACAACGCGTCGGCTTGGCGAGAGCCCTGTGTACCGATGCTGAAATCCTCTTGATGGATGAAGCCTTCTCGGCACTGGATCCTCTGATACGCAGTGAAATGCAGGACCAACTGATTGAACTGCAAAAAGAACTGCATAAGACCATCATTTTCATTACCCACGATCTCGATGAAGCGCTGCGAATTGGCGACCGGATCGCGATCCTCAAAGATGGCAATCTGATCCAGGTAGGTGAGCCGGTGGACATCTTGCTCAACCCTGCCGACGACTATGTCGAAGCCTTCGTAAAGGACGTAAATCGGCCAAGAGCACTAACTGTCGAGACAGTCATGAAGCCGCCTGCATATCGCCTAACCGCCGACACGATAGGTGAAGCGCTCAAACAGATGAAACGTATCCCGGCTAACTATGCCTATTACGTTACCGATGAGGGTTTTCAGGGCGTCGTGTGTCAGGTAGCACTGGAAGATGCTGTCAAGACAGATAAAGAAGCGCCGATGGATGAGTTTAAGGTAGAAGAGTTGGAGCCGATATCGCCGGATGCACTGCTCGAAAGCATCATACCAGCAACCATGGAATCAGACTTTCCTCTGCCTGTTGTCGATGCCGATGGCGACTTACAAGGTGAGCTTTCCCGTACTCATCTGGCCGACGTACTAGCGGACTTCTACACGGGTGATGATGCTGACGACAACGCAGACGCAAAAAAGCCAAGATCAACCTCCAAGGATAAATGATTAAAAAGCGACACAAGATCTCATAACCAAACAGCAAAAAGCCCGCTTATCTTTCGATAGGCGGGCTTTTCTAAAAGGTTGAGTTGGCCGATAAGCCGGGTCTTGTCGTGGACAGTTATTCATCTAGGCCTGCAATCGCTCACAGGCTCAAGCGACCTACCCGGTTCCAACGCGAGCCGCGCATTAACTATTAAAAGTACTGGAACCCTATTTGGTCTTGCTTCGGGTAGAGTTTACCTTGCCACAGACTATTACTAGCCGTGCGGTGCGCTCTTACCGCACCCTTTCACCCTTACCAATCCGAAGATTGGCGGTCTCCTCTCTGCTGCACTTGTCGTCGGTTCACACCGCCCAGGCGTTACCTGGTACCCTGCTCTATGAAGCCCGGACTTTCCTCCCCGCTCTTGCGAACGCGGCAACTGTCTGGCCAACTCGGCGCGGATTATAGCGAGTGTTGGCGATTACGGCAAGTTGTTAAATGCCCAGTGTTAATAACCTGGGCCGTCACAAGCTCACTTCGAAGGGACTTTTTGTCATATAAGAAAAAATAACAGCAACATTGTCTTTCTCTCGAAGCGACACAGTCGTGCCCTCGAAGGCCTTAGGCCGCGCTCGCAACCGCTTTTACAAACCTATCTCTAAACCATATTTGTAGAGTGCGTTTTTCTTTAGCCCGTAGATCTGTCCAGCGATTGCCGCCGCTTTTTTCAAGGGGAGCTCTTCTACAAGTAACTTAAGGGTATTAATCACTTCAGTTGGAATATCTGCATCATCTTTCGCGCTACGATGACCGTGACACATCAGCACTATTTCACCACGCTGCTGGTTAGAATCACTTTTAACAATCTCAAGCACTTCAGCCACTGTCCCCGAAAGAAAGGTTTCGAAGGTCTTAGTGATTTCACGGCCCATCACTATCTGTCGATCCTCACCCAGAGCCGCCAAAAATGACTCGAGGCTCTGAACAATGCGATGAGGTGACTCATAGAAGATCAAGGTTCTTGGATCTTCTTTTAGGGCCGTCAACTTATCAAATCGACCTTTCTCTTTTGATGGTAGGAAGCCTTCGAAAGAGAAGCGATCCGATGGCAAGCCTGAAGCACTCAACGCGGTAATAGCGGCACATGGCCCTGGTAAAGGAGTGACATCGTATCCCGCCGCTCTCACTGCAGAAACCAGATGATAACCGGGATCTGAGATCAAGGGAGTGCCGGCATCTGAGATCAGCGCAACAGGCTCACCATTACTAAGCTTTTGAATGATCCAATCGGCTCTGTCTCGCTCATTATGATCATGCAGCGACGTTTTTCTGGTTTCTATGCCGAAGTGACTCAGAAGTTTACCGCTGTGACGCGTGTCTTCACAGGCGATTAATTTGACACTATTAAGCACATCTATGGCGCGAGAACTAATATCGGCAAGATTGCCGATTGGGGTTGGAACTATGTAAAGAGCGACCGCCAGATCCATATCTACCTCAGTTTGACTATTACAAGACTTTCGTCAAGCGTAAGAGAAGGTTAAACTATTGGCTGCATCTTACCAGAGTGAAGACCTGTGTTGAAAAGACTGAATACAACTAAATTTATTTCTATTGCGGTTTTAGCCACTATTTTGATCGGTTGTGGGTCAACGCCAAGTCAAATAAAACCAAAGGACACTCAGGTATCTTTGGTTAGTGCACCTCTGCAGCCCGCAGATTACCTGACAAAGGCCTCGAGTGCCGATAACGCAGAAATACAAAATCGATACGCACTCCTTGCCGCCCACGCCTTTATCAATCAAGGTGATGGAAATGCCGCGAATAAGACATTAGCCTCAATTAAATCGAATCTGGTACAAAAAACAGAGCTAGTTGCCGAGCATAAATATTTAACCGCAAGGGCACTCGAGCTCACATCGACCTATGATGATGCCCTGCGTGAACTGAATTATCCGACTAAATGGCAACTTGCCGATTGGCAGATGGTGGCCTACTACCAGTTTAAAGCCCGTTTATACCAGCTGACGAAACAGCCCATAGAGCAAGCCAGACAGTTGAGTCTCTTGAGCACTCTTTTGCCAACGGCTCAAGCTGGTGAAGTCAATAACAGTATCTGGCGCATCTTACAGCCATTGCATGAACAAACTTTACTGAGTTTTAGCCAGGATTCTTCAGATCCGGTTTTTTCTGGTTGGTTACAGCTGGCATATATAGCCAAACATTATGCTATCAACCCCAATGAACTAGTGAAGCACCTAGGTAATTGGCAACATACCAACCCAACACACCCAGCCTCGATCAAATTGCCAACGGATCTCGAGAAAGCCTTAACGACTAAACCTTATAATCCACATAACATCGCCGTATTGCTGCCATTGACAGGCCCTAGAGCCCGGGTCGCTAGCACAGTCAAGCATGGCATAATGTCACGTTACTTGGCCAACCCGGATGATAAGGTCTCGATTAATTTTTACGATACCGCCAATGGCGCTCAACTCGCCTATCAACAAGCCGTTGCTGCAGGCGCCGAATTTATCATAGGCCCCTTGCTACAATCTGAGGTCGAAGAGTTGCAACAGCCAATTCCTGCCGTCGTTGTCACGCCTGCCAGCGATAGCGAGCAGACAAGTAAATTAGCAACACCAGCGCCAGTCATGTTAAAGCGAGTACCCCAGCTATATTTAAACCATGTAGATGACTTTACGCCTGACGATGACCAGTTCTATTTCGCCTTATCCCCAGCCCATGAGGCAAGCGATGCAGCCGAGAAGTTATTTGCCGATGGCATCACCACTCCTCTGGTGTTAGCCAGTAACAATTCGGTTGGCCATAGAATGGCTGACAGCTTCAGCGAGGCATGGGCAGAGTTAACCCAGAAACCTGCCGAGGTCCATTATTACGATCCCGGCGATAAGATGAAAGTCACGGTACAAAAATCACTTGGCGTTATCGACAGCAAGGAGCGAATCGCACGGATCAAGGCATTATTGGGCAGCAAGGTCAAAGCCGATTTTCGGTCACGCCGTGATATAGATGCCATCTACATGATCTCCGGCAATAAAGATCTACCTCTGTTAAAGCCTTTTATCGACGTCAACTTCAGTGTGTTCGCCGAGCCGGTGCCACTTTACACCACCAGCCGCAGTCGGGTAGAAAATACTTCGAGAGAAGTATCTCAAGAACTCAACAACCTGATCATCAGCGATATTCCCTGGTTGATCAGCAGCAATAACGAGACTCAATTAGTGGAGCAGCTTTGGCCAACCTGGAGTTTTGGTCAGAAACGACTCTACATCATGGGTTATGATGCGCTGGAATTAGTTGGGAAACTTGCCCAGATGCGTGCACTACCCGGTTACCAATTCTCGGGTCGAAGCGGCATGCTATCTGTGGCTCCAGATGGCACGGTTAACCGCAAGCTCAGCTGGGGTCGTTACCAGAGAGGCAGTCTACGCCCGCAATAAAGGCTCTTTATCATGGACGATAAAAATCATATTCCACATGAGCATGGTCAGCTAGGCGAAAGCCAGGCGAGAAAATACTTAGAACAACAGGGGCTGACCTTCGTCGAACAAAATGTCAGATACAAATTTGGCGAAATCGATCTCGTTATGCGCCAAGGTAAAGCGTTAATTTTTGTCGAAGTAAAATATCGCACTAAGAGTCAATTTGGTGGTCCGTTACATGCGCTGAGCGCGAAGCAAATAAAGAGATTGAGGCGGGCAGCCGAGCATTATATGCAGCTCAAACATCTCGATGTGATCTGTCGATTCGATCTCATCGGGATAGAGCCAGCACAAATATATTGGCTCAAGAACGCTTTTTAAAAAAATTTAATCATTGATGTCAAAGCAGCTAATGACTTATGGCATGATAGCAAACAGATATATAGTTAAGGATTTCCCCATGTTAGAACGTATTAAAGATAGCTTCACTCATTCGATCCAAACCAAAATCGATGCTTCTGAGGCTCTGCCTGAGTCCATCGAGAAAGCGGCACAGATGATGGTTCAATGCCTGCTGGCTGGCAATAAGATCCTCGCCTGTGGTAATGGCGGTAGCGCTGGAGATGCACAACACTTCTCTGCCGAGCTATTAAATCGTTTCGAAGTGGAGCGTCCGCCACTACCTGCAATTGCACTGACAACCGATACGTCTACTATTACAGCCATAGCTAACGACTACAGCTATGACGAGATCTTCTCCAAGCAGATCTTAGCATTGGGACAATCTGGCGATATTTTGCTGGCGATCTCAACCAGTGGTAACTCAGGCAACGTAATAAAAGCGATAGAAGCCGCATTAAGCCGAGACATGACTATCGTAGCATTGACGGGTAAAGATGGCGGCCCTATGGCTGGCCTGCTTAGTATCAACGATGTAGAGATACGCGTACCTTCAAACAGCACGGCACGTATCCAAGAAGTTCACCTGCTTGTCATTCACTGCTTGTGTGACAACATAGATCGCACTCTTTTCCCACAGGATGAGCAGTAATGCAAAACCTGCCAATTCAAGGATTAATACCATTCCATATAAGTATCTGGTCAGTTCAGAGACTCTCATTTTTTTCAATTCAAGGCGCATTGATGAGGAAATGGTTATTCCCTTTTAAGTCAATGCAACACCGAAGTGGAAACACTGAGAGCCTCACGCAGTACGGGTTTCAAAGCCCTTTATGCTGCGTTACATGTTCTCGATATAGAATAACTATTAGCTTCAAACATCCGCCTTGCCTACAGCGCTTTGAACTCCCGCTGAATGATCAGATACTTACTCGGAATGGTAGAATAGCATGAGACGATTACTACCGTTAATGGCAGTTATCCTCATGCTACAAGGCTGCGCCGGTGCCGTAATGCTCGGTGCGGTCGGCGGCGCTATGATGGTCAACGATGAACGGAGTTTTCAGACCCAGATCGATGATACCAATGCAGACTTCCAGATCTCCAGTGAATTGGCCAAGCTTGAAGATGTAAAAAACCAGGCCAACATTACTGGTGTAGTGATGAACGGTAACACATTGATGATCGGCCAGGCGCCAAATTCCATGTTGAGGGATAAGGCGATCCGTGCCGTACAGGAGTTAAAGCTAGGCGGTAAGATCCACAATCAGATCCGCATAGGCAATCCAACTTCCTTCACCACCAGAAGTAATGATACTTGGATAACTACTAAGGTCAAAAGCCGGATGTTAAATACCGACAATTTGGATGTGACACGCATCAAGGTGATCACGGAAAACGGCGAAGTCTTCCTGCTCGGTGTTGTAGCCAGAAATCAAGTTGACCTAGCGGTCGACGTGGCCAGAAATACCGCCGGTGTCCGCAAGGTCGTCAAGGTCTTTGAGTCTCCCGGCTCCTAACCACTCTCAGTAGCCGCTATCTTTTTGGTCATTCGATGGCTCGGATAAAACTAACCGATGCGAGCTGTCAGTTGACGCTTGCTGACGCCAGAAAACAGCAAACAGATTTGAATCTACAGGTTGCTAGCCATTCTTAACCCTCTACTTTTCTAGCTTCGCCTCTTAGTCATTCTCTGGCTCGGATAAAACTGACCGATGCGAGCCATCAGTTGACGCTTGCTGACGCCAGAAAATATCCAAGGCAACAACAGGGATGGCAAGACAATAAATCCCGCGCCAAGCCAGCTCAGCCCATCTAACCACTCACCAAACCACAACCAACCGAAGAAGACACAGAATACTAGACCCGTGTACTCGGCAATGGCGACTTCACTCGCCTTAGCCCGTCTATAGGCTAAAACACTCAGCCATTGGTACAGGAGTAAGAATAGATTACTAGCGACAGCAATACCCACCAGAGTCCAACTGAGTCCCGATATTCCTTGATAAAACACCAGAGCCAACACAGGGGGGACACTTAATAGGTTATACAAGATAAGCGTCACCACAGGCGACTCACTCCCCGATAGCTTTTTCAACAATAACTGATTTATCGCAAATGTTAGCGCCGCGGCCAGAACCAAGATGCCGAATAAGTTCATCTCACTCGGTCTTAGTATGATGAGTATACCGATAAACCCCAGTGCGCTAGAGATACTCGATATCGGCCCTATTCTCTCCTTTAAAAACAAGGCGCCCATCAAGACTATCATCAGCGGGGCCGTGTAAAATAGTGAGCTTACCGTAGCGAGTGGCAGCGACATAAGCCCCATAATCAGCAACAAAGCCCCAATAGCCCCAATATTCGCCCTAACCAGATGCAGCTTTATATGACTGGATTTAGGCTTACCCAGAATAAACCATAAGGGCAATAGCATCATGATCGATGTCACTTGTCTGACTAACAAAAAAGTCGCGGCACTTGCCTCATCGGGAAGCCATTTTATGGACACATCATAGAGTGCGCTAAACACATTGCCCCCGATGAGTAAGCCTAGTGCCAGCATGACAGTTGGTTTCATGTTAATTCTCAAATTATCTATGTGTAATGGGGGGCATGTTAACCAGACAAAAACTTAAGCTGAAATGATGCTTTCTCATCTTATATGAATTAGATTCATACTAAGGCCAGTATACCGGACTCACATATGCGAAAAATCCCACCTTTACGTGCACTTCAAGTGTTCGAAGCCGCCGCCAGACAGGAACACTTTTCCCGTGCCGCCGATGAATTGTTTATCACTCAGAGCGCCGTATCACATCAGGTACGAGTCCTCGAAGAGCATTTTTCTGAGAAGCTATTTATCCGGAAGGGAAGGCAGCTGCAACTAACATCGAAAGGCAAGTTACTTTATCAGGAATTGAGCCATATTCTCGACAGCATAAGCAGATTAAATCAGAAAATATCCGGTGGTTACAGCCAAGATCTCAGGCTCGCAGTCTATAGCTCATTCGCCGTAAAGTGGTTAATCCCACGCCTTAGCGATTTTAGGCGACAGCACCCTGACATCAACATCAGACTCAATATGATCACCGATGATCCTGAGCTATCCGATAGCGTCGCCGATATGTTTATCAGCGGTCAGAGTGGCCACCCAGGTTTTTGGCATCAACGGCTTCACCAAGAACGGCTCATTCCTGTGTGTAGTCCTGAACTTTTCGAAAGAAGTGAATCAATTGAAGTCACATCTTTATTTAAACAGCCTCTACTTACCGTAGATGAGGGGCCGCTTGGACTCGACTGGCAACGCTGGGGATTGGAAAATAAGGTGTCGTTTCCAGACTCGCAGCAAGAACATATATTCAGCCACGTTCTGCTTGCTATAGAGGCTGCGATTGCTGGACAGGGAGTTGCGCTAGCCTCAGATTTTATGGTGATGAAAGATATTGCCGATGGCCGGCTTATCAGCCCAAAACTACCGGATATCTATACCGGGTTTGAATTTAACTTTAGCTGTAAAAAAAACAGGGTAAGAGAACCCGCTATTGCCGCTTTCATCAACTGGCTAAGCCAGCAGAGCCAGAATTAGAGTTAGAGTTAGATAAAGGTCACTTTGACAAGGGAAAAGGCTACACTAAAATTGTAATGGGTCACCATACACGCACGCTATCGTGACATGACTAACACAATAAATAAGATGAGCTTCATACTCGGTAAGCTGAAGTGATTACAGTAGTTAAAGCGTCGCTGAGACTGGATTAATCTAACTGTAAGTTTTGTATAAAAAACCAGTAGTGCTGACTACTGGTTTTACTCATTTGATAAAGTCAGGCTAGACAAGCTTAACTTCTCTGAAAATAGGCTGACTAAACAATAAGGCCTATTTTCTCGTAAACCTTCTTCACGGTAACTTCGGCGCGAGCCTGTGCCTTCTCAGCCCCTTCACGCATCACTTGATGCAAGAATGTAGTGTCTTCTCTAAATTCACGATAACGCACCTGAAGTGGCTCTAACATCTCCACTACCGCTTCGCCCGTTGCAGTTTTTAGATGGCCGTACATCTTGCCTTCAAATTCGGCTTCGAGACCGGCAATACTCTTACCCGTAACACCTGACATCAAACTGAGTAAGTTAGATACACCTGGCTTGTTCTCGATATCGAAACGAACCACAGGTGGCTCATCGCTATCTGTCATCGCCTTCTTAATCTTCTTCATGATCTTCTTAGGATCTTCCAGTAGGCCAATAACGTTATTACGGTTATCGTCAGACTTAGACATCTTCTTAAGCGGATCTTGCAGCGACATAACCTTAGCACCAAGCTCAGGAATGAATGGCTCAGGAATGGTAAAAGTCTCACCGTAGGCATTATTGAAACGAGTCGCGATATCACGTGTCAGTTCTAGGTGTTGCTTCTGATCTTGACCGACAGGGATCTCATTGGCTTGATACAGAAGAATATCGGCGGCCATCAGTACCGGATAGGCAAACAGACCCACATTGATATTGCTAGCATGCTTCTGCGACTTATCTTTAAACTGAGTCATGCGGTTCAGCTCGCCCATCTGGGTATAGCAATTCAGCGCCCAACCTAATTGAGTGTGCTGGGGAACCTGAGACTGGATGAATACCGTACTCTTCTTAGGATCGACGCCACAGGCAAGATATAAGGCCAAGGTGTCCAAGCAGGCTTCCCTGAGCGCTTTAGGATCTTGTCTCACTGTGATGGCATGCAGATCGACAACGCAGTAGAGACAGTCATGACTGTCTTGCAGAGCAACCCACTGTTTCAATGCACCCATGTAGTTACCTATGGTTAGCTCTCCAGACGGCTGTGCGCCGCTGAGTACTATGGGCTTTGCGGGGTTAGTCATAGGTTTTCTTGCTCCGTTACTTTGAGGCTACCGTTTACCAGCGCCATGATTTCACTAAATTGTTCACAGACCGCATCTGGGTCACTTAGCCCAATATCTTCACCGTAATTGTACCCATAGGTCAAGCCTATCGAGGCAATACCAGCGGCTTTTGCGGCTAAAATGTCATTTTTTGAATCCCCAACCATCAAGAGCTCATCGGGCTCGAGCTGCCAATGAGATAAAAGGTGAGTTAATGGCATGGGATCCGGCTTCATTCTTTCCAGAGAGTCACCACCTAGAACATGAGAGAAGTGTTGACTGATGTCGAACGCTTCCAGCAGTGGCAGGGTAAACCTATGGGGCTTATTGGTGACAATCGCCAGAGGAAAACCAAGAGCCGTTAATTGCGCTAAGATCTCTTTCACATAGGGGTAGAGCTGGCTATGCTGTTGCAAATTATCTTGATAATGATGCATAAACTTGGGCATGGAATTTTCTAACTCATCCAGCAGGACTTCTCGCTCCAGAGCATGAGTTAGCGCCCGGCTCATTAACATCTGAGCACCATTCCCCACCCAGCCGCGCACTTGGTCTTCAGTACAAGCTGGTAAGTCGAGCTCAGACAGAGTCGCCTGAGTGGCGGCGGCAAGATCCGGAACACTGTCGATGAGTGTACCATCGAGATCGAATGCGATCGCCTTAAGGTTTTTCCAACATGTCATAAATTAAGACTCAAGTTTAGCGAGTTCACTGCGCATCTCATCGATAACGGCTTTATAATCCGGCTTATTGAAAATAGCAGATCCAGCGACGAACATGTCTGCGCCCGCTGCGGCAATTTCGCCAATATTATCTACCTTGACGCCACCATCGACTTGAAGACGAATATCGAAGCCGCTAGCATCGATCAGCTTCTTCACTTGGCGTAATTTATCTAAAGTTGAGGGGATAAAAGATTGCCCACCGAAACCCGGATTAACCGACATCAATAGGATGACATCGAGTTTATCCATCACATGATCCAGATAATGTAATGGTGTACCTGGATTGAATACCAGACCAGCCTTACAGCCTGACTCTTTGATCAACTGCAGACTTCTGTCTAAATGCTCTGTCGCTTCTGGATGGAATGTGATGATCGATGCTCCTGCTCTGGCAAAATCGCCAATCATACGATCCACAGGCTTAACCATCAGATGCACGTCAATATCGGCGGTGACACCATAATCGCGCAATGCCTTACATACCATAGGACCAATTGTCAGGTTAGGAACATAATGATTATCCATAACATCAAAATGAACAACATCGGCACCGGCATTGAGAACAGCATCTACATCTTCGCCTAAACGGGCAAAATCAGCAGATAAAATAGAGGGAGCGATAAGAAAAGGGCGCATAGCAAACTCATACAGTGTCTAAGAAGTACGCTATTCTACCTTCTACGGACATAAGCCTCTAGAGCCGATGTCAAATTAAACAAGATCATGTACAAAAAAGTCATACCTTTATATGATATTATGAATCAGCTTAAAAATATGTTCAAAATACAATCTACTTTGTTATAATTACGCGACCTGCGAGGGCTGTTGAATAAAGGGAAATATGATGGAAAAGGGAAAGAAGCTCACAGCGAGTATAAAATCTGCTAGTGTTCTTGCCGTTACTGCATGTGCGATTGCAATCACAGCGATGAGTGTCCAGAGCCTATCGGCTTCCGAGTCGGCCTCAGCTTGCGTCTGCAGCAGCTCCACTTCCAGCTATAACTCCTCTTTACCAGCCAGCCATCCTAATAACCGCTGTGCACGTCAGACAGAAGATCTGAGCTGGACCACTTGGTTTGCGGGCAAGAGTCGTTCTAACCAGCTACATTTTGTCGATCTATTGGAACTGCTGTACGGTCATAGTGAGAGCCCACTCGACGATGTCCCCCCGACAAACAATACACAACATAGCTTCTAGACTACTCGGTCGTGCTAACGAATCTCTTTCGACTTTTTATGAGTACCTTAGCGGCTTTTCTGGGTGTTCAGAGTGAGCAGAACAGACAAAGAGACTTTCAAAGCAGCTCCCCTTTGCCTTTCATTATTATGGGAATTATCTTAGCGATTGGGCTGGTACTATCACTTATCTTCATTGTTAAGCTAGTACTGAGCTAGTACTTCACAACCAGCTTCAGCACAAAGTATATAGCCCAAGCTAGTCATTCTCGCCGTGGTAGCGTTGGTCATACAAGGCCATCAACTCATCAACTTTCTTTCTGGCACTGCCTTTCTGGCTGATGTTTCTCTGTACCTTAATCGTATCTAAACTCGCTCCATGATATAGCTCTCTGGTTAGAGGTGTATCATGATTGCTGATCAATACGGGAATACCTCGGTCAATAGCAGTATGTCTCGACTTTCTGGCTAACAAGGCCTGATCATCCAGGGAAAAACCTGCACCGACATAGGTAGTAAAACTCGCTTTAGACGGCAATGGCGCATATGGGGGATCACAGTACACCACGTCTCCTTGAACCGTGAGTTCGAATGCTTCCTCATAACCTACGCACTTAAACTCGGCAGCTTGTGCTTTCTCTGAAAAAGCCCGCAGCTCTTTCTCGGGAAAGTATGGCTTCTTATAGGAACCGAAAGGTACATTGAAACCGCCCTTTCGATTATAGCGACACAAGCCATTGAAACCGTGACGGTTCATATAGAGGAAGTAAACTGAGCGAATGAAAGGATCTTTGGTGAGATTAAACTCAGTCCTCACCTTGTAATAAGCTTCTTTATCATTCATCTCAGGTACAAACATGGCCTTAGCTGCGGCTATATATTTATCAGGTTCGGTCTGAACTATCTTATAAAGATTAATAAGATCTTGATTAATATCACATAGTAGATAAGTAGTATAATCAGTATTAAGAAATACCGATCCTGCACCTACGAAAGGCTCTACCAGACGATCTCCCTCGGGAAGATGCTTTGAGAGTGCTTCAATCAGTTTAAATTTTCCACCAGCCCATTTGAGAAAGGCTCTCTGTTTTTTACTCATCTAAATTGATTGATTGCTAAGAAAAAAGAAGGTGACGATTGTACTCTGTTTAGTGGGGAATATCATTAGCATCAAGCCCTTCTTCTAGCTGATATTCGACTAAATTTTTCCATTCTCGGGTCCAGAGAGAGTTCAAACGATACTTTTGCATTAACGCCCGGGATTTTTCATTCGCAGCAGCGAAAGTTTGAAAGTGACCAAGGAGTATTATCCAGCGTTCTCCATGACGTGCAAGCTGAATATCCTGCTCTCCTTCTATCTCGGCTAAAATATTGTTGAGGGATTTAATCTTTCTAACACTTGCAAGTTGAAGTGTATAGCCGGTAAGAGTACGCTTTTCATGGACCTCTTCGATGGGGAAATTATCTTCCTCTTTCTCAAGCTCTATTGCCTCAAACTCCTCTAACCCTTTAAAGGTTTCCATCTTGAAGCTTTCTGGGCCACCGCCACCAGTTGCTTGAATATCGGCCGCTGATTGCGATTGTTCTTCTGAGCTTTTAACTTGAGCCTCATGGCTATCCCCCTCCAGTGATCCAGTAATAAGCTCGGTTAGCTCCTCAGGCTCAGGAACCTGAGAATCTTCTCTTCCCTCTGCTAGCCTGTGATGTAGAACAAAATAACCCGCTAAGACCCGCTCCCCGTATAGAGACAAAGGGGAAGACGCACTATCAGGTTCAATGACTGTTAGAGCGACGCTCGATGTGCCATTTACCTCGGAAGGGGAAAACAGATAATAACTCGCGAGTAACAAGGAAAAGAGTATTGATACTCCTGCTATCACAGGCTTAGACCATTTGTTTGCAACCACCTTCTCCGTAAGCCCATTGAGAGAAAGTTCTAATAAATTCACTACCTCTTGAGGCGTCCCTGTCTGTTTCTCCAGCTGATTTCTGACTATTTCTCGCGGAGTAAAAGGATCTTGTTCGCTACGACTCAGCAAAGTGTAGTACAGAGCTTCACGCTCCTGTATCAGGAGTGGATCGATATTTATCGACAGCAATGATTCTTTCAGGGTTTCAGGTAGCTGACTCTCCAACTCATCGAAAAAATCCAGCTCACAGGTTAACGTCAAGGAGATGGTTTTCTCTGGTAGCCTTAGTTGGCTCAACACGATGCATTCAGCAACGAGTTCCATCGGAAGGTAATGAGCATCGTCCAAGACAATAAAAGACGCCTGTGGCATAGATGATACGAGTCTGAGGATCGTTTCAGACAGAGAAATTTCATCATCAAAGACTGGCTCTGAAAATAATTGAATTAAAATTTTTCGACGAATTTCACTGCTATCACAGTGTTTGGGGCAAGTTACCAACGCGGAGCTAAACTCTTCCAGCTCATTAACCAGCGAGGTAATTAATCTTGTCTTACCTGAACCTCGCCCGCCAGTCACAACAATCAGCTGTTGACCATAGAGGCTAACATGTTGCAACCTCTGTACTAAGGTCTCTTGGCTAGGTAGTAAAATCGAGTCGTTTAAAATCACTCACACACCTAAAATCTAAGGGCGGCGAAGAACCTGTTCCAGTATCTCATCGGTCACGTCGCTGTATATTCCTGACTTACCGATAGCTTCAGGAAGAATGAGCCTCAGTTGACCTTTAAGTACCTTCTTATCACGCCGCATATGCTTGATGAATTGTTCAAAATCCATCGACTCCGGAGGGGCCACAGGTAGATCAAAAGCCTGGAACAATTTAATGATTCGACAAACAATTGACTCATCGATCAATCCCATCCGACTTGCAGTATTAGCAGCAAGTACTGTGCCAGCAGAGACTGCTTCACCGTGTAACCAGACACCGTAACCCATCTCAGCTTCGATGGCATGACCAAAGGTATGACCCAAATTAAGCAGTGCACGCACTCCTCTCTCAGTTTCATCTTGGGCAACCACATCAGCTTTTATGTCACAGCATCGACCTATGGCATACTCTAGTGACTCTTTATCCAATGACTTTAACTGAGAAACGTTATTCTCTAGCCATTGAAAAAACTCACCATCCCAGATAATCCCATACTTGATGACCTCAGCCATACCAGCAGCAAATTCTCGGGGGGGGAGTGTGTCTAAGCAGTTGGTATCGATCAACACGAGTTTAGGCTGATGGAAAGCACCTATCATATTCTTACCTAAAATATGATTCACCGCCGTCTTACCGCCAACAGATGAATCAACCTGGGCGAGAAGTGTGGTGGGTACTTGAATAAAATCTATGCCTCTTTGATAGCTCGCGGCGGCAAAGCCGGTCATATCACCGATCACACCACCACCTAAGGCAACAAGAACTGTGTCTCTGCCTAGGTTTTGCTGCAATAAAGAGGTAAAAATATCATCCATCTGAATTAATGTCTTGTATTGCTCGCCATCGGGTAAGATGACAGGTTCAACACAGTCAAAATCAGATAAGAGAGACTGTAGCGACTCTAAATAAAGAGGCGCTACAGTGTCATTCGTAACAATTAGAATCTTTCTATCTTGGAGGTAACGGGCAAGATGCTCACCACCAGTCAGCAAATTCTGGCCAATAACGATAGAGTAACTTCTTACACCTAGTTCAACCTGAATCTGCTTCATTTTTCCGCCTAGAAACCTAACTGTTCGATGATTTGGTTTGCCACAACCTTCGCACTCTGTTCATCGGTTTTAACGATGACATCTGCAATCTCTTCATACAAAGGATTACGAGTAACAGCCAGATTTTCAAGGACTTCTCTTGGATCGTCAACCTGTAACAGTGGACGACGCTTATCTCGCTGTGTGCGAGCAACTTGCTTATCAATTGTGGTCTCTAGATAGACAACGATTCCACGAGCAGAGAGGTTATTACGTATCTCTTTACTCTGAATAGAACCACCGCCAGTCGCTAAAACAATACCCTGTTTCTCAGTTAAGTCAGCGACGACCTGTGTTTCACGAACGCGAAAACCTTCTTCACCTTCGACATCAAAAACCCACGCGATATCAGCACCAGTACGCTTCTCAATTTCGTGATCTGAATCGTGGAACTCTAAGTGCAGCATCTGTGCTAGATGACGGCCTATTGTGCTTTTACCAGCCCCCATAGGGCCTACTAGAAAAATATTACGTTTCTCAGCCATTGCTATTACGTCTGAATCTTATATGAAGTTTGCCGATGTCGATTCGAAAAATAAAATCGACCTAAAATGTTACCTTGCTCTAATGAGACTTGACCGCAGATTATCTCAGTTAAACACCACATAAGGCAAGTCATGTACGCACATATTGTAAAATTAGTCTTAACCCAACAAAATAGCCAGCACCAAAGTACTGACTAACCACTTGTTATAATTTAATATTATAGGTCTTCAGAGATAATTTTTGGCGTAACAAAAATTAAGAGCTCTTGCCTTTCATTCTTGTCTGTAGTGCTCCTGAAAAGAAAACCAAGGAAGGGAATATCACCCAGTATCGGTACTTTACTCACACGGCTGATCAAGTTTTGTTGATAAATACCACCTAAGACTATGGTTTCACCATGGTTCACCAGTACCTGAGTACCGATTCTCTGGGTATCGATAGAAACAGCTTCACCCAGAGGGGTAGAAACCACCTTGCCTTGAGAATCTTGAGTGATCTCTAAATCCAATATAACCCTATTATCAGGAGTGATTTGTGGTGTCACCCGCAGTGACAACACTGCTTTTTTAAAGCTAATCGTTGCAGCACCGCTGGAACTGGCCTCTAAATAGGGAATCTCAACACCCTGCTCGATATAAGCTGCTTTTTGATTAGAGGTCATGATGCGTGGACTCGCGATGATCTCTCCCTTATCTTCCTTCTCCAAGGCGCTCAACTCCATATCGAGTATGGTGCCATCGGCAAGCTTGGCGACATGAAACGCGATACTTGCAGACCCCGCTCCGGCGGGTAATGCTACGTTTAGCCGGTCAGCGAGAGCGGGGATGATGCCATTTGCTATACTCTGGGCCCCCTCCAGACTTCCCGAAGTACCTCTGTCACCTTGTTGATCTGTGATGCCCCACTGAATACCAAGCTCTTCCGAAACATCATCTTTCACCGTCACCATTCTAGCCTCGATGAGAACCTGACGAATAGGTATATCCAGTACCTCGATTAACCTGTGTACATTCTCTAACGTCTCTTCGGTGTCTCTAACTAAAAGAGTATTGGTACGTTCATCGACGGCAGCACTTCCCCGTGAAGTCAGCAGGCTCGAATCCTCACTCTTCAACAATTCAGCGATATCAGATGCTTTAGCATAATTTATCTGCAAGTATTCAGAATATAATGGCGCTAATTCTTTTACTTCAAGCTGATTTTTTAGCTGCTGACTCTCTCGAATTGCCAACTCTTCACTTGGCGCTATCATAAGAATATTACCTTCGATGCGCTTATCCAGTCCTTTAGTCTGCAAAATAAGGTCCAGAGCCTGATCCCAGGGAACATCATCCAGACGCAGGGTAATATCACCTTCGACGGTATCACTGGTGACTAAATTAAAGTCGTTATAATCCGCGATAATCTGTAGCACGGTTCTCACCGAGATACTTTGAAAATTTAGAGACAGTGAGCGTCCATCATATTTTTTCTCCTCTTTAACTACCGCCAGCTTATCAGCCTTCTTAACGCTGAGGCGAAACAGACTGCCTTCTTGTTTGTAGTTATATTCATATTGGCCTGAGATATCTATGAGTATTCGCGTCGTTAATTCTTCTTTAAAAGTTTCAAAGCTACGCACTGGAGTTGCAAAATCTTGTACATCCATCACATACAAGAGATCTGAACCAATATCGGTATTATAAAGCTGCAGCTCTAGCTTAGAACCAACCTGCTTCACGTTAGCCGCCACCGAACTATTATTTAACTTAACTAATAATTCTCCGCCGCCTTCAGAAGTTCGTCTGAAGTCGATATTTGTAATCCCGTTAATAAATGGATTTTCTGCCGTGGCATTACGATCGGCAACCTCATCATTTATCGTTAGATTATAGGTATTGCCCTTAAGCTTGCCTTTATAGGCTTTGACCTTATTCAGCGTAACTATCACCCGCATCATGCCATCGACTTGACGTACACTGATATTCTCAACTCCGACAGTATTTACTGGCATTGTCTGTTTCTCTAACCCAGAGATACTGCCGCTAAAACCTAAGATAATTTCAGCGGGTGATGCATTGAGATCGATTTCAGGTGCCATCACTTCATGTTCGAAGATTAATTGCAGCTCCAGTTGATGATCGACAACTGAGTGGAATTTAACATCCACCAGGCGGTTTTCGGCCGCAGCGTATGAGGCACTCACAATCAGCACAAAAGCGCCAAAAACTCTAAAAAGAGAAGATTTATTAAAAACGTTTTTTATCGCGGCAGAAGATTCCATTATTCCCTCATCCTTCGCTGTTATTCGCCAGTAAGTTCCATGTTGCTTAACCTTTCAGTCCAGCAACCAGAACCGTCTGGTATTAATTCAATTATTTCGACCATTTGCTGAGTAACTTTAGCAATACGACCATTATAGAGTCCTAAAAACTCACCAATACCTAAGCGGTAAACACTACCATCATTGGTCTCAACTAAGGCCCAGATGATGTCTGTTTCACTCAAGGTTCCACGCATCTTTAAGTTGTCCAGCGCATAGGTTTCCAGTCGCCCCTTTCGCCTCTTAAGATCCGGTTGAAGACAATCTTTAGTCGTATCTATCAGCTCTTCCGTCAACTCACGCGAAGGAGGAACAAATGGGCTACGCATCAGATTGGCGTGATACACAAAATGTTCAAACTTAGGCGTCTCTTTCAGTTGTGGGATATGAGCAACATGCTGTGCCTTAGTCGAAGTGACGAATAGTTCAAGATCACTGCGATCGCCAACACAACCAGATAAAAAAAGTATTAAAATACTTAAAGAAAGGAGTCTCATCATCTATTTAGCCCCCTTCTTATCTTCTGGTGGCAAATCAGCCCCCTCCTTGAAGCGGTATGTTTTGGCGAGTATCTCCATGCCTAAGGTGCCGTCGTCTGTTTTCTTGATAACAAAGTCATGTAAACTCACAATACGCGGCAATTTAGCCACACCACTGACAAACTGACCTAACTCATGATACTCGCCACTTACCGACATGCTGATAGGAAACTCAATATAGAAGTCTCTTTGTATCTCTTCACGCCAATCTAGGCTGTCGATCCTCAAACCTGAGTCTGTTGCCACAAAGGTAATATCATCGACCAGTCCAGGCATCTCATTCTGAGAAGGTAACATTTTAAGAAGTTCTGCAAATTGCACTTCCATTTTGGCAAGCTGCTCTCGATAGAGTTTCAAGTTTGCTGCCAGCTGGTACTTAGATTTGAAGTCATTTTTTAAGGTCGTTTCAGCTCTCTGCTCTGTATCGAGTTGATCGATCGCATCCGAGATAAACAGAAAATAGCTCGCAACAAAAATACAGACGGCAAGTAAGGCTGCGAATACAAGTTTAACCAGTGACGGCCAGCCACCTATATTCTCAAAGTCAATATCATTAAACTGCTCCAGATCGAGGTTCATTTACTCGCTCCTTGTACCGCTTCAGCTTGATCACTTTCTTTGATAGTCACTTTCAGGCTAAAGCGTTGTAACTGCCTCAGTTCTATATTTTGAGCCACAATAGACTGCATATTTGGATTGTGTAGCCACATTGAAGTTTTTACTTTTCTCATCATATTGGCGACATTGTTATTCGATTCACTGCGCCCCTCAATCCACAACAAGCTTCCCTTCTTCTCGATACTGGAAAGATAGATCCCCGGCGGAATAATCCTGACTAACTCATCCAGAACATGGGTCGGCAAATTTCTTGATTGTTGCAAGTTCAAAATAATCTCGGTGCGCCGCTCGATATCTTTCTTTCGGGTTTTAATCTCTTTAATTTCGGCGATCTGTTTCTCTAGCAAGCTAATCTCAGATTGTAAGTAAGCATTCCTGGATTTTTGGTTATCTGTCATCATGTCGACGAAACCCAGTGCCAGATAAACCACTAGAGAAGACACCAAAAAAACCAAAGCTAAAATGCCAATATAATCTTTTTTCTGCTTCTCTCGCGCTTCTTCACGCCAAGGTAGTAAGTTTATGTTCGCCATTGAGAATAGCTCCTCAGTGCTAACCCACAAGCCACCATGTATTTACTGATATGGGGCTGTAATCTATTTTTCACATCATCCTCGGCATGCAAACACCCCTGAAACGGATCCGCTATGATGGTATGAACACCCAATTCATTGGTTAACAGGTTGGCCATCCCCTCAAGTTTAGAAGTACCGCCACATAACACTATGTGATCAACTTTATCTTTCCCGCTTGAAGTACAGTAAATCTGTAATGTCCGCTTTATCTGCTGCAATAATTGCGTTTGGAACGGGGATAAGACTTCGAACATGTAATTTCGGGGAAGATCTCCCTCTATCTTGGCTTTTTCGGCTTGCTCATGAGACATGCCATAAAAAGAGAGTATCGACTGAGTAAATAGTTCTCCACCGAATGCTTGCTCCCGAATAAAACTTGTCTCGCCATTTTCAACTACCGCGAAGGTCGTGATATTGGCGCCTATATCGACAAGTGCAACCACCTTATTCTCGGCCTTACCAGGCAGTTGAGCTGCAACAAGCTCAAATGATCGCCCTAACGCATAACCTTCGATGTCGACCACTTTAGTTTCTATATTGATATTATCTAGGGCATCGACACGAGCATCGATATTTTCCGTACGACACGCACTTAACAAGACATCAACTTTCGTAGGGTCCGTGCTATTCACACTCAAGGTCTCAAAATCGATACTCACTTCATCCAAAGAATATGGAATCAGGTTATCTGCCTCGATATCAATTTGAGCTTCCATCTCCTCTTCACTCAAGGTCGCATCCATATAAATGACTTTCGTCATTACTGCAGATCCAGATACCGCTACCGCAGCAAATTTAGCATTTTTAGGCAGGCTACGTTTTACTTGCCTCAATGACTCGGTAATTGCATCATTATCTCTGATCTCATGATCATTAACGGCACCCTTTTTAACAGGTACAGCTGCATGACTTACAATTTTATACCCGTCGGCCGTCTTGCTCAGCAGTATCGCCTTAATTTCGTGGGAACCAACATCGATCCCAACCATCTGCGGAGCCTGACGCTTCCATAATTTCGAAAGCATAATCAATTGTCACTTTTTTGTTATTGTTCAGGAATTAGATTAGCACAAAATCAACTCGTTATAGATATTTGTACAGAATGTTTCTTGATTTTACAATTGCCATTTTTTTGACAACTATTTTTAACTTCACCATTGGGCTATCCCCTTATATACTGTTGTCCCTGCTATAAATATTGGAATTATCTGGTGAAGTGGTTTAAACGTATTGTCATCGCTATTTTTAGTTTAATCCTATTAGGAATAGGCGCCATTGCTGCAGCATATTTCTATGTATTACCCGATCTACCTGACGTAAATACACTGAAAACAGTTAAGCTACAGACTCCTTTGCGCATCTATAGCAGTGACGGAAAACTGATCTCACAATTTGGTGAGAAAAGGCGTATCCCCGTTGCCTTTGAGGATGTTCCACCATTACTTATCGATGCAGTTTTAGACACAGAAGATGCCCGTTTCTTCCAACATCATGGCATAGACCCTATCGGTATAACTCGCGCAGCTATCATATTGATCACCACAGGAAAAAAGAGCCAGGGAGCCAGTACGATCACCCAACAGGTGGCACGCGGATTCTTCCTCTCTCGAGAAAAGACATACATACGCAAAGTTAAAGAGATATTTCTAGCGATAAAAATTGAAAAAGCACTGTCGAAAGAGCAGATATTAGAGCTTTATCTGAACCGTTCTTTCTTAGGAAACCGTGCATATGGCGTAGGGGCTGCGGCACAAGTTTATTATGGTAAAGAGCTCGAAGAGCTCAACTTACCAGAGATGGCCATGATTGCCGGTCTTCCTCAAGCACCATCGGCAGCAAATCCAATCCGAAACCCTAGCAGGGCAACCAATCGGCGCAATTGGGTATTAAGCCGTATGTTGGAGAAAAAGAATATTACTCAGTCACAATATACTGAAGCTATTCAGGCTCCCATAACGGCAAAATACCATGGAGCAGAAATCAGCTTATATGCCCCCTATATTTCTGAGATGGCCAGAGATTATCTGGTTGATAAATTTGGTGAAGAGGAGGCCTATACCGGAGGTTATAATGTTTACACCAGCATAGACTCCAAGCTACAGCTAGACGCCCAACATGCACTTAGAAATAACGTTTATTCCTACGATCAAAGACACGGCTATCGTGGTGCTACCGCTGTTTTATGGACAGATACTCCACTCGAAACCTCTCATTTACTCACGCGACTCAAACAGACTCAGGCTTTCCAAGGCTTGGTGCCCGCCGCCGTAATGGGTATCGAAGAGCAGAGTGCATCCTTGCTCACCTCTTCAGGGGAAACAATCCAGATAGATTGGCAAGGTTTGAAATGGGCACGAAAATTCATTAGCAACAAACGACAAGGAAGAGCGCCTAAAACGGCAGGTCAAGTACTAAAAGTTGGCGAACAGGTCTGGTTACGCAATAATGGTGATTTCTGGCAGCTATCCCAGATCCCAGTCGTATCCAGTGCAATCGTGTCGCTCGACCCACAGAATGGTGCGATAGAGGCGTTAGTAGGTGGTTTTAGTTTTCACACCAGCCAATATAATCGTGTCACCCAAGCCAAGCGGCAGTTAGGCTCGAATATTAAGCCATTCATCTATACCGCTGCAATTGAGAAAGGTTATACCCTAGCGACGCTCATCAACAATGCACCCATCAATAATGCAGATACCAGACAAGGTACCGCATGGCGCCCTAAGAACTCCCCAGATCGCTACACGGGACCGACTCGATTACGTGTAGGACTAGCTCAATCCATCAACGTCATGTCGGTGAGGACCATGCGTTATGCTGGTCTGGATAAGGCTATCGATACCTTAGTCAAGTTTGGTTTCACCCGTGACGATATCCCCAGAAACGAATCTATCGCGCTAGGTTCGAACTCTGTAACACCGCTGCAGGTCGTCACCGCTTTCTCCACCTTCGCTAACGGTGGCTACAAGGTCGAACCTTACTTTATCGAACTCATTGAAGACTCCTACGGCACTGTGATTGAGCAATCTAGCCCGACATTAGCCTGTACCCCTAATGCCGAGCCACTGCCTATCAGTGATGATCCCTTTGCCGCTATGGCTGAAGAATTTAAACAGGCTGAACAGGTTACAGATGCAGATAGTTGCGGTGGTCCCGATGCTCGCTATGCAAAGAGGATCATCTCGGAGCAAACCGCATTCTTGGTCACGGAAGCGTTAAAGAGTGTAATTTGGGGCGGCGGTAACTGGAGCAAGGGTACTGGCTGGAATGGTACAGCTTGGCGAGCCTCACGCGTGGTTAAGCGCCGTGATATTGCGGGAAAAACAGGTACTACCAACGAATCTAGGGATACCTGGTTCAGTGGCTTCAACCCTAAGCTTGCAACAACCGTATGGGTTGGTTTTGATGATCACAGCAAGGAACTTGGCAGAACCAGCTGGGATGCCAATGGGGCTAAGGATCAGATCTCGGCTGCCGAAGCAGGAGCAAAAACCGCAGGACCGGGTTGGAATGAGTTTATGAAGGATGCACTCGCTGGCACGCCCGAGATCCCAACGACTCCTCCCAAGGGCATCATTTCTGTCAGAATAGATTTGGCCACGGGTAAATTAACCAGAAAAACGGATTACACTAGCTCATTCGAGTATTTTGTCTCCGGAACTGAGCCAAAAGAATTTGCCACAGGGACCAATGAGTCAAACGATATATTCATCGAAGATTCGGCCGATGAACTATTCCAATAAAGGTCTCTCGCTCACAAAACCAGTATAAAACACTAAATAAAAAGCACTATAGAGTGATTAACTCAATAGTGCTTTTTTAGTTATATATGTTTAAAATTAGTGACTTAATTTTGACATAGACTAAGAATATTTTTATTTTGGTCTATTTATTCAGTTTTCAAGTCAACTTACTGGTCAGTGCCGCTTTCACTTGAGGCAGCGAAGTACCTCCAAGGGCTTCTCTTTTTGCCAGACAAGACTCTATGGTCAGACAGGCATACACATCATCGGCTATAATATTTGAAAAGGCTTGTAGCTCCGCTAATTCAAAATCCTCTAGGGGTTTCTTCAACGCTATGGCTTTAACCACCACTTCACCCACTACATGATGCGCTTCTCTGAAAGGCATCCCCTTAGCCACTAAGTAATCGGCTAGTTCGGTCGAATTTGCATAACCTTGTTGGGCGGCTCTTAAGGTATTCTCACGATTAACCTTGAGGCCACTCAAGACGAGTGCCGCCATCTCGAGACAGATAGCCCAGCTATCCATAACATCAAACAGTCCCTCCTTGTCTTCCTGCATATCCTTGTTATATGCCAGAGGAAGCGCCTTCATCGTCGTAAGAATGCCAATCAGACTACCGTACACTCGTCCTGTCTTGCCCCTAATAAGCTCCAGAGCATCGGGATTTTTCTTCTGTGGCATCAGAGATGAGCCCGAAGTCACTTCATCATCTAAGTCGATGAAGCCCGCTTCACCACTGTTGAAGAAGATGAGATCTTCTGCCATACGACTAAGGTGCATCATGCTGATTGAGGCATCGCTACAGATCTCAATCACATGATCTCTGTCGGATACCGAATCTAAACTGTTAAGGGTCGGAGAGGCAAATCCTAATGCTTCGGCTAACTTGTATCTATCCATGGGATAAGCCGTACCAGCAAGTGCCCCGGTCCCTAGAGGACAGGTATCGGCCCGCTTGAGGGCATCTTCTAAGCGGCTAATATCACGCTCAAACATCTCTACATAGGCTAGACACCAATGACCAAATGCAATGGGCTGAGCACGCTGCAGATGGGTATAACCTGGCATAACAGCATCGAGCTCTCTTTGGGCAAGTTCGAGAAGTGCTTGTTTCAAGCCCTTTAGCAATACGAGCTGCTGTTGACCCTCCTTCTTGCACCATAGCTTAAGATCGGTAGCCACCTGGTCGTTACGGGAGCGACCTGTATGTAGCTTCTTACCCAGATCACCTACTTTAGCGATAAGTGATTGCTCGACGAAGCTATGAATATCTTCGGCGCCCGATGCCAAGATCAACTCTGGCTTATCTTCAACCTCGGCTAATAGGTCTTTCAACGCCTGCTGTAACTGAGTGCACTCTTGCTCAGTCAAGACACCGACCTGAGTAATGGCTTCGGCCCAGGCTATCGAACCGACAATATCCTGCTCAATCAAACGGTAATCCACAGGCAGTGAATCATTGAATAATTTAAACAGTGCACTGCTTTCCTGACTAAATCTTCCGCCCCATAATGCCATGCTGGTATCCTCATTTTTTACAAAAAAGGACGCTTAGCGCCCTTTATTTAAATTAAATAATCTGCCGCGATTTACAGAGCTTTCAGTGCTCTGATGCGACTAGAGAGCGAGTAGAGACGAATAAAGCCTTCAGCATCTTTCTGATTATACACATCATCTTCACCAAAAGTCGCAAATTCTTCAGAATACAGGCTGTTAGGTGAGCGCTTCTTAACCGCTTGAGCCTGACCCTTGTAGAGCTTAATAACGACTTCACCATTAACTAACTTAGCTAAGGGCCCGGAAGCTGCTAGTAAGGACTCACAAAGAGGAGTGAACCAACGTCCGTCATAGACCAGCTGAGCCATCTGCGCGCCAACTTGCTCACGCCACTCACGGCTCGTCTTGTCGAGTACCAACTCTTCGATGGCACGTAGCGCCGCAAACATCACAGTGCCACCTGGAGTCTCATAACAACCACGAGACTTCATGCCTACCAGCCTGTTCTCTGTGATATCTATTCTGCCTACACCATGGGCTCCTGCCACTTCGTTTAGCACCATGAGTGCCGCGTAAGGAGACAGGGCCTCACCGTTAACCTTAGTGATCTTGCCCTGCTCTAATTCCAGCGTCACATATTCCGGGGCATCCGGTGCATCTTCAGGTGCAACTGTCATGGTCCAAACACCTTTAGACGGTTCGTTCCACGGATCTTCCAACTCGCCACCTTCGTGTGAAATATGCCAGGCATTGGCATCACGACTGTAAATTTTGGTTATCGAAGAGCTTGTCTCGATATTACGCTCGGCCAAGTAGTCGAGCAGATCCTCACGACTCACCATCTCCCATTCACGCCATGGAGCGATCACTTTGAGCTCCGGAGCCAGTGCGGCGAAACAGCCTTCGAAACGAACCTGATCGTTGCCTTTACCGGTACAGCCATGACAGACGGCATCGGCGCCGACCTTACGTGCGATTTCTACCTGAGCCTTAGCAATAATAGGTCTGGCCATAGAAGTGCCGAGTAAGTAAGTACCTTCATAGATGGCGCCAGTGGCTATGGTTGGGTAGATATAATCGGCAACCAGTTCTTCTTTAAGGTCGACGATATAGCACTCGGAGGCACCCGAAGCAATCGCCTTGGCATGGAGGCCTTCGAGCTCGGCATCTCCCTGACCCACATCGGCACAGAAGGCAATAATTTCACAATTATCATAGGTCTCTTTTAGCCAGGGGATAATGGCCGACGTATCCAGTCCCCCCGAATATGCCAGAACAACTTTTTTCACATCTGTTTTCTTTACTTGATTCGACATCTTTGTTTCCTAATTCCTGATACTTGCTCACCGAAACTTCGATGAGAGATAAATATGTTTACGTCTAGAGCTTGTCTTACTGACCCAGCAAGGTCACGAGTACGGCGTTTTGTGCATGCATTCGATTTTCAGCTTGCTGCAAGATAAGTGAACCCTCACCATCGACCACCTCAGCTGTAGCCTCGACTTCACGATATGCTGGCAAGCAGTGCATGAAAAAGTTAGCGCCCGCTTTTTCCATCAGAGCAGCATTGACCTGATATGGACCGAACTTAGTTTTGATATCGGCCATATCAGTCTCGTCACCCATAGAGATCCAGGTATCTGTGTAAATAGCATCTTGCTCACCCATCGCCTCAATATCTGAGGTCAGAAACAGGGAGCCACCATGCTTAGCCGCTAGCGCTTGCGCCTGTACCACAACTTCTCCATCGGGAAAGTGCCCAGGAGGGCAAACAACCGTCATCTTAGCGCCGAGAATTGCGGCGCCGAACATCAATGAGTGGGTCACATTATTACCATCACCGATATAAGCGAGTTTAACTTGACTAACATCGTCAAACTTCTCAGATAAAGTGAGGAAGTCTGCTAAGCCCTGGCAAGGGTGGTAGAGATCCGATAGCGCATTAATCACAGGCACACTGCCATGCTCAGCCAGGCCTTCTATGGTCGAATGTAGATAGGTTCTCGCCACGATAGCGTCGGCCCAACATGATATATTGGCAGCAAAATCGGATACCGGCTCACGTTTACCTAAGGCACCATTTTGCTGATCCAGGTAGAGACAATGGCCACCAAGTTTATTGATGCCGATATCGAAACTAACACGAGTTCTCAATGAAGGCTTCTCAAATAACATCACCACACTCTTACCGTCCAAGGCATGACGATACTCGGCTGGATTAGCCTTAATTTTTTTCGCCAGGGACAATAGGTCTTTCAGTTGCTCTTGAGTTAGATCTTTTATCGATAACAGGTGGTTCATAGTTACTCTCCTCTGATTGGCAGCATAATCCAACCCTTATTCTGGTATTCAGTTAGCTGCGTCGCGGCTAGCTCAAATTTAATGATAATGATTTTAAAGTGAAAACTAGTTAGGTTGAATCTGTGTTCCCACCGACTGACCATTTGACAGGGCTAACAATTGCTCTGCACTTCTCCACGAAGCCACTTGTACTGGCTGGCCCATAAGTTCGGCGACGTCCAGTGCAGCCTCGACCTTCACTTTCATACCTTTCTCTATAACGCCTATATGAGTGAGCTCTGCTACCTGCGCCCTATTGAGACTCTTAATTAATTGGCCCTTGCCATCGAGCACACCCGAGACATCGGATAACAGCACTAGCTGACCATCGACAAGTTTTGCCAACACGGTCGCGGCTTGATCGGCATTAACGTTGAGTTGCTGGCCACTTGCGTCGATTGCAATCGAGCTAACAATCGGTAACCAAGCCTGAGAGAGAATAAATTCAAGATAAGTCGCATTCTTAGGTGAAACTTCACCGACAAATCCTAGCCTTTCATCTTTAATCTGAGCCGTTACAATATCGCCATCACCCAAGCTCATGCCGATGGCCGAAATACCGGACTTTATCGCCGCGGCTTGCAACAATTTATTCGCGGTTCCGGCTAGTGCACCCACTATGACAGGCACTTGTGCCGCAGGAGTGACCCTTAGTCCGTCTAATTTCTCAGTTTCCATACCATTGGCAGTGAGCTGTTCATCGACGATGCAGCCGCCCCCATGTACCAAGATAATCTTCTGCCCCTTGGCAATCATCTTAGCCACAGTATCCATCAATCTGTTCATGCCCATCTCACACTGCAGTAAGGCACCACCAACTTTAATCACTAATGTTTTGTTACTCGTTGACATAGTTATCTACTCGCCTAATGAAATTAGTATTTAAAATGAATCTTTATGCACTGATGAGCCTGACTAGCTGCGCCTTTCATCAAATTATCAATTGCACTCGCAACCACCAGATAACCCGTCTGGAGATCGAACTTCCATCCCAGATGACAATTGGGTGTATTGACCACATCATCCACCTTAGGAAATTGGTTGTGCTTCACCGTAACAAGAGGCGCGTTATCATAAAATGAGTATGCCTTGGCAATATCAGCTTCAGTGGTTCCCGCAGCGAGCTGTGTGGTAATTGTCGCGAGTATGCCACGTTTAAAATTACCTAAGTGTGGAGTAAAAATCACTTCCTGACCTAGCTGAGTGGCAATTTCAGGCTGATGCCTGTGGCCCAATACTCCGTAGGGCGTTAAACTCACTTCACAAAAACTGGTTTGAAGTTGTGCCTTTCTACCGGCTCCTGTGACACCGCTCACGGCGTTGATCACAGGCAGCGTACTGGTTAACAAAGATGCTAATGGCTTTAATGCGGTGAGCGATGCAGTTGGATAACACCCTGGGACGGCGATCATCTTACTGTCGGCAATCTCGGCACTATTCCACTCGGCAAGGCCATAAACGGCATTAGATAATACTTCAGGATAGTCATGCTCGAAGCCATACCATTTGGGGTACAGAGCCTTATCGGCAAACCGATAGGCACCGCTTAAATCGAATACTGCCAGACCTTGTTCATAAAACCAGGCCGCCAGATGTAAACTGACATTATGATCGGTCGCTAATACTACTGCATCGGCTTGTTCAACAATTAAAGTCTTAGCTTCTTGCGATAATGGAGAGAGGCATAATGAGATATGACTATATACGGGATAGAGCTCAGATAATGGCTTACCTTTGTCTAAGCTATTCTCAGAAACATACAGACCTTGAATCTTCAAGTTTGCATCGGCATAAATAAGAGAGGTGATCTGTGCGCCCGTGTAACCACTAGCGCCGATAATGGCAATGCTTTTCATAATCTATGACTTCTTAATTTTTGAACGAGATAAAAGGAAAAAGAGGGGGCACAACTTAAGCCCTGGTAGAAACACCAATGTTGACAAGTTTATCGTCGCAGGAAGTCTGTTAATGTGACCTTTTTGTTAATTTTAGTGTATGAAATTATCATTTTTACTCTCAGTAATTAGCACTGTATTCTGGTACTCGCCTTAGCTGTTTGCTAGACTACCACAGCTAACTATTTATGCAATATATTTGAATATATATTTTAAAGGTGAAATATGACCCAAATTCCAGATCTGAAAACGAGTTTTACTCAGCTCATAGCGACACCTTCAATTAGCGCTCTCGAAGTCGAGCAAGATATGAGTAACCAAGGCGTGATAGATCTATTGCATACCTGGTTCAATGATCTAGGCTTTCAATGTAAGATTCAAGCCGTACCGAATTCCCGTAATAAACATAACTTCATCGCCTCCTTTGGCGCTGGTAGTGGTGGTCTTCTACTCGCCGGCCACACAGACACAGTACCATTCGATGAGGGTCGTTGGAGCCAAGACCCATTCACTCTAACGGAAAAAGATAACCGCTGGTACGGCCTTGGCACATGCGATATGAAGGGATTCTTTGCCCTCATATTAGAAGCGCTAAAAGATATGCCACTGAAGAATTTCAAACGTCCTCTACACATATTAGCCAGCGCCGATGAAGAAACCACCATGAATGGAGCTAAAGCCTTTGCCGAGGAAAAATCTATCTCACCCGATTACGCCATCATCGGCGAACCAACCAGCTTAAAACCCGTTTATATGCATAAAGGCCATCTGACTCAAGGCATAAGAGTCACGGGTCGAAGTGGCCACTCTTCTGACCCTGCAAAAGGGCTAAATGCCATCGAAATAATGCATCAAGTGATGGGACAACTGCTGAAACTCAAGCAACATCTAGCCGACAACTATCATGAAGACGCATTTAGCGTACCTTATCCAACGATGAATTTCGGTCATGTACATGGCGGCGATGCAGCCAACCGAATCTGTGGCTGCTGTGATCTGCATATCGATATTCGCCCACTACCTGGCCTGGCATTAGAAGAGCTCGAGCAGTTAGTCCTTAATTACCTTGCACCTATCAGTGCTCAGTTTCCCGGCAGTATTCAAGTTGCACCGCTTTATCCAGGATCCGAGCCTTTCGCCGGCAACGCACAAAGCAGCTGGAGTAAACTGGTGGCAGAGTTATCTTCGAGCAGACCAGAGGTCGTTAACTACGCGACCGAAGCCCCCTATATTGCTAAACTGGGTTGCCAAACCTTAGTATTAGGCCCAGGCAGTATCGAACAGGCTCATCAGCCCGATGAGTTTCTCGACACCGCCTATTTGAAACAAACCGTCGAGCTGCTCAAACAGCTCATCTATCACGCCTGTATTAAATAGGCTCTCTTGCACTAAATGCCACTCGAGACTAAATTGTTATTCCAGTCTTAAGTGATATGGCACGCATAAGCTCACAATATCTGGGTTGTCTATATTGACCTAAGCCGTTAACCCTAGGTATTGTGGTCGATTAGCGAAATTCTTTATGGAGTAAGTATGGCTGATATGTATGCGTCTTTAAGGTCTAACGTTGGTACCTTAGGACAGATTTTAGGTGACACAATACGCACCAATTTAGACGATGCTTTTCTCGATAAGATAGAGCAGATCCGTCAATTAGCGAAAAGCTCCAGACAAGGGGATGAGACCTCACGAGATGAGATGCTCAAGTTACTCACCGCACTACCGGATAAAGAATTAGTGCCCTTTGCGAAAGCATTCAACCAATTTCTAAACTTGGCCAATATCGCCGAGCAATTCCATACCATCAGCCGCAATTGCGACGAGTTAGTATGTGTTCCCGATCCAGTAGAGCAGTTATTAGGTAGAGTGTTGAGCAGCAATATCGATCAAGAGAAGATGCTCGATTGCCTGCAGAACCTAGATATCGATCTGGTATTGACCGCTCATCCGACAGAGATATCCCGCCGAACCCTGATCCAAAAATATTCATCGGTTATCGATAGTCTCGCCGCACTTGAAAACCCACAACTTAGCCAGCGAGAGAAGAAACAACAGCATCTTCGCCTAAGGCAACTCATCGCTCAGATCTGGCATACTAATGAGATACGCCACGAGCGACCAACTCCGGTAGATGAAGCCAGATGGGGCCTTAGCACCATAGAAGTCTCTCTCTGGCAAGCTATACCGGATTTTCTCAGACAGCTCAATGAGCAAGTAGAAGAACGTACCGGCAAGCAGCTACCTATCGACATTTCACCAGTGCGATTCTCCAGCTGGATGGGTGGAGATCGTGATGGCAACCCGTTTGTCACGGCCCTAGTCACACAAGAAGTACTAGACAGAAACCGTCACACCGCGGCGCGTTTATATCTGAAAGATATCGTTTTACTGGTCAATGACCTCTCTATGGAAGAGGCTAACGATGAACTATCCGCGTTAACTAACAATAGCCACGAGCCCTATAGAGATGTGCTCCGCGAACTCAGAGTTAAACTGCGTAACACCATAGATTACCTCAATGAGCGCCTCGAAGGCCATAATCCTGAAGTGGATCACAGCTCCATCATCTGGCATGAGAGTGATCTCAAAGAGCCACTGATGATGCTATACAAGAGCCTGTCCGATACGGGTATGAGCCTGATTGCCAACGGCCTCTTGTTAGATATGTTACGTCGCATAGCCTGTTTTGGCATACATATGCTCAGACTCGATATCCGCCAGGACGCCGAACGCCACAGTGATGTTATTGCCGAGTTGACCCGCTATCTGGGTATGGGAGACTTCAACCACTGGGATGAAAATGAGAAGCAAGCATTCCTCTTAAGGGAGCTCACCAGTAAACGTCCGTTAATCCCCACGAATTGGCAACCGAGTGCCGATGTCGCCGAAGTCATAAGCACCTGTCGACTGATAGCGACCCAACCTGCAAGGGCTCTTGGTTCCTATGTGATATCTATGGCAAGCAAGCCATCGGACGTGCTGACTGTATTACTTCTACTCAAAGAAACAGGCTGCCCTCATCCAATGCGAGTGGTGCCACTGTTTGAGACTCTGGACGACCTCAATAATGCTGCAACTTGTATGTCGGCACTCTTCGCCATCGATTGGTACCGTGGATATACCAAAGGCCATCAAGAGATAATGATCGGCTATTCAGATTCAGCCAAAGACGCCGGCGTTATGGCGGCGGCGTGGGCTCAATATCATGCTCAGGAGCAACTGGTTGAGATAAGCCGACAAGCCGATGTGAAGCTCACCCTGTTTCATGGACGAGGTGGTACCATTGGCCGTGGGGGCGGGCCCGCTCATGAAGCAATTCTGTCTCAACCTCCTGGATCTGTCGATGGGCGCATCCGCGTGACCGAGCAAGGTGAGATGATCCGTTTCAAGTTTGGTTTACCCAAATTAGCCGTTCAGAGCTTAGCCTTATATACCTCGGCAGTAATGGAAGCGACCTTACTTCCACCACCAGAGCCTAAGCCAGAATGGCGTGCCTGTATGCAACAGCTAGCCGAAGAATCGGTGAAGGCCTATCGTGCAATCGTCAGAGAAGAGCCAGATTTTGTGGCATATTTTCGCGCCGCGACTCCCGAAGTCGAGCTAGGGAAATTACCTCTGGGTAGTCGTCCGGCAAAACGTAAGGTCGACGGCGGTATTGAAAGCTTACGTGCTATTCCATGGATCTTTGCCTGGTCGCAAAATCGCTTGATGTTACCTGCCTGGCTAGGTGCTGGTGAGGCACTTCAGGCTGCAATAGACAGAGGTGATATGGCTTTACTACAAGAGATGGAGCAAGAATGGCCCTTCTTTAAGACCCGTATATCTATGCTAGAGATGGTTTATGCCAAGGCCGAACCTAATTTGGCTAAATACTACGAGACCTGTCTGGTACCGGAGAACCTTCATCACCTGGGCGAAGCATTACGTGAAAGATTGGCCACGGGTGTTAAGGCCGTATTAGAATTGACTCAATCTGACACCTTGATGTCCCATACTCCATGGAACAAGGAGTCGATTACCTTACGTAACCCGTATATCGATCCACTGAACTTCATGCAGGCCGAATTATTAGCCAGAACACGCAAGGAAGATTCATCGACTAATGTTGAACTCGCCTTAATGCTCACCATTGCCGGTGTTGCTGCTGGCATGAGAAACACAGGTTGATGAAAATACTCAGCCTTACAGTTGGCTTTATCTTGCTGCTTTTGACTGGCTGCGTCAGTCAATACAGCATCACAGAGAGCGAGTTAGAAGATTATCTATCGGATGAGATTCATTTCGAAATTAAAGAGGGTAATCAACTCTTTGGAATCGATATGCGCATCAATAATATCGAAGTCAAATTGGGACATAAAGCAGATATTATGGCGGTCTCGGCTTTGAGTATCATCAAGGTACGTAACCCCTTGATGCCATTCAAAGCCGAACTGGAAACGACCTTTGAGGCAAAGCCTTGGTATGACGCTGCGAACCATAGCGTCTATCTCAAAGATCTTAAGCTAGTCGAGATAAAATCTAGCCCAAAAGACTTCGATAAGGCCATCCAACAGTTTTCTCCCCAACTGATGCTCTTCTTAACTCAGTTTCTGGAAACTCAGCCTGTCTATGTGCTCGATACCAATGAATCTAATCAGGCACTCATTGCTGAGATGACTAAACGCATCCAGGTACAACCAGGAAAACTTCAGTTAATCTTTGACGAATGAGTTCAATTATCTAAGCAGATTGCAATCAAGACTCGCTTGATTGCAATCTGCTATCTTTTAGGCTATTTCCTGTTCCAACCTTACTTACTGAATCTGCTAAAAGACGAGTAATCCACGATAACAGCCTCACCTAAGAGCTCACGCCTTAGCATGTCATAAGCCACTGCAGTACTTAATGCTCTCACTAATGCACGGGAACGACTCGGCAGTTTCAGCATCTGACTATGTACACCATATTTAGTTGCCAATGCTATCGCTACAGTCCCAACTGGCTTATCTGCCGATCCGCCTTCCGGACCAGCAATGCCACTGGTCGCAAGTGCGTAATTACTACCTAATATATTACGGGCTCCCTTGGCCATCTCTTCCACAGTTGCAATAGATACTGCGCCGTAATCATCCAGAGTCTGAGGATTAACCCCGAGAACTTTGACCTTAGCTTCATTGCTATAAGTGACTAAACCATGATCTAAGTATGAGGAGCTACCAGGGAATGCAACCAAGCCACTGGTGATCATGCCACCGGTACATGACTCGGCAACGCTGAGACTAAGTCCTGAGTTTACTAATTTATTATGGATCTCTTGATCCAGTGTAGTGACATTTTCCGCCACAACCGCATTACCCAATAAAGCCTTGATCTCAGATTCAATTCTAGGCAAAGAAGTGATTGCAGTTGCACCTCGTGCAAACAGCTTAATCTCGATATAAGGCATATAAGAGCGATAACCTAAGATGATTCCTTCGGGTAAAGGAATAGCCTCCAATCGATCTGCGAGTGCAGACTCACCGTTACCCAGAGTGAGCAGCTTCTTCACAGCAACCGAAGTCGAAGCCGCAAACCTATCCTCAACGAAGGGAATAAACTGCTCAGTGACCATGCGCTTAAATTCAAATGGTACCCCAGGGGTAAAGAACAACCAGGCACGATTGAACTTTACGGCGAAGCCACAAGCTGTGCCAACCGGGTTATCAATCATCAGAGCTGACTCAGGTAGGAATGCCTGCTTAAGATTACTCTCGGCCATAACTCGGCCATTACGGGCGTACCAATCTTCAAGCTTAGTACGCCACTCGGTATTCTCGACTAAAGGAACCCCCATAGCCAAGGCCATAGCCTCAGTAGAAAGATCATCACTCGTCGGGCCTAAGCCACCATTAACCAGTATGATATCCGCTTCTAAGCTACGCTCTTTAAACACCGCAATCAGATCTTCCAGGCGATCACCGACAGTCACCCGTCGCTGACACTCAATTCCCTTGTCCATAAGCGTATTAGCAAACCAGGCGGCATTGGTATCCACTATCTGTCCCGCTAACACCTCTTCGCCCGTACATATCATCTCTAGCTTCATCGATACACCATAAACCAGCAATCCATTAATAGCAGTTAAAGTAACAAGCCCACTATCAATAGCAATACCTGCTAAGGATTTAATTGAGAATACGTTCATTTAAAATGACAGAGAGATTTAATAGATCAGCAAGGCTGGTCAAAAGTAAAAATGACGAACATACAGTCGTAGCGCGTAGCAGGTTTGCTGCAGCTGGGGAGCAAGCCACATGGGTGTCTGGAAATGGCCCGGCTTGGAATCGTCATGATACTTGCCGAAGGCCGAACCACATGGGGGCGGAGAAGTAGCGCTTTGGATGCGGAAACAAAGAGCGGAGGCGCCTTCCAATGGCCCGGCTTCGGGCAAGAGCTTCCCCCTACTAGCATATAAAAGGATGCATGCTGCGCATACGCTATCTATATTCCCCATGTGAGAAGCTCATTTCAAAAGC